>JAZKBZ010000040.1:0-10837 GCA_040388315.1 Pseudomonadota bacterium | reverse complement strand
GCATCGTCTACATCGACGAAGTCGACAAGATCAGCCGCAAGTCGGACAACCCCTCCATCACCCGCGACGTGTCGGGGGAGGGCGTGCAGCAGGCCCTGCTGAAGATCATGGAGGGCACCGTGGCCTCCGTGCCGCCGCAGGGCGGGCGCAAGCATCCCCAGCAGGAGTTCCTGCAGGTCGACACCACGAACATCCTGTTCATCTGCGGCGGGGCCTTCGCCGGCCTGGAGAAGATCATCTCCGCCCGCGGCCAGGGCACCTCCATCGGCTTCGGGGCCAAGGTCTCCGATCCCGACGACCGCCGCACGGGCCAGATCTTCCGGCAGGTGGAGCCGGACGACCTGTTGCGCTTTGGCCTGATCCCGGAATTCGTCGGCCGCCTGCCGGTCATCGCGACCCTGGACGACCTGGACGAGCCGGCCCTGGTGAAGATCCTCACTGAGCCGAAGAACGCCTTCGTCAAGCAGTACCAGCGCCTGTTCGACATGGAGAATGTCGGCCTGACCTTCACCGACGACGCCCTCAACGCGGTGGCCCGCAAGGCCATCATCCGCAAGACCGGCGCCCGGGGCCTGCGCTCCATCCTGGAGGGCATCCTGCTCGAGACCATGTACGAGCTGCCGACCTATGACGGCGTCGAGGAAGTGGTGGTCAACGCCGAGGTCGTCGAAGGCCGGGCCCAGCCCCTGGTCATCTACGCCGAGCGCCGCGACAAGGGCGGCGCGGCCTAACCGCCGAGCTTCACCAGCGAATATCCACGGCCGCGGCGTCCTCGCCGCGGTCGTTTTCGTTTCAGGTCACCGCGCCCAGCCCGCGCAGACGTTCGATATCCGCGGCGGAATAGCCGGCCTCCGCCAGAACCTCGGAGGTGTGCTGGCCCAGGCCCGGGGCAGGGCGCCTGGCTCCGTAGTCGAAACCCGGGAATCGCACTGGGGTATTGGGCGCGCGGAACGACCCGCCGTGCCTGTCCTGGACCTCTACAAAGCATCCCGCCGCCTCGGCGTGAGGATCGTCGACGACGTCCTGCGGTCGCTGCAGCGGCGCCCAGATCACGTCGCCGGCGGTCAGGCGCGCGCTAACCTCGGCCAGGGTGAGCTTGCCGAAGCCTTCGTCGAGGATGTCGAGGACCTGGCCGACGTTGGCCGTGCGCCAGAGCGGATCGCGGAACTGCGGGGCCTCGGCCAGGTCCGGTCGGTCGACCGCCAGCGCCACGGGACGCCACGGGTTGGCGCCACGGGGCACCATGGAGAACCAGCGCCCGTCCGCCGTACGGAAATAGCCGGAGAGGGGGCTCACCGCCTCCCGACGGGGCTGGGCGGTCTTCACCTCGCCGTAGCGGAGTTGGACCGCCAGGTCCCAGCTCACCGCATAGGTCCCGGCGCGGATCAGCGAGGTCTCCACCAGCCGTCCCTGGCCCGTCGTATCCCGCGCCCGCAGCGCGGCCAGCACGGCCGATAGGGCCGCCAGCGCCGTCACGTGATCGCCGAAGCCCGGACGGCAGTTGAAGGGCGTCACGTCGCTGGGGATGGTGGCCGCGGCCACGCCGCCCTTGGCCCAGAAGGCGGTGATATCGAAGGCCGGCAGGTCGGCGGCCTCGCCGTCCAGGCCATAGCCTGAGACGCTACAGTAGATCAGCCGCGGCAGCTCCGCCTTCAGGCTGTCATAGTCCAGCCGGGCCCGCTTCAGGGCCCCGGGCCGCAGGTTGGTGATGAAGACGTCGGCGTCGCCCAGGATACGCACCAGGGCCTCGCGGCCCTCCGGCGTCCCCGTGTCCAGCACGATCCCGCGCTTGCCGCGATTGTCGTTGGAAAAGACGGGATTGCCGGGCTGTTCGGGTGTGTCGGGATAGAAGGCGCGCATCGGATCGCCCGCCGCGCTCTCCACCTTGATCACCTCGGCGCCCCAGTCGGCCATCACCGCCGCCGCGCCCGGCCCCGCCACATAGGTGGCGAACTCCACCACCTTCAGGCCTTCCAGCATGTCCAACCTCCCGTCGGCTGCTTCTCGGCGACAGTGGGGCTGCGGGCGCCGATTGGGAAGGGCCTGGCCCGGCGCCCGACATGGGGCGCTGAGCTCTTGCACCTGTGGCGGCGGCGCACCATTTCCTGTGTCTCGGGCGTCACCAGTTTCAGACGCATTGTCGCGGACACTCCGGCTCAGCTTGTGAAGGGGGCCAAAGCGTCCACATAAATGGCCGACAATTCGCTCAAGCTGGGCGGACGGGCCGACCGACTCAGACACATCGTCTGGGGGAACCCGGTCGGAATATGGGACGGGCCCTGCTTTGGAAGGGGGCCCACCAGGAGTAGATGCACATGTCTGAGATCAAGACTCTTCCCATCCTCCCGCTGCGGGACATCGTTGTGTTCCCGCACCAGCCGGTGCCGCTCTTCGTGGGCCGCGAAAAGTCCGTTCGAGCTCTTGAGGAGGCCATGAAGGCCCCCGGCAAGCAGATCCTGCTCGCCACCCAGAAGGACAAGGACGACGATGATCCGTCGCCCGAGGCGATCTATGACGTCGGCGTCGTGGCCTCCGTGCTGCAGCTGCTGAAGCTGCCCGACGGCACCGTGAAGGTGCTGGTGGAAGGCAAGGCGCGCGCCGGGATTTCCAAGTTCACCGATCAAGCCGAGTTCTACGAAGCCGAGGTCGCCTTCATCTCCGAGGACGGCGCGGCCTCGACGGAAGCCGAGGCGCTGTCGCGCGCGGTCGTCGAGCAGTTCGAGAACTATGTGAAGCTCAACAAGAAGGTGCCCCCGGAGGCCCTGGCCTCCATGCCCCAGGTCGACTCGCCCGGCGAGCTGGCCGACCGCATCGCCTCGCACCTGTCGGTCAAGATCTCCGAGAAGCAGAACCTGCTGGAGATCTTCAATGTCGTGAAGCGCCTGGAGAAGGTCTACGCCCTGATGGAGGGCGAGATCAGCGTCATGCAGACGGAAAAGAAAATCCGTAACCGCGTGAAGCGCCAGATGGAGAAGACCCAGCGCGAGTACTATCTCAACGAGCAGATGAAGGCGATCCAGCGCGAGCTGGGCGAGCAGGACGATCAACGCGACGAGCTGCTCGAGCTGGAAAAGCGCATCAAGCGCACGAAGCTCAGCAAGGAAGCCCGCACCAAGGCTGATGCGGAGCTGAAGAAGCTGCGCAACATGAGCCCGATGTCGGCGGAATCGACCGTCGTGCGGAACTACCTCGATTGGCTGCTGTCGATCCCGTGGGGCAAGGCCAAGACCAAGACCATCGACCTGGCGAAGGCCGAGGAAGTCCTCGACCGGGACCACTACGGTCTGGAGAAGGTCAAGGAACGCATCTTGGAGTATCTGGCCGTGCAGGCCCGGACCGGCGCCCTGAAGGGCCCGATCCTCTGCCTCGTCGGACCTCCGGGCGTGGGTAAGACCTCGCTGGGCAAGTCGATCGCCGAAGCCACCAATCGCGAGTTCGTCCGGGTCTCCCTGGGCGGGGTGCGTGACGAGGCCGAGATCCGCGGTCACCGCCGGACCTATATCGGCTCCATGCCGGGCAAGATCATCCAGTCGATGAAGAAGGTGAAGACCACCAACGCCTTCATCCTGCTCGATGAAATCGACAAACTGGGCGCCGACTGGCGCGGCGATCCGACCTCGGCCTTGCTGGAGGTGCTGGATCCGGCCCAGAACAACGCCTTCGGCGACCACTATCTCGAGGTCGACTACGACCTGTCCAACGTGATGTTCGTGACCACGGCCAATACGCTGAATATGCCCCAGCCCCTGCTGGACCGGATGGAGATCATCCGGGTCAGCGGCTACACCGAGGACGAGAAGGTCCAGATCGCCCTGCGCCACGTCCTGCCCAAGGTGACCGCGGAGAACGGCCTCAAGCCGGCGGAATTCGTCGTGCCGGAAAGCGCGATCCGCGACCTGATCCGCTACTACACCCGCGAGGCCGGCGTACGCTCGCTGGAGCGCGCCCTGGGCGGCCTGGCCCGCAAGTCGGTGCGCGAGATGGCGAGAGAGAAGACGCTTTCAATCACCATCGACGACGAGAAACTGGCCAAATACGCGGGCGTGCGGAAATACCGCTATGGCGAGACCGACGAGGAGGACCAGGTCGGCATCGTCACGGGCCTGGCCTGGACCGAGTTCGGCGGTGAGATCCTGACGATCGAGGCGATCAAGATGCCGGGCCGCGGGCGCATGACCGTGACCGGCAACCTCAAGGAGGTGATGAAGGAGTCGATCTCCGCCGCCGCCTCCTATGTCCGGGCCCGTTCGCTCAGCATCGGCGTCAAGCCGCCGATGTTCGAGAAGACCGACATCCACGTCCACGTCCCCGACGGCGCCACGCCCAAGGACGGCCCCTCGGCCGGGGTGGCCATGACCGTCGCCATGGTCTCGGTCCTGACCGGCATCCCGATCCGCAAGGACATCGCCATGACCGGCGAGATCACCCTGCGCGGCCGGGTGTTGCCGATCGGCGGCCTGAAGGAGAAGCTGCTCGCGGCCCTGCGCTCCGGCGTCAAGACCGTGCTGATCCCTCAGGAGAACGTGAAGGACCTGGCCGATATCCCCGACAACGTGAAGTCGGCCATCGAGATCATCCCCGTAAAGATGGTCGACGAGGTCCTGGCGCTCGCCCTGACCAAGCCGTTGGTGCCCATCGAGTGGAAGGAACCGGCGACGCCGGCCCTTCCCCTCGCGGTCGATGATGGCGATCCCGAGGCCGTTTTGACGCACTGAATCCCGGGTTAACCGCAAAGATTGGCGGATTAACTGCAAATAAGTGGGCGGCGCGGGGTGTTCCCGCGCCGCCTTCGTTTGACGCCTGACGCGAGACCGCCATAATCGCGTCACGCGAAGCAGCCTCGCGAACACCGCGGGGGGTCCGCGGACCTATAACGGGCTGGGAGAGACACCAAATGACCAAGGCCGAACTCGTCACGGCGATCGCCGAAAAGGCGGGCCTCAACAAGGCGCAGGCGAAAGACGCGCTGGAAGCCTTCATCGACTCCGTCACGGCCTCTCTGAAGGCCAGTGAAGAAGTCCGGCTCGTCGGTTTCGGCAGTTTCGTGCCGGTGAACCGGGCGGCTGGCACCGCGCGAAATCCGCGCACCGGCGAAACCGTGAAGCGGCCCGCGTCCAAGACCGCGCGCTTCCGGGTCGGCGAAGGCCTGAAGAGCGCGCTGAACTAAGCGCGCCTCAAGCCGGCAACAATTGGAACGGGGCGGTCGCCGGGGAGGTGGCCGCCCCTTTTCTATGGAGGCCTTGGCGGAGCTTCCGGACCGAGGGTAGAACCAGGTTCCGAAGGGCGGCTAGCTCAGCTGGTCAGAGCACCTGGTTTACACCCAGGGGGTCGGGGGTTCGAACCCCTCGCCGCCCACCATCCTGCGTCGCTCTACGAGCTTCGCAGGACAGGTCTTTCCCTGGAACTCGAAGCAGGATGCCCTGCGTAACCTTGGCGAAGCAGGGCTCTCTCCGGATAGTGCTCCCATCTGACGAGAGATCGGCAATGCGGCTGACCACCTACCTCGCGTTCTCCGATGAGACCAAGGCCGTGGCCTTCGAGCGGTATCTGAAACAGGGTTCCGGCCACGCCTTCGCGAACAAGCGGCTCTGGTAGAGGACAGCTCTCCCCCCGCAGGCTATTGACCCACAATGCTTTACCGCCCTCTCGGCAAGACCGGCCTGACCGTCTCGGAGATTGGCCTCGGCTGCGCCAGCTGGTGGGGGCAGAGGGCCTTTGACGAGGGCGAGGCCATCGCCCTGGTCCACGCCGCCCTCGACCGCGGTGTCACCTTCCTCGACACCGGCGCCAGCTATTCCGGCGGGAATGCCGAACCCCGCCTGGGTCGCGCCCTGCGGGGCCGGGACCTGACGGGGCTGGTGATCGCCACCAAGGCCGGGACCCGCCATGACGGCCGCCGCGTGGTCCGCGACATGTCGCCGACGGCGGTGGAGGCCAGTGTCCTGCGCAGCCTGGGCCATCTCGGCCTGGAGAGCCTGCCGCTGCTGCAGCTGCATGGCCCCGCGGTCGCCGAGTTGACCGACGAGCTGCGGGCGGTCCTGCAGGGCCTGAAGAGTCGCGGCCTGATCCGGACCCTCGGGGTCAACAGCTTCGATCCCGAGGTCATCGACCATGTGATCGGCCTGCCGGACTTCGACGTGGTGATGGTGGACTACAATGTCCTGCGCCCGGAGCGGGGGCCGCTGATCGCGCGGGCCGCCGCGGCGGGGAAGGGGGTGCTGGCGGGCATGCCGCTGGCCATGGGCCACACGGGCGGCCAGGTCCTGAAGCTGCGCGCCCCGCGCGACCTCTGGTACGCCCTGCGGGCCGCCAGGAACCACCGGGCCGAGGTGCTCGCCGGCCGGCGGTTCGGCTTCCTGCACCGGCAGCCCGACATGACCGGTCCCCAGGCGGCGCTTTCCTATGTCCTGGCCCATCCCGGCGTCGCCAGCGCGGTGTTCGGCACGACCCGGATGGCGCACCTGGAGGAGAACCTGGCCGCGTCCGGCATGGCTCTCTCGCCGGAACTGGCCGCCCGCATCGCCGCCGCGCAAGGCCTTGGGGGGTGACGTTGGGGCGCCCTTTCGCGTGACGCCAAGAGGCGTATTCTGCCCGCAAGAACAACGATAAATCAGGGCAGGACACGATGGCGAAGCTCGATCTGGGTGGTCTCGATCAGGCGCTGGAGGCCGCGCATCAGCCGGCCCTGGCCGCCGCCCTGGTGCAGCTCACCGGCGACATCAGCTGGCTGCGCAAGGAGTGGACCCCGACCTACACGCCGCTCTCCCGCGGCGACACCGGGGTGCCCGAGGCCGAGCAGGCCAAGTTCCGGGCGCAGGCCAAGGCCGCCATCCTCGACTGGGTGGCCAAGGGATCGCCCGCGCCGATCACGCCCGACCCCGACGCCCTGCGCCGGATGATGAGCTTCGTGGCCGGGGCCGACATCCCCGAGGACTATGCCGACTTCCTCAACGACGAGCTGGCCATCGGCGGCCAGTCGAGCAAGGACCCGCAGTGGGTCACTCCCGTCCTGAAGGACGCCGCGCGGCGCATGCACGTCCTGGTGATCGGGGCCGGCATGTCAGGCCTGCTCACTGGCATCCGCCTGACACAGGCCGGGGTCGACTTCGAGATCGTCGAGAAGAACGCCGACGTCGGCGGCACCTGGCTGGAGAATACCTATCCCGGCTGCCGGGTGGACTCATCCAACCACATCTATTCCTACTCCTTCGAGCCCAACCACAATTGGCCCCAGCACTTCTCCACCCAGCCGGTCCTGCTCGACTATTTCCGCGGCGTCGCCGACCGCTACGACCTGCGCAAGAAGGTCCGCTTCGAAACCAGCGTCGAGCAGATGATCTGGGACGAGACCCGCGCGGTCTGGAAGGTGACCCTGAAGACTTCCAAGGGGACCGAGCAGGTGGAGGCCAACGCCGTCATCACCGCCGTGGGCCAGCTCAACCGTCCGCGCCTGCCCGACGTGAAGGGCCGCGAGCGCTTCAAGGGCCCGGCCTTCCACTCCGCCCAGTGGCGGCACGACGTGGACCTCACCGGCAAGCGGGTGGCGGTGATCGGCACCGGGGCCAGCGCCTTCCAGTTCGTGCCGGAGATCGCCGGCAAGGTGGCCAGCCTGACCGTCTTCCAGCGCACACCGCCCTGGTGCTTCCCGACCCCGCACTATCATGAGGACGTGCCGGCCGGGATGAACTGGCTGCTGGAGCACATCCCCAACTACGACAAGTGGTACCGCTTCTTCCTGTTCTGGATGGTCACCGACGGCCTGCTGGCCGGCGTCCGCGCCGACCCCGACTGGAAGGGGGATCCGGGCGCGGTCAGCGAGGCCAACGCCATGTTCCGCGCCATGGTGGCCGAGGCCCTGCGGATGCAGGCGGCCGACCGGCCCGACCTGGCCGAGAAGGTGATCCCCAACTATCCGGTCGGCGGCAAGCGCGCCCTGCTGGACAACGGCGTCTGGATCGAGGCGCTGAAGCGCCCCAATGTCGAGCTGGTCACCGAGGCCATCACCGAGATCACCGAGACCGGCATCGTCACCGCCGACGGGACGGCCCGCGAGTTCGACGTGATCATCTACGGCACCGGTTTCTACGCCAGCCGCTTCCTGCATCCGATGAAGATCAAGGGCCGCGGCGGCGCCGACCTGCACGCCACCTGGGACGGTGACGCGCGCGCCTATCTGGGCATGACCACACCCGGTTTCCCCAACCTTTTCATGATCTACGGGCCCAACACCAATATCGTCGTCAACGGCTCGATCATCTTCTTCTCCGAGTGCAGCGTCCGCTACATCCTCGGTTGCCTGAAGCTGCTGGCCGAGACCGGCGCCCGGGCCCTGGAGCCCAAGGCGCAGGTGCACGACGCCTTCAACATCCGGGTCGACGAGGGCAACAAACTGATGGCCTGGGGCGCCCCGCAGGTCACCAGCTGGTACAAGAACGAGAAGGGCCGGGTCAGCCAGAACTGGCCCTTCGCCCTGGTGGACTACTGGCGCGCCACCCTGGCGCCCAATCCCGATGACTTTGTCTTGACCAAGGAACGCGAGATGGCGGGGTAGGGGCCTCGGGGCCTATACCCGGGGGCACGCGTCCCCGGAGGTCCCATGCCGCTCAAGCTCCACACCATCGTCTGCAGCACCCGGCCGACCCGGCAGGGACCGAAGATCGCCGCCTGGTTCCACCAGGTCGCCCAGGCCCATGCCGGCTTCGAGGCGGTGCTGGTGGACCTGGCCGAGTTCAACCTGCCGGTCTTCGACGAACCCAAGCATCCGCGCCTGCGGGACTACGCCCACGACCATACCAAGGCCTGGAGCGCCAGCGTCGCGGCCGCCGACGCCTTCGTCTTCGTGACGCCGGAGTACAATTACGGGCCGCCGCCCTCCTTCACCAATGCGGTGAACTACCTGGTCCATGAGTGGGCCTATAAGCCCGCGGCCTTCGTCAGCTATGGCGGGGCGTCCGGGGGCCTGCGGTCGGTGCAGATGGAGAAGCTGCTGCTCACCAGCGTGAAGGTCATGCCGATCCCCGAGGGCGTGGCCCTGCCGATGTTCAACCAGCACCTCGGCGAGGACGGCTTCAAGCCGCCGGAACTGCAGGACAAGGCCGCCGTGGCCATGCTCACCGAGCTGGCCCGCTGGGGTGAGGCGCTGAAGGGTCTGCGCGCGCCAGGCTAGGCCATTGCCACGCGCGCCGGCCCGCTGTTCAACTATGTGTTGAGCTTCCAGGGAGCAGGGCGATGACGGCGGGCGTGGTGGCGGTGAAGAGCCTCAATCTGCGGGACGGCCCTGGCGGCGCCCTGATGGGCAGCCTGGACAAGGGCGACGGGGTGGAGATGTTCGAGTCGAAGGCCGGCTGGACGCGGATCGCCACCCTGAAGGCGCCGGTGCGCGCCGGCTGGGTGGCCAGCCAGTATCTCAGCCAGACGGTGGCGGCGCCGACCCCGGCCGCGCCGGCCCCCGCCGCCCCGCCCATGCCCGACGATCCGGCCCATCCGGTCACCGTGGTGGGCGGCAAGGCCATCACCCCGGACGGGCGCGCCTTCGCCTCGGCCAGCAAGGGCGGCTTCTACACCATAGGGCGGACCTCGCTGGCCGGATGGCTGGCGGGCAATCCGCCGCCGCCCGACCTCAAGCCCTCGGCGGTGCGAGTCGTGCGCGCCATCTCCGCCAACGAGGGCCTGCTGGAGGCCGTCAATTCCTACGACAACAGCTACATGTCCTTTGGCCTCTTCCAGTGGACCTGCGGCCCGGCCGGCGACCCCGGCGAGCTGCCGGCGCTCCTGGCCCGGCTGAAGGCCACCTCGCCGGCCGCCTTCCAGGACTGCTTCGGCCGCCATGGCCTGGACGTGCGGGTCTCGGGCCCCACGGCTGTCACCGGCTACCTGGTGCTGAATGGGGTGGTGCTGAACACCGCGGCGCGGAAGGTCCAGCTGCGGGGCGCGGCCTGGGCCTATCGGTTCTGGCGGGCCGGCCACCACCACGACATGCGCGCCTGCGAGCTCAGCTTCGCCGCCAGCCGCATGGCCCGCTTCCTCGACGCCAAGGCCGCCGGGATTCCCGTCCGCCGCTGGCTCACCTCGGAGCAGGGGGTGGCCCTGGTGCTGGACGAGCACGTCAACCGCCCGGGCCACGTGCCGGGCACCCTGCAGGCGGCCATCGCCAAGCTCGGCGTCCACGATCCGGCCAACTGGACCACGGCCGACGAGGCCCGGCTGATGGCGGCCTATGTCCTCGCCCGCAAGGCCACCAACATGACCGACCCGCTCAAGCGCGCCGAGCGGATCGCCGAGGCCGTCCACCAGGGGACGCTTTCCGACGATCGGGGCTCCTTCCAGGCCTAGAGCGCGTCAGGGTTAAGTGGAAGCCGGTTAACCCGCCCGACGCGCTCTATGTCTTTGAATTGGAGCCTTTTTGAACGGGTCAGATGACATCATCTGACCCTAAAAGGCTCTGAGTGGCGGGCGTCGCGACTCAGGGCTAACTTCGGGGGCCGGGGGACCGAAGAGACAGACGGAGCTGCGAGATGGCCTACAAGTTCGAGATCTACAAGGACAAGGCGGGCGAGTTCCGCGTGCGCTTCAAGGCCCCCAACGGCGAGGTCATGTTCTCCACCGAGGGCTACGCCGCCAAGGCCTCGGCCAAGAACGCCATCGAGTCGATGAAGAAGAACGGCCCAGGCGCCGAGACCGACGACACCACCGACTGACCTGTCGCCGCCCTTCCTCGCCCGGCGGGGGAGGGCGCACGGCCGCGCCAGCGCCCTGCGCGCGTCAAACCAGCGATGTCTGGGGAAAGTGGCGCGAATGACGGGACTCGAACCCGCGACCTCCGGCGTGACAGGCCGGC
>JAZKBZ010000039.1:0-22906 GCA_040388315.1 Pseudomonadota bacterium | reverse complement strand
CCAACGTCGGCAAGTCCACCCTGTTCAACGCCCTGACCCAGACGGCCCAGGCGCAGGCCGCCAACTATCCGTTCTGCACCATCGAGCCGAACGTCGGCGACGTCGCCGTGCCCGAGCCCCGGCTGGAGAAGCTGGCGGCGATCACTAAGTCCAAGGAGATCATCCCGGCGCGGATCAACTTCGTCGACATCGCCGGCCTGGTCCGCGGCGCGTCCAAGGGCGAGGGCCTGGGCAACCAGTTCCTGGCCAATATCCGCGACTGCGACGCCGTGGCCTTCGTCGCCCGCTGCTTCATCGATGACGACATCACCCACGTGGAGGGCAAGGTCGATCCGCTGTCCGACCTGGAGACCATCGAGACCGAACTGATGCTCGCCGACCTGGAGAGCCTGGAAAAGCGGGTCACCAACCTGGAGAAGCGGGCCAAGGCCGGCGACAAGGAAAGCGCGACGACCCTGCGCCTGGCGCAGCTGGCCCTGACCGAACTCAACGCCGGCCGCCCGGCCCGCAAGGCCGTGGTCCCGGCCGAGGACGACAAGGCCTGGCGCATGCTGCAGCTGCTGACCTCAAAGCCCGCCCTCTATGTTTCCAATGTCGACGAGGCCTCCGCCGCCGAGGGCAACGAGATGTCCCGCCTAGTGGCCGAGCGCGCCGCCCGCGACGGCGCCGACCACGTCGCGATCTCCGCCCAGATCGAGAGCGAGATCGCCATGCTGGACGCCGGTGAGCGCGCCGAATTCCTGGAGACCCTGGGCCTGAGCGAGCCTGGCCTGAACAAGCTGATCCGCGAGGCCTATCACCTGCTGGGCCTGCAGACCTATTTCACGGTCGGCCCCAAGGAAGCCCGCGCCTGGACGATCCACAAGGGCGACACGGCCCCGCAGGCGGCTGGCGTGATCCATACCGATTTCGAGAAGGGCTTCATCCGCGCCGAGACCATCGCCTATGAGGACTATGTCGGTCTCAAGGGCGAAGCCGGGGCCCGCGAGGCCGGAAAGTTCCGCCAGGAAGGCAAGGAATACGTCGTCCGCGACGGCGACGTGCTGAACTTCCGCTTCAACGTTTAGGACACGCCCTCACGGCTTCAGCCAGGAGAAGGCCCGGACGAGGAAGTCGCGCCCGTCGCGTTCGACCGGCGCGCCGTGGGCCATCAGCACCCTGTCCGCCGGCCATTCGAGGATGCGCCGGACCGCGCCCCGCGCCGCCGGGCGATCGGTGAAGGCGAGACGGAACTTGCGGGGGACCTGCGGCTCGGCCTCCGTCATCAGGTCCAGCCGCGCCACGATGCCCCGCCAGCCCTTGAACCATCCAGGCGGGAACTGCTGGATCAGGTCGGTGAAGATCACCGTGCCGCTGGGCCGGTGGAAGAACACCACCTCCTGGGTGATCCGATTGCCCCGCACGATGACCTGATCGAGGTCGCCCGCCCACTCCGGCGGCGGCGTGTCGCCCAGGTCGGCGTCGAAGACGAGATCGCGCCGGGCCTGGCGCAGGCCCGGCGCGGCATGGAATGTGGCCTTCGGATAGGCTCGCCGCCACTCGGCCAGGAACAGGTCATGCAGGGAATTGGGCGCCACGACATGGCGCACCTCCCCCAGCGCCTCGACCTCCGCCTTCAGGGTGGCGGTGAGCGCCACCGGCGACCAGACCAAGAGTTCGCCCCCCGCCAGCCGGATCACCACCATGCGCGTGGGATAACGGAAGCCCATCACCTGCGTCTCCGGCCCGGCGGACAGCCAGATTTCCGGCCCGAAGGGCTGCAGCGACGGCGTGTTCAACGGATCGACTCCACGAAAAGCCAGCGTTTGGAATCCTTAGCGCCGCCCCTCTCACGCGCCAACCACGCTGGACATCCCGGCTCACCGGCCTATCTCAGACGACAAAATCGGGAGGGACGAGATGGGTGAGTTTTCCAAGCTGAAGGGGGCCGACGGCTTCGAGTTCTCGGTCTATCGCGCAGCGCCCAAGGGCGCCCGCAAGGGCGGGGTGGTGGTGATCCAGGAGATCTTCGGGATCGACGAGCACATCCGCCGCGACGTCGACCGCTGGGCCGACCTCGGCTACGAGGCCATAGCCCCCTCCCTCTACGACCGCCGCGAGCCGGGCTTCACCGCCGGCCACGATCCGGCGGGCCTCACCGCCGGGGTCACCCATGCGCGGGCCACCCCGCTGGGCCAGGCGCTCTCCGACATCGACGCCGTGCGCGACGAACTGGCGCCGGCCGGCAAGGTGTTCGTGGTGGGTTATTGCTATGGCGGGTCGCTCACCTGGCTGGCGACCTGCCAGCTCGACGGTTTCGCCGCCGGCTCCAGCTATTACGGCAGCCTGGTCCAGGCCAACGCCGACAAGACACCCAGGTGCCCTGTGATCATCCATCTGGGCCGCAAGGACACGGGCATCCCCGCCGACGAGGTCAAGGCCGCCGTCCTGGCGCACAATCCCGGCGTCGCGGTCTACATCTACGAGGACGCCGGCCACGGCTTCAACAATGAGGACCCCGAGCGGTTGAACCAGCCGAGCGCCGACCTCGCCCGCCAGCGCACCCTCGACCTGTTCGCGGGCGCCTAGGGCCGTGGGCGAGACCATCCGCCTGACCAGCACGTTCGACGGCTTCGAGCTGGCCGCCTATCACGCGCCGGTTCCCGACGCGCGGCGGGGGGGGCTGGTGCTGATCCAGGAGATCTTCGGGGTCACCGATCACATCCGCGAACTGGCCGATGGGTTCGCCCAGGACGGCTACGAGGTGATCGCCCCCAGCTTCTACGACCGCATCGAGCCGGGCTTCGAGGCCGACTACAGCCAGGACGCCATCGCCAAGGGGGTGAAGTACTCCACCGAAACGCCATGGGACCAGGTGGCGGGCGACATCCAGGCGGCGGTGGACGCGCTGGCGCCCGCCGTCTTCGTCACCGGCTTCTGCTGGGGCGGGGCGGCGACCTGGCTGGCGGCCTGCCGCTGCACCGGGATCTCGGCGGCCTCGGCCTTCTATGGCCGGCGGATCAGCGAACTGATGGACGAGACGCCGAAGGTTCCCACCATCCTGCACTTCGGCCGCCACGACGCCTCCATCCCCATGGAGAAGGTCGAGGAGATCCGCGACACCCATCCCGACGTGCCCGTCCACGTCTATGACGCCGGCCACGGCTTCGTCTCCGACCGGCGCGCCGACTATCACCCCGACGCCGCCCGGCTGGCCCGCCTGCGCACCCTGCAGCTGTTCATGAACAACGGCGGCGGGCGGGGCGAGATGTAGGGATCTAGGCTTCGATCCGCTTGCGGGCTTCGGGGTCGCGTTCCAGCCAGCGAACCAGGCGCGACTGGGCCGCCAGGATGCCGATACCGGCGGCGTAGCCCGCGAAGACGGCGGTGGGATAGCGGCCGCCCGAGGCCACCGCGGCCACCTGCCAGTAGATGAAGCTGGCCGCGGCGATCAGCAGCCCCACCCCGGTGAGCACCGAGACCGCGGTCTGACCGAAGCCCGCGACGAAACTCATCCAGACATAACGGGCCAGGCTCCGCCTGAGCGGCAGGACCAGCAGCGGCAGGGCGAAGCTGGCCAGGGCCGCCCCCGCCGGCCAGATCAGGGCGTGGCGGGCGACGAGCGCCGCACCGCCCGGCAGGACGCTGAAGGCGTGGACCACGGCGCCGGCATAGATCAGGGCCGAGGCGGCGACGGCCACGTCCTGCATGCGCTTGAAGTCGCGCCAGGCCTTGGTGAAGGCCATCTAGCGCCCCGGCGCCGTGACGGGGACGGAGGAGCAGGCGGGACGTGAACCGGACATGGCGCATTTATCGCCGAGGGCGCGCGGCTTGGCTATGGTCGGGGACCCTCCCTTCGGGATTAGCCCTTGAAGCCCGCCCTGCTCCTCGCCGCGCTCAGCCTCGCCCCGGCGCCCGCCCGCGCGGCGGCCTGCTGGTTCGATCACGGGGTGGTGGTGGTCCCCGCCGAGGTGGCCGGGGTGGCTGGCGACTACATCCTCGACACCGGCGCCCCGGCCACCCTGCTGCACGAGACCCGGGCCCAGATGGAGGGCCAGGCCGGGACCGCCCTGCGGGGCGAGGTGCGGGTCGCGGGCCTGCGCCTGGCCGACCAGCCCGTCGCCGTGGCCGACCTCGACGCGCGCACCTACGCCTTCCCCACCCCCATCGCCGGGGTGATCGGCGCCGACGTCCTGGCGGGCCAGGTGGTGGACCTCGACTTCGCCCCCTGCCGGGTGGAGATCCGGGCGCCGCGCCGCGCGCCGCGCTTCCGCCCCGAGAAGATCCTGGCGATGCGGCTGAAGGGGGGCCTTCCGACGGTCGCGGGCGCCGTCGCCGACGGTCCCAGGACGGTCGTGGGCGGCTTTGTGGTCGCCACCGGCCTCGACGCCCCCGTCCGCCTCGACGGGGCCCTGGCGGGCGTCCCAGGGGCCAGCGCTGAGGATGTGGCGCCCTATGGCCCGCGCCGGGCCCGCCTGCGGGCCCTGCCTCTGGCCGGAGAGCTGTTCGAGAACCTGCCGGCGGGGCTGACGCCGCCCGTCGAGGGCGCGGTGGGGGCGGTCGGCGCGCCGGTCCTGGCCCGCTGGCGCCTGAGGTTCGACTTCCCGCGCGGCCGCCTGCTGCTGCGGCGGCCCTAACCGGCCGGCGCGATCCCTGCCCAGGTGACGAGGAATTCCGGCAGGAACGGCAGGATGTTGATGGCGGCGTGCAGCAGGACCACCAGCAGCAGGCTGCGGGTGCGCGCCCAGACCACGCCCAGCATCAGGGCCAGGGGCGAGAGGGAGGCGATGGTGAAGGCGACGACCTGCAGGAGGTCGGTGGAATAGCCATCGTCCCCCGGCGCGCCGCGCAGGTAGAGGCCCGGGACATGGGCCACGGCGAAGAGCAGCGCGCCGAGCACCACCGCGCCGGTTTCGCTGCGCAGCACGGCGGCCAGGCGGGTCTGGAGCACGGCCCGGAACAGGAACTCCTCCGATAGGCCCGCCTCCAGGGCGACCCAGACGAAGGCGGCCGGGACCGCCCAGGCCAGGACCTGGACTGGGGCCTCCAGGGCGGCGATCTGCTTGAGGCTGGGGCTGACCACGCTGAGCAGGGCGATGAAGATGGCGCCCATGACGATCAGCGTCGGCCAGAACCCCTTGCGGGCCAAGCCCGTTGAGAACAGCGGGGCCAGTTTGGCGCCCAGCAGGGCCAGCAGCAGGGCCGGCGCCACGACGTGGACCGCCAGCTTGGCTCCCAACACCATCAGCTCCCGGGTCTGGCCCTCGGGCAGGGAATCCTTGAGCGTCCCCATGCCCCAGCCGAGGAAGCCCACGGCGTAGACCACCAGGAAGATCAGCACGGCGGCCAGTTCGAGCCCCGGCCTGCGGACCGGGACGGGCGGCGGCGCGGCCTTGCGGGTCAGGACCCAGGCCAGGCCCGACAACGCGATCCCGAAGACCCCCAGGGAGACCAGCGGGAAGGTCCAGTCGGCCTGTCGATGGAAGAGATAGGCGAAGGCGGCGCCCCAGAGGCCCGCATAGAGCGCCAAATATGCAAGGGCGCGTCCGCGCCCGGTCCCAGTAGCCACCATGCCCGCCCCCTTGGATTGAAACTCCAGGCTGCTATCGGCTGGCGCGAAGACACGGGCAACTTAGCGATTCGTCATGACCTCCAGGACAGGAACGAAAAAGGCCCCGGCTTGCGCCGGGGCCCTTGGATCGTCTCGTGGAGAACGACGCCTCTAGTGGGCGACGTTGCGCCAGATGCGGCGGTAGCTGACGAACAGCAGGCCCGCGAACACCAGCAGGTAGATCATGGCCGCGACGCCGAACTGCTTGCGTTCGGTCTGCTTGGGCTCGGAGGCCCAGGCCAGGAAGGCCACCACGTCCTTGGCCTGTTGGTCCACGGTGGACTTGGAGCCGTCGTCGAAGGTGACCTTGCCGTCTTCCAGGGGCGGCGGCATGGCGATGAAGCCGCCCTTCGGCGCATGGCCCTTGCCCTTGTAGAAGGCGCTCAGGTCACCGGCCATATAGGGGTTGTAGTGCTTGCCCGCGGGGACCTCGAGGCCGACCGGGGTCGCCACATAGCCGGTCAGGATCGAGTAGACGTACTGCGGTCCCTCCTCCCGGGCCTTGGTGATGACCGAGAGGTCCGGCGGCATGGCGCCGCCGTTCGAGGCGCGCGCGGCGGCCTCGTTGGGGAAGGGGTTGGGGAACTTGTCGGCCGAGGTGCCGGGACGCTGGACGACGTCACCGGTCTCGGAGTCGATGTCGTTGACCTGGTAGTCCTTGGCGATCGCCTTGACCGTCGGGTTGTCGTTCGGGTTCGGGTAGGCCTCGTCGAAGAACGGACCGTTCTTCTGGCCGAGGTTGCGGAAGCTCATCAGATCCATGGAGTGGCAGGCCGAGCAGACCTCCCGATAGACCTTGTAGCCCCGCTGGACCTGGGCCTGGTCGAACTTGCCGAACGGGCCTTCGAAGCTCCAGTGGACGCCCTTGGGCTCCTCGGGAGCCGTGGCGGCGGCGAGCGCCGGACCCGCGACGAAAGCGAGCCCGAACGCCGCGAGAATGAAACCTTTGCGCAGCATCTGAGGCTCAACCCCTCTTTTCAGGCGAAGCCGCAGCGCCGGCGGGCGCGTTGGCGGGGAGCACCGGCGCGGAGATCGACTCCGGCTGGGGCAGCGGGGTCTCGGTGAGGCCCAGGATCGGCAGCACGATCAGGAAGTAGGCGAAGTAGTAGGCCGCCGCGACGCGGGAGAGCCACACCATCGAGTTCACCTCGGCGTCCAGCAGCTGGAAGGTCGACAGGTTCGGGATGATCTGGTCGTCGGGCAGGCGCCCGCCGCAGAAGCCCAGCACCAGGCAGGCCAGGACGAAGATGCCGAAGTAGAGCTTCGCTGTCGGCCGGTAGCGCATGGAGCGCACCTTGGAGGTGTCGAGCCAGGGCAGGACGAACAGCATGGCGATGGCGCCGAACATCATCAGCACGCCCATCAGCTTATCCGGCACCGCCCGCAGGATCGCGTAGAACGGCAGGAAGTACCATTCCGGAACGATGTGGGCCGGGGTCACCAGCGGGTTGGCGGGAACATAGTTCACCGCGTCGCCGAGCGCGTTGGGGATGAAGAACACGAAGGCGGCGAACATCAGCAGGAAGACCGAAATCGCGAAGCCGTCCTTCACCGTGTAGTACGGGTGGAAGGGGACGGTGTCCTCCTTGGACTTCACGTTCACGCCGGTGGGGTTGCCGTTGCCGGGCACGTGCAGCGCCCAGATGTGCAGGATCACCACGCCGGCGATCATGAACGGCAGCAGGTAGTGCAGCGAGAAGAAGCGGTTGAGGGTGGGGTCATCCACCGCGAAGCCGCCCCACAGCCAGGTGGTGATGGACGGGCCGACCACCGGCAGGGCGCCGAACAGGTTGGTGATCACCACCGCGCCGTGGAAGCTCATCTGGCCCCAGGGCAGCACGTAGCCCATGAAGGCCGTGGCCATCATCAGCAGGTAGATCACGCAGCCGAGAATCCACAGCACTTCGCGCGGGGCCTTGTAGGACCCGTAATAGAGGCCGCGGAACATGTGGATGTAGACCGCGATGAAGAACATCGAGGCCCCGTTGGAGTGCATGTAGCGCACCAGCCAGCCGTAGTTCACGTCGCGCATGATGCGCTCGACGGAATTGAAGGCCATGTCCACGTGCGGGACATAGTGCATGGCCAGCACGATGCCGGTCACGATCTGGATGCCCAGGCAGACCGCCAGGATGCCGCCGAAGGTCCACCAGTAGTTCAGGTTCTTCGGGGTCGGGAAGTCGATCACGCTGTCGTACGCCAGGCGCACGATCGGCAGGCGAGTGTCGAGCCAGCGCTCGAAGCCGGTCTTCGGCTCGTAGTTTGAATGTCCGCTCATCGTCCTCAGCCCACCTTGACCTTGGTGTCCGACAGGAAGGCGTAGTCCGGCACCGCCAGGTTCTTCGGCGCGGGACCTTTCCGGATACGGCCGGAGGTGTCGTAGTGCGAGCCGTGGCACGGGCAGAACCAGCCGCCGTAGTCACCGCCCCCGAAGGTCGGGACGCAACCGAGGTGCGTGCAGGTGCCCACCAGGATCAGCCACTGGGCCTTGCCCGGCTTGTGGCGTTCCTCGTCGGTCTGCGGATCGCGCAGGTCGGCGTGGTCATCCTTGATGGCCGCGGCGATTTCCGCCCCGGTCCGGTTGCGGATGAACAGCGGCTTGCCGCGCCACTTGATGGTGACCTGCTGGCCAGCTTCGACCTTTGTCAGGTCGAATTCCACCGAGGCGAGGGCGAGGGTGTCGCCGGCCGGGTTCATCTGGTCGATGAACGGCCAGGCCAACGCCCCAACCGCGCCCACGGCCATGACGGCCGCGGCGATATGAATGAAATCACGCCGGTTCGGGTCTTCGCCCGAGGCATGAGGATCGGGATCTGCGCCCACGACGGTGTCGGCCACCTTAAAGCTACCCTTCGTTTGCGGCCGCGGCCTTGCGCCGAGACCCGTCTTCGACCTTTCCAGACGCTCTGGTAAAGGCCTCTCGGAACCCAATGCTGGAGCAGGCCGATATCCCGGAAAGATCAGTGACCGCGCATTGCGGTCGCCCCTTCCGTGATTCGCGCCAAGCCCCGGCCAATCCCGTGGCTGGATCGCTTAGAATGCTGCTGGCGCTTTTTCAACCGGACATTCCGCAAAACCTTGGGGCGGCCCTTCGTCTTGGCGCCTGTCTGGGGGTCGGAGTCCACGTCATTGAGCCCTGTGGCTTCCCGCTTTCCGACCGCGCGATCCGTCGCGCGGCCTTGGATTACGGCGAACCGGGCGAAGTGACGCGGCACGCCGGATGGGCCGATTTTGCGCAAAATAAGCCCGGAAGGATCGTTCTGTTCACAACCAAGGGCGCTTTGCCCCTGAGCGACTTCGTCTTCCAGCCCGACGACGTGCTGCTGTTCGGACGCGAAAGCGCCGGCGTTCCCGACGAGGTTCACGAGAGCGCCGACGCGCGGGTTTATATTCCGCTCATGCCGGGCATGCGGTCGCTGAATGTCACCGTCTCGGCGGCGATCGGCCTTTCGGAGGCGTTGCGCCAGACCGGTCAATTTCCTAAGCCAGCCGAATGACGAGCCTGCCGCAAGAGATCCAAGACCGCCGCGCCCGCGCCAAGGAATGGTTCGAAGACCTGCAATTGCGCATCTTCGCCGAACTGGAGCAGCTGGAGGAGGAGGCCCCGCCCGAACTCTATCCGGAGGAGCCCGGCCGATTCGACCAGCGGCCCTGGACCCGGGAGACCGGAGTCGGCGGCGGGATCGGCGGCCACTTCAAGGGCCGGCTGTTCGAGAAGGCCGGGGTCCACACCTCGGCGGCTGCGAGCCGCTTCTCGCCGGAGATGGCCGCCCAGATGCCCGGCGCCGACAAGGACCCGTCCTATGTCTCGGCCAGCATCAGCCTGATCATCCACCCGCGATCGCCGCGGGTGCCCACCGTCCACATGAACACCCGCTTCCTCTCGACCGCCGAGAGCTGGTTCGGCGGCGGGGCCGACCTGACCCCCATGGTGGACGAGCAGCGCAGCCAGGAGGCCGACGACGCGGTGCTCTTCCACACCGCCATGAAGGACGCCTGCGACGCCTTCGATCCGGAGTGGCACGGCAAGTACAAGGCCTGGTGCGACGAATATTTCTATCTGCCGCACCGCAAGGAGACCCGCGGGGTCGGGGGCATCTTCTACGACCGGCACAATTCCGGCGACTTCGAGAAGGACTTCGCCTTCACCCGCGCCGTGGGCGAGGCCTTCCTTGAGGTCTATCCGAAGATCGTGCGCCACCGGATGAGCGAGCCCTGGACCGAGCAGGACCGCATGGAGCAGCTGGTCCGCCGCGGCCGCTACGTGGAGTTCAACCTGCTCTACGACCGCGGCACGATGTTCGGCCTCAAGGCCGGTGGCAATATCGACACCATCCTGTCCTCCATGCCGCCGCTCGTAGCCTGGCTCTGACCCGGAGACGCCCGTGACCGGCCCCAGCCTCGTCGAACGCCTGGGATACGGATCCGGCGAACGGCTGCTGATCGTCAACTGCGACGACCTGGGCTCCAGCCAGGCCGCCAACCGGGCCACCGCCGAGGCCTTCGCCTTCGGGATCGCCACCAGCGCCACCCTGATGGTCCCCTGCCCCTGGGCCCTGGACGGCCTGGAGTGCTGCGCCGGCGCCGACATCGGGGTGCACCTGACCCTGACGGCGGAATATCCCGGCTATCGCTGGCGCTCGCTGACGGGGGCGGCCTCCCTGCACGATGACCAGGGCTACATGCCCACCACCGCCGAGGCGGTCTGGGCCCAGGCGCGCCTGGAGGACGTGGCCGCCGAGTGCCGGGCCCAGATCGACCAGGCCCTGGCCTGGGGCGTCGACGTCACCCATCTCGACGCCCACATGGGCACGATGCAGATCGACCCGCGCTACTTCGCCCTCTTCGTCCAGCTGGCCGCCGACTACGACCTGCCGATGCGGATGTTCGGGGCGGGCGCCGAACGGAGGCTGGGTTTCGCCGGCCGCGCCCAGGCGAGCGCCGCGGGGCGGATCTATCCCGACCACTTCGTCAGCCTGTGGGGCCTGCCCGCCCGCGAGGTGTTCGCCGACAGCCTGACGCGCCTGCGGCCGGGGGTGACCGAGATCTACCTGCATCCGGTGGAGGACGGCCCCGAGCTGCGGGGCTACGACAGGACCAACGCCGAGATCCGCATCAAGGACCGCGCCTGTCTGCTGGACCCGACCCTGAAGGCGGGGGTGGAGGCCGCCGGCGCCAGGCTGATCAGCTTCCGCCCCCTGCGCGACCTGCAACGGCGGGGCGCCTGATGGCCCAGATCCGCCCCTTCGCCCCGGGGGATCTCGACGGCCTCTACGAGGTCTGCCTGCGGACCGGCGACAGCGGCCAGGACGCCACCGGCCTCTACCGCGACAAACACCTGCTGGGCGCCATCTACGCCGCCCCCTATGGCCGCCTGAACCCGGACCTGGCCTTCGTGGTGGAGGATGACGGGGCGGTGGCCGGCTATATCGTCGGAACCGCCGACACTCGGGGCTTCGAGGCCCTGCTGGAGGCCCGCTGGTGGCCAGTGCTGCGGGCCGCCCACCCCGATCCGCAAGCGGTTCCGTGGGCCGAGCGGACGCCGGACCAGCACCTGGAGCGCCTGTTCCACAAGCCGGCGATCGCGCCCGATAGCTTGGTGGCCCCCTACCCGGCCCACCTGCACATCAACCTGCTGCCGCACCTGCAGGGCCAGGGCATGGGCCAGCGTCTCATCGACAACTGGATGGCCGCCGCGAAGGACGCCGGCGCGCCCGGCGTCCACCTGGGCGTCAGCCAGGCCAATACCCGCGCCCAGCGTTTCTACGACATCTACGGCTTCCGCCGCTTCGAGGCGCAGCCGACGCCGGGGACGATCTGGATGGTGCGGGACCTGGCCTAGACGGCCGGCTTCATCGCCCCGGCCTCGGCCTTGAGGTCACGGCTGGGCACCTTCACGCCGCCCGGGGCGGGGCACTTGGCGCCGGTGTCGATCCAGGCCTGGATCAGCTCGCCGAGCTGCGCCTGGGTCCCGGGGGCGGCGGTGCGGCCCAGGCCCGGGTTCCAGCCCCAGGCCACCAGCTCGTCATGGGCCATGTGCTCCTGGATCTGGGTCAGGGTCCGGCCGCCGTTGCGGGCCGGGTCCTTGAGCTGGGCGCAGATCTCGCCTAGCGACTTGCCCTGCCAGGCCATCTCCGCGGGCGCCAGCGCCCACCTGGGATTGCCCGGGATGGTGACGATGTGGGTCCCACCCACCCAGACGTTCTTGGCGGTGTGGCAGGCGGCGCAAGGCAGCCCCTCCCCGTGTCCATCCGGGCCGCGGGAGACCACCGGCATGTGGGGATGGCGGTCGTCGCCCTGCACGGGACGGTCCACCGGGTGGCAGTTGGCGCAGCGGGGGTGGGTGATCACCTTGCCGGCCTCCTGGAAGAGGGCCACGGAGCGGGCGTTCTTGTCGGCGATGCGGTTGAAGGCGGCGGCGGGCTTGAGGGACGTCCGCTGCGCCATCTCCGCCAGGACCGCGGCGGCGGTCTGGCTGGGGGCGGTCTGGGCCCGGGCGCCGAAGGTGGCGGCGGCGAGACCGGCCGCGCCGACGAGGGCGAGAACGAGGGCGCTGGCGTGGCGCATGAGGGACTTCCTGGGCCGGCGCGGGGGAGGCGCGCCGCAGCCCAGAACGTCAGGGTCGGCGAAGCGTTGCCTGGGCCAGGAAGCGGGTGATCCAGCCGCCCACGCGGGAACGGTCGTCGGGCTGCTCGAAGGAGAGGATCGCCCGGTCGGCCTCCTCGTCGGTGTAGCGGGTCCCCCGCCGCGCCTCGATCAGGGCCCGGGCGTAGGCGGGCTCGAACTCCGGATGCAGCTGCAGGGAGATGGCCGGCTGGTCGTCATAGGCCAGCATGCCCAGCGGCGTGAAGGCGCTGCCGGCCAGCACGGTTGCGGCGGGCGGCGCCTCCACCACCTGGTCCTGGTGCGAGGCGGGGATGGTCAGGCGCGGGGCGTCCATCCAGGCCTGGGGAGCCTGGACCTCGTAGCGATGCAGGCCGACGCCCCAGCCCTTGGGGGACTTGATCACCTTGCCGCCGAAGGCCTGGGCCATGATCTGGTGACCGAAGCAGATCCCCACCATCGGCGTCCCCCTGGCCGCGCGCAGGAAGTCCGACAGGGGCGCGATCCAGGGTAGCGGGTCATAGACCCCGGCCGAGGAGCCGGTGACGATATAGGCCTCGCAGGCCTGGGCGCTGGCGGGCAGCTCCCCGGCCTGGACGTCGAAGGTCGTGTAGTGGTGCGCCTGCGGCCCCAGCAGGGCGCGAAACATGGCGGGATAGTCGCCGAACTGATCGACGCCGGGGGGCGGGGCGCCGGTCTCGAGGATGCCCAGCCTCAATAGGCCATGCCCTGGGCCACGGCCTTCAGCTTCTCGATGGCGGAGAATTTGTCGTCGAGGAAGTCGTGGTCGACCCACCAGTCCTCCACCTCCCGCAGCACCTGGCCCACCATGGGGCCCTTGGGCACGCCGGAATGGATCACGTCGTCGCCGGTCAGCGGGAAAGTCGGCGGCGACCAGCTTTCGGCCAGCGCCAGCAGGCCCCGCCACTGGTGGGTGGCCGCGGTGCGGCCGGACTTGGCCCAGGCCAGCTTCACCCGGTCGGTGAAGGCGCGCAGGCCGATGGCGTAGACCGCCCGCCGGGTCTCCCTGGGGCTCATCCAGCTGGTGATGCGCGGGGTCTTGCCCATGGCCGCCACCAGCCGGTCGCGCACCTCGTTGGACAGACGCAGGCGCTCGGCGATCTGGGCGGCGCCCACCTGGTCCTCGGGGATCAGGGTGGCCAGGCGCAGGATGGGATCGTTCTCGAACAGCTGGTCGGTCTCGATCTCCACCAGCATGTTGAAGGCGGCCAGGTCGGTGGCGCAGGGCAGGACGGCGCCCAGCACCCCGGCCCGGGCCATCAGGGCCAGGGCCGGGCGCGGCTCCTCGGCGGCCAGCAGCTTGATGAGCTCCTTGGCGGTGCGCTCGGCCGGGCGGCCCGACAGCGTCTCCCTCAGGGCGCGGCAGGCGGCGAGCGCCTTCTCGTCGGCCTCGCCCTTGCCGTACCAGGCCAGGAACCGGAAGAAGCGCAGGATGCGCAGATAGTCCTCGCGGATGCGGGTCATGGCGTCGCCCACGAAGACGATGCGCCCGGCCTTGCCGTCCGCGACCCCACGGCCGGTGGGATCAAACAGGGTCCCCTCGCGGTCGGCATAGACGGCGTTGAGGGTGAAGTCCCGGCGCTGGGCGTCCTCGTTCCAGTCCTGGGTGAAGGCCACCACGGCGCGGCGGCCGTCGGTGGAGACATCCCGGCGCAGGGTGGTGATCTCGAAGGGCTGGCCGTCGGCCACGGCGGTGATGGTGCCGTGCTCGACCCCGGTGGGCACCGCCTTGATCCCGGCGTCGTTCAGGGCCTCGGTGACCTGGTCCGGCGTCAAGGTGGTGGCGATGTCGATGTCCTCGACCGGCCGGTTCAGCAGGCTGTTGCGAACGCAGCCCCCGACATAGCGTGCGCAGCCGGCGAAGCCGCGGGCCTCCAGCGCGTCCATCACCGCGACGGCCCCGGGGGTCTTCATCCAGGGTCTGTGGCCGATACTGTCGGTCATGGCGTCTTGGGCGCTCTCTTTTCAAAATGGCCGGGCGACACGCGCCCGTCTTGCATCACTTCGGCGGGCACATAGACCTCGCCGCGATTATCGCCATGGAACACCGCCGTGGCCATCAGAGAAAGCCCCAACAGCACCGCGCCAGCGGCGAACAACCAGGCCCAGGGAGTCGATCCCATCTCCCGCCCCGAGCGCCGGGCGACTTCGCGCCAGAGGAACCAGAGACCGAAGGGCAAGGCCACCAGCAGGGCCCGGGTGGCGATGACCTCAAGCAACGGCCGCGCCGTAGAGCCGCTCGTACAGCGCCCTCAGGACACCGGCGGTGGCCCCCCAGATGAAACGTTCGTCGTGGGTCATGGCGTAGAACCTACGCTTTTCCCCGGTCGGCGCCTCGCGCTCATGTTCCTCGTGATTGGCCGGGTCCATGAGGAAGCCGAAGGGGGTCTCGAAGATGTCGGCCACCTCGTCGGGATTGGGCTCCAGGGTGAAACCGTGGCGCACGAAGCCCACCACCGGGGTGATCAGGTAGCCGGTGCCGGTGACATAGGGCGAGGACAGCCCCGCCAGGGTCACATAGTCGGGGTGCAGCCCCACCTCCTCGTGGGCCTCCCGCAGGGCCGTGCCCCAGGGGGTTTCGCCGGGATCGCGGCGCCCCCCCGGCAGGGCGATCTGGCCGGTATGGCGGCGCAGGGTGTCCGACCGCCGGGTCAGCAGCACCGAATAGGAGCTCTCCCGCTCGATCAGGGCCACCAGCACCGAGGCCGGGGTCAGGTCGGCGTGGGGCGTCCCGTAGGGGCCCGAAAGGTCGAAGTCCGAGCCGGTGGCCCCGGCCACGGGCTCGCGCTCCTCCAGGGGGTCGAGGTGGCGGACGATCCAGTCGCGGGTCTCGGCGCTCGCGCGGTGCGGACTCACAGACGATGGGCTCCGGCCGGCCCGACCGGGAACCAGGCGCCGTTGGAGGCCACCCCCAGGCGGGGCCCCTCCGGCGTCTGCCGCTCCTGCGCCAGCTCCACCAGCTCGTAGAAGACCGGGCGGGCGATCAGGGCCTCCAGGCCGCGGCGGACATGCAGGTAGGGGCGCGGCTCGCCAGTGGCGGGGTCCATCTCCACGCGGATCTCGTTCTCCGGCCCGGCCTCGACCTCGTCGCCGACATTGGTGAGGAATTTCAGGGTGTCCCCGACCTTGTCGACCCGCACGGCGATGAAGGGGGCGTCCTCGACGGTGATCTTCATCTTCTCCACCGGGGTCACCAGGTGGAAGCCGTCGGGATCCTTGCGCAGGACGGTGGAGAACAGCCGCACCAGGGCCTCGCGGCCGATGGGCGTGCCCTCGTGGAACCAGAGGCCGTCCTTCTTGATGACGATGTCGATGTCGCCGCAGTGGGTCGGGTTCCACAGGTGCACGGGGGGCAGGCCGCGGCCGGGGGCCTGTTTGGCCGCGGCGATCACGCCTTCGAGGCTGGGCTTGCTGGGCGCGTCGGTCATGCGGTGAAGGTAGGGTGCGCCACGCCCCGCCTCAAGCGTGACGGCTCGTCACGGCGCGCCGACCGGCCCCGCCAGCCCCTCGGCCCCGCCCTCGCGCAGGGCCCGCACCAGCACCCGGCGCTGATCCACCGGTCCCGGCAGGCGCACGTCCCTGGCCGGCGCGGCCGAGAAGCCGAAGCGGCTGAAATAGGGTTCGTCCCCCACCAGCAGCACCAGGGGAAAGCCCGCGGCCTGGGCCGCCTCGCAGGCCCGCTGCACCAGCAGGCCGCCCGTGCCGTACTTGCGGACCTCGGCCTGGACGGCGAGCGGCCCGAGGAAGACGGCCTCATCGGCGCCGATGCGCACGCGGGTCATGCGCACGCTGCCCACCAGCCGGCCGCCGTCCCAGGCGCAGAAGGACAGGTCGGGGCGGAACTCGGCGACCTCGCGGACGCGCTCGGACACCTTGGTGTAGCGTCCGGGCCCGAAGGCGTGGTCCAGCAGGGCGTCCACGGCGGGACCGTCCTGGGGTTGCTCGAGCTTGAGGGTCGGCGCCTTGGCGGCGGGGAGGGTCATGGGCGTCTGGTCTTGTGCGATGAGCGGCGATCTCGCCGCCACGCACGAATGCGCCGGCCGGCGGGCGGTTCTAGTCGGCGCGGCGGGCGCGCCCGGTTCGTCGCAGTCGTCGCATGACCTCGGCCCGGAAATTTGTTCAACGCGACGCGGCGCATAGGGCCATGCGCCGCCGGCGTCAATCGCGCGTTGCGGGGTGGGGCGCGGCGCCGCAAGGTCGCCCGCCCATGACAACGACTCCCTCCGACGGCGCGGCCGAACCCACAACCCTCCGCGAGCTGATCAAGCGCCGCGACTTCATGCTGTTCTGGACCGCCCGCGTGGCGGCGACCCTTGGGGTGCAGATCCAGAGCGTGGCCCTGGGCTGGCAGATGTACGCCGTGGCCCGCGAGACCATGGATGTGAAGCAGTCGGCCTTCTATGTCGGCCTGATCGGCCTGGCGGCCTTCGTGCCGGTGCTGTTCCTCTCCCCCTTCGCCGGGGAGACCGCCGACCGCCACGACCGGCGCAAGGTGCTGCTGATCTGCTATGTCGGCGAGATCGGCACGGCCCTGACCCTGGCGCTCGCCTCGATCTACGATTTCGCCAGCATTCCCCTGCTGCTGCTGCTCTCGGCGCTGTTCGGGGCCAGCCGCGCCTTCATGGGCCCCTCCTCCACGGCGCTGGGCCCGATGCTGGTGCCCCGCAGCCTGCTGCCGCGGGCCATCGCCTGGAATTCGCTCGCCTGGCAGGGGGGCTCGATCATCGGGCCGGCGGTGGGCGGCCTGCTGCTGGCCCACTCCACGGGCCTGTCCTATTCGGTGACCACCGTCCTCTACGTCCTGGCCTTCCTTTGCGTCTTCCTGATCCGCGGGGTGACCCAGCCCATCGTCCAGGCCGGCTCGCGCTGGGCCCTTATCAAGGAGGGACTGGTCTACACCTGGACCAACAAGATCGTCTTCGGGGCCATCTCCCTGGACCTGTTCGCCGTCCTGCTGGGGGGCGCCACGGCCCTGCTGCCGGTGTTCGCCCGGGACGTTCTGCACGTCGGCCCCAGCGGCTTCGGGATCCTGCGGGCGGGACCGGCCATCGGCGCCACCCTGGTGGCCGTCGTCCTGGCCAGCCGGCCGATCCGCCAGAACGCGGGGATCACCATGTTCGCCGGGGTGGCGGTGTTCGGGGCGGCCACCATCGTCTTTGGCCTGTCGAAGTCCCTGCCCCTGTCGGTGGCGGCGCTCGCGGTGCTGGGCGGCGCCGACATGCTCAGCGTCTATGTCCGCCAGACCCTGGTGCAGATCGTGACGCCGGACCACATGCGCGGCCGGGTGGCGGCGGTGTCCTCGCTGTTCATCGGGGCGTCCAACGAGCTGGGGGAGTTCGAGAGCGGCGTGGTGGCCCGGTTCTTCGGTCCGGTAGGCGGCGCGATCTTCGGTGGGGTCGGGGCTTTGATCGTCACCGGGCTCTGGGCGAAACTGTTTCCAGACTTGCGCAAGGCTGACCGGCTCGAATAACAGTTCCCGAATTAATATTTCAGGGAGATTGGTTCATGGGTGCTCTTTCAGGCAAAGTTGTTCTTGTTACGGGCGGCGGCAACGGTATCGGCCGCGATTGCGCTCTGATCGCCGCGCAGGAAGGCGCGAAGGTCGTCGTCAACGATTTGGGCGGTGGCCTGAAGGGCGAGGACGAAGGTTCGGCCGGTCCGGCTGAGACCGTCGCCCAGGAAATCCGCGCCGCGGGCGGCGAGGCGGTTTCCAATTCCGACAGCGTCACCGACCTCGAGGCCGTCTACGGCATGGTCGAGCAGGCCAAGAAGGAATTCGGCGGCCTGCACGCCGTCATCAATCCCGCCGGCATCCTGCGGGACGTGATGTTCCACAAGATGACCGAGGCCGAATGGGACTCCGTCATCAACGTCCACATGCGCGGCTCCTTCAACGTGGCCCGCGCCACCATCGAGCTGTTCCGCGAGCAGAACGACGGCGCCTACATGTTCTTCACCTCGACCTCCGGCCTGTTCGGCAACATCGGCCAGGCCAATTACGGCGCGGCCAAGATGGGCATCGCCGGCCTCTCGCGGATCATCGCCATGGAAGGCGCCCGTAACAACGTGCGCTCCAACTGCGTCGCGCCGGTCGCCTGGACCCGCATGACCCAGTCGGTGCCGGTGAAGGACGAAGCCGCCGCCGCCCGCCGCGCCGTGATGGCCGAGAAGATCCGCGCCGACCAGCCGGCCCGCTTCTCCGTGGCCATGATCACCCCGGCCGCCGCCAGCGTCTCGGGCCAGATCTTCGGCTCCTCGGGCGAGACCATCACCCTCTATTCGCAGCCGCGGCCGATCGAGACCGTGACCAAGGAAGAGGGCTGGACCGTCGACAGCATCATCAAGGAAGCCATTCCGAAGATGGCGCCGAAGTTCTACGACCTGGGCCGCGCGCCGCAGGCCGCCCCGGCGCCGAAGCCCGCGACCGCCTAAGCGCGGTCGGCTTCGCCGAAACGATCAGGACCCCGGTCGAAAGGCCGGGGTCTTTTTCATGTCCCGTGCAGGGCCAGCCACTGGTCCCGCGTCAGCTCCCAGTAGAGCGACCTGCGGATGGTCCCGTCGGGACGCACGCTGTCGCGCTCCCCCATGCGCACGAAGCCGGCGGCCTCGATGACCTTGGCCGAGCGGACATTGTCCAGGGCCGCGGTCAGGCCCACCAGCCGCACCCCCAGGGCCTCGAACATCCAGCCGAAGGACCGCGCCGCGCCCGAACTGCCCTGGCCCCGGCTCTGCAGGTCGGCCCGACGGCCGCCCACGATCTCCGCCGAGGACCGGTCGGGCCAGACCGAGAAGCGGGAATAGCCGGCCACCTCGCCGGCCGGATCGAGGGAGACGAACAGGATGGCCTCCCCCTTCTGGCGCAGGGCCTGCGCCTCGGCGACCCAGGCGCCCACCGTCTCGGCGTTGATCGGCCTGGGCAGGTCGTAGATGGGTCCGGAGACCGCCGGATCGCTAAGCAGGCTCACCAGGCCCGGCACATGTTCAGGTCCGGCCAGGACGCTGTCGGGCGAGCCGGGCTGGGCGGTCCGCACCGCCTGGCGGATGGCGGCCTCTTCCTCCGGCGAGGCGACCAGGACAGTCTTCGGTGGGGCGCTCATGGACCTCTCCCTGGCTGGGCTCTTGGTGGCCCGGAACTTGCGTAACCTTAACCGCTAGAGCGGAGGTTCGCATGTCCATTTCAGCCATCGGCCAGTCGTCGCCCCTCGCCGCCCTGCTGCCCGGCGGCGCGGCGGCGGCCACCGACAAGCCCGCCAGCCCGGCCGAAGTCGCCGCGGCGAAAGCCGCCGCCGCCAAGGCCAAGGACAAGGCCACCCTCGACGCGATCCGCGACAAGGGGATCTACCAATGGGCCAAGGAGCAGCAGCTCGAGAAGCTGAAGGAAAAGATCCGCGCCCAGGTCCTGGCCGCCCGGGGAACCAGCGAGGGCGACCTGGCCAGGCTCGACCCCAAGCAGCGGGCCGCCACCGAAAGCTCCATCGAGGAGGAGATCGCCCGGCGCATCAAGGAGGCCATGCTCGACGTGCTCGAGCACCAGGCAAAATCCAACCAGGGCGGCAAGGACGCCCCGGCGATCATCGACATCAAGGTCTGATCCCCAACACCGCTCGTCCCGGCGGATGGGTTCAGTCGCCCCGCGCCAATCTGCTCAAGGCTCCATCGGTCAGGCGGCGCACGGTCCACTCGGTCTGCGCGCCGGCCCCCAGGCTGTCATAGAAGGCGATGGCCGGGGCGTTCCAGTTGAGCACCGCCCATTCCAGCCGCGCCAGGCCCTCGGTCTCGCACCGCTGGGCCAGGGCCCGCAGCAGGGCCTTGCCGGCGCCCAGGCCGCGGGCCTCCGGGACCACGAACAGGTCCTCCAGATAGATCCCGTGCCGGCCGCGGAAGGTGGAGTAGTTGTAGAACCAGATGGCGAACCCCACCGGCGCGCCGTCGCTCTCGGCGATGTCGCAGAACAGCCGCGGGCTGTCGCCGAACAGGTGGCCGGCGATGTCGGCCTCCGTCGCCTCCACCTCGTGCAGCAGCTTTTCGTACTCGGCGAGCGCCCGGATGAAGCCGAAGACAGTGGGCGCATCGGTGGGAACGGCGGGACGAACGGTGACGGTCACGGCTAAGGTGTCCTCTGGCTTGGCGAGGGGCGCATGGCGGTCTCACCGGAATTTGTCGACTATGTTCTGGAGCAGCTCCAGCCCCTGGGGGGGATCACCCACCGGCGGATGTTCGGCGGGGTGGGCCTGTCCCGACACGAGCTGTTCTTCGGCCTGATCGCCGAGGACACCCTCTACCTCAAGGTCGACGACGCCAACCGCGCGGACTTCGAGGCGGCAGGCTGCGAGCCCTTCAAGCCCTTCGGCGGCGACAAGGCGATGAGCTATTGGTCGGCGCCCCTCGACGCCCTGGAAGACCCCGACCTGCTGGCCGCCTGGGCGGGCAAGGGCCTGGAGGCCGCCGCCCGCGCCAAGCAAAAGCCCAAGCGCAAACCTAGCCGATGACCACGCCGGGGGGCGGGACGGAGTCCGCCGGCACGAAGAAGTCGGGCATCAGCCTCGTCGTCGGATCGACTCGGTACTTGTCGAAGTCGCGCTCGCCTTCCGCGTAGAGGAAGCTGTCGTCGATGAGGAAGTTGCCGCTGAACTCGCGGGCCGGCTTCTCGAAGATGGCGTGGGCGGCGTCGGCCATGATGTCGACGGTGCGGCAGGACTTCATGCCCTCCTCGCCGGCCAGGGCGAACTGGATGGCCGCCGTGGCGATCCCGGTCCGGGGCCAGAGCGCGTTGAAGGCGATGCCGTCGGCCTTGAACTCCGCGGCCATGCCCAGGACGCACATGCTCATGCCGAACTTGGCCATGGTGTAGGCCACGTGGCCCTCGAACCAGCGCGGGCTCATGTCCAGGGGCGGCGACAGCATCAGGACGTGGGGGTTGGACGAATTCTTCAGGTGCGGGATGCAGGCCTTGGAGGTCAGGAAGCTCCCCCGCGCATTGACCTGGTTCATCAGGTCGTAGCGCTTCATGTCGGTCTGCAGGGTGCCGGTGAGCTGGATGGCCGAGGCGTTGTTGACGCAGATGTCGATCCCGCCGAAGGCCGCCACGGTCTTCTCCACCGCCTCATAGACGCTGGCCTCGTCGCGGACGTCGACGATCAGCGGCAGGGCCTTGCCGCCCGCCGCCTCGATCTCCTTGGCGGCCGAGTAGATGGTGCCGGGCAGGTGCTTGTGCGGCTCGGCGGTCTTGGCGGCGATGGCGATATTGGCCCCGTCGCGGGCGGCGCGGAGCGCGATGGCCAGGCCGATGCCGCGGCTGGCGCCGGTGACGAAGAGGGTCTTGCCTTGCAGGCTCATAGCTTCACTCCGGTGGTGTCTTCGGAAAGGGCCCAGAGGCGCTCGGCGCCCTCGGGGTCGAGGGCGTGGGCCATGACCCCCGCATTGGGCTCCTCGCCCCAGGGCAGGGCTTGGCTGAGATTCTCCAGATAGAGGCCGCCGACGCCCTCGAGCTCGTCGCCGATGGCGGCCCAGACGCTGGTGGACGCGCCCTGGGCCGGCGTCTTGAAGCCTTCGCGGACCACGCCCTCTTCGTCCATCCAGCCCATGGCGATCATCTCCTCACGCGGCAGGTGGCGCTGCAGGGGGGTCATGATCCCGCCCGGCATGACCGCGTTGGCGGTGATCCCCAGCTCGGCGAAGCGCTTGTGGAAGCCGACGGCGAACAGGGAATTGGCGGTCTTGGACTGGCCGTAGGACTCCCACTTGTCATAGGGCCGGGTGCGGTAGTGGACGTCGTCCCAGTTGATGCCGCTGCGCCGGTGGCCGATGGAGGACAGCGACACCAGCCGCGCCGTGCGGCCGTCCTCGGCCCCGTTCATCAGGGCCCGGGCCAGGCCGACGCCCAGCAGGAAGTGGCCGAAGTGGTTCGTGCCGATCTGCATCTCCAGATCGTCGACGGTGTAGGTCTGCGGGCAGGCCATCACCCCGGCGTTGTTGATCAGCATGTTCAGGGGCGCGTCGCCCCAGGCGCTGACGAAGGCGGCCACCGAGGCCAGGCTGGAGAGGTCGATCATCCCCACCTTGGCCCGCTCGGCGCCGATATCGGCGTTGATCTGAGCGGCGGCCTTCTCGCCGGCCTCGCGGTTGCGGACGGCGATGGTGACCTCGGCGCCGGCGGCGGCCAGCGCCTTGGCGGTCTCGACGCCGATGCCGGTGGCGCCGCCGGTGACGATGGCGGTGCGGCCCGTCAGGTCATGGTCCTCGGCGATCTCGGCGGCGTCGGTGAAGGGCGAAAGGCCCGCGGTGATCCGGGTCATCTAGCCCACCTTCGCGAAGTCGGGCGCGCGTTTCTCGGCGAAGGCGGCGAAGGCCTCCTTGGCCTCCGGCGACTTGAGCTGGGCGGCGAAGTGGCGGCCCTCCTCGTCCATGCGGTTGGCGATGGATTCGGCGTCCCGCATCAGGGCTTTGGTGATGGTGACGGCCGCGGGCGGACGGGCGGCCACGGCGTCGGCGGCGGCCCGGGCGCGGGCGCGCAGCTGGTCGGTGGGGACCGCGGCGTTGGCGATGCCCCAGTCCACAGCCTTCCTGGCGTCGACGGCCTCCCCCAGCACGAACATGGAGAAGGCCCGGGCATGGCCGATGCGGGCCGGCAGGGTCAGGCTGGAGGCCGCCTCCGGCACCAGGGCCAGGTTCACGAAGGGCGTGGTGAGCAGG
>JAZKBZ010000038.1:0-8158 GCA_040388315.1 Pseudomonadota bacterium | reverse complement strand
AAGCCGGTGCTGGGGATCTGCGCGGGCATGCAGATGCTGGCCTGCCTGCACGGCGCCAAGCTCACCGCCGACGTCAAGACCCTGGGCGCGGTCCTCGACCACGACCGCCGCGACCACCTGCACGAGATCACCCTGACGCCCGGCTCGCGCCTGGCCGCCCTGGTGGGGTCGCCGACCCTGAGCGTCAACAGCTTCCACCGCGAAGCCGTCGCCGACCTGGGCCCCGACCTCCAGGCCACGGCGCATGCCGCAGACGGCGTGATCGAGGCCGTCGAGGTGGAGGGACACCCCTTCGCGCTGGGGCTGCAATGGCACCAGGAGCTGTTCGTCGGGACCGATCATCTGGGCAATCGGCTCTTCTCGGGCTTTGTCGAGGCCTGTCGCCGATAGCGCCCGTCTGTTTCGGACAGACTCATCTGAAACAGACGAAAAGGCTTTGAATTCAATGATTAGAGCGCGACTGGCGCCCACCGCGGGCTGTCATGGCCAGGCGAAACCGCTCGCCCGACGCGAGGCCCCGCTTGCGGGATATAAAGATTTCTTTATAGGATTTCCGCGACGTTCCAGATCGCCGCCCCTGCCTGCGGCGCTCGCGCATTTTCCGGAGCCTTCCTCTTGAGCCGTTCCTCCTACATCTTCACCAGCGAAAGCGTTTCCGAAGGCCATCCGGACAAGGTCGCCGACCGCATCTCCGACACAGTGGTCGACGCCTTCCTGGCCGCGGAGCCCGAGGCCCGCGTGGCCTGCGAGACCCTGGTCACCACCAACCGCATCGTCCTGGCCGGCGAGGTCCGCGCCGGCAAGCCGGGCGCCTCCAAGGCCGAGAACAAGCAGATGACCAAGGACATCCTTGGCACGCTGGAGCCCCTGGTGCGCGCCGCGGTCAAGGACATCGGCTACGAGCAGAAGGGCTTCCACTGGCAGAAGGCGAAGTTCGCCAACTACCTGCACGCCCAGTCGGCCGACATCGCCCAGGGCGTGGACTCGTCCAACAAGAAGGACGAAGGCGCCGGCGACCAGGGCATCATGTTCGGCTACGCCTGCGACGAGACGCCGGAGCTGATGCCGGCCACCCTGCAATACTCGCACAACATCCTGAGCAAGCTGGCCCAGGTGCGTCATTCGGGCGAGGCCAAGGGCCTGGAGCCCGACGCCAAGAGCCAGGTGACCCTGCTCTACCAGGATGGCCGCCCCGTCGAGGTGCTGCAGATCGTGGTCTCCACCCAGCACGCCAAGAAGATCGGCGACAACGCCGCCTCGTCCAAGCGCATCCTCGAACTGATCAAGCCCTATGTCCTCGGCGTCTTCCCCGACGGCCTGGTGACCAAGAAGACCAAGTGGCACGTCAACCCGACCGGCAAGTTCCTGATCGGCGGGCCGGATGGCGACGCGGGCCTCACCGGCCGCAAGATCATCGTCGACACCTACGGCGGCGCGGCCCCGCACGGCGGCGGCGCCTTCTCCGGCAAGGATCCCACCAAGGTGGACCGTTCGGCGGCCTATATGTGCCGCTACCTGGCCAAGAACGTGGTGGCCGCCGGCCTGGCCCGGAAGTGCACCATCCAGATCAGCTACGCCATCGGCGTGGCCAATCCGTTGTCCTTCTATGTCGACCTGCACGGCACCGGCGAGGTCGAGGCGGCCAAGTTGGAGAAGGTCCTGCCCGAGCTGGTGGGCGGCGCCACCCCGCGATCCATCCGCGAGCACCTGGGCCTCAACAAGCCCATCTACGCCCGCACCGCGGCCTACGGCCACTTCGGCCGCACGCCGGACAGCGACGGCGGCTTCTCCTGGGAGAAGAGCGACCTCGTGGACAAGCTGAAAGCCGCCCTCTGATAGATCGGCCAGGCGGCGGGATTCATCTCGCCGCCGCCAGATCTCTGGGCTAGAGGCGGGGCCAATGGAAAGTCACCCGCCCCTCCGGTCCTTCGGCCGCCTCAAGTCGCGGCCGATCAAGCCGCGCCAGGCTGCCCTGATGGACAGCCTGCTGCCCTCTATCCGCGCGCCTCAGGAAGACTTCGCCCCCCAGGCGCTCATGCCCGCCGCCCGTGAGGTCTGGCTGGAGGTCGGCTTCGGCGGCGGCGAGCATATGGCCGCCCAGGCCGCGCGGTCCCCCGACACCCTGATCATCGGCGCCGAGCCGTTCCTGAACGGCGTGGCCAGCGCCCTGCGCCACATCGACGAGGCGGGCCTGGATAACGTCCGCATCCATGATGGCGACGTGCGTGAGCTGATGGCGCGGATGCCCGACGCCTGTCTGGCCCGTGTCTTCGTGCTGTTTCCCGACCCCTGGCCCAAGGCGCGGCACAACAAGCGCCGCCTGATCCAGGCGCAGACGATCGCCGAGCTGGCCCGCCTGCTGAAGCCCGGCGGGGCCCTGCGCTTCGCCACCGACTGGGCCGACTATGCCGACTGGACCCTGGAGCGGGTGCTGGACAGCGGCCAGTTCGCCTGGCCCGCGGAACGCGCCTGTGACTGGCGCGTCCCGCCCGCCGACCACGTCACCACGCGCTACGAGGAAAAGCGCCTGGGCGATTGCGCGCCGGTGTTCCTGGACTTTATCCGGGCGTGATAGCCTGAAGCGGAGGCCGGTTCAGGCGCCCGTCACGCCCTCTGGCAGCCCTAGCTACTTGAGCTGCTTGGCCTTGGCGGCGGCCTTCTCGGCCTCCATCTGGGCGTTCAGCTCGATGCCCGCGCGGATCAGCTCGCCGGTCTCTTCCGGATCGGCCCAGCGGACGATCTCCACCGACTTGCCCTTTTCCAGGTCCTTATAGTGCTGGAAGAAGTGGGCGATCTGCTCGGTCAGGATCGCCGGCAGGCCGCGCCAGGAGTCCAGGCCGGCATAGAAGGGGTGCAGCTTGTCCACCGGGACGGCCAGGATCTTCTCGTCGTTGCCGGCCTCGTCCACCATCATCAGGCAGCCGATCGGCCGGCAGCGGATGATGGCGCCGGGCACCACCGGGGTGGGGCCTACCACCAGGATGTCCATGGGGTCGCCGTCGCCCGACAGGGTGTGGGGGATGAACCCGTAATTGCCGGGATAGAACATGGCGGTGTGCAGGAAGCGGTCGACATAGATCGCGCCGCTCTCCTTATCGAGTTCGTACTTCACCGGTTCCCCGCCCTGCGGGATTTCGATGATGGCGTTGACGTCATAGGGCGGATTGAAACCCACCGAGATCTTGGAAATGTCCATGGGGAGATGGCCTTTTCACACACAGGAAGAGTAGGCGCGGTCTTTGGACTATTCGGCGCGCCGGATAAAGGCCCGACCCCTTACGAATAAACGCGCCATGACCTTCGATTGGGCGCAAGGCTGACCTTTGAAAAGGCGCGCCCCATGACCCTCAACGGCCAAACCCTCTATCTCGCCCTCGTCGTCGTCAGCTTCACGGTCCTGATCGTGGTCATGCTCGGCGTGTCGATCTGGTCCAACCGCAAGCCTTGATCCCTTGACGGCCGCGCGCCGCCGGGGTCGCCTTCGCCCATGGCGCGTCTCTTCATCATCGGTCCCGGCGGGGTCGGCAAGACCATGGCGGGGGCCGAGCTGGCCCGTTTTCTGGACTGCCCCTTCGTGGATCTGGATCAGGCGTTCATGGCCCGGGTCGGTCATATCGACGCGGTGATCCAGGGCCAGGGCTACGCCCGCTATGTCGCGCTGAACTCGGCCCTGTTCGCGAGCCTCAGCCCGGACCTGCCCCCGACTTGCGTGGTCGCCCTCTCCTCGGGCTTCCTGGCCCGCGAGACCCCGGCCCACCTGCTGGCGGCCAACCGGGCCGCGGCGCGCGCCGCCGGGACCACGATCCGGCTGCTCCCTTGCGAGGACCTGGACGCGGCGAGCCAGATCGTGGTCGCCCGCCAGCTGGCCCGCGGCCTCGGCCTCGACCGCGATCGGGAAACCGCCAAGTTCGCCACCCGCTTCGCCGACTATCTGGACCAGGGGGACATCCGCCTCTTCAGCCAGGCGGCGCCTGGCCAGATCGCCACCGAGATGGCCGCCGCGCTGGGGCTGACAAGCCCGTAGCGGAGTGCTATATAGGCGCTCACATCGTCCGTAAGCGCTGGATAGCGCCTATGAGCGGCAGGCTTCGGCCCGGCCGCTTTTTTGTTGCCGGAGAGCGGCCAAGCTTATGCGTGGCAAGACTGCAGAAGACCTGAGGCTCCTGGAGCTGCTGGACCCCGTGGCCGAGGCCGCGGGTTACGAGATCGTCCGCCTGCGCCTGATGGGCGGCGAGCACGCCCGGCGGCTGCAGATCATGGCCGAGACCCCCGACGGCGAGATGGTGGTGGAGGACTGCGCCAAGCTGTCGCGGGCCATCTCCGAGGTCATGGACGCCGCCGACCCGATCACCGGCGAATACACCCTGGAGGTCTCCTCCCCCGGCGTCGACCGGCCCCTGACCCGGATGAAGGACTTCGCCAACTACGAGGGCCACGAGGCCCGCCTCGAACTCGACCGCGTCGCCGACGGCCGCAAGCGCTTCCGCGGCCTGCTGGCTGGAGTCGAGGGCGACAACGTGGCCATCGACCTGGAGGGGGAGGCGGAGACCGCCCTGATCCCCTTTTCCTGGGTCGTGGAAGCCAAACTGATCCTGACCGACCAGCTGATGAAGCGCGGCGCCGAAGAGCGCGCCGCACGGCTGGCCGAAACCCAACAACAGACGCCCGAGCAAGAGGACTAAGACCATGAGCCTGACCGGCATTTCAGCCAACCGGCTTGAACTCCTGCAGATCGCCGAGGCCGTGGCCCGCGAGAAGTCGATCGACAAGGAGATCGTCATCGAGGCGATCGAGGAGGCGATCCAGAAGGGCGCCCGCTCACGCTACGGCGCCGAGCACGACATCCGGGTCCACATCGATCCCAAGACCGGCGAGACCACCATCAAGCGCGTGATCACCGTGATCCCCGACGATCTGGTCTATGAAGCCGAGGACAGCGAGGAAGGCCCCAGCGAGCCCATGGGCTCGCGCCGCCTGCGCGAGGCGCTCGCCGCCGACAAGGACGCCTTCGTCGGCAAGACCTACGAAGAAGTCCTGCCGCCCTTCGAGTTCGGCCGGGTCCAGACTCAGATGGCGCGCCAGGTGGTGACCGGCAAGGTCCGCGAGGCCGAGCGTGAGCGCCAGTTCGAGGAGTTCAAGGACCGCGTGGGCGAGATCGTCAACGGCGTGGTCAAGCGGGTCGAGTACGGCAACACCGTCGTCGACCTGGGCCGCGGCGAAGGCATCATGCGCCGCGACCAGTCGATCCCGCGCGAGAACTTCAACATCGGCGACCGGATCCGCTGCTACATCTACGACGTCCGTCGCGAGACCAAGGGCCCGCAGATCCTGCTGTCGCGTGCGCACGGCGGCTTCATGGCCAAGCTGTTCGCCCAGGAAGTCCCGGAAGTTTACGACGGCGTGATCGAAATCCGCGCCGTGGCCCGCGACCCCGGTTCGCGCGCCAAGATGGCGGTCGTCTCCAACGACAGCTCGATCGACCCGGTCGGCGCCTGCGTCGGCATGCGCGGTTCGCGCGTGCAGGCGGTGGTGGCCGAGCTGCAGGGCGAAAAGATCGACATCATCCAGTGGAGCCCGGACGAGGCGACCTTCATCGTGAACGGTCTGGCCCCGGCTGAAGTCTCCAAGGTGGTGATGGATGAAGAGGACGAGCGCGTCGAAGTGGTGGTTCCGGACGAGCAACTGTCGCTCGCCATCGGCCGCCGCGGCCAGAACGTCCGCCTCGCCAGCCAACTGACCGGCTGGCAGATCGACATCATGACCGAAAGCCAGGAGAGCGAGCGCCGTCAGCGTGAGTTCGCCGAGCGTACGGCCCTGTTCCAGGAAGCCCTGGACGTCGACGAGGTCATCGCCCAGCTGCTGGTCACCGAGGGCTTCGCCACGGTGGAAGACGTCGCCTATGTCGAGAACGCCGAAGTCGCGGCCATCGAGGGCTTCGACGAGGACACCGCCGAGGAAATCCAGGCCCGCGCCCGCGACTTCCTTGAGAAGGAGGCCGCCGAACTGGACGCGAAGCGCCGTGAATACGGCGTCGATGACGCCCTGCTGGAGATCGAGGGCGTCACCCTGCCCGTGGCCGTGGCCCTGGGCGCCGGCGACGTGAAGACCGTCGAGGACCTGGCCGGCCTGATCCCCGACGACCTGCGCGGCTGGTTCGAGAGCAAGGACGGCGAGCGGGTCCGCGAGCCGGGCATCCTGGAGGCCTTCAGCCTGGATGCCGCCGACGCCGAGGCCCTGATCATGCGGGCCCGGGTGGCCATGGGCTGGATCGAGGCCCCGCCTGAGCCTGAGGTCGAGGAAGCCGCTCCGGTGGAGCTGACGGAAGAAGAGCAGGTGTTCGGCACCGCCGCGTCCCAGGCCGCCGCCTCGGCCGCCAGGGCCGCCGCCGCCGAGGAAGCTCCCGCCGAGAACGCGGCCGCTGAAGCGGCCCCTGCCGACAGCGAGGAGGCGTAAGCCTCAGCGTGACCGCCTCGTCCGCCCCAAAGACCCTGGCGCAGGTCGCGCGCGAGCGTCGCGACATCGTCACGGGCGAGGTGATGGCCGAGGACCGCCTGATCCGCTTCGTGGCGGGTCCGGGCGGGGTCGTGGTCCCGGACCTGGCGCGCAAGCTGCCGGGCCGGGGGATGTGGGTGGCCGCCGACCGCGCCTCGGTGGAGACCGCGGCGAAGAAGGGGCTGTTCTCCCGCTCGGCCAAGGCCAAGCTGATCGCCAGCCCCGACCTCGCCGACCAGGTGGACGCGCTGCTGCGCCGCCGGGTCCTGGATGGCCTTGGTCTTGCCAAGCGGGCCGGGGATCTTATCTCTGGTTACGAGAAGGTCGCCGCCGCGCTGAACGCCGGCCGCGCGGCCTGGGTGATCGAGGCCGCCGACGGCGCGGCGGACGGTCGCCGCAAGATCCTCAATGTGGCCCGCAAGTCACCGCGGGCGCCCAAGCTTCTCGGACTCTATTCCAATGAGGAATTGGGTTTGGCCTTGGGTGGAGAGAATGTGATACACACCGCCTTCCTTGCGGGGCGCGGCGCCGATCAGTGGACATTCGATGTCCACCGTTTATCTGGCTTCCGCCCGCTCCTTCCCGAGAGTTGGCGCGAGGAGCCCTGAAGAGGCGGGCGGAACGAACCTCGTTCCGCGCGCCTAAAGCTATTGAACGTGGTCGGAACGCCCGACCGGTATGTAAAGCGAGCGCATGAGCGACGAGAACGACAACGGCCGACCCCCCGCCCCTGGCGGACGCACACCTCTCACTCTGAAGCCGCGTGGCGTCGCAGGGTCGGTGAGCGCGGGTACGGTGAAGCAAAGCTTCAGCCACGGCCGGTCTAAGACCGTGGTCGTCGAGACCAAGCGCGCCCGCACCCACACCGCCCCTCCGGGCAACCTGGCCGCGCCTTCCCCCGCCGAGAAGCGGGTCTTCACCCCGCCGGCGCCGTCGGCCCCGCGTCCCTCCGGTCCTGCCTCCGACGGCAATCTGTCGGCCGAGGAACAGCGCGCCCGTCAGCGCGCCATCGAGCTGGCCCGCGAACATCAGGCCCGCCAGGCCGCCGAGCAGAAGGCCCGCGAGGACCGGGCTCGCGCCGAGGCCGCCGCCCAGGCCGCCGCCGCGGCCAAGCCGGTGGAAGCCCCGGCCGCGCCTGTCGCCGCCGCGCCGACCCCGGCGCCGGAAGCTCCGGCCGCCGCCGCGCCTGTCGCGCCCCCGCCGCCCGTCGCGCCGGTCGCAGCGGCTCCCGCCGCGCCCGTCGCGCCCGTGGCTCCGACGCCCGCCCCGCCCGCTCCGGTCCAGGCGCCGGTGGCTGCGGCTCCCGCGCCTGCCGCCCCGCGTCCTCCGGCCGCCGCTCAACCGGGTCAGACCCGCACCTATGAGCCGTCCCGCGAGCGCCGCGACGACCGGCCGTCCACCACCACCTATCGCCCCGAGCGGGCGCCGGGCCGGTTCGAGAACACCAATTTCGGCCAGCGCGCCCCGCGTCCCGGCCAGGACCGTCCCCAGACCGACCGCCCCGCGGCGGCCGCCCGTCCGGGCGGCGACCGTCCCCAGGCCGATCGCGGCGCCCGCCCCGCGGCGCCTGCCGCCGGCGCCGACACTGTCCGCTATTCGGCGCTCGCGCCGCGTCCGGCCGCGCCCCGTGACGGGGCCCGCCCCGGCGGCGCCCGTCCCGGCGCCG
>JAZKBZ010000037.1:52266-98915 GCA_040388315.1 Pseudomonadota bacterium | reverse complement strand
AGCAGGGCCGCACCCAGCCGGGCATGACCATCGTCTGCGGCGACAGCCACACCTCCACCCACGGCGCCTTCGGGGCGCTGGCCCAGGGCATCGGCACCTCCGAGGTCGAGCATGTGCTGGCGACCCAGACCCTACGCCAGAAGAAGTCCAAGAACCTGCGGGTGACGGTCAACGGGACCCCGGGTCCGGGCGTCGGCGCCAAGGACTTCGCGCTGGCCATCGTCGGCGCCATCGGCACGGCCGGCGGCACCGGCTCGGTAATCGAATATGCCGGCGAGGCGATCCGTGGCCTCTCCATGGAAGGCCGCATGACCCTGTGCAACCTGGCCATCGAGGCCGGCGCACGGGCGGGCCTGGTGGCGCCCGACCAGAAGACCTTCGACTACATGATGGGCCGCCCGGCCGCGCCGAAGGGGGCGTCCTGGGAGATGGCGCTCGCCCATTGGAAGACTTTCCAGTCCGACCCTGACGCGGTGTTCGACCGCGAGGTGGTGCTGGACGCCGCCGACATCGCCCCCACCGTCACCTGGGGCACCAGTCCTGAGGACGTGGTCGCGGTCACCGGAAACGTGCCGTCCCCCGAGAGCTTCGCCACCCCCGACAAGCGCGCCTCCGCCGAACGGGCCCTGGACTATATGGGCCTCACCGCCGGCCAGCCGATCGCCGATGCCAAGATCGACGTGGTCTTCATCGGGTCCTGCACCAACAGCCGCATCGAGGACCTGCGGTCCGCCGCCCAGGTGGCGCAGCACGCCTTCCTGAACGGCCGCCTGGTGGCCCCTCACGTGCGGGCCATGGTGGTGCCGGGCTCGGGCCTGGTGAAGGAACAGGCCGAGGAGGAGGGGCTGGACGCCATCTTCAAGGCCGTGGGCTTCGACTGGCGCGAGCCGGGCTGCTCGATGTGCCTGGGCATGAACCCCGATCGTCTGGCGCCGGGGGAACGCTGCGCCTCGACCTCCAACCGCAACTTCGAGGGCCGCCAGGGCCGGGGCGGACGCACCCACCTGATGAGCCCGGCCATGGCCGCGGCCGCCGCCATCGCCGGCCACATCGTCGACGTCCGGGACTTCCTGCCGTGATCACGGCCCTGGATCACATCGCGCTCGCGGTGAACGATCTGGACGCGGCGATCGCCGGCTATCGCGCCCTGCTGGGCCGCGAGCCCAACTGGATCGGCGGCGACGGCGGGGCCCGCCACGCCTGGTTCCAGCTGCCCAACATGGCGCTGGACGTCATCACCCCGCACGGCGAGGGCGCCTTCGGCGACACCATCCGCAAGCACCTGGCCGAGCATGGCGAGGGCATCTGGGCCATCGCCTTCACGGTCGACAACGCTCAGGCCGCCCAGAAGCTGGCCGAGCGGCGCGGCCTGCGCGGCAGCGTCCCCGGCCCCACCCGCTCGACCCACGACGACGGCCGCAAGCGCTACTGGACGACATCGGCGCTCAACGCCGCCGACACCGGGGGCCTCAACATCCTGCTGGTGGACCCGCCCCGCAGCGGCGAACCCTGGCCCCTGTCGCCCGCCATCGACGGCGAGGCCGCCGCGGTGAGCGAACTCGACCACGTGGTGATCAACACCGCCAATCCCGACCGGGCCCTGGCCATCTATGGCGCCAAGCTCGGCCTCGACCTGCGCCTGGACCGGTCCAACGAGCAGTGGGGCGTGCGCCAGCTGTTCTTCCGCTGCGGCTCGGCGGTGGTGGAGATGGGCGCCAGCCTCAAGACCCCGGTGAGCGACGCTCCCGACCGCTTCGGCGGCCTGGCCTGGCGGGTGACCGACGCCGACGCGGCCCAGGCCCGCATCGCCGCGGCCGGCTTCGACGTCTCCGAGGTGCGCACCGGACGGAAGCCCGGCACCAAGGTCTTCACCCTGCGCGCCGGCGTCCCCGCCGCCCCGGCCCTCCTCATCCAGCAGAACGCCGAAACCGAGACCGCCTAGATGAAAGCCTTCACCAAGCTCGATGCGCGCATGGCGCCGCTGGCCATGGCCAATATCGACACCGACCAGATCATCCCCAAGCAGTTCCTCAAGACCGTGGAGCGCGAGGGCCTGGGCAAGGGTCTGTTCTACGACTTCCGCTTCGACGAGCAGGGCCGCGAGAAGCCCGACTTCGTGCTCAACCGCCCGGAGTACAAGGGCGCGGGCGTCCTGGTGGCCGGGGACAATTTCGGCTGCGGGTCGAGCCGCGAGCATGCGCCGTGGGCCCTGCTGGACTTCGGGATCAGCTGCGTGATCTCGTCCTCCTTCGCCGACATCTTCTACAACAACTGCTTCCAGAACGGCCTGCTGCCCGTGGTCCTGAAGCCCGAGGAGGTCCAGGCCCTGATGGAGGAGGCCAAGGGCGGCAACCACCTGGTCACCGTCGACCTGGAGGCCCAGACCGTGGTCGCCCCCTCCGGCGCCGCCTTCAGCTTCCAGATCGACCCCCAGCGCAAGGCCAAGATGCTGCAGGGCCTGGACGCCATCGGCGAGACCCTGACGGCGGCCAAGGATATCGACGTCTACGAGACCAAGCGCGCCCTGTCGGAGCCCTGGCTGGAGGGCGCATGACCCTGATCATCGCCGGCACGGTCCGCGTGCCGCCGGAGAACCTGGAGCGCTTCAAGCCTCACATGCTGGCCATGCTCACCGCCAGCCGGGCCGAGGAGGGATGCGTGGAATACGCCTACGCCCAGGACGTGACCGATCCCGGCCTGATCCGGGTGTTCGAGGCCTGGCGCGACCAGGCCTGTCTCGACGCGCATTTTCAGACGCCGCACATGGCGACGTGGCGCGCGGCCTGGCCCCAGTTCGGGGTTGGCGACCGCCGGCTCTTCGCCTACGAGACCGCCTCGCAACGCGCGCTCTAGGCCCTTTCCAAGGTTCCTCCCATGACCGATCTCCTCCTCCTGCCGGGCGACGGCATCGGACCCGAAGTGACCGCCCAGGTGCGCCGCGTCGCCGAGGTCCTGGCGCCGGAGCTCGCCATCGAGGAGCGGCTGTTCGGGGGCGCGAGCTACGACGCCCACGGGACCCCGCTCACCGATGAGGCCCTGGCGACCGCCAAGGCCTCCCGCGCGGTGCTGATGGGCGCGGTCGGCGGTCCGCAGTGGGCCGGCGTGCCCCGCGACAAGCGGCCCGAGGCCGGCCTGCTGGCCCTGCGCGCGGGCATGGAGGTGTTCGCCAATCTGCGCCCGGCCCTGTGCTTCCAGCCGCTGGCCGACGCCTCCAGCCTCAAGCGCGAGGTGGTGGAGGGCCTGGACTTCATGATCGTCCGCGAGCTCACCGGCGGTATCTATTTCGGCAGCCCGCGCTTCATCGAGGACCTGCCGGGCGGCGGCAAGCGCGCCGTCGACACCCAGGTCTACACCACCGCCGAGATCGAGCGGGTGGCGCGCGTGGCCTTCGAGCTGGCCCGGGGGCGCCGCAACAAGGTGACCTCGGCCGAGAAGTCCAATGTGATGGATTCCGGCCTGCTCTGGCGCCAGGTGGTCACCGACCTGCACGCCCGCGACTATGCCGATGTCGAGCTGGAGCACATCCTGGCCGACAACGCGGCCATGCAGATCGTCAAGAACCCCAAGCAGTTCGACGTCATGGTCACCGACAACCTGTTCGGCGACATCCTGTCGGACATCTCGGCCCAGCTCACCGGATCGCTGGGCATGCTGCCCTCGGCGGCGCTCGGCGTGGCGGGCAAGCCGGGTCTCTATGAACCGATCCACGGCTCGGCGCCGGATATCGCCGGCCAGGGCGTGGCCAATCCGCTGGCCGCCATCCTCTCCTTCGAGATGGCCCTGCGCTGGTCTCTGGACCGCACCGACCTGGCCGACAGGCTGTTCGCCGCGGTGAACAGGGCCCTGGAGGACGGCGCGCGGACCCGGGATCTCGGCGGGGCGCTGACCACCGTCCAGATGGGCGACGCGGTGCTGGCCGCCCTCTAGAGCCCGTTTCGAATGAATCGAAACGGGCTCTAGATTCCTTGCTTGGTCGCTCTTCCTGATCGCTTGACTTGATCCAAGTCAGGCGGGAAACGCTCTAGATCCCGGCGGGTCAGGAGATGTCGGGGTCCAGCCGCCTGGCCTGGGCCTTGTCGGCGGTCGCCCCGGCGGCGTCGCCCAGGGCCGCCTTGGCCAGGCCCCGACGCCACCAGCTCCGGGCGTGGCGGGGATCGGCCGCGATGGCCTGGTCCAGCAGCTCGATGGCCCGCACCTGGTCCTGCATGAGCCGATAGACCTCGCCCTTCTGGGACAGGCTGTCGACATCGCCCGGCGCCAGGCTCAGGGAGGTGTTGAGGTCGCGGATCGCGCGGTCGTACCGGCCCTCGTCGGCCAGGGCGAGGGCGCGGTTGTAATAGGCCGCCTCGAACTTGGGGTCGGCGGCCACGGCCTCGTCGAATTCGGCGATCGCCTCGGCGTTCTTCGAGGCGTGCCAATAGTAGAGACCGCGCGAGTTCAGCACATAGGCCGAGGTCGGCGCGATCTTCACGGCGGCGTCCAGGTCGCGCAGGGCCGAGGCCGTGTCGCCCATCTCCCGTGACATCCGGGCGCGGCCCACCAGCAGGTCGGCGTCCGCGGGATAGACCTTCAGAACCGCCTCGTAGGCGGCCAGGGACTCCCGGTTCCGGCCCAGCTTGTCCAGCAGCTCGGCGCGGTCGATCCAGCCCTGCCGGGACTTGGGGTCGAGCTTGAGGGCGCGGCCGTATTCCATCAGGGCCGTGGCGTCGTCCCCCTGGGCGCCGCGCACCTCCCCCAGGGCGACGTGGAGGTCGGCCCGGGTCGGCGCGATCTTCAGCGCCTGCTCATAGGCCTGGGCGGCGCCGGCCCAGTCCTTGCGCACCGCCAGGATCATTCCGCGATTGACCAGGGCGTCCACATAGTCGGGCTTCAGGGCCAGGGCGGCGTCATAGGCCCGCAGGGCCGCGTCCGGCCGCTCCAGCTGTTCCTCCTCGTAGCCGAGGGACAGCAGAATCTCGGGATCCTGCGGGTCCAGGGCGGCGGCCCGGGTGAAGCCCTCGACCGCGCCCTTGTGGTCGCTGGCCTGGGCGCGAAGGTGGGCGCGGTTGTAGAGGGCCGCGGCGCTGGGTTTCAGCGCGATGGCCGCGTCATAGTCGGCCTCGGCCTTGGCGAACGCCTTGCTGGCCGTGAAGATCAGGGCCCGTTCGAAGAGCGCCTCGGTGTCCTTGGGGTCGACGCTCAGGGCGACCTCGATGCGGGCCATCGCCAGGTCCAGGCGGTCGAGGCGTCGATAGATCAGCGCCGTGCGGCGAAGGCTGTGGAGATTCCGCGGTGAGATCTTGAGCACCGCCTCGAAGGCCTGGGCGGCGGCCTCGGGCTGTTCGCCCAGCTCCAAGGCGTAGCCGCGGGCGAGATAGCCGTCGGTTCGGCCGGGGTCGGCGGCGATGGCCTTGTCGGCGTCCTTCAGCGCCCCGGCCAGGTCGCCCTGGTCGGCCCGCAGGTAGCTCCGCCCGGTCAGGGCGAGAATGTCGTTCGGGTTGGCGCGCAGGATGACCGCGTAGTCGGCCAGGGCCTCGGCCGGCTGCTTCAGGGTCTCCCGAAGCTCGGCGCGCACCCGCCGGGCGCGGGCGTCGGCGGGCCGCAGGCGGACGGCGCGGTCGATATCCTTCAGCGCGTCGGCGGGAGCCTCGTCCTGGATCAACAGGCCCCGCTGCAGCAGGGCCGTGAAGCTGTCGGGCTTCCGGGCGAGGACGGCGTCGAAGTCGGCCCGCGCCTTGGCGGGATCGGGCTTTCCGTACTGCCACACCAGGCCCCGCTCATAGAGGGCCGAGACGTTGCCCGGCTGGCGCGCCAGCACCGTGTCGTAGTCGGCCAGGGCCAGGTCGTAGGCCTCCATCTCGTAGCGGATGATCCCGCGCAGGATCAGGGCGTCGTCGTCGGCGGCGTCGACCTTCAGGGCCGCCTCGAGGTCCGCCAGGGCCGGCTCGTAGCGCTGCAGTTCGAACAGGGCCCAGGCCCGCCGCCGGTGCGCCCGGGCCTGCTCGGACCCCGGGGGAGCCGTGGCGATCACCTTGTCGCAGGCCTCCACGATCCGCTCGGGGCCTGGCGTCGGCCGGCCCTCGCCCGCGCAGGCGGCGGCGTCCTGGCGGCTCTGGGCGACGGCCGGACCGGGGCCGGCGGCGGCCAACAGGGCCAGGGCCAGCAGGGCGGAGGGGAACCGGTTCATCGCGTGTTCTCCGGATGGGCGCCGCGGGGCCGCGCCGTGACCACGATCGGCGGGCGGCTGAGCCAGGTGGCCGCCGCCTTGCGGAGATCGGCGACGGTGATCGCGCCGATCATCCCCTGATAGGCCACGGCGTCGCGCAGCCCCTGGTCGTAGGTCGAGGAGGCCAGGAGCGCCCCGGCCCACCAGGCGTTGGTCTGGGCCGTGGCCCGGGCCTCGGCCAGCAGGGGTGTGCGGGCCGCCTCCAGCATCTCGGGCGAGATGTCGCCGCCCGCCAGTCGGGCCGCCACCGCACGCACCTCGTCGCGCACGGCGTCCAGGTCGGCGGGGTAGGTTTCCACCAGGGCGATCATCTCCCCCTGGTCGGCGTCGTCGGGCGTGTCGGCGAAGACCAGGGGGCCGTAGGTCTTGCCCAGGCGCTCGCGGACGCTGTGGCGCAACTCGTCGGCGAACACCGCCGCCAGCAGCCGCAGCGCGTACTCCTCGGGCCGGCGCGAGGGGGTGGCGACATAGAGGGGCCAGATCACCCCCACCGCGGCCTTGTCGGCCGGACCGTCATGGGTGGCGTGGATCTCGGGCGGCGGCTGGTCGGGATAGCGCATGTAGAAGGTGTCGCCGCGCGCCCGTTCGCCGGCCCGCCGCGGCGGCAGGGCGCCGAAGGTCCGCGCCACATTGTCGATCGCGCTCGCCTCGTCCAGGTCCCCCACCAGGGTGATCTCCAGGGGCGCCTGGGTCACCGCCGGCCTCAGGACCGCGCCGAACGCCTTGGAGGTCAGGCCTCCCAGCCTGTCTGGCGCCGGCAGGCTGAGGGGGCTGCCCGGCGCGATGGTCTCGGCCACCGCCTCCCGCAGCACCTGGGGCAGGCTGGTGCGCTGGCTGCGATAGACCAGGTCGATGGCGGTCGGAATCCGGGAATCGAGACTGTCGCGGAACCCGGGATCGTCCATGTAGGTGGCCAGGACCCGCAGGTTGTAGATCAGGTTGGCGGAAATCGCCGTCTGCTGGATGACGAAGGCGTAGTCGGTGACGCTGAGCTGGAAGGTGGGGCCGTTGGACCCGAACAGGCTCTGCAACTCCTCCAGGCTGTGGCGGCCCACGCCCCCGGCGGGGAACAGGGCGGCCCCGAGGTTCGCGGTCATGTAGGCGCTGTTCTCCACCTCCCTGCGGCCCGCGCCGAACAGCACCCTGACGGCCACGGAACCGGTCTCGAACCGGGTCTTCATCAGGTTCAGGACCACGCCGTTGCGGAACCGCACGCGGACGAAATCCGGATTGCGCAGGGTCTCGCGGCGGACGATCTTGCCGGGCTCCGGCAGCGGACCATAGGCCCAGGCCACCGCATCGCGGTCGGCGTACCGGCCCGGCGCGCTCGCGGCGTCGTTGCGGGCCCAGGCGGCGGTCAGGACCTGCGGCGTGGGGGGCGACGGCGCGGTGGCGGTCAGCAGCGGACCCGCCCCGGCCCAGTCCCTGGCGAAGGCGGCGCGGACGTCTTCCGGGGTCACCCCCTCCACGGCCAGGTTGAAGGCGCGCAGCTCGCCCCGCGGCTCGCCCATCGGCCAGCCCACCAGCTCGCGGTCGGCCAGGTCGTCGGCCAGGGTGCGGGAGGCCCGGGTAGGCGCCTGGGTGATCGCGGTCTGCAGGTCGGCCCGCTGGTTCTCCAAGGCTCGCTCGAGCTCCAGCTCGGTGGGGCCGTCGCGTTCGAAGCGCCGCAGCTCCCCCTGGGCCACGGCCAGGGCCGGCTGCCAGGCCTCGGCGGTCGGCGCCACCACCAGGCAGGCGGCCTGGGCGTCGCGGGCGTCGTCGGAGAACAGCATGGTCGTCCCGAGGATGCTGGGATCGCGCAATCGCGCCTGGTTCAGCCGTCCGTTCAGCACCGCGCGCCACAGTTCGCGCAGGATGCGGCTGCGCAGGGCGGCCAGGTCATAGGGCTGCATCGGCGCGGCCGGCCGCACCCGGCAGGCGGTGACCGCCGTGGCCAGCCGGCCTTCGGTCTGGGTCCAGGCCTCCAGTCCGCGGCGGCTGTCCAGGCCGGCGGCGCTCAGGGGGACGCGCGCCGGGGCGGGCCGGGCCGGCGTCCAGGAGGCGAAGGCCGCCTTGACCCGGGCCTCCAGCACGGGGGCCGGCAGGTCCCCGACCACCACGACGATGGCGTTGTCGGGTCGGTACCAGCGCTCATAGAAGGCCCGCAGCGCGTCGGGGGTGATGGTGGCGAGCACCGCCTCCGAGCCGATGGGATTGCGCAGGGTGGAGCGGAGCCCGGGCGCCTGGAACCGGGTGATGGCTTCCTGGGTGATGGCGCCCGGGTTGTTGCGGGCCTCCTTCTCGGCCAGCACCACCCCACGCTCCCGGTTGGTGGCGGCGGGCTCGAAGGTCAGGCCGTCGGCCGCCTCCCGCAGCCAGCGGAACGCCAGGTCGAGATGGGCCGGGGCGCTCTCGGGAAGGTCCAGCTGGAAGACCGTGTCATGCAGGGTGGTGGCGGCGTTCTGGTCGCGGCCGAAGCCAACGCCGATGGCGGCGAAGGCGCGGTCAAGCTGGCCTTCCGGGAAGCCCCGGGTGGCGCGGAAGGCCAGGTGCTCGATGAAGTGCGCCGCGCCCAGCTCCGCCTCCGTCTCCTGATAGCTGCCCACGTCGATGGCCAGGCGGATGGAGACCGCGCCCTTGGGCGTCGCGTTGGAGAGCACGGCGTAGCGCAGACCATTGGCCAGGACGCCGCGCCGGAGATTGGGATCCTGCGGCAGGGGGTTGGCGGAGTCGGTCGTCGCGGCGACGGCGCAGAGCGGCGCGAGCACCAGCGCCAGCGCCAAGGCCAGCGCCCTGTGGAATCCTGACAAGCTGTCCCCCTGAACGACTCAACCCAAGGTACCGCTTTGCGCCGGGGACGCCAGGGGGCTCCCGCAGGCCGCGAATCCGGCGCTCTAGACCCGCCGGTACTCCAGTATCGAGCCGTCCTTGAGCCGGCCCTTCAGGGCGGTCCAGACCCCGGCCTCGTCATAGAAGTCGTCGATCTCGGCCTCGCCGCGCACGGCCCACTGGCCGGGGCTGATCCGGCGGGCGGTGACCTTGAGCAGCTTGCCCTCCTGGGGGTTGAACAGGGGGCCTGAGAAGACCTCCGGGTTCCAGTGGGTGAAGGGCCGCACGTTCGCCGGGCCGGTGATCCGGGCCCCGGCGGTCTCGATGATGACACCCCCCTCGGTGCGGCGGGCCGAGACCCGCTCGGCCTTGCCGTTGGAGTCGGTGCGGGTCTCCAGGCTGACGAAGCGGCCGCTGCTCCAGCGCTCCACCGCACGGTGGTGGTAGCGGAACACCGGCACGGGCCCGATCTTGACCGTCATGCGCACCTCGGTAGTGACGACGGGGGCGGCGGGGTCGCCGGAAAAGGCCATCATGTGCTCGCCGATCCTCGTCCCGTTGCGCAGGACGGAAAAGGTCAGGCGGCGGGCCGCGGGCACGGCGGCCAGCGCCAGGCCCGGCGCCAGGCAGGCCAGGCCGCCGGCGATCAGGCGGCGTCGGTCGACGATCGTGCTCAAGGTCATCCTCGCGTCGTTTCCCCGACAGCCGAGATACGCGGGACGCAGGCGCGCGGATGCAGGCCCCCAAGCGCCAGGACCCATTGCCAAGTCGCGGTCGCGTCAGTGATATCGTGACGGTTGCACAGGGAGAGACCGCGATGGCCGCCGCCCACTGGCTGATGAAGTCCGAGCCCGAGAAGTTCAGCTATGGCGACCTGGTCCGCGACGGGAAGACCATCTGGGACGGGGTGCGCAACAATCAGGCGGCCCTCTATCTGAAGGCGATGAAGCTGGGCGACGAGGCCCTCTTCTACCATTCCCAGAAGGGGCTGGAGGTGGTGGGGATCTGCAGGGTCTCCCGCGAGGCCTTCCTCGACCCCAGCGACGCGGCGGGCCGTTTCGTCGCCGTGGAAGTGGTTCCGGTCCGCGCGCTGAAGCGGCCCGTGAGCCTGGCCCAGATGAAGGCTGATCCGGCCCTGGCCGAGATGAAGATGTTCAAGCAGTTCCGCCTGTCGGTCTGTCCGGTCGAACCCGCCGAATGGAAGGCGATCCTGGCGATGGCTGGCGAGGCCTGAGGATGGCGCGGTTCTGGGCCGGACTGGGGTTGGCTGTCTGCCTTGCGGGCGCGGCCCAGGCCCAGCCGACCGAGCCCACCCCCGGGCCCCCGGCCGTCCCGGCCGCGCCGCCGCCCGCCTGGGCCCAGGCCTCCTCGATGATGACCCGGCTGCTGGAGACCGCCGCGCCGTCGAGCCTGGCGGTCTACACGACCATGGCGGGAGACCGGGATAAGCAGGGCCTGTCGGTGGGCGCCCTGCAGTGGAACTTCGGCCAGGGGACCATCGCCGACCTGATCGACAAGGTGCCGGAGGCCGACATGCTGGCGGCCACCGACATGCCCTTCCACGGGGCGGACTTCGTGAAATACGCTCGGCTATCCCGCGATCCCCTGACCCGGCCCGAGGCCCTGGCCTGGGCCCGTTCGGTGCAGACGGACGGGGTCATCGACCCGGCCTTCGCCATCGAGCTTGAGGGTTTCCTCGGCGACCCGGCGGTGGTGGCCGCCCAGGACGCCGGCGAGCAGGTGTTCCGCGCCTCGGCCTGGAACCTGGCGACCCGGTGGGCCGCCACCCTGCAGAGTCGGCCCCAGCCGCGCTTTGCCGAATACGCCTTCTTCTACGACATGCGGGTCCAGGCTGGGGCCCGTTACCTCGAGGAGATCGAGGCGGTGATGGTCAAGCTCGCCACCTTCAAGGCCGGGGAGACGCGGGATCTCGACTTCACCTCCCGGGCCCGCACGGCGGCGGCCTTCGTGGCCATGAAGAACGACACCCCCTGCGCCATCCCCACCGCCAAGCGCCCCAACCTGGCGCCCGGCCACGTCTGGGACGGCCAGGCCAATTGCGCGGTCTGGCGCACGATGATCGCCGGCGGGGAGACTCAAGCGCCCGACCGCGAGCTGCTGGTCCTGGCCTTCCTGCGGGCCTATGTCGGCTCCGACGAGTTCGCTGTGAACCTCTTCAACCGCAAGGGCCTGTTCGCCACCGGCCGCGGCCTGGCCAACGGCCGCTCCTGCGACTTCCGCCCCCTGTTCGCGGCCCTGGAGGCGGGGGAAAGCGTGAGCGCCGATCAGGTCTCCGGGGCGTGTCGCGCGCCCAAGCCCGGGAAGGGTTAGCCCGCCGCCTTCTCCGCCAGGGGCACCGTCATCTGGGTCTGGATGACGATGGCCACCAGCTTGCCGTCCTCGCCGGTGATCCGGGTCTGCCAGACGCTGGAAGAGCGGCCGATGTGCAGGGCGATGGATTCTCCCGTCACCGTCGTCCCCTCCTTGGCCGAGCCCACGAAGTTGGTCTTGCTCTCGATGGTGGTGGTCCGCGCGCCGGCCGGCAGGTTGAGGAAGCCCCCCACGGCGCCGAGCGCGTCGGCGAAGGCCATGATCGCCCCGCCGTGCAGGATGTGGCCGGAGGTGCAGAGGTCGGCCCGCACCACCAGCCTGCCGATGACCTTCTCCTTGGAGGGGTCGGTGACCTCCACCCCCATCAGGTTGGCGAAGGGCATGCCGGAGTTCGGAGTCATGGGGATTCCTCGTGAGTCGTTCTTGTCCGCCACGATAGGCGGCTGTGGCCCGCCGTCCATGACCTGGTGGGTCAGGCCGTCGCGGCGCACGCGCCCAGCTTGCGATTTCGGGCTCAGGAGCGTAACGGAACGCTCCGCTTGAAGATGAGGAGAGACCCCGATGGGCTACCGCGTAGCCGTCGTCGGCGCCACGGGTAATGTGGGCCGCGAAATGTTGAACATCCTTGAGGAAGTTCAATTCCCCATCGACAAGATCCACGCCATCGCCAGCCGCAAGTCCATTGGGCTCGAGGTCGCCTTCGGCGAGAAGATCATCAAGTGCCAGGACATCGAGCAGTTCGACTTCTCGACCGTCGACATCGTGCTGATGAGCGTGTCCGGCTCCTTCTCCAAGGAGTGGTCGCCGAAGATTGGGGCCGCCGGCCCCATCGTCATCGACAATTCCTCGGCCTTCCGGATGGACCCCGACGTGCCCCTGGTGGTGCCGGAGGTGAACCCCGACGACGTGCTCTGGGCGCACAAGAAGAACATCATCGCCAACCCCAACTGCTCGACGGCCCAGCTGGTGGTGGCGCTCAAGCCCCTGCATGACCGGGCGAAGATCAAGCGGGTGGTGGTCTCGACCTACCAGTCGGTCTCCGGGGCCGGCAAGGAAGGCATGGACGAGCTGTTCGACCAGACCAAGAACGTCTTCGTCTTGGGCGCGACCCCGCCCAAGAAGTTCCCCAAGCAGATCGCCTTCAACGTCATCCCCTTCATCGGGTCGTTCCAGGACGACGGCTACACCGACGAAGAGCAGAAGATGTGGAACGAGACCCACAAGATGATCGACCCGGCCATCAAGCTGACGGTCACCTGCGTGCGCGTGCCGGTGATGGTCGGCCACTCCGAGGCCGTGAACATCGAGTTCCACGGACACCTGGACGAGGACGAGGCCCGCGACCTGCTGCGCGAGAGCCCCGGCCTGATCGTCATCGATAGCCGCAACGACCAGGGCTACATGACCCCCAAGGAGGCCCAGGGCGAGTTCCCGGTCTTCGTCAGCCGCATCCGCAACGACCCCACCGTCGAGCACGGCCTGAACCTCTGGGTCGTGGCCGACAACCTGCGCAAGGGCGCGGCCCTCAACGCCGTCCAGATCGCCCAGCTCCTGCACGAGCGCGGCCTGATCAAGACCAAGCTCATCGCCTAGCCGCTGAGGACGCCTCCTCGCCCCCGCTTGCGCGGGAGAGGGCGTGGGGCCGCAATACCCGGTCCGGAACTCGCCGGTGATCGCGCGAAAGGCTCTTGCCGTGCGCGCAACGACGCCTAGGTAAGCAACCCGCCGTTGCGCTGACGCTTCGAAAGCCCGCCCGTGACCGACTCAGCCTCCATCAATCGCACGGCGCTCGGCGCGGGCATCCTCTGCTACTTCATCTGGGGCTTCGTGCCCCTGGCCTTCCAGGCCATCGGCCATCTCGGCGTCGGCCCCTGGGAGACGCTGGCCCACCGCACCATCTGGGGCGCGCCGACGGCGCTGATCTTCGTGCTGCTGGCCAAGCAATGGCGCCAGGCGGTGGCGGTGTTCCGCCAGCCGAAGGTGCTGGCCTGGCTCACCCTGTCGGCGGGGCTGATCGCCGCCAACTGGATCGTCTTCATCTGGGCGGTCAATTCCGGCCGGGTGCTGGAATCCAGCCTCGGCTACTACATCACCCCGCTGATCAACATGGCCGCCGGGACCCTGATCTTCCGCGAGCGCATGGACCGCATCGGGGTCGCCGCCATCGCCTTCGCCGTGGTCGGCGTGGTGATCCAGGCCGTGGCGCTCGGCCACCTGCCCCTGGTCTCCCTGGCGCTGGCCTTCTCCTTCGGCGGCTACGGGGTGGTGCGCAAGCAGGTGGCGGCCGACGCCCAGACCGGTCTGTTCATCGAATGCCTGCTGCTGGCCGTGCCCAGCCTCTTCTTCGTGCTGTGGCTGGAGCGCCAGGGCGGCGGCCACTTCCTGGCGTCGCCGGCCACCATCGCCTGGCTGATCGCCTCGGGACCGATCACGGCGGTGCCCCTGGTGCTGTTCTCCTGGGCCGCCCGTCGGATCCCGCTGTCCTTCATGGGCTTCCTGCAGTTCATCGGCCCCACCATCGCCTTCGTCATCGGAGTCAGCCAGGGGGAGGCCTTCACGCCCCTGCGGGCGATCTCCTTCGCCTTCATCTGGGGCGGGGCGGCGGTCTTCACCTATGGCGCCTGGCGCCGGTCGCGGATGCTGCCGACGCCGGTGGTGGCCTGACCTGACTACAGCCCCTCGTAGGCCGCCTCGATCAGGGCCCGGGGGCGGCGGTCGCCGATCAGGTCGGTGGACTGGCGGTTCATGACATAGGCGCCCGCCAGCCCGGTCTCCGGATCGGCGAAGACGCAGGAGCCGCCCCAGCCGGAGTGGCCGAAGGTCTGCTCGCCCGGTCCCCAGACCTTCACCGGGGCGTTGCGCATGAACCCCGCCCCCCAGCTCATCTCGAAGGGCAGGACCAGGTCCTGGCCGCGAATGCGTTCCCGCGACGCCTCGGCGATCAGAGCCGGCGACAGGATCACCTCCCCGTCCAGCCAGCCGTCATTGGCCAACGCCCCGAACAGGCGGGCCAGCGACAGGGCCGTGGCGTGGCCGTTGGCCGAGGGAATCTCGGTCCGCCGCCACTCGGCCTGGCCACGGCCGCCGGCCGAGGACCAGGGGGTGAGGAAGGCCGCGCGTGTGGCTTCGTTGATCTCCCCGAACCGGGCCGGGCCCTTGGGGCGCTGCATGTCGGCGGCGCGGCCATGCTCGGAATCCGGCAGGCCGATCCACAGGTCCAGGTCGAAGGGCGCCGCCAGGTCCTGCCGCAGGGCCGCGCCCATGGTGCGGCCGTCCACCCGGCGGAAGATCTCGCCCGCCAGGTAGCCGAAGGTCACCGGGTGATAGCCGCTGGCGGTTCCCGGCGGCCACAGGGGCGCCATGGCCGCCAGCTTGGCGCAGATGGCGTCCCAGTCGAACCACAGCGTGGGCTCCATGGGGTCGGGGAAGCCCGAGAGGCCGGCCTGGTGGCTCATCGCCTGCTCGACGGTGATGGCGCCCTTGCCGGCCTGCCCGAATTCCGGCCAGACGCTGGCGACGGTCTGGCCGTAGTCGAGCTTTCCCGCATCCACCAGCCGGGCGATCAGCAGGGCCGCGATAGCCTTGGTGCTGGAGAAGATGGTGGTGAGGGTCGTGTCGTCGAAGGCCCGGGTCCGCTGGCGGTCGGCGAACCCCGCCCAGAGGTCGACCAGCACCTCGCCCTTGCGGACCAGGGAGAACCGCGCGCCGAGTTCCTCGCCCTTGGCGAAGTTGGCCTCGAAGGCCTCCCGGACCGCGAAGAAGGCCGGGGCGCAGGTTCCGAAGATCTCGGTCAGACCAGACGCTCCATGCGCACGGTGGGGGAGGCGGCCTTCAGCCGCTGGGCCATGGCCACGATGGGCAGCTCGGCGGCGTTCCAGATCTGGGCGGCGCTGATGGTCTCGGCCACCCCGCCGACGGCGCGGGCGAGCGCATAGGAGGTGGTCAGGCCATCGATCAGGGCCGCGCCGAACAGAGCCGAGAGCAGGTCTCCGGTGCCCTTGGGGGCGCTATCGGCCCGCGGATGGGCGGCCAGCCAGGCCTCCTTCTTGTCGGCGTAGATCACCCCGATCTCGCCGCCGCGCTGCACCGAGGAGACCATCACCGGCCGGCCCAGCAGGCGGGCGGCGTGCAGGGCCTGGGTGGGGTCGCGGGTCTCGGCGCCGGTCATGCGCTGCAGCTCCCAGGCGTTGGGGGCCACGATGTCGGCGCGGGGGACCAGGTCGCTGATCACCGCCTCGGCGACGTCGGCGGCGACATAGAGCCCCTTGCCGGCGTCGCCGATGGTGGGGTCGATGATGATGATAGGCTTTCGGGCGCCGGTCTCGCGCGGGGCGGCGCGCACGGCGTCGATGGCCCGAGCGGCGGCGCGCACCTGGGCGGCCGTAGCGAAATAGCCGGTGAGCACCAGGTCGGTCTGGGCGAACAGGCCGTTGGCTTCGATGCCGTCCAACATCCCCTCGATGGCCTCGACCGGCACCGAGGCGCCGCCGGGCGCCCCCCAGCCGGGATGGCGACCATAGAGGACGGTGGGGACCACCATGGTGTCGATGCGGAAGGGCGCCAAGGCCTGGGCCTGGGCGGTTCCGCCGACCCGGCTGGCGGCGACATGACTGGAGATGACAAGCGCGAGCGGCATGGCCGGCTTGTTAGCCGAGGCCCGTGAGCCGCGCTAGCGATAGAACGAAAACGTCATCCCCCGGCGCTTGGGGGGCTCGGCGGACTGGAGATACGCCGGCGCCGGGGGATGACGAAGAGGAAGACCTAGTAGCGGTAGTGGTCGGGCTTGAACGGTCCGGCCGTGGGCACGCCGATATAGTCGGCCTGGTCCTTGGAGAGCGTCGTCAGCTTGGCGCCCAGCTTTCCCAGATGGAGCATGGCCACCTTCTCATCAAGGTGCTTGGGCAAGGTATAGACCTTGGTTTCGTACTTGGCGCCATTGGTCCACAGCTCAAGTTGGGCGAGCGTCTGGTTGGTGAAGGAGGCGCTCATCACGAAGCTGGGGTGGCCGGTGGCGTTGCCGAGGTTCACCAGGCGGCCTTCCGACAGCAGGATGATCTTCTTGCCGTCGGGGAATTCGACGTGGTGGACCTGATCCTTGATCTTGTCCCACTTGAAGTTCTTCAGGCCGGCGACCTGAATCTCGCTATCGAAGTGGCCGATGTTGGCGACGATGGCGTTGTTCTTCATCCGACGCATGTGGTCGACGGTCAGAACGTCCTTGTTCCCGGTGGCGGTGACGAAGATGTCGCCCTTGTCGGCGACGTCTTCCATGGTCTGGACCTCGTAGCCCTCCATGGCCGCCTGCAGGGCGCAGATGGGGTCGATCTCGGTGACGATCACCCGGGCGCCGCCGTTGCGCAGGCTGGCCGCCGAGCCCTTGCCCACGTCGCCGTAGCCGAGCACGACGGCGACCTTGCCCGAGAGCATGACGTCGGTGCCGCGGCGGATGGCGTCCACCAGGCTCTCACGGCAGCCATAGAGGTTGTCGAACTTGGACTTGGTGACGCTGTCGTTGACGTTGATGGCGGGGAAGGGCAGCTCGCCGCGTTCCGACATCTGATAGAGGCGGTGGACCCCCGTGGTGGTCTCTTCCGACACGCCCTTGCAGGCGTCGCGGATGGCCGAATAGAAGCCGGGCTTCTCCTTAATATAGCGCTTCATCACCGCGAAGAGGGCTTCCTCTTCCTCGTTCTGCGGGTTGGCCAGGACGGAGATGTCCTTCTCGGCCTTGGGGCCCAGCACGCAGAGCAGGGTGGCGTCGCCGCCGTCGTCGAGGATCAGGTTCGGGTAGCCGCCGTCATGCCATTCGAAGATGCGGTGGGCGTATTCCCAGTACTCCACCAGGTTCTCGCCCTTGATGGCGAAGACCGGGGTGCCGGCCGCGGCGATGGCGGCGGCGGCGTGGTCCTGGGTGGAGAAGATGTTGCAGGAAGCCCAGCGGACCTCCGCGCCCAGGGCTTCCAGGGTCTGGATCAGGACCGCGGTCTGGATGGTCATGTGCAGGGAGCCGGCGATGCGGGCGCCCTTCAGGGGTTGGGCCTTGCCGAACTCGGCGCGCACGGCCATCAGGCCCGGCATCTCGGTTTCGGCGATAGCGATTTCCTTGCGACCGAAGTCGGCGAGGGTGATGTCTTTCACGACATAGTCGGTCATCGGGGTGTCCTGTCGGCGCAATATGCTTTGCGGGCTCTATAGCCGCGCGAGCGCGACCCTGCAACCAACGTATAAAGATATCTTTATATGAACAGGCTTAACGCCAGAAGACGGGCGCCTGGGCCAGCTTGGCCATCTCCTTGGCCGCGGTCTTCAGGGCCTTGGGGCGGGCGGCCTCGCGGGCGGCCATCAGGTCGCGGGCGGCTGGCGCGTCGTCGGGCGCCAGCCGGGCCACCAGGGCTGCGGCCACGGCGCTGTCGTTCAGCGCGCCCAGGCTGTCCTGCAGGGCCTTCAGCCGCTTGATGAATCGCCGGCCGGGCTCGGGGCCGAACAGGGGCGCGAAGGCCTCGGCGGCGTAGCGCAGCTTCTTGGCGGCGATCCGGACCCTGTGGCGGCCGGGATCGTCCAGCTTCTGCAGGTCCTTGCCCAGGCGCAGCACCTTCTTCCAGCGGCGCTCCAGGGCCTTGGCGGCGAAGTCGCGGGCCGAGCGGCGCGCATGGCGGCTGGCCTCGTCGCGCCAGGCGCCGGTCTCCACCCAGGCCGAGGTCTCCAGCACCAGGTCGCGGAAGCGCTTGGAGGCCACGGCGGCGGCGGCCTTGGCGTGGGCCTGGGCGCGGGCGGCGGCCACCCGCGGCGACAGGGGCGCGTCCTCCCCCACCAGCTCGGCGTTGTCGTGGCTGAAGACGTCCAGGTCGCGGGCCTCGTCGCAGGCCCGCGACAGCCATTTCAGCTCGGCCTTCAGGTGGCGGACCCGGGTGTCCTCCACCACCGACTTGAAGGTGCTCATGGCGCTGCGCATCCGGCGGACCGCCACGCGCAGCTGGTGCAGTGCGTCCTCGCCGTCCACCTCCCGCAGAACCACGCCGTTGGCGGCGATCTGGACGAGCGCGTTGCGGGCGATGGTCTGGAAAGCCTCCCCGGCGGTCCCGCCGCGCCTCAGGGGCGCCTTGTCGTGCCGCCGCGGCTCGTGGAGGGTCCCGGCGCGCAGGCCCTGGCCCTGGGTCGCCTTGCCGTCGAAGGACAGATAGAGCGGCGCGGTGAGCGAGAGCTGGCGGGCGAGGGCGAACAGGGCCGTCGGGTCCCCGGACTTCAGCTCCAGCTCCAGCTCGCAGAGGCTGCGGCGGCGGTCGTCGGTGGCGATCTCCCCCTGGTCCAGGGCCAGCTCGATCTGCGCCCCTTCATAGGTGAAGGTCCGCTGCTGGCGGGTGACGCGGACGGTGAAGACCGGCGCCAGGGCCTTGCGCTGGGCGGGTTTCAGGGCGGCCTTCACCGCCGGCATGGTGAGGTCCAGGGCCTCCCCGGTGATCTTGGCCTCATGCTCCTCGCGGGCGAATCCGTCGCCCCGCTTCAGGGTCTGGACGCGTTTTCCGTTGCTCTCGCGCAGGCGCAGCGAGATGTGGGCGGCCTTCAGATGGCCCTGCGGGGTGTCGAAATAGACGGCCGTCAGGGGCTTGGTCTCGGCCTCCCCGATGGGGGCGGCGGCCAGCAGGGCGGGCACATCCTGCGGCTCGCACAGGAACTTCAACTCGATCTCGTCGGCGCCCATGCGCTACATGCTCCCGTGCCCGACTCAAAATGGGCGCCCAGACTCGAGGAGTGCACCATGAACGCCCCCTTCAACCCCGTCCTTGACGAAACGCAACCGCGGCACGACTGGTCGCTGGACGAGGTGGAGGCGCTGTTCGAGCTGCCGTTCATGGACCTGGTGTTCCGCGCCGCGCAAGTCCATCGCGCCTGGTTCGACCCCACCGAGGTCCAGCTCTCCCAGCTGCTGAGCGTCAAGACCGGCGGCTGTCCCGAGAACTGCGGCTATTGCAGCCAGTCCCAGCACTTCAAGACCGCCACGTCCGCCAGCAAGCTGCTGGAGGCCGACACCGTCATCGCCGCGGCCGCCGAGGCCAAGGCCGGCGGGGCCCAGCGCTTCTGCATGGGCGCAGCCTGGCGCGACCTGAAGGATCGCGACGTACCCAAGGTGGCCGCCATGATCGCCGGGGTGAAGGCGCTGGGCCTGGAGACCTGCGCGACGCTCGGCATGCTGACCCGCGACCAGGCCCAGTCCCTGAAGGACGCCGGCCTCGACTACTACAACCACAACCTCGACACCGGCCCCGACTATTACGACAAGGTGGTCACCACCCGGACCTACCAGGACCGCCTCGACACCCTGGAGGCGGTGCGCTCGGTGGGCATGTCCACCTGCTGCGGCGGCATCGTCGGCATGGGCGAGACCCGCCGCGACCGCGCCGGCCTGCTGCAGGCGCTCGCTACCCTGCCGGCCCACCCGGACTCCCTGCCCATCAACGACCTGATGCCCATCCCCGGCACGCCGCTGGGGGACTCGACCCCGGTGGACGGCATCGAGTTCGTCCGCATGATCGCCGTGGCCCGCATCCTCTGCCCCAAGACGGTGGTGCGGCTCTCGGCCGGCCGCGAGCACATGAGCCGCGAGCTTCAGGCCCTGTGCTTCCTGGCCGGCGCCAACTCCATGTTCATCGGCGGCAAGCTGCTCACCACCGCCAACCCGGACAAGGACACCGACGCGGCCCTGATGGCCGACCTGGGCCTGAAGCCGATGACCATGGGCGTCCCCGGCTAAGCCCTTCGCAAAAGCGTGGGCGGTGGTAATTTCGCCGCCATGCCCACGCCGCACGAACAGGCCGAAGCCGAACTGACCGCCTACGGCTTGAGCCTGCCGGAGACGGACCTCGCGCCGGGCTGGACCGACACCCGCTACCTGCGGGTGCGGGGCAAGGGCTTCGCCGTGTTCGGCGACACCGGAGAGCCCGCCGCCGCCCTGACCCTGACCTTCAAGCTGCCGATCTCCTACGAGATGATCCAGGAGCTTCCCTTCGTTCGGGAAGGCTCGGCCTGGTATCGGCGGAACAAGTGGGCTATCGCCCATTTCGGTCCCGACGACGACATCCTGGCCGAGCTGGACACCCTGAAGGGCTGGCTGCGGCAGAGCTATGTCGCCATGGCGCCCAAACGCCTTGGGCGGCTGCTGACAGAATCCGGCGCCTGAGGGATTAATCCCTGGCCGATGTCGGCTCGGGGAACCCTAATTCGTCCTGCGGGCTAGCTTGACCACACGCCCGCGCCTATTTGGCGAGGACCCCAACGACCCCGGAGCCTCCGTGCAGCCGATCATATCCGTGAAGGGTCTCTCCAAGACCTATGCCGGGGGCTTCCAGGCCCTGAAGACCATCGACCTGGACATCCGCCGGGGCGAGATCTTCGCCCTGCTGGGCCCCAACGGGGCCGGCAAGACGACCCTGATCAGCATCATCTGCGGCATCGTCAATCCGGGCTCGGGCCAGGTTCTGGCCGACGGCCACGACATCGTCACCGACTATCGCGCCGCCCGCGCCAAGATCGGCCTGGTGCCCCAGGAGCTCTCCACCGACGCCTTCGAGAGCGTCTGGGACACGGTGAAGTTCAGTCGCGGCCTGTTCGGCAAGGCCCCCAACCCGGCCTATATCGAGAAGATCCTTCGCCAGCTCTCCCTGTGGGACAAGAAGGACTCCAAGATCATGGCCCTGTCGGGGGGCATGAAGCGCCGGGTGATGATCGCCAAGGCGCTGAGCCACGAGCCGCAGATCCTGTTCCTCGACGAACCCTCCGCGGGCGTCGATGTCGAGCTGCGCCGCGACATGTGGGAGATGGTGCGGGCCTTACGCGACAGCGGCGTCACCATCATCCTGACCACCCACTATATCGAGGAGGCCGAGGAGATGGCCGACCGCATCGGGGTGATCAGCGGGGGCCAGCTGATCCTGGTGGAGGACAAGGACGTCCTCATGCAGAAGCTGGGCAAGAAGCGGCTCACCCTGCACCTCCAGACGCCGCTCACGGCCCTCCCCAAGGAACTGGCCGGCGAGCCCCTTGAGCTGTCGGCGGACGGCGAGACCCTCGTCTACACCTTCGACACCCAGAGCGAGGAGACCGGCATCGCCGACCTGCTGCGCCGCCTGGCCGGCCATGGCATCGACTTCAAGGACCTCCAGACCAGCCAGAGCTCGCTGGAGGAAATCTTCGTCAGCCTGGTGAGGGCCCCGCGATGAACTTGTACGCGATCCGCGCCATCTATCAGTTCGAGCTGGCCCGCACCTGGCGCACGGTGCTGCAGTCCATCGCCTCGCCGGTGATCTCCACCTCGCTCTATTTCATCGTCTTCGGCTCGGCCATCGGCTCGCGGATGACCCAGATCGACGGGGTCAGCTACGGCGCCTTCATCGTGCCGGGCCTGATCATGCTGTCGATCCTGACCGAAAGCATCTCGAACGCGTCCTTCGGCATCTACATGCCCAAGTGGTCGGGGACGATCTACGAGGTGCTGTCGGCGCCCATTTCGCCGATCGAGATCGTCATCGGCTATGTGGGGGCCGCGGCCACCAAGTCGGTGATCCTGGGCCTGATCATCCTAGGCACGGCGCGGCTGTTCGTGCCCTTCTCCATCGCCCACCCCTTCGTGATGATCGCCTTCCTGGCGCTGACGGCCGTCACCTTCTGCCTGTTCGGCTTCGTGATCGGGGTCTGGGCCGACGGCTGGGAGAAGATGCAGATCGTGCCAATGATGATCGTCACGCCGCTCACCTTCCTGGGGGGCAGCTTCTATTCCATCAGCATGCTGCCGCCGATCTGGCAGAAGATCACCCTGTTCAACCCGGTGGTCTATCTGGTCTCCGGATTCCGCTGGGCCTTCTACGACAAGTCCGACGTCGGCGTCGGGATCAGCCTGGCGGCCACATTCGGCTTCATGCTGCTCTGCCTCGCGGCGATCACCTGGATCTTCCGCACGGGCTACAAGCTGAAGACGTGATCTCAAGCTGGCGCTAGCTTGGTCGATCTCTTTGCGGCCGGCATCGCGACCGCCGCCTAGCAGACGACCCTATTCGTCCTCGTCGAAGCGATCGGCCACCAGCTTGGCCAGGGCGTCCAGGGCCGGTTCGGCCTCGGCGCCGTGCGCCTGGATCTCGATGCAGGCGCCGGGGCCGGCGGCCAGCATCATCAGGCCCATGATCGAGCGGGCGTCCACCGTCTGGCCGTCCTTGCAGACCGTGACCTCGGCGTCGAAGGTCGAGGCCATCTTGACGAACTTGGCCGAGGCCCGGGCGTGCAGGCCCCGCTTGTTGACGATTTCGACCGAGCGGCTCGCCGTCATTTCTCGCCGGCCAGCACGTAGGAGGCCACCGAGATGTACTTGCGCCCCGCCTCCTGGGCGTGGGCCACGCAGTCCTGCAGCGGCAGCTTGGTGCGCACGCTGGCCAGCTTGATCAGCATGGGCAGGTTCAGGCCGGCGATCACCTCGGCCTTGGTCTGTTCCATCACCGAGATGGCCAGGTTCGAGGGCGTGCCGCCGAACATGTCGGTGAGCAGGATGACGCCGTCGCCGGTATCGACGCGTCCGCAGGCCGCCAGGATGTCCTGGCGCCGCTTTTCCATGTCGTCCTCCGGCCCGATGCAAATGGAGGCCACCGCGGTCTGCGGGCCCACCACGTGCTCCATGGCGAAGACGAATTCCTCGGCCAGACGCCCGTGCGTGACGATCACGAGGCCGATCATGCCAACTCTCTCAACGGGAATCCCCACCCGGCGGCGGCGAAACGCCGGCCGCGAGGTCGCCTAGATACGCTCCTTCTTGGCCGCCTCCAAGATGCTGCAATGCGCGACTCAGTTTCACAGGCGCCGAGGATTCAAGCGGCGCGAGAGTTATCAGGGGCAGGCTCAACCCGAGGTGCGTCACCAAGGCCCGCTCCGAGATACGCTGCGGCGTTCCACAGCGGACCGCCAGGTCGACGCCGCTCCAGGCCAGGGCCGGTTCGGCCACGACATCCAGGCCGCGCACCTCGATCCGCCCCGCCAGGGTCTCGGGCGCCCGCCCATAGAGCCGGCCGCCCGAGGTCCAGAGCGTCACCCGGTCGTCGGCCACCAGGCGGAAGCCGCGGTCCAGGCAGCGCAGGGCCAGGTCGCTCTTGCCCGCCCCCGAGGCGCCCTCGATCAGGACGCCGCGCCAGCGGCCGCCGCGGAAGGCCGCGATCAGTCCGGCGTGGAGGATCACCGGCGGGCCTCGGGCAGCACCACGGTGAAGCGGGCGCCGGCGGTCTGGCCGTCGGGGCCCGGGCGGTTCTCCGCCCGGATGGTCCCGCCCTGGGCGGCGACGATCTGGCGGGCGATGGACAGGCCCAGGCCCGAATTGCCGCCGAAGGCCGCGCCCTTGGGCCGCGAGGTGTAGAACCGCTCGAACACGGTTTCGAGATTATCGGGCGGAATGCCGGGGCCGTCGTCCTCCACCGCCACGGTGGCCTCGCCCCGGGCGTGCTCCAGCCGCACCCGGACCTCGCCGCCCTTGGGGCTGAAGGAGCGCGCATTGTCGATCAGGTTGCGGAACACCTGGCCCAGCGGCCCCTCGCGTCCGGAGACCATGATCGGCTCCAGGGTGTCCTGGGCGGTGAAGGCGACGCGGGCCTCCCCGGCCTTGGCGGTGTCCTGGTAGAGCTGCACCACCTCGCCGATCAGGTGGCCGAGGTCGAAGGCCTTGGGATCCTCCCGCGACAGCTCGGCGTCCAGCCGGGAGGCGTTGGAGATGTCGGTCACCAGCCGGTCCAGGCGGGTGACGTCCTGTTGCAGGATGGCCAGCAGCCGTTCGCGGGCCGCCGGGTCCTTCACCAGCTCCAGGGTCTCCACCGCCGAGCGCAGGGAGGTGAGCGGGTTCTTGATCTCGTGGGCCACGTCGGCGGCGAACCGCTCGATGGCGTCCATCCGCTCGGAGAGCACGTGGGTCATGTCCTGCAAGGACCGCGTCAGGTCCCCCAGCTCGTCGTCGCGCCGGGCGATGTCGGGCAGGGAGATGGAGCGGGCCCGGCTCAGCCGCACCCGGTCGGCGGCCCGCGCCAGGCGGCGCACCGGCTGGGCGATCAGGCTGTTGAGCAGCAGGGAGGAGGCCAGCGTCACCCCGATGGCGATCAGGATGAAGGGGATCAGGGCCAGGCGCTCGCGGGCGATGATTTCGTCGACGTCGCTGGCCTCCAGGGTCAGGACGCCGAGCACCGCCTGGACGTGCTGGATGGGGATGGAGACCGAGACCACCCGCTCGCCGTCGTCGCCGGCCCGCATGCCGGCCCAGTGCTTGCCATCGAGCGCCTGGGCGACCTCGTGGGCCAGCGCCTTCTGCACCCCCGGCTGCGGCCCGGGGGGCTTGCGCTCGGCGCGGAACTGCAGGGAGAAGCCGGGATCATCCTCCCGGGGCCGGGCGGGGGGCAGCACCTTCCATTCCACCCGGTCGGCGACCCAGTAGCTGTCGGCGATCAGCCGGCCCTTCGAGTCGAACAACCGCGCCCGCTGGGTGCGGGGGTTGGAGAGCAGCTGCAGGATCTGGCTGGCGTATGCGCCGTCCATCGACGGCAGGGGTTCGCCCACCGTGGCCGCCTGGTCGATGATGGTGGCCATCAGCTCGCCCTGGGTGGTCAGGCTGTCGATCCGGGCGTTCACCAGGCCCCGGCGCAGCTCGTTGAGCACCAGGGCCCCGATGATCAGGATCGTCAGGCCCAGCAGGTTGAGCACGATGATGAGCCGCCCCAGGCGTGAGCCTGGCAGCCAGCCGAACCATGAGGACAACCGTCCCGGGTCAGGTCTCGCGGTATCGGTATCCGACGCCATAAAGGGTCTCGATGCCGTCGAACTCGGGGTCGACCTCGCGGAACTTCTTCCGCATGCGCTTGATGTGGCTGTCGATGGTGCGGTCGTCGACATAGACTTGATCGTCGTAGGCGGCGTCCATCAGGTTGTCGCGGCTCTTCACGAAGCCGGGACGCTGGGCCAGCGACTGCAGCAGCAGGAACTCGGTCACCGTCAGCTTCACCGGCTTGCCCTCCCACAGGCAGTCGTGGCGGGCGGGGTCCAGGGTCAGCTTGCCGCGCTTCAGGGCGCGCGCGCTGGTGTCGCCGGGGGTGGCGAGCGCCTCCTCGGCGTCGGCCCCGGCCCGGCGCAGCACCGCCTTCACCCGCTCGATCAGCAGGCGCTGGCTGAAGGGTTTGTGCATGTAGTCGTCGGCGCCCAGGTTGAAGCCGAGGATCTCGTCGATCTCCTCGTCCTTGGACGTCAGGATGATCACCGGCAGGTCGGAGGTCCGACGCAGGCGGCGCAGCACCTCCATGCCGTCCATGCGCGGCATCTTCACGTCGAGGATGGCCAGGTCGGGCGGGTCGTTCTCCAGGGCCGCGAGGCCCGCAGCGCCGTCGTAATAGGCCTTGACCGTGTGGCCGTGGCTTTCGAGGGCGAGGCTCACCGACGTGACGATGTTCTCGTCGTCGTCCACCAGGGTGATCTTGGCCATGATCGGGGATCAATTCCTTTCAGGAAGCAGCAGCGAAGCTAGTCGCCCCACAGCGTGGCCTCAATGGGGCGGGGAAAGCGCCTATATCCCTATAACGCGTCACCGCGCCGCTCGCGCCCAATCGTCGCAGTAAACTGGCTTTAAGTTTGTTGCGCGAACATGGGTCTTCCTTTGGGGGGTTCTATGACCGGCGCGCAGGTTCACTACGAGGTCTTCAGCAAGAAGACGCCGGGCGGCGCCTGGGTGCTCGACCTTGCCACGGAGAACCGCGCCGGCGCCTTGGCGGCCGCCAACGAGATGATGGCGGCCCGGAAGGCCGCCGCCGTCCGCGTGACCAAGGAGACCCTGGATCCCGAGACCCGCGAGTTCCAGTCCATCGGCATCCTCAACCTGGGCAACAGCGAGCCGCCGAAGAAATCCAAGGTCAAGGAAGACAACGACCCCCTCTGCGTCAGTCCGCAGGATCTCTACACGATCCACGCACGCGACCGGATCGGCCGCCTGCTGGAGGGCTTCCTGGAGCGCAAGGGCGCCACCCCCTTCGAACTGCTGCACCGCGCCGACCTGGTGGAGGAGCTGGAGGCCTCGGGCACCGACCTGCAGCACGCCATCCAGAAGCTGGCCATCCCCGAGGCCCAGGCCCGCGGCCTGTCGGTCCATGAGCTGATCCGGGTCTTCCAGGGCCTGGTGGAGCGGGCCATCGAGCGCCTGCTCAAGGATGCTCGCAAGGGCGAGCTGCCGGACGTCGACAAGGAAGGCTTTGCGCGGGCCGCTGAGCGCGTGGCCCAGCACCCGGAGCGCGCCTACCTGCTCGGCGCTGGGGTGGCGGTCTCCATCGCCCCGGCCCGCAGCTGGACCGAGAAGGTCACCCGCCTGCTGGACCTGGCCGATTCCGCCCCCGTCGCCGGCCCGTCCCGGGGTCTGGCCCTGGCGGTCATCGAACAGCCCCTGTCGGAAATCCTCGGCTCCAAGTCGGGCCTGGACGACATCATCGGCAAGGATCTGGACCTCGGCGCCAGGCTGGCGGCCATGATCCGCCTGGCCGCCTGCGAGCCGGTCGAGGGCCTGATGCGCATCGAGGCCTCGGTGGCCAGGATGATGCCGCCCCTGTCGGAGACCGCCCAGCGCCTGGCCAAATGGCTGGCCACCGAGGACTTCGGCGCCGTGCGCCTGGCCATCGCCAAGCGGGTGGTCCGCGAGCTCACCGGTCCCCGGCGCCTTCGGCCCAGCGACGCCGCGGGCGAGATCGCCGTCATGCGGGCCCTGGCCATGGCGCTCACCGCCGCGGCCGGAACCATGCTCACCCTGGACGACGTGCAGGAGGCTTTCACCACCCGCTCGCGGATGCTGGTCACCGGCGACTTCGTCGAGGCCTATCTCGGGACCAGCAAGTCCTGCCGCGAGGAGGTCGAGGCCTTGATGTGGCTGGTGGAGAACGTCATCGGCGCCGCCAACAAACGTCAGGCCGGCCGCTACCTGGCCGCCAATGTCAGCGCCATGCGCTTCGAGAAGGAATTCCGCTTCAGCTCCGATTCGCCCGGCGTGAAGCTCGAGATCCTCGCCAAGCTTCAGAAGCAGGCGGCCCGCAGCGGCTTGGCGGCCGAGGACTTCGGCCCCATCCAGGGCAAGATCGGCGAGGTCGGCGGCCTGGTGGAGGCGGACTCCAAGGTGGTCTCCATCGTCGCCAAGTCCGCCCAGGGTCCGGTCCACCGGCTGATGGTGCTGCTGCGCATGGCCACGGGCGAGACCGCCCCCACCGGCCCCACCGCCGACCGCGCCCGCGCCGAGGCCTTGAAACTGGTCCGCCGCGACGACACCCGCGCTGAACTCGCTCGCGCGCCGGAGCGCATGGGTCAGGTCCGCGAACTGTTGCAGGCAATGACGGCGGCCGCGGCCTAGGTCCCCAGCACCTCGGCCAGGGCGCCCACCACCCGATCCACGTCCGCGTCGGCCATGCCGGGGTAGAGCGGCAGGGAGAGGCACGTCTGGTACCACTGCTCCGCGCCCGGCAGGTCCAGCGGGCCGTAGCGGTCGCGGTAATAGGGCTGGGTGTGGACCGGGATGTAGTGGACCTGGGTCCCCACCCCGCGCGCCTTCAGCGCGTCCACCACCTGGCGGCGGGACTTGCCTGTGGCTGGGAAGTCGATGAGCACGGTCATCAGGTGCAGCACCGGGTCGCTCCAGGCGGGCCGGGCGGCCGGGCGCACCAGGGGCGCCAGCGGTTTCAAGGCCTCCAAGTAACGCGCGGCCAGGGCCCTTCGCCGGGCGGCGAAGCGGTCGAGCTTGGAAAGCTGCGAGAGACCCAGCGCGCAGAGGACGTCGGGCAGCCGGTAGTTGAAGCCCGGCTCCGGCATCTCGTAGATCCAGGGATCGGCGCCCGGCGGCTTCACCATCCCGTGGCTGCGCAGGGTCCTCAGGCGCTGGGCCAGGTGGTCGTCATTGGTGGTGACCATGCCGCCCTCGCCGGTGGCGATGGTCTTGACCGGGTGGAAGGAGAAGGTGGCCATGGCCGAGTGGCGCGCGTCGCCCACCCTCTCGGCCTGGTTCCCGAAACTCATGGTGGAACCGAGCGCATGGGGCGCGTCCTCCACCAGCACGGCGCCGGCGCCTTGGGCCAGGGCGGCGAGCGCCGGAAGCTCAGCGGTGTCGCCCCGCAGGTGGACCGGCAGGACGGCGCGCAGCTTGCGGTCTCCGACCCGGCTGATCGCCTGGGTCAGGGTGTCGGGGGTCATCAGGCCGGTGGTCGGGTCGACGTCGGCGAACACCACCTCGGCGCCCACATAGCGGGCGCAGTTGGCGGTCGCCAGGAAGGTGATGGAGGGCGCGATGCAGACCTCGCCGGGCTGCACGTCCAGGGCCAGCATGGCCAGGTGCAGGGCGGCGGTTCCATTGGCGCAGGCCACGGCGTGGCGGGCGCCGACCTTCTCGGCGAAGGCGGTCTCGAAGGCGTCCACCAGGGGGCCGGTGGTCAGGAAGTCGGCGCGCAGGGCCTGGGCGACGGCTGCGATGTCGTCGTCCTCGATGGTCTGGCGGCCATAGGGGAGCAGGGGGCCGCTCACCGGTCCGTCAGCCGCCGGCGCAGGGGCGGCGCCACCGGCGCGGGATCGTTGATCAGCTCCATCAGCCCGTCGCCGCTCAGCCATTCGTCATTGGTGTCGCTGGCGTAGCTGAAGCTGTCGGGGGCCATCGGATGGGTCTTGGCGTAGCTTTCCCGGGTGTATTCCACGAAGGCCGGCTCGATGGCGTAGCGGTCGCCCAGGTCGACGGTGGTCCGCGCGTCGTCCGCCGAGATCATCATCTCGTGCAGCTTCTCGCCCGGCCGAATGCCGATCACCTTGATGGCGACGCCGGGCGCCATGGCCTGCGCCAGGTCGGTCATCTTCATCGAGGGGATCTTGGGCACGAAGATCTCGCCGCCGCGCATCAGCGAGAGCGACGAGAGCACGAAATCGACCCCCTGGTTCAGGGTGATCCAGAACCGGGTCATGCGCGGATCGGTGATCGGCAGCTCCGTGGCGCCCCTTGCCAGCAGGCGCTGGAAGACCGGGGCCACCGAGCCCCGCGAGCCCACCACATTGCCGTAGCGGACCACCGAGAACTTGCAGCCGATGTCGCCCGACAGGTTGTTGGCCGCCACGAAGGTCTTGTCCGACGCCAGCTTGGTGGCGCCGTAGAGGTTGGCGGGGTTGCAGGCCTTGTCGGTGGAGAGCGCGATCACCTGCTTCACCCGGTTGGTCAGGCAGGCCCAGACCACGTTCTCGGCGCCCATGATGTTGGTGTGGATACATTCCGAGGGGTTGTACTCCGCCGCCGGCACCTGTTTCAGGGCCGCCGCATGGATGACGATGTCCACCCCGCGCAGGGCCAGAGTCAGCCGCTCCCGGTCGCGGACGTCCCCCAGGAAGAACCTCATGCAGGTAAGCTGCTCAGGCGCGAACTTCTCGGCCAGATCGGTCTGCATCTCGCTCTGCTTCAGCTCGTCGCGGGAATAGACGATCAGCTTGCGGGGCTTGGCCCGCAACAGGACGGTCTCGATGAAGCGTTTGCCGAAGGATCCCGTCCCGCCGGTGATCAGGATCACCTTGCCGTCGAGGTCGAGAGAGGTTGGCGCAAAGCGGCCCAAGGGCGGGCTCCCATCACAAGCTGCGAATCTTCGCCGCACTGTCGGACGCCGCCCGTAAAGAGACCGCTAACCATAATGCGGCACACCGTCACGTCATGGAACGTCGTCGCCTGCTGAGTCTCGCCGCCCTCGCCGCCGCCCTGCCGGCGGCCGCCCGCGCGTCCGGGGGTGGGGAGAAGAGCGAGAAGAAGAAAGGCGGGGGCCTCTCCTACCTGCAGCTGCCCACCCTGACGGCCACCATCATGCGGGTGGACGGCCGACGCGGGGTCCTGACGGTGGAGACCGGAATCGACATTCCCGACGTCGCCCTGCGGGCCCGCGCCGAGCTGCTGGCGCCCCGGTTCCGCGCCGCCTTCGTCCAGGCCCTGCAGATCTACGCCTCGGGGATGAACGCCTCCGGCCCCCCCAACGCCGACTTCATCGCCCGCGAACTGCAGCGCGAGACCGACCGTGTCCTGGGCAAGCCCGGCGGCCGGCTGCTGCTGGGGACCATCCTGGTCAACTGACCCTTCTTCCCCGTGAAGGGTAAGGAGGGCGCCTAGTTCTTCATCCCGGCGTGGTGGGCGGCCTCGTCCATGAAGCTGGCCAGCGTCACGTCCAGTTCGGTGACCCCGTCGGCGTCGTGGGTGGCCAGGGTCACCTCGACCCGGTTGTAGACATTGAACCACTCCGGATGGTGGTCCAGCTTCTCGGCCATCAGCGCGACCCGGGCCATGAAGCCGAAGGCCGTGTTGAAGTCCGGGAACAGGTAGGTCCGGGTGATGGCGTCCCGCTTGCCCCCGAGCGCGCTCCAGCCGGGCAGCTTGGCCAGGGCCGCCGCCGCCCCGATCTTGCCCGGCCGGCTCACGACACGGCCTCGTCGAAGATCAGGCCCGTGGCGGCCGACAGTTCCGCCAGGGTCTGGTCGACGTCCACCACCTTGATCGCCCGCATCCCGAGCGCCGCGGCCGGCTTGCAGTTGATTCCCAGGTCGTCGAGATAGACGCAAGCCGCCGCCTCGACCCCGAGCGCCTCGCACATCATCAGGTAGATGGCCGGATCGGGCTTGCGGACGCCGGCCTTGGAGCTCTCGATGATGTGGTCGAACAGCGGCATGATCTGACCCATGGCCCCGGCCGCCCGCTGCGGCGCATCAGCGCCCGGCGAGTGCATGCTGACCATGTTGTTGGTGATGCAGCCGACCTTGAACTGTTCCTTGCAGGCCTTCAGCGCGGCCACCATCCGCGGCCGCACGCTGCCCGAGAGCAGGGGCAGGACGTGGCTGCCGGGCACCGGATGGCCGAGCGCCGTGGACTCCTCCAGGAACAGGCGGTCGAACCCCGCCGTATCGATCTCGTTGCGCTCGAACAGCGCCCAGGCGTTGGTGTCGGGATTGGTGGAGTTGACCCGACGGATCAGGTCCTTGGGCACGCCGTTCTCCACCTCGTAGCGGGCGAAGGCCTCGAAGGGCGAGGAGGTGAACACCCCGCCGAAATCCCAGATCACCGCCTCGACCGCCATCGTTCGCTCCGCCTTGAAATGCGGCGCGACGCTAGAGACGCCGAAGGAGACGTGCAAGTTAGAGCGCATGTTTCTCGACCGCCTGCCGCGCCCCCTCCGCCTGGCCCTCTATGCCGGCGCCACCGCCGTCCTGCTCTGGCTGTGCCTGGCGCCCTCCGACGAGCTTCCCCAGGTGACCATGTGGGACAAGATCGAGCACAGCATTGCCTGGTTCGTCCTGACCGGGACGGGGTTGCTGCTGTCCCACCAGAGGCCGCGGGCCATCGCCGCCTACGCCCTCGGCCTGGGCGCCCTGGTGGAGGGGTTGCAGGCGACCATGGGGTTCGGCCGCCAGGGGGACTGGCGCGACCTGTTGGCCGATGCCGTGGGCGTGTTGGCGGCGCTGGCGATCTACGTCCTGGTCCGGAGGCTGCGCCGCCGATGAGCCACCGTCCCTGGGAGGAGTCCGCCGACTTTTCCATCGGGCTCTCGCCGATCGACGAGGCCCGCTGGCTGGAGGGCGGGGAGGCCGACCCCGCCGCCCGCAAGGATCCCCTCTACGCCGCCCACCGCGAGCTGGTCTGGGGCGAGACCGCGGCCTCGCGGCCCGGCCAGGCCGAGGCCGCCGCCCTGCTGGGGATGACGGACCCCGGCGGCCTGCCGCCCCTCTACGCCGCGGCGCGGACGGTGGCCGACGACCTGGTGCTGATGGAGAAATCCGACGGCGCCTGGCGGGTGGCGGCGATCAGCCTGTCGGCGCCGACCTTCTTCACCGCCCGCGAGGTGCTGGGCAGGAGCCTGGCGGAGATCCACGGGCCCGTGAACGGCTTTTCCGAGCGCTTCCTGGTGCGCCTTGTCCGCATCTTCGAGGGCTTGCGCCCGGGCCTGATCCTGCAGCGGCGCAACTGGTCGGTGGTCAATTCCAGTGAGCCCTTCACTCCCTTCTCAAGCCCCATCCGCGCCCGCATCGGCGAGATCGCCCCGGCGCAGGCGGGCCAGGCCCTGTTCACCCGGGTGGAGCGGCAGACGGTGCGCCGGCTGCCGCAGACCGGCGGGGTGCTGTTCACCATCCGGGTCTGGCTGACTCCATTCTCGGACCTGGCGCAGAGCCCGGAACGCCTCGCCGCCTTCGCCAGGGCCTGGCGCGCGGCCGCCCCGGATTTCGCGGCCTATAAGGGTTTTCACCTGTACGCAGACCTGGTGGAGGCCTTTCTTCGCGCCGAGGGTGAAAGTCACAGCGTTAACGGCGCCTGATCCTCAACGTTCTCGCGACCCTTGTTCTCAGGACGCCGGAACACCCCAAATGCGCCTGCGCACCCTTCTTCCCGCCCTGGCCTTCCTGGCCCTGGCCGCCTGTGATTCCAAAGGCCTGTTGCAGACCGCCCAGGCGCCGGCCACGCCTCAGACCTGCTGCTGCCAGGCCGCGGCGACCGCCTGTCCGCCCGCCGCGGCCCCGACGCCGGCCGTCGTCCAGGCCCCGGTCATGACGCCTGAACCCGCCGTCTATGTTCCGCCGGCGCCGCCCAAGGCGGTCCGGCATCGCGCCGTCCGCCGCGTCGCCCACGCCACCCACGGAGAGCGCGGCTACGCCGAGGTGCGCGAATACGCCTATGCGGGCGGTCGCCCCCCGGCCCCGGCCTATGACGGCTATGTCGAGGTCCCCGACCGCCGCATCCAGGGCTACAGCGAGAGCGTCGAAACCCAGGAGACCTATCGGGAGCGCTATTCCGAGCGGTCCGAGAGCTCCAGCGGCCGCTACGCCGAGCGTGGCGGCTATGAGTCCCGCGGCGGCCGCGACTGCGACTGCGCGCCCCGCGAGGCCGCCGGCCGTGACCGCTACGGCTTCCTCACCTGGCCCGGCAAGGTCCCCGCCCGGCCCTGAGGCCTGGCGCGGGGCTTGCCGCCGAAGACCCTCGGTGTCCCAAGCCGGGACGAGTGGAGACCAAGATGCGATCGCCGAACGGCCCCCTCTTCAAACGCTACGAAATCCTGGCGGTGATCCTGTTCCTCACCGCCGCGGCCGCGCTGGCGAGCTTCAACCTGGTCTATTAGGCCCCGGGCGGCGCATCCGCCGCGCCGGCAAGGCGACCGTCAACCTGGCGCCCGGCGATGTTGCGTCGCGCAAGTTGTTCACGGCTTAGGCGCCCAGAGGCCTTTCTGCGCAAGGCGTTACGGTTGTCATTGCATTGCAGCAAATGAAGGCCATAACCCTCATTCTTGCAGGGTCGGGTCGAGACCCGGCGATGTGAGCCAGAGTGAGGCGACTTCCATGATCATGACTTCGATGCGCGTTTTCCCCAGCCTGTTCATCGGCCGCCGGGACCTGGTGGACGCCGTTCAGATCGACCTGGAGAACACCGCCAATGTCCGCGCCGCCTTCACCTGCGGCGCCTGCGACGAAGTGATCCTGGTCGCCGAGGACGAGAGCGCGGCCCGCGAAGTGGTCGTGAAGTGCCGCTGCGGCGAATACAACCAGCTCTAGGGTCCGCGGAAGACCGTCACACTTGCCGTCTAGGATCGTGAGCCTCATGGAAGAGCTCATGACCGCCCCCCGAATCCTGCCCCTCGATGGCGTCGAGAATTTCCGCGACTATGGCGGCTATGACTCCCGCCATGGGCGCGTGGCCTCCGGCCGGCTGTTCCGCGCCGCCCACCAGGCGCGGGCGACGCCCGCCGACCTGGAGGCCATCGCCGGCCTCAACCTCGCCACGGTGGTGGACCTGCGCCGGCCCCGGGAGCGGGACAACGATCCCAACCTGCGCCCCGACGGCTTTTCCGCCGCCCTGATCCAGTGCGACCTGGGTGACCAGGCCGAGGCGCCCCACGTGGCCTTCCTGCGGGAGACCGACCTGACGCCGGAGAGCGCCCGGGCCTTCTTCCTCGACTATTACGATAAGGCGCCCTTCGAGCCGCGGCACCTGGAGCTGTTCGGTCGCTACTTCGCGGCCCTGGCCGCTGACGGGGGGCCGGTGCTGATCCACTGCACGGCGGGCAAGGACCGCACCGGCCTGCTGGCGGCGCTCACCCACCACATCCTGGGGGTCCACGACGACGACGCGCGGGCCGACTACCTGCTGACCAATGTGGCCGCCCGGGTCGAGGCGCGCCTGCCCACCGTCACCGAGGCCCTGGAAAAATCCCTCGGTAAGCGGCCCTCGGAGACCGCCGTGCGCGCCTTCCTGGGGGTCGACGCCAGCTATCTGGACGCCGCCCTGGCCTCCATCCGCGCCCACAGCGGGTCGGTGGACGCCTATCTCGACCAGATCGGCGCGGACGCGGACGCCCGTGAGGCCATCCGCGACCGCCTGATAAGTTAGGTGGCTTCAGCGAGCAATCCGTCCGGCTCCGCTCCCGGCTGACCCGCCGGCGCGGCCTGGGCCGCCCGTTCGCGGCGCCGTTCGCGCAGGGTGGCCTGGGTGGCGTCGTAGCTCTTCCGGTTGATCCTGTAGCGGCCGTAGAAGAACACCGCGATCAGGCCCGGAATGGCCGCGAAGGGGGCGTCCACCAGGGCCAGGTCCATCAGGGTCTGGCGGTCCACCTGGCCGGGCTGGGCCTTTTCCGGGAAGGCCACGATGTCCAGGGCCACCCCGGCGAAGAAGTGGCCGATGGCGCTGTCGATCTTCGAGAACAGGGCGCGGGTCGAATAGAGCACGCCCTCCTGCCGGTAGCCGTAGCGGACCTCGTTCTCGTCGGCGATGTCGGCCAGGGCCGACATGACGCTGATGCTCATGATGCTGGCCACGCAGGAGCCGAGCCCCGTGAAGACGATGATCAAGGGCAGCAGCATCGGCTGGCCGGGTTCCGGGAACATCCCCAGGATCCGCAGCACCGGGGCGATGGCCGGGATCGTCGAGAGCAGGACGCAGGTGACGATGATGGCGATCTTCTTGTCGAACCGCCCGTGCAGCCGGGCCGCGGTGGCGAAGCCCAGGAAGTAGCCGCTGAGCGTGCCGATCACGAACCAGCGGATCTGCTCCGACGTGAACTCCCAGAAGAAGGTGTTCATGTAGAGCCCCAGCCCCTGGCGGACCCCCAGCATCAGGGACAGGAAGAAGTAGGCGATCAGCAGATAGACGTAGTTCCGGTTCGAAAACGCGCTGCCCATGTCCTTCATGAACTCGAAGGGGGTGAAGGCCGGCAGGTGGTCCGGGGTCTTGGGCAGCAGCGGGATGCGGTCGCGGGTGAACCAGGCCGAGGCGAACAGCAGCACGAGCCCCGCGCCGGCCACCGCCATGGCGAAGGGCGCGTAGGCGTTGGGGTTGAGCAGGCCGCGCGGATATTCCGCCGTCTTGTGGAAGAAGAAGGTCAGAGCCACGAAGCTGGCGCCGGCCGCTCCGATCATGCCCAGCAGGTTGTTCCAGCTCATCACCCGGCTGCGCTCGGTATAGTCGCTGGAGAGCTCGCCCCCGAGCGCCAGGTGCGGCACGTGATAGACCGCCATGAACACCCGCAGGGTGACGATGAAGCCCGCGAACCAGACGAACAGCCAGACCGGCGCGAAGGCGGCGGGCGGGTTGAACAGGGCCAGGATGCAAAGCGCCACCGGCACGGGCGCGATGTACATGTAGGGGTGGCGGCGCCCGAGCTTGCCCCGCGTGCGGTCCGACAGCGAGCCGACGATGGGATCGGCGAAGCCGTCCAGCACCAGGCTGACGGTGATGGCCAGGCCCGCGAGGGTCGCGGGCAGGCCCAGGACCTGGTTGTAATAGAACATCGCATAGCCGCCGACGGCGGCGAGCGTGATGCTCTCGGCGCCGGCGCCGAGGCCGAAGAAGAACTTGGTGCGTAGGGGGACGCGCGCGCCTATGTGCGCCGAGCTGGCCATTATGGTTTCCTGCAAAAATGAACGCGGGCGCGTCGCGCCGGATGAATGCCCCCATGAGAGGGCGCGCGCGGGGAAGGTGTCAATCGACCCCGGCGGTCACGCTTCCGCGTGCGGGGGCGGCGCGCCAAGGGCCGAGGCCTCTGACGCCAGGTCAGACTTTAGGGAGACGGTCCCGCGGCCCCGGAGGCTCGGCGGAGAAATGGCGCACCCGACACGATTCGAACGTGTGACCTTTGCCTTCGGAGGGCAACGCTCTATCCAGCTGAGCTACGGGTGCGTTTCGGAAACGCGCTTCTAGCGGAAAGCCGCGCGGAACGAAAGGCTCAGGCGTCGATCGGCGCCGGAGCCGAGGTGAGGGAGACGAAGACGTCCTCCAGGTCCGGGTCCTCGGTGGCGATATCCTTGATGTGCAGGCCCGAGGCGCGCACCGCGGCCAGCACCTGCTCCACGCTCGACTGGCCGGTGCGGTAGGAGACGGCGAAGGCGCCGGCGGCCCGCAGCTTGGTCTCGAAGCCCGGAAGGGTCGGCGCCTCGGCCACCGGCTCCTCCGGCGTCACCACCACGTTGCGGATGTCCATGCGGGCCAGCAGGGTCGAGGTGGGCTCGCAGGCCACCACCATGCCGCGGTTGACGATGGCGATCTGGTCGCAGAGCTCCTGGGCCTCCTCCAGGTAGTGGGTGGTGAGCACGATGGTCACGCCCTTGCGGTTCAGCTCCACCACATAGGCCCAGAGCTGCTTGCGCAGCTCGACGTCCACCCCGGCGGTGGGCTCGTCGAGGATCAGGACCGGGGGATTGTGGGTCATGGCCTTGGCCACCATCAGCCGGCGCTTCATGCCCCCCGAGAGCTGGCGGACATAGGCGTTGGCCTTGTCGCCGAGGCCGAGCGCATTGAGCAGCTCCATGGTCCGGCGCTCCTTGGCCGGGACTCCGTACATGCCGGCCTGGACCTCCAGGGATTCCCGCGGCGTGAAGAAGGGGTCGGCGGCGATCTCCTGGGGCACCACCCCGATGGCGGCGCGCGCGTCGCGGGGCCGCTCGTCGATGTCGCGGCCCCAGATCGAGACCGTGCCGGAGGTCTTCTTGGTGAGGCCGGCGAGGATGTTGATGAAGGTCGACTTCCCCGCCCCGTTGGGCCCCAGCAGGCCGAAGATCGAGCCACGCGGGATCGCCAGATCGATCCCCTTCAGGGCCTGCATCTCCGAGGTGGTCTTGGTGGCCGGATAGGTCTTCACGAGGCCCTTGGCCTCGATGGCGAAGTCGGGAAGGATCATACGGGACTTTTCGAAAACGGCCGCGATTGACGGGCAAAGCTATGCTCGCATACCTAGGCCCGCACGGACCCTTCGCCAAGGCGTCCGCCGCCGGAGAGTTGCATCATGGCCCGCAAAGCCGTTCCCGTCCCCAACCAGGGCGCCCACGTCGAACCCATGCCCGCCAAGGGGGCCTTGGCCGCCAACCTGCCCGCCCCGGAAACGGTGGTGGTGCGGACTGGCCGCATCGCCTGCGACGGCGTTGGCGGGGCGCTGGGCCATCCTCGGGTCTGGCTGGAGATGGGGGAGGCGACCTTCGTCGAATGTCCCTATTGCGACCGCCGCTTCGTGCTGGCCGCCGGGACCGAGGGCCCCGAGGACGAGCGCCTGGCGCCGGGGGTCTATGAGGGCCCCCACGGGCACTAATTTTCAGGCTTTGTCGGAGTCCGTTCTCCGCGAGCATGTCACGGAGGCGGTTCCTATATCGTCCTGACGATAAGAGGAGACGCCCATGAGCCAAGCCGCCGCCTTCAAGGCCCTGCACTCAGGCCCCGAGATCCTGGTCCTGCCCAACGCCTGGGACGCCGCCAGCGCCGCGATCATGGAGGACGCCGGCGCCAGGGCCGTGGCCACCTCCAGCGCCGCGGTGGCCTGGGCCCACGGCTATGCCGACGGGGATTTCTTCCCCGTTCCCCTGGTGCTGACCGCCATCGCCGAGATGAGCCGCGTCCTGAAGGTCCCGCTGACCGCCGACATCGAGGGTGGCTATACCGACGACCTGTCCGCGCTCGCCGAGACCATCAAGGCGGTGGTGGGCGCCGGCGCCGTCGGGATCAACCTGGAGGACGGCAAGCGCGACCCGGTTCTGCACGCCCGCAAGATCGAGGCGGCCCGCAAGGCCGCCGACCAGGCCGGCGTCGCCCTGTTCATCAACGCCCGCACCGACGTCTATCTGAAGGGGCTGATGGAGGGCGAGGCCGCCCAGGCCGAGGTGATCGCGCGCGCCAGGACCTACGCGGCCGCCGGCGCCGATGGCGTTTTCGTACCCGGCCCCACCGACGAGGCCCTGCTCGCCACCTTCGCCCGCGAGATCGCCCTGCCGGTCAACGCCATGGCCCGTCCCGGCCTGCCCAATGCGGCCAGGCTGCAGGCGGCGGGTGTCCGGCGGCTGTCCTCGGGCGGCGGCCTGTTCGCCGCGGCCTATGGGACCCTCGCCCGGGCCACGGCGGCCTATCTGAAGGATGGCGAGTCCGATCCCCTCGCGCCTCTGGCCGAGGGGCTGCCCAGCTTCAACAAGCGGTTCGGTTGACTCAGCAGCGGCCGGCCTATTCGCCCTCGGGCTCCGGGTCGCCCACCAGGACCGGCGGGATGGCGATCAGCTTGCCCTCGCTCATCCGCACCTCGGGCACGGCCTCGCGGGTGAAGGGCAGCCACCAGCTGGCGCCCATGGGGGGCTGGACCTCGATCAGGTCGCCGGCCCCGAAGTCCGAGACGGTCTTGACGGTCCCCAGGGCCTCGCCCTGCGGGCTCTCGATGGCCAGGCCGATCAGGTCGGCCAGATAGAACTCGTCCTCGTCCGGCGGCGGCAGGCTGTCGCGGGAGACGAAGAGGGTCAGGCCGCGCAACGCCTCGGCCTGGTCGCGGGTGTCGACGCCCTTGGCGCGGGCGATGATCGCCCCCTTCACCGGCCGGGCCGTCGTGATGGTCAGGCCCGGAGACCCGTCCTGGCGCAGCAGGACCTTGTAGGTCGCCAGCGCCAGGGGATCCTCGGTGAAGGTGGTGATGCGGATCTCCCCGCGCACGCCGAAGGCTCCGGCGACGCGGGCGACCTGAAGGAGGCGGTCAGCCATGGGACTTACCGCCTCCCGCCCAAGTCTCAGCCTTCGGTCTTTTCGTCGGCGGCGGCCTCGGCGGCCGGCTCGGCGGCGGCTTCAGCGGCCGGAGCGGCTTCAGCGGCCGGGGCCTCTTCAGCAGCCGGAGCGGCTTCCGCGGCGGGGGCTTCTTCGGCGGCGGGCGCCTCGGCGGCCGGAGCTTCAGCGACCGGGGCTTCCGGAGCGGCTTCCACGACGGGTTCCGGCTCGGGCGCCGGGGCGTTCTTGGCTTCTTCCAGGGCCGCGGCGGCGGCGGCGTCGCGCTGGGCGCGCTCTTCGGTGCGCTCGACGGCCTTCTTGCCGGGCTTGCCCTTGTTGGGGTTGTTGCCGTGTTCCCACTTCACGACGCCGGCCTGGGCCAGGAAGCGCGCGACGCGGTCGGTGGGCTGGGCGCCCTTGGCGATCCAGGCCTGGATGGATTCCAGCTTCAGGGTGACGCGGGTCGGGTCGTCACGCTTCAGCAGCGGGTTGTAGGTGCCCACCTTCTCGATGAAGCGGCCGTCGCGGGGCGAGTGGCTGTCGGCGACGACGATGGAGTAGTAGGGGCGCTTCTTGGCGCCGCCACGGGCGAGACGGATCTTCAGCATAGTTTAGTCCTTGTTATCTCTAGGATTTCTTGAAGGGATTGAAGCCGGGGGGCAAGCCGCCGCCCAGGCCGGGAAGTTTGGGGCCGCCATCGCCGAGGCCGGGAGGCTTGCCCCCGCCCGCGGCCATCTTGCCGAGTTCTTCGAGTTGGTTCTGGTCGGGCATGGCCAGCTTGCCGCCGCCGAGCGCCTTCAGCCGGTCCATGCCGCCGCCGCCGCCCATCATGCCGGCCATGCGGGCGAAGCCCTTGCCGCCGTCCTTGCTCATCATCTTGAAGGCGTCGGCCATCTGGCGATGCTGCTTCAGGAGACGATTGACCTCCGAGACGTCCACCCCGGCGCCCTTGGCGATGCGGCGCTTGCGCGAGGCGGCCAGGATGTCGGGCTTCTTGCGCTCCAGCTTGGTCATCGAGGAGATGATGGCCGCCTGACGGTCCAGGGCCTTGTCGGAGATGTTGGCGTCGGCGATCTGCTTCTTCATCTTCTGGACGCCGGGCAGGAAGCCCATCAGCCCCTCCATGCCGCCCATCTTCTTCATCTGGGCGAACTGGTCGGCCATCATGTCCAGGTCGAACTGGCCCTTGGCCAGCTTCTTGGCCATGGCCTCGGCCTTGGCCACGTCCAGGTCGGCGCTGGCCTTCTCCACCAGGGCGACCACGTCGCCCTGGCCCAGGATGCGGCCGGCCACCCGGGCGGCGTCGAAGACGTCCAGGCCGTCGATCTTCTCCGAGACGCCCAGGAACTTGATGGGCAGGCCTGTGACCGCGCGCATGGAGAGCGCCGCCCCGCCGCGGCCGTCGCCGTCGGCGCGGGTCAGGACCAGGCCGGTGAGCGGCAGGCGCTCATGGAAGGCCTTGGCGGTGCGCACCGCGTCCTGGCCGGTGAGGCTGTCGGCCACCAGCAGGGTTTCGGAGGGGTTCGAAATCCGCGCGATCTCGGCGGCCTCGCTCATCATCGCCTCGTCGAGCGTCGTGCGCCCGGCGGTGTCGAGGATGAGGATGTCGTAGCCCTGCAGCTTGGCCGCGCTCATGGCGCGCCGGGCGATGTCCGGCGCGCTCTGGCCGGCCACGATGGGCAGGGAGTCTGCGCCGGCCTGGACCGCCAGGGTCGCCAGCTGCTCCATGGCCGCAGGACGGCGGGTGTCCAGCGAGGCCAGCAGGACCTTCTTGCGGTCCTTGACCAGCTTGAGGCCGAGCTTGGCCGCCGTGGTGGTCTTGCCCGAGCCCTGCAGGCCGGCCATCAGGATCACGGTGGGCGGGTTGAGGCTGATGTTCAGCCCCTCGGCGCCGCCCTCGCCGCCCAGCATCTCCACCAGGCCGTCATAGGTGATCTTCACCACCTGGTCGGCGGGACGGATCGAGCGGATCACGTCCTGGCCGGCGGCCTTCTCCTTGGCCTTGGCGATGAAGTCGCGCACCACCGGCAGGGCGACGTCGGCCTCCAGCAGGGCCACGCGGACCTCGCGCAGGGCCTCGTCGATGTCCTTTTCGGACAGCACGCCGCGACCGGAAAGCCGGTCGAAGACGGATGACAGCCGATCGGTTAGCGCGTCGAACAATTCCAGCTCCGCCGCATTTCCCGAAGGGAAAATGCGCAATCAAAATCCCGCGTTGTCTTCGACAACGTAGGGGCCCAAACGCAATCGACCCCCGTGGACGATCACGTCGACGGGGGGCCTCGCCGCTCTCGTCCCAGATAAGACCTGGGGGCCGTAGCGGTAGAGGGCGCGATTGCTCTGCGCCGGAAGGGCGCGCTTATGCGCTCGGAGGGCCGAAAGGTCAAGGAAGACGGGGGTCTGGCCCCGGGGGGCTCAGCCCCGCAGCAGCCACTGGCCGTCGGCGCCCTGGCAGGCGGTGTGGCGGCGGGTCTCGACGGGCCCGCCCTGCGGGTTGAAGTGGACCTCGAAGATCCGGCACAGGGGGCGGCTGTCGGCGTCGATATAGGCGCCTCGCGAGGCGTAGATCGGCCAGGCCACGGTCTCGGGCACGTAGCCCAGGCCTACCCCGTCGCGGCCGGCCAGCAGCCAGCCCGTGCCGCTGACCCGGGCCAGGACGTCGAAGTGCTCGCCGTCCTTCAGTTCGGCCAGCTTGCGCCCGGTGGCCGCCGGGGCGGCGCGCAGGGCGATGGCGCCCTTGGCGGTGTGCTGGCCCTCGGCCACGTCATAGCGGGGCGCCCGCTTCACGCCGGAGGCCAGGCGCGCCCCGCGCAGGGGGGCGGGGGCGGCATAGCTTGCCGGGTCGAGGGAGGCCTTGCCGTCATAGGGTTTGGTGTCGAGGACCCGAACGGCGCCGGAGGTCCCGGTCTGCTCGTTGTCCCAGACCTGGTAGCCGCCCTGGTCGAGGGCCGCGTCGATGGCGACCAGCGCCCGGTCGCGGTCGGCGTCCTGCAGCTTGCAGACGGCGTAGCCCTTGGCCTTGCCGACCCGGACGCCGGCGACCGCGGCCTTGGCGGGGTCCGAAACGGGACAGATCAGCATCGCCGACAGGGCCGAGGGCCGGGCGCCGTGCGCCCCATTCTGGGCCAGGGCTGCGGTGGGCAGGACGCTCACTAGGGTCAGGATCGCGGCGGCGGCGGGAGAAAGGCGCATCTGGAAAGGCCCCAAGGTCACGGACGATACCGGTCGTCGTGCATTTTCCGCGCCAGAACTTCGCGCCGCAATTGCACGTCTTCGACCCTGGTTCCCCTCAAGGGCGAATTCGAGGCGCCGCGCCTCAAAAACGCAAAACGCCCCGCGGCCGGTTGGCGACGGGGCGTTCGCGCGTGACCGGGCTGGACCGGTCAGGTGGTGGGGAAGCCCTTGTCGATCAGATAGGCCTTCACGTCGGGGTCCCGGCCGCGGAAGCTGCGATAGGCCTCGGCGGGATCGACGGTGTTGCCGATGCTCATGATCCTGTCGTGCAGCCGCTTGGCCACGGCCTTGTCGTAGGGGCCCGTGGCCTCGGTGAAGGCGCCGTAGGCGTCGTGGGCCAGGACCTCCGACCAGAGGTAGCTGTAATAGCCCGCCGAATAGCCGTCGCTGGCGAAGATGTGCTGGAACTGCGGGGTGCGGTGGCGCATCGGCAGCTGCTTGGGCATGCCGAGCTTGGCCAGTTCCTCGCGCTCGAAGGCGTCGGGGTCGATGTCGGCGTCCCCGGCCAGGTGCAGCTTCATGTCGATGAGGGCCGAGGACAGGTACTCGGTGACGTCGAAGCCCTGGCGGAAGGTATGGGCCTTCTCGATCTTGGCGATCAGGGCGGCCGGGATCGGCTTGCCGGTCTTGTGGTGCAGGGCGAAGCGGTTGAGCACCTCCGGCGTCGCCAGCCAGTTCTCGTTCACCTGGCTGGGGAACTCCACATAGTCCCGCGGCACCGCGGTCCCCGACAGGGAGGGATAGTTCACCTCGGAGTTCAGGCCGTGCAGGGCGTGGCCGAACTCGTGGAACATGGTGGTGGCGTCGTCCCAGGAGATCAGGATCGGCTCGCCGGGGGCGCCCTTCACGAAGTTGGCGTTGTTGGAGACGATGGTGGTGATCTTGCCGCGGAATTTCTCCTGGGTGCGGTAGGCGTTCATCCAGGCGCCCGAGCGCTTGCCAGCCCGTGCGTAGGGATCGAAGTACCAGAGGCCGACATGGGCCCCGTCGGCGCCCTTCACCTCCCAGACCTTGATGTCGGGATGGGCGACCGGGACATCGGTCACCGGGTGGTAGGTGAAGCCGTAGATCTGGCCCGAGGCCCAGAACATCCCCTCCCGCAGCTTGTCCAGTTGCAGGTAGGCCTTCACCTCGTTCATATCGAGGTTGTAGCGCTCGGCGCGGACCTTCTCGGCGTAGTAGCGGTAGTCCCAGGGCTCGATGCGCAGACCGGCATGCTCCTTGTCGGCGATGGCCTGCATCTCGGCCACCTCCTCGGCCACCCGGGCGATGGCCGAGGGCCAGACCCGCATCATCAGGGCCATGGCGTTGTCCGGGGTCTTGGCCATGGCGTTCTCGAGCCGCCAATGGGCGTGGGTCGGATAGCCCAGCAGCCTGGCCCGCTCGACCCGCAGCTTGAGGATCTTCTTGATGACGGCGTTGTTGTCGTGGGAATCGCCGTTGTCGCCGCGGCTGTAGAAGGTCCGCCAGACCTTCTCGCGCAGGTCCCGCCGGGTCGAATAGGTCAGGAAGGGATCGATGGAGGAGCGGGTGTTGAGGACCGCGAACTCGCCCTTGTGGCCCCGCTCCTGCGCCGCCGCGGCGGCGGCGTCGCGGACGTCCTTGGGCAGGCCCGAGAGCTCGGCCTCGGTGCGCAGGTAGAGGACGTAGTCGGTCTCGTCGGCCAGCAGGTTCTGGTTGAAGGTGGTGAAGTGGTTGGCCAGTTCCTGGTTGATGGCCCCCACCCGGGTCTTGGCCTCGGGCGACAGCTTGGCGCCGGCGCGCACGAAGCGGTTCCAGTAGAGCCAGGCCAGGCGCTGCTGCTCCGGGGTCAGGCCGGAGGTCGCCCGCGCCTCATAGACCGCCTCGATGCGTTTGAAGAGCGGGGCGTTCTGCAGGATCTTGTCGCCATGAGCCGCGTCCTTGGGCGCCATCACCTTCTCCACCGCCCGCATCTCCGGGGTCGAGAGCGTGCCGCTCCAGATGCCGTAGAGGGTGTCGACCCGGTTCTTGACGTCGCCGGTGCGCTCCAGGGCCGCGATGGTGTTCTCGAAGCTCGGCGGGGCGGGATTGGCCGCGATGGCGTCGATCTCGGCCAGCTCCTGGGCCATGGCGGCCTCGATGGCCGGGGCGAAGTCGGCCACCTTGACCTTGTCGAAGGGCGGGACCCCGCCATAGGGCCCGGTCCAGGGGGCGGTGAGGACATCGGCGTCGGCGGCGAGGCTCATGGCCGGAACCAGGGACGTGGCGGCCAGGGCGCTGGTCGCGGCGAGAAAGGTGCGCCGATGCATGGAGACTCCGGGGATTGGCTCAAGGTGCGGGCCGACCTTAGGCAGGATGTAACCGGACGTCACATGACAGGCGCGTAATGTCGCGCGATCAGGCGCGGGCGGCCTCGAAGGCGTCCCGGCTGATCTGCAGGGCCTCCTCCGGCGTCAGGCCGAAGGCGCTCAGCATCAGGGCCACCAGGTCCACCGCATGCTCGGGGCCGGCCTCGCCCATGACGATGTCGCGCTGGGCCATGCGGAAGCCGCCAAACACCAGGTTGCGGGCGGCGGCGACGTCGCAGTCGCGGAACCGACCGCGGGCGACGGCGGCCCTGTGGATGGCGTCGAAGCGGGCCTCGAACACCGCCTGGCGCGGCAGGGCCGTGGCCTCGATCTTCAGGGCCAGCCAGCCGCGCACCGGATCGGCGACGAAGGTCGCCAGGATCTTGTGGACCACCGCGGCCAGCAGGGCCGCGGGATCCTCGATGCCGGCCAGGGCCGGGCCCAGCGTGCGGTTCAGCTCCTCGGAGATCTGGCTGTTGAGGTGGTGTAGCAGGTCTTCGATGGTCGGGAAGTAGTTGTAGAAGGTGCCGCGTGAGACCCCGGCGGCGGCCACGAAGTCCTCGATGGAGGCGCTCTCGTGCCCCTTCTCCAGGATCACCGAGATGGCGGCCTCGATCAGGCGCGCGCGGGTTTGCGCGCGGCGGTTTTCGGCCGCCGCGGCGCGCGCTTCGAGATTGACCCGCATGGGCCGCCGAGGGGTCAGGCGGCCTCGCGCAGGTACTGCTTCAGGGCCTGGGCGGCCCTGTGGGAGGTGGGGTCGTTCTGGGCCTCCAGGGCGCCGATCTCCTGGGTCAGGGCCGCGGTGATCTCGCGGTGGGCCAGGGGCGACAGCTGCAGCATGGCCGAGGCCGAGGCGCGGGCCAGGGCGAGCGCCGTGGCCAGTTCGGTCTCGAGGGCGGGGTCGTCGGCGGTCGCGCCGGAGCGCGCGGCGAAGGGGAGGGACATGGCTTTGAGAATCTCGGGGAGGAGAGGGCGGGGCCCTGCGTGGGGGCACAGGTTGGATTTGGCGGTGACGGTTATGTCAGTCTGACAATTGTGTCAATCTGAAATAACAATGGTTTACATTTCCAACCGCGCCCACGGATGCTGGACGCTGTCCCCCAAGGCGGCTAAGCGCGATCCATGGCCATTGGCGTGTTCGATTCCGGAGTGGGGGGGCTGACGGTTCACCGTCGGCTCGTCGACCGCTTCCCCCTCGCAGACTTCATCTACCTGGCCGACCAGGCCAACACCCCCTATGGGGGCCGCGAGGGCGAGGAGATCGTCGATCTCACCCGGGCCGGCTGCGAAAAGCTGTTCGACCGCGGCTGCGACCTGGTGGTCCTGGCCTGCAACACCGCCTCCGGGGTGGCCCTGCGCCGCCTGCAGCAGACCTGGCTGCCGGCCTACCGCAAGGCGCTCGGCCGGCCGGTGAACGTGCTGGGCATCATCGTCCCCACCATCGAGGCGGCCACCGGCCTGCCCTGGGAGCACGAGGCCGACCGCCGCGGCGAGAAGGTGGAGAAGCTGGACGTCCTGGCGGTCTTCGCCACCCCGGCCACCGCCCGCTCCCGAGTCTACGAGATCGAGATCGACAAGCGCCGCCAGGACGTGGCGGTCTTCTCCGAGCCCTGCCCGGACCTGGCCCCGATGATCGAGAAGGGCGCCGGCGCCGTGGAGCTGGCCACGGTGGTGGAGGCCCACGTCAAGGCCGTCAGCACCCGCATCGGCCGCCCGCCGGACCGCGCCATCCTCGGCTGCACCCACT
>JAZKBZ010000037.1:9517-52256 GCA_040388315.1 Pseudomonadota bacterium | reverse complement strand
AACTATGTGATCGGCCACGCGGGAAATCACTTCACCCTGATCCTCGGCTGCACCCACTACGAGATGGTGGCCGACATGTTCCGCGCCGCCCTGCCGCCGGGCACGCCCCTGATCCACCAGCCCGCCGCCACCGCCGACGCCCTGGAGGCCTATCTGGCCAAGCACCCGGAATATACCGCCGGCGACTCCGGCCGGCGCATCTTCCTCACCACCGGCAAGCCCGGCGCCCAGCATTTGCTGGTTGAGACCTTCTGGGGGGCGCCGCTAAGCTTCGAGCAGGCTTAGGGGAGGCTTTCCCATGAAGACGGTCTTGGCGGCGGTGGTGGCCGCCTTCGGCTTGGCCGGCGCCGCGCGCGCCGAGGTCACCGACCAGTCGCCCCAGGGCTTCGAGGTCCGCCACGTCGTCAACATCGCGGCGTCGCCGGCCAAGGTGCGGGCCGCGATGCTGGAGCCGGGCCGCTGGTGGAACTCCGCCCACAGCTGGTCGGGCGACGCCCGCAACCTCTCCATCGACCTGGCGACGGGTTGCTTCTGTGAGAAGCTGAAGGACGGTTTCGTTCGGCACATGACGGTGGTCTACGCCAGCGAGAGCGGCCTGCGGCTCTCGGGCGCGCTCGGCCCCTTGCAGTTCACCGGCGCCAGCGGTCACATGGCCTTCAACCTCAAGGCCGGCGCCGATCCCGCCACGACGGTTCTCACGGTGAGCTACGATGTCGGCGGCTACGCCAAGGGGGGTCTGGCCGAGCAATGGGCCAAGCCAGTGGACGGCGTGATCGGTGAGCAGGTGAGCCGTCTGAAGACGCTGATCGAGACCGGCAAGCCGGACTAGGCGTCTGAAGGTCTCTTATAGAAGAAATCTATCTTAACGACTTATATTATCAATTTCCCCAATGCTGCGGCGCCATATAGACAGCGGGCTCCTTCCCGAACCAACCAGGAGCTCGCGTTGTCCCTCATCAATACCGAAATCAAGCCCTTCACGGCCGAGGCCTTCCAGAACGGCAAGTTCATCACCATTTCCGACGCCGATCTGAAGGGGAAATGGTCGGTGGTGTTCTTCTACCCGGCCGACTTCACCTTCGTCTGCCCCACCGAGCTTGAGGACCTGGCCGACAACTACGCCGAGTTCAAGAAGCTGGGCGTGGAGATCTATTCCGTCTCCACCGACACCCACTTCGCCCACAAGGCCTGGCACGACACCTCGGAGGCCGTGAAGAAGATCGCCTACGTCATGGTCGGCGACCCCACCGGCAAGATCTCGCGCAACTTCGAGGTCATGATCGAGGAGGCCGGCCTGGCCGACCGCGGCACCTTCGTGGTCGACCCCGACGGCAAGATCCAGATCGTCGAGATCACCGCCGGCGGCATCGGCCGTGACGCGCTCGAGCTGCTGCGCAAGGTCAAGGCCGCCCAGTACGTCGCCTCCCACCCCGGCGAGGTCTGCCCCGCCAAGTGGCAGGAAGGCGAGAAGACCCTGGCCCCGTCCCTGGACCTGGTCGGCAAGATCTAGATCGGCCTGCGTCGCCGCCGTCCGCCTCGAAAAGGGGCGGCGGCGACGCACCTTCCTCCCCCCACTCCCCGCGTCCCTATCGGAGTCCCGCCATGTTGGACCAAGGCCTGAAGTCCCAGCTCAAGACCTATCTGGAGAATCTCCGCCACCCGGTGGAGCTGATCGCCAGCCTGGACGCCTCGGCCAAGTCGGCGGAGCTCAAGGCCCTGCTGGACGACATCGTCGAGGCCTCGGAAAAGGTCCTGCTACGCCTCGACGGCCAGGACGCCCACAAGCCCTCCTTCGCCGTCCGCGCCGCCGGCGCCGACGCCCGCGTGACCTTCGCAGGCCTGCCCATGGGCCACGAGTTCACCTCCCTGGTCCTGGCCCTGCTGCAGGCCGGCGGCCATCCGCCCCGCGTCGAGCCCGAGGTCATCGAGCAGATCAAGGCGCTGGAGGGCGACTACAGCTTCGAGACCTATTTCTCGCTCTCCTGCCAGAACTGCCCCGACGTGGTGCAGGCGCTCAACCTGATGAGCGTGCTGAACCCGGCGATCCGCCACGTGGCCATAGACGGCGCCCTGTTCCAGGACGAGGTGGAGGCCCGCAAGATCATGGCCGTGCCCACCGTCCTGCTGAACGGCCAGCCCTTCGCCCAGGGCCGGATGAGCCTGGAACAGATCCTGGCCAAGCTGGACACCGGCGCCGCGACCCGCGACGCGGCCAAGATCACCGCCAAGGGGGTCTTCGACGTGCTGGTGGTGGGCGGCGGCCCGGCCGGCGCGGCCGCGGCGGTCTACGCCGCCCGCAAGGGCATCGTCACCGGCCTGGCGGCCGAGCGGTTCGGCGGCCAGGTGCTGGACACCATGGCCATCGAGAACTTCATCTCCGTGCCCCACACCGAGGGCCCCAAGCTGGCCTCGGGCCTGGAGCAGCACGTCAAGGCCTACGACGTCGACGTGATGAACCTGCAGAAGGCCGCCAGGCTGGTCCCCGCCAAGGCGGCAGGCGAGCTCAGCGAGATCGTTCTGGAAAGCGGCGCCACCCTGCGGGCCAAGACCGTCATCCTGGCGCCGGGCGCCCGCTGGCGGCAGATGGGCGTGCCCGGCGAGGCGCAGTACCGCAACCAGGGCGTCGCCTACTGTCCGCACTGCGACGGCCCGCTCTACAAGGGCAAGCGCGTGGCGGTGATCGGCGGCGGCAACTCCGGCGTGGAGGCGGCCATCGACCTGGCCGGCATCGTCGCCCACGTCACCCTGATCGAGTACGACAGCCAGCTCCGCGCCGACGCGGTGCTGCAGCGCAAGCTGGCCAGCCTGCCCAACGTGACGGTCATCACCTCGGCCCTGACCACGGAGGTGCTGGGGGACGGCGAGAAGGTCACCGGTCTCAGCTACCGGGACCGGCCGACCGAGGCCGCCCATACCGTCGAGCTGGAGGGAATCTTCGTGCAGATCGGCCTGGTCCCCAACACCGAGTGGCTGCAGGGCGCCCTGGCGCTCAGCCCGCGGGGGGAGATCGAGGTCGACGCCCATGGCGCCACCTCGGCGCCCGGCGTGTTCGCGGCCGGCGACGCCACCACCACGCCCTTCAAGCAGATCGTCATCGCCGCCGGGGACGGCGCCAAGGCCGCGCTCTCGGCCTTCGACTACCTGATCCGCCTGCCCGCCGAGGCGCGCGAAGCGGTGGCGGCCTGAGCCGAGGGGGGCGTGGCGCCTTTGCATAGACTGAGCCTATGATCGCCCCATGCTCCCCACCATCCGCCAACTCCAGTATCTGAAGCTGCTCGCCGAGCATGGGGCCTTCGGCAAGGCGGCCGAGGCCGCTCACGTCACCCAGCCCACGCTCTCGGCCGGCATCCAGGAGCTGGAGCGCACCCTGGGCGCCCCGGTGGTGGACCGCGCCCGCTCGGGCGTCATCCTGACAGCGGTGGGGGAGGCGGCGCTCTCCAGAGCCAACACCATCCTCAACGAGGCCGAGGAGCTGGTGCAGGCGGCCAAGAACGCCAGCCAGCCGCTCACCGGGCGCTTCCGCCTGGGGGTGATCCCCACCATCGCCCCCTTCCTGCTGCCCAAGGCCCTGCCGCTGCTGCGGGCGCGCTTCCCCAAGCTGAGGCTCTATCTGCGCGAGGATCTGACCCAGCGCCTGATCTCGGCGCTCAAGGCCGGTCAGCTCGACGCGGCCCTCATCGCCCTGCCCTTCGACATGGCCGGTCTAGCCCACGCCCACGTCTCCGACGACGAGTTGCTGGCCGCCATTCCCGCCGACCATCCCCTGGCCAACCGGCTGGAATTCCCCCCCTCGGCCATGGAGGGGGAGGATCTGATCCTGCTGGAGGACGGCCACTGCCTGCGCGACCACGTGCTCTCGGCCTGCGGCCTGAAGCCCCCCAAGGCCACCGGGGACGAGGAGGCCTTCGCCGCCACCTCCCTGCCGACCCTGGTGCAGATGGTGGGGTCCGGTCTGGGGGTGACCTTCCTGCCGGCCATGGCCGTGGAGGCGGGCCTGACCCAGGTCGCCCACGTCGCGGTGCGCCATCTCCAGGCCGAGCACCCGAGCCGCGAGATCGTGGTGGCCTGGCGGGCCGGCTCCAGCCGCGGCGCCGAGGGCCGCCTGCTGGCCGAGACCCTGCGCGACGCCTGAACGGCGAAGCTGCAATTGAGCCAGATCATGGTTGGGCCCGATGGGCCGCGTCAGACGTTGCCACCACGGGGTTCCCCCCAATCCATCGGAGCAACAAGATGCAACTACCCAAGGGCGCGACCGTCGCCGTCGCGGACGGCGTGACGCTTCACCTCTACCGGAACGCCGGCGATGAGGTTCATCCCAAGCTGACGGCCCTGCCGCCGGCCACCCTGGGCCACGTCAATCGCAGTTCCGGCGACCATCACTATTCCAGCTCGGCCAACCCAAGCGACGGCCAGCAGCGCGAGGACGGCTTCGCCGCGGCCACGGCGGCTTGGTTGAACGAGCAGGCCCTGGGCGGCAAGATCGAGCACCTCTACATCATCGCCGCGCCCAAGACCCTGGGCGAGCTGCGCCGCCACTATCACAAGGCCCTGGAAGGCAAGCTGCTGGGGGAACTGGCCAAGGACCTCACCGGCCACGTGGTCGGCGACATCGAGACCGCCATCTCCCACGCCTGATCCCGGCCGGGGCGGGCCCTGGCTCGCCCCGGACTCCAGGGTCGCGATCTATTTCGATATATCGCTATTGCATTCCGGCGCGGGTTAGATATATCTGCAATATCGATATGTCTAAATAGGATCGAAAATGCATAGACACTTCTCTCACCGACACGAACATCGCAGCCGCCACGGCTTTGGCGGCCACATGCGCGACCACCTCCGGGGCGGACGCGGGGAACGCGGGGGCCGCATCGGCCGCCTGCTGGAGCACGGGGACCTGCGGTTCCTGGTCCTGGCCCTGCTCGCCGAGAAGCCGCGCCACGGCTACGACGTGATGCGCGAGCTCGAGGAGCGCACCGGCGGCGCCTACCGGCCCAGCCCGGGCGTCATCTACCCCACCTTCTCGCTGCTGGAGGACGAGGGCTTTGTGGTCCCGGTCGCCGCCGAGGGCGGTCGCAAGGCCTATGAGGCCACCCCGGCCGGCAAGGAGGCACTGGAGGCCAACCGCGCCGCGGTGGACGCCATCTTCGCCCGCCTGGACGAGGCCGCCGAACACTCTTCCGGCGCCCGGCCCAAGTTGCAACGCGCCATGCAGAACCTGGGCGTCGCCCTTCGCCTGCGCATGCAGCGCGGCGGGGTCACCGAGGACCAGGTGGACGCCATCGCCGGGATCATCGACGAGGCCGCGGCCCGCATCGAGCGGACCTGAGCGGCGCTCTCATTTCGCGTCCGACGCCAGCTCGCGGGTGAAGAACAGCGCCAGATCGTCGTCCACCATGACCTCCTGCATCGGCGTCACGGGGATCGCGTTCCAGGCGATTCCCCGCCCGTCGGGCAGATAACCCCGCAGCACATAGAGCCGCTGGGCTGGGCCATAGTCGGGATAGAGCCCGACCCCGACGCCGGCGGTCGCGCTGCGGGTGGCGATCAGGGCCTCGGCGGCGTCCATCAGGGCCGTGCCGATCCCGCGGCGGCGGAATTGGGGCAGGACGTTGAAGTCCTGGATCTCCGGAACGCCCGCCTCGCGGAACGGGGCGTACTGCGGAACCCACATCACTGTCACATAGCCGGCGAATTGTCCGTCCAGCTGGGCCACCAGCACCGGCCGGTCGTCGGTGGTCTGTTCGTCCAGGTAGCGGGCGAACTGGGCCTCCGGCTTGTCCCAGCCGACGGCGGCGAAGGCCTGGGCGATACGTGGCGGGTCCTCGGCTGTCAGGGGCGTGATCTCCAGCATCAGTCCATCAGCTTCTGGGTCAGGTAGACATAGTGCCGGGCCCAGCGGCGGGCGTTCAGCTCGGGGTCGGCGTCGTTGGCGTGGCCGCCGAAGGTCTGCTCGTAATAGAGGTAGGGGATGCCCATGGCCTCCAGCCGGGCGGCGAACTTCCGCGCATGGCCGGGATGGACGCGGTCGTCGCGGGTGTTGGTGGTGATGTAGGGCTCGGGGTATTTCACGCCCGCCTTGAGGTTCTGGTAGGCCGAGTATTTCTCGATGAAGGCCCGGTCTCCGGGCGCGTCCGGGTCGCCATACTCCCCGATCCACGAGGCCCCCGCCGACAGCTTGTGATAGCGCAGCATGTCGATCAGCGGGCTCTCCACCACCACGGCGTTCCACAGCTCCGGGTGCTGGGTCATGGAGACGGTGGTCAGCACCCCGCCGTTGGACCGGCCATAGATGCCGAGCCGGCGGGCCGAGGTGACCTTGCGGGCGTCCAGGTCGCGGGCCACGGCGGCGAAGTCGTCGAAGGAGAGCTGGCGCTTCTCCCGCAGCACGCTGTCGTGCCAGGCCGGCCCGAACTCGCCGCCGCCGCGGATATTGGCGATCACATAGGCGCCGCCCCGCTCCAGCCAGATCTTGCCCATCTCCGGCAGGTAGATCGGAGGCTTGGCGACCTCGAAGCCGCCATAGCCGTACATGATGGTGGGGAGCGACCCGTCGAGCTTCGCGCCCTTCGGCAGGACCACGAAATAGGGGATCTTCGCCCCGTCCGACGAGGTGGCCCAATACTGCTTCACCTCGTGGGTCTCGGTCTTGAAGCGGGCGGGCAGGGTCTTGACCTGGACCGCCGTCCCGGCGGCCGCGTCGGCCAGCCACAGGCTGGTAGGATCGAGGAATCCCTCGGCGGAGACGAAGACCTGGTCGTCGTCCCCGGAAGCCGAGCGGATCGTGAAGGTGGCGTCCCTGGGCAGGGCCAGCCGCCTGGCGGTCCACTTGCCGTCCGCCAGGTCATAGACGTCGACGGCGCCCTTCACCTCGTCCAGCAGGTTCACCACCAGCCGGCCCCGGGTGTCGTCCACCTCGGTGATGGCCTGGCGCGGGCCGGGCTGGAAGATCAGGACCGGCTTGGCGGTCCCGGCCTTCAGGGCCTGCAGGTCATAGGCGATCAGGGCGCCGGCGCCGAAGCCGCCCCAGGCCTCCTTCAGCTCGAACACCGCCTGGCCGTCGACATAGGCCTGGTATTCGGCCTTGCGGGGCAGGGCGACCGGGATCGGCTTGCCGGCCTCCAGCAGCACGAATTGGTTCTCGAAGAAGGTGATCCCCCGACGGGCCATCAGGCCGTCGGCCCGGCCGCCCGCGCCCCGCAGGACGATGGGGGAGACCCCGACGTCGCTCTTCTGGCCGCGATAGATCTCGCGGGCCTGGCCGTCGCGGGTCACGGTCTTGACGATATAGGCGTAGCCCGACGGGGTCTCGTCGCCGGGCGTCCAGATGCGGTCGACCACCAGTGTGTCGGGATCGAGCCAGGCGAAATCCTGCTTGCCCTCGGCCAGGCGGAAGCCGCCCGTCACGAAGGCTTTTTTGGCGGTGTCGAACTCGCGCACCTCCACCGCGTCGCCGCCGCCGTTGGAGAGCTCCACCAGGCACAGGGTCTGGGCGGGTTTCAGGCAGGTCGCCCCCTTCCAGATCCAGTTCCTGCCCTCGGCCTTGGAGAGCGCGTCCAGGTCCAGCAGGGTCTCCCAGACCGGATCGGCGCTGCGATAGGATGACAGCGTCGCGTGGCGCCAGACGCCGTGGACGTGGGCGTCGTCCTGCCAGAGGTTGTCCACACCGCCGGCTCGGAAGACCGGCCACGGAATGCGGTCCTTGGCGGTGAAGATGGCGCGGGCCTGGGCCAGATAGGTCCCGTAGCGGGGATCGGTCTCCAGCCGCTTGGCCGATTTGGCGTTCTGGCCCTCGACCCAGGTCATGGCCGCAGGCGCGTCGATGTCCTCGAGCCAGGTGAAGGGGTCCGCGGGGGTCTGGGCGTGCGCCATGGGGGCCAGCAGCAGGGCGCCGGTCAGCGCGGTCAAAAGCAATTTCATGGGCCAAATCTAGGACCGCGCGGCACGGTCTGTCTCGCCAAAGGTGATCGCCGGGGAAAAGTCCCCTATATAGCGGGCGCCATGAGCCGTCCGTTCCTGAAGATGAACGGGCTCGGCAACGACTTCGTCGTGGTCGAGGCCCGCTCCGCCCCGTTTGCGCCCAGCGCCGACGAGGTGCGCGCCATCGCCTCGCGCGAGGGCGGGATCGGCTGCGACCAGCTGGTGGCCATCGACCCGTCGTCCCGCGCCGACGCCGCTGTCCGCTTCTGGAACGCCGACGGCGAGGAGGTGGGCGCCTGCGGCAACGCCAGCCGCTGCGTGGGCTGGCTCTTGATGGAGGCCTCGGGCAAGGACGAGGCCACCTTCGAGACCAAGGGCGGCCTGCTCACCGCGCGGCGCGCCGGCGACAAGCGGGTCAGCGTTGACATGGGGGTCCCGGGCCTGGCCTGGAACCAGATCCCTCTTGAGGAGGAGATGGACACCCGGGGCATCGAGCTCCAGGTCGGCCCCATCGACGCCCCCCTCCTGCACACGCCCGGCTGCGTCTCCATGGGCAATCCCCACGTGGTCTTCTTCGTCAACGACGCCGAGACCGCGCCGGTGCGCGAGGTCGGCCCGATGATCGAGCACCACCGGCTGTTCCCCGAGGGGGTCAATGTCGGGTTCGCGGAGATCAAGGCCCGCGACCGCATCCGCCTGAAGGTCTGGGAGCGGGGCGCCGGCCTGACCAAGGCCTGCGGCACCGGCGCCTGCGCGGCCCTGGTGGCGGCCAGCCGCCGCGGCCTCACCGACCGCAAGGCGACCCTGGAGCTGGACGGCGGCGAGCTGACCATCGAGTGGCGGCAGAGCGACGACCACGTGATCATGACCGGCCCCCTGGAACTCGAGTTCACGGGGACCCTGCCGTGAGCGACAAGCTGGATATCGTGACCTTCGGTTGCCGCCTCAACGCCTATGAGAGCGAGGTCATCCGCGCGCGGGCCATCGAGGACGGGCTGGAGAACGCCATCGTCTTCAACACCTGCGCGGTGACCGGCGAGGCGGTGCGCCAAGCGCGCCAGGCGATCCGCAAGGCGCGCCGCGAGCGTCCCGACGCCAAGCTGATCGTCACCGGCTGCGCCGCCCAAATCGACCCCGCCGCCTTCGCCGGCATGACCGAGGTGGACCTGGTGCTGGGCAACGCCGAGAAGTCGGCGGCCGGCGCCTATGCCGCCACGGCCCCCGAGGGCCGGGTGCGGGTCAACGACATCATGAGCGTTCGGGAGACCGCCGGCCACCTGATCGACGGGCTGAAGGATCGCGCGCGGGCCTATGTCGAGGTCCAGAACGGCTGCGACCACCGCTGCACCTTCTGCATCATCCCCTTCGGCCGCGGCAATTCCCGCTCGGCCGCCGCCGGCGAGGTGGTGGAGCAGGTCCGCAAGCTTACCGCTCAGGGCTATCTCGAGGTGGTGCTGACCGGGGTGGACATCACCAGCTGGGGCTCGGACCTGCCGGGCCAGCCGACGCTCGGCCAGCTCGTGGCCCGCATCCTGAAGCTGGTCCCGGAGTTGCCGCGGCTGCGGCTCTCCTCCATCGACGCCGCCGAGATCGACCCGGACCTAATGCGCTGCCTGGCGGAAGATTCCCGGCTGATGCCCTACCTGCATCTGTCCCTGCAGGCCGGCGACGACATGATCCTGAAGCGGATGAAGCGCCGCCACAGCCGCGCCGACGCCCTGAAGCTGATCGCCGAGGTCCGCGCCGTGCGCCCGGACACCGCCTTCGGCGCCGACTTCATCGCCGGCTTCCCGACGGAGACGGAGGCGATGTTCGAAAACACCCTTCAGCTCGTCGAGGACGGCGGCCTGTCCTTCCTGCACGTCTTCCCCTTCAGCCCGCGTCCGGGCACGCCGGCGGCGCGGATGCCCCAACTCCAGCGACCGGTGATCAAGGACCGCGCCGCCCGCCTGCGCGCCGCCGGTGAGCGGGCCCTGGAGCGCCATCTGCAGCGCCAGGTCGGCCGCACCCTCGCAGGCCTCGTCGAACGCGACGGCGTGGCGCGGGCCGAGGACTTCACCGAGATCGCCTATGTCGGCGAGGCCGCCGTGGGGTCCATCGTCCCCATGACCATCACCGGTCACGACGGGACTCGGGCGATCGGCGAGGTCGCGGTGCAGGAGGCGGCGGAATGAGCGGCTGGTCGGGGGGCTGCCAGTGCGGCGCGGTGCGCTTCCACGCCGAGCGCCTCGGCCGCGCCAGCATCTGCCACTGCCGCATGTGCCAGAAGGCCTTCGGCGGCTTCTACGGCCCCTATGTCGATGTCGAGGGGCTCGCCTGGACCCGCGGCGCGCCGAAATATTTCCAGAGCTCTAACCTGATCGCCCGCGGTTTCTGCGGCGACTGCGGGACCCAGCTCTCCTTCGAGTCGCCCCAGTGGCCGGTCAACATCGCCATCGGCGCCTTCGACCACCCCGACAAGATCGTCCCGGTCCTGCAGGTGGGGGTGGAGTCCAAGCTGCCCTATGTGGACGACCTCCAGGACCTGGCGCAGCGGACCCCGGCGCAGGCGGAGAAGGTGGCTCAATTCTACGCCACCCTCGTCAGCCACCAGCACCCGGACCACGACACCGACGTCTGGCCGCTCTAATCCTCCGGCGTCCCGCGACCCGGGAATCCCGGCAGGGCCCAGCCCTTGAGGATCGCGCCGGTGCGGATGGCGAAGGCCACGCCGAACCCCGCCAGGCCGGCGGGGAAGCCCGGAACCTCGAACATCTGCAGGACCACGAAGGCGCAGGCGCCCAGCAGGGCGGCGGTGACATAGATCTCGCGCCTCAGCAGGATCGAGGGCTCGTGGGCCAGCACGTCGCGGATCACCCCGCCGAAACAGGCCGTCAGCGTCCCCATCACCACGGCGGAGAAGGGCGGCGCCCCGAGCGACGCGGCCTTGGCCGCACCCACCACGCAATAGGCGGCCAGGCCCAGCGCATCGAGCCAGAGCAGCACCCGCAGCCGCCCCTTGCCCGCCCCGAACACCCAGACCGCCATGGCCGCGGCCAGGCAGGCCAGGATATAGGCCGGCTTCTGCACCCAGAAGACCGGCGCCCCGATCAGCAGGTCCCGCAGGGTGCCGCCCCCGACCCCGGTCACGGCGGCGAAGAAGCCGAAGGTGACGATGTCGTGCTTGCGCCGGGCGGCGGCCAGCGCGCCGGTGGCCCCGAACACCGCCACGGCGGCGTAGTCCAGCCAGGTCAGGGTGGCGGTCAGCGCGTCCATTCCCCATCCTCTATCGCGCACGCCGAGGAGCCGCTAGAAGCCGCCTATGACTGAACCCAAGAAGGGCTGGTTGCAGCGCCTCGCCGGCGGCCTCACCCGCTCGTCCAAGGCGCTGACCGAACAGGTGGCCGCCACCTTCACCAAGGCGCCGCTGGACCAGGCCAAGCTCGACGAGCTGGAGGAGATGCTGATCGAGGCCGACCTCGGTCCGCACTCGGCCGCCCGCATCACCCAGCGCTTCTCCGACGCCAAGTTCGGCAAGAGCGTCGACGAGATGGAGATCAAGGAAGCGCTCGCCGAGGCCATCGGCGACGAGCTTTCCAGCCGCCAGGGGACCTTCGATCCGCTTTCGGGCCCCAAGCCCTATGTGGTGCTGTTCATCGGGGTCAACGGCTCGGGCAAGACCACGACCCTGGGCAAGATCGCCGCCGACCTTACGGCCAAGGGCGCCAAGGTGCTGGTGGTGGCCGGCGACACCTTCCGCGCCGCCGCCGTCGAGCAGCTCAAGGTCTGGGCCGAGCGCGCCGGCGCCGACTTCATGTCGCGCCCGCCCAATTCCGACGCCGCGGGCCTGGCCTTCGACGCCATCGCCCAGGCCAAGGAGAAGGGCCACGACGTGGTCCTCATCGACACCGCCGGCCGCCTGCAGAACAAGCAGGGCCTGATGGACGAGCTGCTGAAGGTCATCCGGGTGGTCAAGAAGCTCGACCCCGAGGCCCCGCACGAGACGCTGCTGGTGCTCGACGCCACGGTGGGGCGCAATGCGCTCGCCCAGGAGAACATCTTCGGCAACCAGATCGGTGTCTCCGGCATCGTCATGACCAAGCTGGACGGCACCGCCCGCGGCGGGGTCCTGGTGCCGGTGGCCCAGGCCTCCGACAGCCCCATCAAGCTGATTGGCGTGGGGGAGGGGATCGAGGATCTTCAGCCCTTCAACGCCCGGGCCTTCGCCCGTTCCCTCGTCGGTCTGGAGGACGCATGACCCTGTCGCCTGGCGCAAAGAAGTTCGTCACCGGCTTCGTCGACTACGGATGGCCGGTGGGCTTCGTCATCGCCTATTTCATCACCCACGACACGGTCCAGGCGACCTGGGGCATGGTGGCCGGCGCGGCGCTCGCCCTGGTCATCGGCTTCGTGGTGGAAAAGCGGATCGCCCCCATGCCCCTGGTGGCGGGGCTGATCGCGGTGCTGTTCGGCTGCCTGACCCTGTTCTTCCACGACGACCGTTTCATCAAGGTCAAGCCGACGGTCACCTCCGTCGCCTTCGGTCTGTTCCTGATCGGCGGCATGGTGCTGCGCAAGAACCCGCTGAAGATCCTGCTGGGCAAGGCCTTCCAGATGCCCGACGAGGGTTGGCGCAAGCTGACCTGGCGCTACGGGATCTTCTTCCTCTGCGTGGCGGGCCTGAACGAATTCCTCTGGCGCACCCAGCCGGACGCCACCTGGGTGCTGTTCCGCTTCCCCGGTCTCTCCATCATCCACATCCTGTTCGGCTTCTCCCAGGTGCCGCTGATGATGAAGTACGCCAAGATCGACGAGCCGCCGCCGGTGCCGCCCATCGAATAGGGCGTCCACGGACGGCTGTCGTCAAAACGACGCGAACGGATTATAATCTCCCGGCCCGAGCCAATCCGAAAGGCGGGGAACTCCATGTCGAAATCGAAGTCTGGCAAGTCAGGCGGGCTCCCGGCCCTCGACCGGTCGCCGAGCCACCTGTTGCACCGCGCCCTGCAGCTGTCCCTGGACCTCTACGCCGAGGCCTTCGGGGCCGGCGGGCCGACCCAGCGCCAGTACGCCGTCCTGGCGGCGGTGGAGGCCCATGAGGGCCTGACCCAGACCGACCTGGTCAAGATCACCGGCATCGACCGCTCCACCCTGGCCGACATGGCCGCCCGCATGATCACCAAGGGTCTTCTGGAGCGCCAGAGGTCCGCCGCCGACGCCCGGGCCAACGCCGTCAGCCTCACCGCGGCCGGCCGCGAGCTGCTGGAGGAGGCCAAGCCGAAGATGGCCGAGGTCGACGCCAAGCTGCTGAAACTGCTCTCCTCGGGCAAGCGCGAGGGCCTGGTCAGCGTCCTGCGCGACCTGATCGCCGCCGGCGAGGCCGCGGCCCAGCCGCCGGTCGAGAAGCCCACCAAGAAGGCCAAGGCCGAGAAACCCGCCAAGAAGACCAAACCGGAGAAGGCGCCCAAGGCCGCCAAGCCTGCGAAGGCCGAGAAGCCGGCCAAGGCGGAGAAGGCCCCCAAGCCCGAGAAACCCAAGAAAGAGAAGAAGGCCAAGAAGGCGGCCTGAGCCTTCGGGCTCGTCTCGTCTAGACCTTGATGTCCAGCAGCGAGCCCGGCCGCAGAATCCGCTCCGGCGGTTCGGCGGGCAGGTTGGTGGGGATGCGCCCCAGGGGCTCGGCCCGCGTGGTCGGCTGGGCGGCGGCGGCCGAGGTCGGCGCCTCCTGCTGGCCGAGCGCGGCCTGGAAGAAGGCGCGCTGACCCGCATTGCGGGGCGCCTCGGGCCGCTGGATCGGCTGGGCGGTCTGCGGGAAGCCGGGTCGGATCGGGAGCGCCACGTCGGGCCTTATGGTTAATGCGCGGTCAACGATATCGCGCGGTTCGCCTCAATGTAAGGTTAACGTGGGGCCTTCGCCCAGAGATCCCGGGCGTCTTTTTCGGTGAGCGGACCGGTGTGCTTGGCCAGGATCATGCCATCGGCCCCCACCAGATAGGTCTCCGGAACGCCGGTGACCCCCAGCTCGATCCCGGCCCGCCCGTCGCGGTCCACCAGGCGCGCGCCATAGGGGTCCCCCAGGCGGGTCAGGAAGGCCTTGGTGTTGTCCGGCGCGTCCTTGTAGGCGATCCCCACCAGGGGGACCCCCTGCGCCTTCAGGGCCACCAGCACCGGCTGCTCGATCTCGCAGGGCGCGCACCAGGAGGCGAAGATGTTCACCAGCACCGGGCCCTTGGCCGCCTCGCGCAGGCGCACGGGCCGGCCATCGTCGAGGCTGGGCAGGACCAGGTCCGGGGTCGGCTTGCCCACCAGGGCCTGGGGCTCGACCCGGGGGTCGTGCTTCAGGGCGAACAACCCGAACAGCAGGGCCAGCGCCAGCAGGGCGATCAGCGGCAGGAAGGCCAGGCCGCGGTTCACGCCTCGCGGTCCCTGGAAAGCTCCTGCGCGCGTTTGCGCCAGCGGCGGGCGTGGTTGAGGCTGGAGGCGATCATGCCGAGGAAGGCGATCGCCGTCAGGCCGTAGGCGGGCCAGATGAAGGCGGCGTAGGCGCCGGGGTCCAGGTCGAGCATGGTCAGCCCCTCGCCGCGCGCAGGGCCGCGGCCTCGGCGCGGCGGCGCCAGACCTCGCCGCGGATGCGCACCAGCCAGAGCGAGCCGAAGGCCGCCATATAGGCCAGGCCCAGCAGCAGCAGCGGATAGAGGTATTCCACCGTCATGGTGGGGCCGCCCTTGCGGAACACCGAGGCGCCCTGGTGCAGGGTGTTCCACCAGTTCACCGACCAATGGACGATGGGCAGGTTCACCACCCCCACCAGGGCCAGGATCGCCCCGGCGCGGGCCGCCTTGGCCTCGTCGTCCAGGGAGGCCCGCAGGGCCATATAGGCCAGGTAGAACAGCAGCAGGACGAGGACCGAGGTCAGGCGCGCGTCCCAGACCCACCAGGTCCCCCACATCGGCCGGCCCCACAGCGAGCCGGTGGCGAGCGCCAGGACCGTGAAGGCCGCGCCCAGGGGGGCGGCGGCCTGGGCGGCGGCGTCGGCGAGCGCGTGGCGGAAGACCAGCGCCAGGAAGCTCGCCCCCCCCAGGCAGGCATAGACGAACATGCTCATCCAGGCGGCGGGAACATGGATGAACATGATCCGCACGGTGTCGCCCTGCTGGTAGTCCTCCGGGGCGGTGAAGCCCAGCCAGAGGCCGGCGAGCGCCAGCAGCACGGCGATGACGCCGAACATGGGCGCGGCCCAGCGCGAGAACGCCATGAAGCGCTCGGGGTTCGACAGGAAGGCCGGCGCCGGGATCATGCTGGCGAATTAGACCCCGGCGCCGCTTCGGGCAAGCCGGGGTCTGCTTCTAGAGCGTGACAGCCTGAAGTGGATACCGGTTCAGGCGCCCGTCACGCTCTAAACATAAGAAACGGCGCCTTAGCCGCGGCCGCCCATGCGGTGGCCGCCGCCGTGGCCCTTGCCGCCGTGGCCGCCCATCGGGCCCAGGGCGTCGAAGGCCTTCTTCTGGGACGGCGACAGCTGGCTGTAGAAGCGCATCGTCGCGTCGGCGCGGCGGCCGAACTGGACCTGGCGCTCAGCCATGCGGGCCTTCATGCGGTCCAGGCGCTGCGGCGTGGTCATCGCCCCCCGCTCGCCACGCTCGGCGCGCATCTTGTCCCGCATTCCGGCCGGGGGAGCCAGGGCGGCGATGAAGGCGTTCAGCGCCGGCTCCTGGGCCGGGGTCAGTTGCAGGGTGTCGCGCAGATGCTGGGCGCGACGGGCGGCCATCTCGGCGGGGTCGCGGTGCGCGCGGTCGCCGCGATCGTGGCGCGGGCCGGCGTCTTGGGCGCCGGACATCATGCCGGCAGGCGGGGAGGTTTGCGCCAGGGCGGCGCCGCCAAGGCTCAGGACTGCGGCGCCGATCAGCAGCGGGGTGGTGAATTTCATGGGGTCTCGGACTCCGGGTTGTTACGCCCCTCAAGACCTTCAACGCGGGCCTCGGCGGTTTCCGTCGCGGGAAAATTCAGGACAGGGCGTTGCGGCAGGCCGCGGCCATGGCCAGCGGGCCGAGGGCGACCGCGGCGGCGGCGTAGGCGCAGAGCAGGGCCAGGCCCGCATGCCAGGGCAATCCATTGCCGAAGGCGTCCAGGGCCGCCCCGCCGAAGATCACCGGCGGCACGAACAGCGGCAGGACGATCACCGCCGTCAGCAGGCCGCCGCGCCGGGCCCCCAGGCTGAGCGCCGCCCCGATCCCACCGGTGAAGGCGAAGGCCAGGCCCCCCACCAGGGCGCAGGCGAAGATCAGGGGCGCGAGCTCGGGCCGGGCGCCGAGCGCGATGGCCGCGACCGGGGCGGCGAGCGCCAGGGGCGCGCCCGTTGCGATCCACTGGCCCAGGCACTTCAGAGCGCAGACGATCTCCAGCGGCAAGGGCGACAGCACGATCAGGTCGAGCGCCCCGTCCTCGTAGTCGCGCTCGAACAGCCGCTCCAGGGAGAGCAGGGCCGCCAGGGCCAGGGCCACCCAGGCCATGCCGGTGGCGATGGCCGCCAGCCGGGCGGGTTCCGGGCCGGTGGCGAGCGGCAGCAGGGTCGCGGTTCCGGCGTAGAAGCCGAGCGAGACCAGCGGCCCGCCGCCCTTGCCCCAGGCCAGGGCCACCTCGCGCGACAGCAGGGCGCGGGCCCGGCTCACGCCCCGATCTCCAGGGCCTTGGCCGGGACGGGCAGGGGATCGTGCACGGCGGCGACGATCAGGCCGCCACCGGCCAGGTGGCCAGCCATGATCTGGCCGAATCGCTCGCGCCAGCCGGCGTCCAGCGGGCTCAGGGGCTCGTCCAGCAGCCACAGGGGCCGGGGAGCGGCGATGAGCCGCGCCAGGGCCAGGCGCCGCCTCTGCCCCGCCGACAGCCGCCGGACCTCCAGGTCCAGCAGGTTGGCCAGCTCCAGGGTCTTGACCGCGGTCTGGGTCGATTCCGGGGTCCCGCCGGTCCAGGAACTCCAGAAGGTGAGCTCCTCGCGGGCCGTGCGGGCGGGCTTGAGCCCGTCCAGGTGGCCGATCAGGTGCAGGCCCTGGGCCCGGGCCTCAGTGGGATCGAGGTCTCCGAAGCCCACGGCGCCGGCCTCGGTCTGGACCAGGCCGGCGATGGTGCGCAGCAGGCTGGTCTTGCCCGCGCCGTTGCGTCCGGTCAGGGCGGCGGCCTGGCCTGAGTCGAGGGTCAGGTTCAGGCCCTCGAAAAGCAGGCGCCCCCCCCGCCGCACGGCCAGGTTTTCGAGGCTCAGACGGGAGATCACGGGCGCGGGGTTCCCACTGCATGGACGTGGGCCAAGCCAGGGTCTATGACGCGCGCGGCCGACGCCGCCTTGGGGGGCGTACGCGGCGCGGGGGCGGACGCTGTGTGTCCGCCTCGAAAAGCGCGCGATCCCCGAAGCGGTGGTGAAGCGGCCGTGAACAGAGGAAGGATCCCTTATATGGCGTCGATCGACAGCCTGAAGACCCGCCGCGAACTGACGGTGGGCGACAAGACCTACGTCTACTACAGCCTTCCCGCCGCCGAGGAAGCCGGACTTTCGGGCGTTTCGCGCCTGCCGGCCTCCATGAAGGTGCTGCTGGAAAACCTGCTCCGCAACGAGGACGGCCTCTCGGTCGGCCCCGACGACCTGACGGCGCTCGCCGCCTGGCTCATCAACAAGGGCTCCGTCGAGCACGAGATCAGCTTCCGCCCGGCCCGGGTCCTGATGCAGGACTTCACCGGCGTGCCCGCGGTCGTGGACCTGGCCGCCATGCGCGACGCCATGACCCACCTGGGCGCCAACCCCGAGAAGATCAATCCGCTGAACCCCGTCGACCTGGTCATCGACCACTCGGTGATGGTGGACCACTTCGGCACCGCCAAGGCCTTCGGCGAGAACGTCGAACGCGAGTACGAGCGCAACATCGAGCGCTACCGCTTCCTGCGCTGGGGCTCCTCGGCCTTCAACAACTTCCGCGTCGTGCCCCCCGGCACCGGGATCTGCCACCAGGTGAACCTGGAATACCTGGCCCAGACCGTCTGGACCCTGGACGAGGCCGGTGAGACCACCGCCTATCCCGACACCGTCGTCGGCACCGACAGCCACACCACCATGGTCAACGGCCTGTCGGTCCTGGGCTGGGGCGTCGGCGGCATCGAGGCCGAGGCGGCCATGCTGGGCCAGCCGATCCCGATGCTGATCCCGGAAGTCATCGGCTTCCGCGTCACCGGCGCCATGCCGGAAGGCGCGACGGCCACCGACCTGGTGCTCACCGTCACCCAGATGCTGCGCAAGAAGGGCGTGGTGGGCAAGTTCGTGGAATTCTATGGTCCCGGCCTCGCCGGCCTGACCTTGGAAGACCAGGCCACCATCGCCAACATGGCCCCGGAATACGGCGCCACCTGCGGCTTCTTCCCGGTGACCAAGGCCACCATCGACTATCTGCGCGCCACCGGCCGTGAGGCCCACCGCGCCGATCTGGTCGAAGCCTACGCCAAGGAACAGGGCATGTGGGTCGAGGCCGGCGATCCGGACCCGATCTTCACCGATAGCCTGGAACTCGACCTCGGCTCCGTCCTGCCCTCGCTGGCCGGCCCCAAGCGTCCGCAAGACCGCGTGCTGCTCTCCGACGCCGCCGCCGAATTCAAGTCGGCCCTGGCCAAGGACTTCGGCAAGACCGAAGAAGAAGCCCGCATCCCGGTCGTTGGTGAAAAGTTCGACGTCGGCCACGGCGACGTGGTGATCGCCGCGATCACCTCCTGCACCAACACCTCCAACCCCTCGGTGCTGATCGCCGCGGGCCTGGTCGCCAAGAAGGCGATCGAAAAGGGCCTGAAGGTGAAGCCCTGGGTGAAGACCTCGCTGGCCCCCGGTTCGCAGGTGGTCACCGACTACCTGAAGGCCGCCGGCCTGACGAAGTCGCTCGACGCGCTGGGCTTCAACCTGGTCGGCTACGGCTGCACCACCTGCATCGGCAACTCCGGCCCGCTGCCGGAAGCCATCTCCGACGCCGTCAACCAGGGCGACCTGGTGGCCTGCTCGGTGCTCTCGGGCAACCGGAACTTCGAAGGCCGCGTGAACCAGGACGTGCGGGCCAACTACCTGGCCTCGCCGCCGCTGGTCGTCGCCTACGCCCTGGCCGGTTCGATGAACATCGACCTGGCCACCGAGTCGCTCGGCGACGGCAAGGACGGCAACCCGGTCTATCTGAAGGACATCTGGCCGACCTCGGAAGAGATCGCCGTGCTGCAACGCAAGCACGTCACTCAGAAGATGTTCGCGACCCGCTACGCCGACGTCTTCAAGGGCGACAAGAACTGGCAGGGCATCAAGGTCGCCGGCGGCCAGACCTACGCCTGGGACATGGGTTCGACCTACGTCCAGAACCCGCCCTACTTCCAGGACCTGAAGATGGAGCCGGCTCCGGTCGTCGACATCGTCGAGGCCCGCGTGCTGGGCGTGTTCGGCGACTCGATCACCACCGACCACATCAGCCCCGCCGGCAACATCAAGGCGACCTCGCCGGCCGGCGTCTACCTGCGTGAGCACCAAGTGCCCGCCACGGAGTACAACTCCTACGGCGCGCGTCGCGGCAACCACGAAGTGATGATGCGCGGCACCTTCGCCAACATCCGGATCCGCAACAAGATCACCCCGGAAATCGAAGGCGGCGTGACCAAGCACTTCCCGTCGGGCGACGTCATGTCGATCTACGACGCGGCGATGCGCTACCAGTCGGAAGGTCGTCCGGCGGTGGTGTTCGCGGGCAAGGAATACGGCACCGGTTCGTCGCGCGACTGGGCGGCCAAGGGCACCAAGCTCCTGGGCGTGCGCGCGGTGATCGCCGAGAGCTTCGAGCGCATCCACCGCTCGAACCTGGTGGGCATGGGCGTCCTGCCCCTGCAGTTCCTGCAGGAAGGCTGGCAGAAGCTGAACCTGACGGGTGAAGAGATCGTCACCATCCGTGGCCTGACCGAGCTCTCCCCGCGCCGTCAGCTGACGGTGGAGATGTATCGTCCGTCGGACGGCCGCATCGCCCGCTTCCCGGTCCGCTGCCGGATCGACACCCCCACCGAGCTTGAGTACTTCAAGAACGGCGGCGTGCTGAACTACGTGCTCCGCAACCTCGCGAAGTCCGCGGCCTAGAGCGCGATCCGACGAAGTGGACACCGGTTCGTCGGAAAATTGCGCGACCAAGCAAAAGCCTAGAGCGCCGCTCCGACTCGATCGGAGCGGATCACGCTCTAGGGTGTTTCCGACCAGGCGGCGCCGACCTGACGCCGCCTGGTCACACCTTGTTGAAACCGTCCTCCAACGAAGTCCGGTTAAGTGCGCGCCAATGCGTAACGTCGCGCTTTTCAGTCTGCTGGTCGCCGCCCTGCCGCTCGCCGCGCAGGCCAGGCCGCCGGTGGTGGTCGAACTCTACACCGCCCAGGGGTGCGCCTCCTGCGGCGAGGCGAACGCCTATGTCGACAAGCTGGCCGACAAGCCTGGCGTGCTCGTCCTGACCTTCCCCGTCGACTACTGGGACTATCTCGGCTGGGCCGACACCTTCGCCAAACCCGAATTCGCCGAGCGCCAGAAGGCCTATGTGGCCCGTCTGGACCTGCGGGAGCCCTATACCCCCCAGGTGGTGGTGGACGGCCGCGCCCAGGCGGGCGGCCTGCAGACCGACAAGATCGACAGGCTGGTGGCCGACGCCGCCCAGGCCGCGCGCCGCGCGCCCGACATGGCCTTCATCGGCCAGCGGCGGGTGGATGTCGGCTTCGGGACCCCGCCGCGGGGCGGAGCCGAGGTCTGGCTGGTGCGCTACGACCCGCGCGAGCAGGACGTCACCGTCCGCAAGGGCGACAACCGGGGCCAGACCGTGCCGCATAGGAATGTGGTGGTGCAGATCAAGCGCCTGGGCCCCTGGCGGGGCCGTCCCACCGCCTACCGCCTGCCCCAGGCGCCCGCCGAGGGCCTGGCGACGGCCGTCATCGTCCAGGCCGCCCATGGCGGTCGGGTGATCGCCGCGGCCCGCAGGGACTGAAACTCGATCTCCAGACATGACGAAGCCCGCACGGTGGAGGGGGGGGTGCCGTGCGGGCTCGTCTTGGGGCTCTGTATTTGGAGAGAGCTAGGTGTCGGCTGGCCGAAGCCCGCGATCCAGGGGGGCTGGGGGGGCTGTTCAGGATCCGGGACCAGCGAGGTTCCGACCAACCGACAGTGACTTTATCGCTGGCGCATCAGGCGGCGGCTGGGCCGGATTAAGGTCTTTTCACGGCGCAAGGTTACGGTTGTTTTAGAATGGCCCGGGGCGTTGCAGTCGGGACACGCCCGCCCGGTCCGCGGGCATTTGTCGAATGGCGCGGATTGGGTCTAACCTCATCCTCGCATGGCGTTGGATCAGCCCCACCAGAGCCCTTCGACCGCGAGCGTCTTCTTCGAGCGCCGCGAGTTTCAGCGCATCCTCAACCTCTATGGCCGCATGGTCTCGGCCGGCGAATGGCGCGACTACGCCATCGACGCCCAGACCGAGGCCTGCTCCTTCTCCGTGTTCCGCAAGGCCACCGAGGCGCCGCTCTACCGCATCGAGAAGCGTCCGGCCCTGGCCCAGCGCCAGGGGGCCTGGTCGGTGATCGGCCAGGGCGGGGTGATCCTCAAGCGCGGCCACGACCTGGAGCAGGTGCTGCGGGTCTTCGACAAGGGCCGCTTCAAGGTGGTGGACTGAGCTCCGGCCGTACCCTCACCGCTCGTCCCGGCGAAGGCCGGGATCCAGATGCATCCGCCGCTTTCAGGATTCCCTGGCTCAGACCCTGACCTACGACCTGGGCCCCGGCCTTCGCCGGGGTGAGCGGAACTAGGGGCAAAGAAAAACCCCGGCGGTTTCCCGCCGGGGCTCTCGAAGGTCGGTCCTGGTCGGGCCTTAGCGGCGGCTGCCGAACAGGGCGAGCAGGAACTGGAACATGTTGATGAAGTCCAGGTACAGCTGGAGCGCGCCGAAGTTGGTGGCCACGCTCATGGCCGACTCGTTCCCGCCCAGCTCGTAATAGGTCATCTTCAGGCGCTGGGTGTCATAGGCCGTCAGACCCGCGAAGATCAGCAGGCCGATGACGTTGATCAGCAGCGCCATCACCGAGTTTTGCAGGAACATGTTGATCAGCATGGCGCCGATCAGGCCCCAGGCGCCCATGATCAGGAAGCTGCCGAAGCCGGTCAGGTTCTTCTTGGTGGTGTAGCCCACCAGGGACAGGGCGCCGAAGGCCGTGGCCGTCAGCAGGAAGGTCGAGGCGATGGAGGCTCCGGTATAGCGCAGGACCAGCACGCCCATGGAGGCGCCGATCAGGCTGACGATCGCCCAATAGGTGATGCCGGCCGCCTTGGGGGTGACGTTCTTGGTGAAGGAGGAGAACAGGATGACCGCCAGAGGGGCGAAGGCCACCACCATGCCTAGGATCGAATAGCCCACGCGGCCGTTGGCCACGGTGAACATCAGATCGCGGACCGGGGCGAAGGATCCCGTCAGGTAGGCCAGGCCGGCGGACACCAAGAGACCCACGGCCACCTTGTTGTAGACGCCGAGCATGAAGCTGCGAAGTCCCGCGTCCACCGACATGTCGGCGCGATCCGCCGGGATCGTGCGAGCAGCGCCGCGGTTGAAGTCGCTCATCTGAGCATAGCCCTTTGTTGCAACGCCCCAGCTGGGCGCACCACCGAATATCGGGTTCCGCGAGCCTCAACGCAAGCGGGCGACCGATTACGATTGCGTCAGGCGATCTTGCCCTGCTCCGGAGGGGGCTTAGGTTGGGCCCATGATCCGCCTGTTCGCCGCCGTCGCCGTCCCGCCCGAGCTGGGGGAGGGGCTGCAGCATCGCCAGGCCGGCCTGGCCGGCGCCAACTGGCGGCCGCTGGAGGCCTTCCACATCACCCTGCGGTTCTTCGGCGACGTGCGGGAGGATATGGCGCAGGACCTGCACCTGGAGCTGGAGCGGGTCTCGGCCGAGCCCCTGACCCTGGTACTGGAGGGGGTGGGCTCCTTCGGCGAAGGTCCGGAACTGCACGCCGTCTGGGCCGGGGTGGCCGAGAACGCGGCCCTGCGCCGGCTGGCCAAGGCCTGCGAGACCGCCGCCCGGCGCGCCGGCCTGAAGCCCGAGGGCCGCGCCTACCACCCCCACGTGACCCTGGCCTATCTGCGCCGCCCCGATCCCGGCGACGTGGCCGCCTGGTTGGCCGCCAACGCCCTGCTGAAGTCGCCGCCCTTCCAGGTCAGCCACTTCGGGCTCTATTCCAGCAAGCTGCTCAGCGGCGGGTCGCGCTACCAGCTCGAGCAGATCTACAGGCTGCGGTGAGACCAAGGCCGCCCGTCCCGCGAAGGCCGGGATCCAGGTCGTAGGTCACGACTTGCGCCAGCAATCCTGAAAGCGGCGGATGCATCTGGGCCCCGGCCTTCGCCGGGATGAGCGGTGTCAGGCCTTGACCGCGTAGTCCTTGAGGATCCCCAGGGGGACGATGGCCAGGGTCTCCTCGTGGGTCGCCTCCAGCACCAGGTGCGGGGCGGCGCCGGCGTCCAGCGCCTCCTTCCAGCGCGGCGCGCAGAGGCACCAGCGGTCGCCGGGCTTCAGGCCCGGGAAGGCGTAGTCGGGAACCGGGGTGGAGAGGTCGTTGCCCATGGATTTCGAATAGGCCAGGAACTCGGCCGTCATCACCGCGCAGACGGTGTGGATGCCGGTGTCCTGCGGGCCGGTCTCGCAGCAGCCATTGCGGAAGAAGCCGGTGACGGGATCGAGCGAGCAGCTCAGCAGCTCCCCGCCCAGCACGTTTTTTGCATCCTCGTCGTATCGAATGGTCATAGGGCCATCCTAGCCCTTAAGAGGGAGGATCGCCCACGCAAAACGGAGCCCGCCCGTGATCGCCGCCCGGCCCCGCCGCAGCGTCCTCTACATGCCCGCCGCCAACGCCCGGGCCATCGAAAAGGCCCGCGACCTGGCCTGCGACGTGGTGATCCTGGACCTGGAGGACGCCGTCGCCCCCGACGCCAAGGACCTCGCCCGCGACCAGGCTGTCGCCGCGGTGATGGCCGGCGGTTTCGGCCGCCGAGAGGTGGTGATCCGCGTGAACGGCCTCGACACCCCTTGGGGCGCGGACGACCTGGCCGCCGCGGCCGCCGCCCGGCCCACCGCCATCCTGGCCCCCAAGGTCTCCAGCCCCGCCGATGTCGCCGCCTATGACATGGGCCTCGAAGGCGACACCCGCCTTTGGGTGATGATCGAGACCTGCGCCGCCCTCTTCGCCCTGGACGCCATCGCCGCCAGCCCGGGCCGCCTGGAGGCCCTGGTCATCGGGACCAACGACCTGGCCAAGGAGATGCGCTGCCGGCTCACCGTCGAGCGCGCGCCGCTCCTCGGCCCCCTGTCCCTCAGCGTCGCCGCCGCCCGCGCCCACGGCCTGGCCATCCTGGACGGCGTCTTCAACGGCATCGAGGACGATGAGGGCCTGGCCCGCCAGTGCGCCCAAGGCGCCGAGTTCGGCTTCGACGGCAAGACGCTCATCCATCCGCGCCAGATCGAGGCGGCCAATGCGGCCTTTTCTCCGGCCCCGGACGAGGTCCATTGGGCGCGCATGATTGTCGAGGCCTTCGATTCGCCGGAAAACGCCGCTAAGGGCGTGCTTCGCGTCGAGGGACGCATGGTGGAGCGGTTGCATCTGGCGCAGGCGCAGCGTCTGATCGCTGTGGCCGAGGCCATCGCCGCGGCGTGAGGCAGGATTTGGAACCCAGGGCATCGAGAATTGCACGGGTCGCGGCGCTCCTGGCGACCGTGGCGCTGAGCGCGTCGCCGGCCTTCGCCCAGGAAGCCGACCCCATCGGCGCCCTGCTGGAGCAGGCCCAGACCCCGCCGCCCCCGGAGCCGGTCGCCCCGCCGCCGGTCCAGGCTCCCGCGGTCGAGACCCCGCCGGCCTCGCCCCCGCCTTCGAGCTCGGCGCCGGTGAGCACCGCGCCGCCGCCCGCCGCCTATACGCCGCCGCCGTCCGCCTACACCCCGCCCCCGGCCTACAACCGGCCGCCGGTCCAGGCGCCGCTGCCCTATGTGAACCCGCCCCCGACCTACACGCCGCCGACCTACACGCCGCCGACCTACATGCCGCCGACCTACACGCCCCCGGCCTCGCGCCGTCCGCGGCTCACCGCCCCGGTCCATATCGACGAGATCGGCAAGACGCCGGAGGGCCCGCCCACCGCCACCGACCTGAACTACGAGGCGCGCATGCGCTCGTCCTTCAACTCCGCCCAGGGGATGCAGGGGCCGCTGGACGGGGCCTGGACCCTGCGTTCGGGGGGTTCGGAGCTCTACGACCTGCAGCTGGTGGACACCGGCAGCGGCAGCCTGGAGGGCGCCTGGCGCGATCCGCGCCGTCGCGGCGCGGTCGACGCCTCGGGCTTCATCGATTCCATCAGCCGGGTCGGCGGCCAGCTCACCATCCGCCTCACCCCCAGGCCGGGCGCCGCGCCCTCGATCATCATGCTGAGCGCCGATGTGAACGGAAGCTGGTCGGGCGAGCTCAACGAACGCGGCGAGCACCGCTCGGTGACCCTGCGGCGGAACTAGAGCCCCAGCGCCCGCCGCGCCGTCTCGATCGCATAGGCCGCGACATCGGCGGGATAGGGCTCGGCGGTCCCGAAGCCCCAGACCGGCCCCGGCCAGGCCGGATCGTCCCGCCGGCGGCCCACCACATGGACGTGGAGCTGCGGCGTCACATTGCCCAGGGCCCCGACGTTCAGCTTCTCCACCGGCACGCCGAGCGCCTCCCCCAGCACCTGCAGGGCCCGGCCCGCGCGGACGATCTCCTCCATCAGCACCGCCCGGTCCCCCGCCGCCAGGTCCTCAAGCTCCCGTAGGCGCTCACCTCGGGGAATCAGCACCAGCCAGGGATAGCGGGCGTCGTCCTGCAGGCGGACCTGGCACAGGGGAAGGTCGCCGATCGCATGCGAGGTGGCGACGAAGGCGGGGTCGATCTCATCCATGCCGCAGGATGACCACGCGTCCGCGCCGCGGCAAAGGGCCTAAACTCCGCGCGCGGCATTGCGGCAAGGCGGTGGTTTGAGCTACGGGGACCCCCGACCTGGCGTACCTGTCGTCCCGCCACAGCAATCGGAGCAGCTCCATGACCACCAAGACCCCCATCCGCGTGGCGGTCACCGGCGCGGCCGGCAACATCGGCTACGCCCTCCTCTTCCGCATCGCCTCGGGCGAGATGTTCGGCAAGGACCAGCCGGTCATCCTGCAACTGTTGGAAATCCCCGTTGAAGGCCCGCAGAAAGCCCTGAAGGGCGTGGCCATGGAGCTGGAGGACTGCGCCTTCCCGCTGCTCGCCGACATGGTGCTGACCGGCGAGGCCGATGTCGCCTTCAAGGACGTGAACTGGGCCCTGCTGGTGGGCTCCAAGCCGCGCGGCCCCGGCATGGAGCGCGCCGACCTCTTGAAGGACAACGGCAAGATCTTCATCGCCCAGGGCAAGGCCATCGACGCGGTCGCCGCCGACAACGCGCGCGTCGCCGTGGTGGGCAATCCCTGCAACACCAACGTGATGATCGCCGCCAGCCAGGCCAAGCGCCTGCCGAAGGACCGCTTCACCGCCATGGTGCGCCTGGACGAGAATCGCGGCCGCGCCCAGCTGGCCAAGAAGGCCGGGGTCTCGATCAACGAGGTCAGCGACCTGTTCATCTACGGCAACCACAGCCCGACCATGTTCGCCGATTTCACCCACGCCAAGATCGGTGGCAAGGACGCCGCCTCGGTGATCGGCGACGAAGCCTGGCTGAAGACCGAGTTCCTGCCCACCGTCGGCAAGCGCGGCGCGGCCATCATCGAGGCCCGCGGCCTGTCCTCGGCCGCCTCGGCCGCCAACGCCCTGATCGACCACGTCCGCGACCTGAACACGGTTGGCGCCATCCACTCCGCCGCCGTCAACAGCGAGGGCCGCTACGGCTTCGCAGAAGGCGTCTGGGCCGGCATGCCGGTGAAGACCACCGCGCCGGGCGCCTACGAGGTGCTGACCAGCTATGAGATGGACGACTTCGCCAAGAGCAAGATCGCGCTCACCAATGATGAACTGGTGGGCGAGCGCGACACCGTGAAGGACATGCTGGGCTGAGCCCGGATCTCAGCCCACGGAGGCTGAGGTTTCTGAGACCAGGACCCCGCTTGGCGCAGGCCGGGCGGGGTTTTCCTTGGGCGTCAGCTGGGTGATGCGCGCCTCGTAGAGGCTGGCCAGGGCCTCTGGCGAGGTCTTGGCGGCGGCTTCGCGGGCCGCCAGCCAGCGGGCCTGGTCGCGGGCCAGGGCTGGATAGGGCGCCCCCGAGGACATGGCGCCGCGATAGGCTTGGGCCATCCGCCGGTCGGCCTGCGCCAGGGCCGGATCGACGCAGACCATCTGGTCGGCCAGGGTCCGGGCCGTGCGGCAGTCGAAGCTGGGCGCCTCGACATAGGCGGCGTCGATCACCTCCCCGGTCGCCGCGACGGCGGGGTCGGCGGGGGAGACCCCGACATCCATCAGGCTGGTGGGGGGCGCGAGCGTCTCCTCGGGCTTGGCCAGCACGATGCGGACCTGCTGCGGGGCCGGCGCCGCGGCGACCGGGCGGGGGGCGGCCTGGCGCAGGGCCTGCGCCGCCGCGCGGCGATCGACATCGGCCCGCAGCCAGAGGCCCAGGCCCATGCCCATCACGCAGGCGACGCTGACCGCCGCGGAGATGTGGACCGGATTGATCTGCAGGTGGGGGTGGGCGGTTTCGGCCGAGGTCGGCCGGAAGATCATCGGGGTTTCGTGGAATTCCGGCGCGCGTGGGCGAAGGAGGCTAAGGGGGGAAAACATGGTGGACGTCCTGGCGTATTCTGGTCCGCCGCAGTCGCCCCGGGGTTGTCCCCGATGTGCGCCCGCCCTCTCGAACCGACGCCGATACCCATATTGGGGTTAACCTGAATTGTGGCTGAACGGCGCCGTTAATTTCGCGTCTGGATAGAACGCCCTTCAACCCAGGGGGGCGGGCCTCAGCGATCCTCCGCCGCCAGGGACACCTCGTCGTTCAGCTCCTGGATCCGCTGGTCATAGAGGTCGCTCACCGCGGCGGGCGCCTCGCGGGCGGCGTCCTCGCGGGCGGCCAGCCAGCGCTGCTGCTGCCGGCGCAGACGCCAGGCCGGGATGCCGGAGTCCAGGGCCCGGCGCCAGGCGGTGGCCAACCGGCGGTCCTGGGCGGCCAGGGCGGGGTCGTCGCAGATAAGGGTCTCGGCGGCGCTGGCCGCTCCGGCGCAGTCGAAGCTGGGGCCACGGGCGGCCGACCGCGCCGGGGGCGCCTCGACCTGGCTGACGGGGATGGGCTCGGCCGCCGGCGTCGGTGCGGCGATTCTCGGCGCCTTGAGCCCCGCCGGCAGCAGTTCCAGCTTGCCGCCCTCGACGGCGGGCAGGGGCTCGTCGCGGTCGATCTCGATCTGCATCTGGCTCACCGGCTGCATCGAGCCGGGCGCGCGGGTGTCGGCGGCGAGTTGCGGTCGCGCCAGCAGGCCGAACGCCAGGCCCAGGACGCAGGCCCCGCCGACCCCGGCCAGCACCATGGGCTTGCCGAAGAGGGCCCTGGCGCCGCGTGACGGCGGAAGAACGGTGGAGTTCGGCGGGGTCTCGATGGTCATGGCGCGTCTTCCCTGGCCTCCTTGAATCCCCGAGGCGCCCGATCGTTGCGGCGGGCGCCTGAACCGCGACTGAACCGGCCGTTGCGAAGCGCGCGCGCCTGCCGCTATGTCGGGCTCCGCAAAGGAGGCGCCCATGACCGCCATCGGCCCCACCCTGGAAACCGAGCGCCTGATCCTGCGTCCGCCCTGCGCGGCGGATTTCGAGCCCTGGTGCGCCTTCATGGCCGACGAGGAGGCCGCCCGGCACATCGGCGGGCTGCAGACGCCTTCGGTGGTCTGGCGGGCCCTGTGCTCGGTGACCGGCGCCTGGACCATCAGCGGCTTTTCGATGTTCAGCGTGATCGAGAAGGCCACCGGCGACTGGGTGGGCCGGCTGGGCCCCTGGTTTCCCGAGGGCTGGCCGGGAACCGAGGTCGGCTGGGGGATCGTCCGCGACCGCTGGGGCCGGGGCTACGCGACGGAGGGCGCCATCGCCGCCACCGACTGGGCCTTCGACAATTTTGATTGGCGCGAGGTGGTCCACACCATCGATCCGCTCAACACCGCCTCCGCGGCCGTCGCCAAGAGGCTCGGCTCCACCATCCTGCGTCAGGCCCGGATGCCCGCGCCCTATGAGGACCTCACCGTCGACGTCTGGGGCCAGAGCCGGGAAGACTGGGCCGCCCGCCGCGCGGCCCGCTAGATCCAGCCGGCCTCGCGGATCAGCCGGGCGTAGGTGCGGCTGACCGGGACCTCCGATCCGTCCTTCAGGGTCAGGGTCGCCCGCCCGTCGCCCCGGCGGGCATTCGCCACCGCGTCCCGGGCCACCCACCAGGAGCGGTGCACCTGGGCGCCCTCGATCCCCTCCAGCTCGGCCACGGCGTCGGCCAGGCGCATCAGGATCAGGTCCTGGCCCCTGGAGGTGTGCAGCCGCAGGTAATGGTCCTGCGCCTCCACCGCCCAGACCTCGGCCCCGCGCAGCTTCAGCGGCAGGCGCTCGAGGAACTTCACCGGGCCGGGCGGGGCCGCCGCCGTCGCTAGGGCGGGACGGCGATGGGAGAGGAAGATCGCCAGGCCGCTCATCACCAGGCACATCACCCAGGTGATGGCCATGAACTGCGGCAGCTCGCGCAGGGTCGCTCGGCCGCCCGAGACCGTCCACACCGCGCCCCAGACCAGCAGGCCCATGAGCGGGGTCATCAGGGTTCCGCTCAGCACCGTCCAGGTGACCACCCCGCGCCGGGCGAGGGGAATGAGGCCGACAAGCCGGAAGGTGATCATGCCCAGGCCGGCCCCGGCCAGACCCACGGCGACCATGAACAGGGTGCGGGGGAGGAAGGGAACACGCTCGCTGCCGAAGGCGCCCACGAAGCTCAGGAAGGCCCCCACCCCGGCGGCCATGATCAGGGTGCGCCGCGCGCCCGCCCAGGTCAGGGGCTCCACCCGCGAAGCGTGAGCCGCGGCGGGCCGCGATTGGCGCAGGCGATCTGTCATTCGACGCATCGGCCTTTGCGCATCGGGGGGCCCGGTCTCCACACAGCATCACAGGAAGGCGGCCGCGCCGAAGCGGCCCCCATGCGGAGATAAAGGATGTCGCTGGTTTCGCAAATCTCAGGCCCCAGCCGGGTCCGGCGCCTGCGCGCGATCATACTGCCGGCAGCGGTCATCGGCCTGGTGGCGGCGCTCGCCCCCTTCGCTGGGACCATCGGGCGCCTGGCCGTCCGCAGCCGTCTTCACAGCCCCGACCTCGCCCTGCTGGCCGCCCAGCCCCTGGTGATCAAGCTGCACATCGCCGGAGCGGTGGGCGCCTTGCTGATCGGGGCGATGCTGATGACCCTGCGCAAGGGGGTCGCCCTGCATCGCGCCGCCGGCTGGCTGTGGGTCGCCGCCATGTCGCTGGCCGCCGGCGCCTCGATCTTCATCACCGGGATCAACGGCGACCACTGGTCCCTGATCCACCTGTTCACCGGCTGGACCCTGATCGCCCTGCCCATCGCCGTGATCGCCGCCCGGCGCCACCAGGTGAAGGACCACCGCCGCTTCATGATGGGCCTGTTCTACGGCGGCCTGGTGATCAACGGCTTCATCGCCTTCATCCCCGGCCGCACCATGTGGAACGTCTTCTTCGGGTGAGATCCCCGGGCGGTCTTGGTTCGGCCAAGCTTCGGCCATGAAGGGCGCAGAGGGGAAGGATATCCCTCCTCCAGGCGTCAGCCATGGCCGACTTCATCTTCCACGATCCCACCGGCCGTCGGGCCCGCCGCGCCGAACTGGCGGGGGGACTTGGCCTGGCCCTGCTGGCCGCCCTGGTGGCGGCCTTCTTCGCCACCCTGGCCATCGCCCCCACCCTGCCGGCCCTGCGCCTGAAGGATCCCCGGGTCCTGCGCGGCCTGCACGTGGAGACCGCCCACCGGCTGAGGGGCCATCGCGCCTGGACCCGGGTGCCCCATCCCCGTCACCCCGGAGCGGCCGGCCCCGCCCGGCCGCTGAACGTCGGCTTCTACGTCTCCTGGGACGAGAGCTCCCGGGAATCCCTGGCCCGTCACGTCGGGGCCCTGGACGTGGTGGCCCCGCAGTGGATCGCCCTGGCCGGCGCCCAGGGCCGGTTGACCCTGACGGCCGACCCCCAGGCCGAGGCCATCATCAAGGGCGCCCGCAAGCCGCCCTCCCTGCTGCCGGTGGTGCACAACGCCCAGGATTCGGTGTGGAACGGACCTCAGGCCGACGCCGTGATCCTCGATCCCGCCGCCCGCCACGCCCTGACCGCCAACCTGACGGCCCTGGCCAAGACCCATGGCTACGCCGGCTACGTCTTCGACCTGGAAAACCTGTCGCCCCGCGCGGCGGCGGCCTATCCGGCCCTGCTGGCGGAGGTCCGCGCGGCCCTGAAGCCGCAGGGCCGCGAGCTCTGGGTCACCGCCCCCTTCGCTGACGAGTCCTGGCCCCTGAAGCGGTTGCAGGCCGCCACCGACGTCCTGGTGCTGATGGCCTACGACCAGCACTGGGGCGCCGGAGACGCCGGCTCCCCGGCCGGCCAGGCCTGGTTCCAGACCTGGACCGCCGAGCGCCTGGGCCGGCTCGACCCGGCCCGCACCATCCTGGCGCTCGGCGCCTACGGCTATGACTGGACCCTGCCGGCCCCCGGCAAGCCCGGGCGGGCGGAGGCGGTGACCTTCAACGAGGCCACCCAGCTCGCCCACGACGCCGGCGCCTCGGTGGCCATGGACCCCGACGCCCTCAATCCGCGCTTCGCCTATGCCGACGACGCCGGCGCCCAGCACGTGGTCTGGTTCCTGGACGCCGCCACCCTGCACAACCAGCTGCGGGTCGCCGACCCCTACCATCCCCTCGGCTACGCCCTATGGCGGCTGGGGGCGGAGGATCCCGACGTCTGGGGCCTGCTCCCTCACGCCTATGGCCAGCTCTCTATTCAGGGCCTGGGCACCCTCAGCCCCGGCCAGGACGTCAATTTCGACGGAACCGGCGAGGTGCTCCACGTCGCCGCGACCCCCCGGGCCGGCAAGCGAACCCTTGAGACCGACCCCCGCAGCGGCCTGATCGCGGCCGAGACCTACGAGGTCATGCCCACCTCCTATGTGATCGACCGCTACGGCTCCCGGCCGGGCCTGGTGGCGCTCACCTTCGACGACGGTCCCGATCCCCGCTGGACGCCGAAAATCCTCGACATTCTCAAGGCCAAGCACGCCCCGGCCACCTTCTTCGTGATCGGCGAGAACATGGAGAAATATCCCGGCCTGGTCCGCCGCGAGGTGGCCGAGGGCCAGACCGTGGGCGGCCACACCTGGACCCATCCCAATATCGCGCAGGTGCCCAAGCAGGAGGCGCGGCTGGAGCTGAACGCCACCCAGCGTCTGTTCGAGACCCTCACCGGCAAGTCCCTGCGCCTGTTCCGGCCGCCCTATTTCGGCGACGCCGAGCCCTCCACCCCCAGCGAGGTCGAACCCCTGCTGATAGCCCAGGCCCTGGGCTATCTCACCGTCGGCCTGCGCATCGACCCCGACGACTGGAAGAAGCCCGACGCCCACAGGATCGTCGCCCGCACCCTGCAGCGCCTGGCCGACACCGAGCGGCCGGGCCAGGTGGTGCTGCTACACGACTCGGGCGGCGACCGCAGCCGCACCGTGGCGGCCCTGCCTGAGCTGATCGACCAGCTCCGCGCCCACGGCTACCGCCTGGTGAGCGTCGCCGAGCTGGCGGGCATGACCCCGGCCCAGGCCCTGCCGCCCACCTCGCGCACCTCGGCGGAGATGCTGCTGGACCGGGTGGGCTTCGGCTTCTTCCACGGGGCGCAGCTCACCCTGCGCTGGCTGTTCCTCGCCGCCATCGGCCTGGGCGTCGCCCGCCTGGTGATGCTGGGGGTCCTGGCCCTCGTCCACCGCGCGGGGATCGAGGGCCGCACCCCGCCGATGAGCGACGCCGAGCAGGGGCCGCCGGTCACCGTCCTGATCCCCTGCTTCAACGAGGAGAAGGTCATCGTCGCCTCGGTGGCTCGGATCCTCAACTCCAACTGGCCGCGGCTGGAGGTCATCGTCCTGGACGACGGCTCGGCCGATCGCACCGCCCAGGTGGTGCGCGACGCCTATGCCGACGAGCCCCGCGTGGCCCTGATGTCCTTCCCCAACGGGGGCAAGGCCCAGGCCCTGAACCGCGGCCTGGCCGTGGCCCGGGGCGAGATCGTCGTGGCCCTGGACGCCGACACCCTGTTTCCCCCCGACACCATCGGCCAGCTCGCCCGCTGGTTCGCCGACCCCCGGGTGGGGGCGGTGGCCGGTAATGCGGTGGTGGGCAACCGCCGCAACCTGATCACCCGCTGGCAGGCCCTGGAATATGTCACCGCCCAGAACCTGGAGCGACGGGCGCTGGCGGCGCTCGGCGCCGTCACCGTGGTCCCCGGCGCCGTGGGCGCCTGGCGCAAGTCCGCCCTGGCTGAGCTTGGCGGCTATCCCGCCGACACCCTGGCCGAGGACCAGGACCTGACGCTCGCCGTCCAGCGGGCCGGCTGGCGGGTGGAGTTCGATCCCGAGGCGCGGGCCTATACCGAGGCGCCGGAAACCGTGTCGGGCCTGCTCAAGCAGCGCTTCCGCTGGTCCTTCGGCACCCTGCAGTGCCTGTGGAAGCATCGGGCGGGCCTGTTCGACCGCAAACACCCGATCCTCGGCTTCGTCGCCCTGCCGCAGATATGGCTGTTCCAAATCCTGCTCACCGTGGTGGCGCCCCTGGTGGACCTGGCGGTGGTCTGGAGCCTGGGCGCCTCGGTCTATGCGGCGATGTATCACCCGGTGCAGTGGTCCCCCGACGACCTGGCCCGGCCACTGTTCTACTGGGCGGCCTTCATCTTCCTGGACCTCTCGGCCGGGGCGCTCGGCATGGCCCTGGAGCGGCGCGCGCCCTGGAGCGACCTGATCTGGCTGCCGGCCCAGAGGTTCGGCTACCGGCAGTTGATGTACTATGTGGTGCTCAAGTCGATCCGCACCGCCGTTCGGGGCGCCAAGGTGGGCTGGGGCAAGCTGGAGCGCACCGCCAATGTCGCTGCGGAAGGCGTGCGCTAGCTTGTGTTCCGCCTTGAGGAACACGGGCTTGGGCAATTGGACGCGCGCGTATTTTTCTGACCGTGGCGCGGTTGCAACGGTCCGGAACGGCGCTTATACCCCGGCTTCTCGCCGCACTGGGCGGGCCCAAACAGCGCGTTTCGCGACCTCATGAATATACACGAGCATCAAGCCAAAGCCGTCCTCTCCGAGTTCGGCGTGGCGGTCCCGCGTGGTTATCCGGCCTTCACCGTGGAGGAGGCCGTCAAGGCCGCCGAAACCCTGGGCGGACCGGTCTTCGTGGTGAAATCCCAGATCCATGCGGGCGGTCGCGGCAAGGGCAAGTTCGAGGGTCTCGGCCCCGACGCCAAGGGCGGCGTCCGGGTGGTCAAGAGTATCGACGAGGTCCGCGCCAACGCGACCGAGATGCTCGGCCGGGTGCTGGTGACCCATCAGACGGGTCCCAAGGGCAAGCAGGTCAACCGCCTCTACATCGAGGAAGGCGCGGCCATCGCCAAGGAATTCTACCTGTCCCTGCTGGTGGACCGCGAGACCAGCCGGGTCTCGGTCGTGGCCTCCACCGAGGGCGGCATGGACATCGAGGACGTGGCCCACTCCACGCCGGAGAAGATCATCACCTTCTCCATCGACCCGGCCACCGGGGTCTGGAACCACCACGGCCTGAAGCTCTCCAAGGCCCTCGGCCTGAAGGGCGACCTCTCCAAGCAGGCCGGCAAGCTGCTGCGCCAGCTCTATACGGCGTTCCTGGCCAAGGACATGTCGATGCTGGAGATCAACCCGCTGATCGTCACCGCCGACGACCAGCTGCGCGTCCTGGACGCCAAGGTCTCCTTCGACAGCAACGCCCTCTACCGCCACCCCGACATCGTCGCCCTGCGCGACGAGAGCGAGGAGGACCCCAAGGAGATCGAGGCCTCCAAGTTCGACCTCAGCTACATCGCCCTCGACGGCGAGATCGGCTGCATGGTCAACGGCGCGGGCCTGGCCATGGCCACCATGGACATCATCAAGCTCTACGGCGCCGAGCCCGCCAACTTCCTGGACGTCGGCGGCGGCGCCGACGAGGCCAAGGTGACGGCGGCCTTCAAGATCATCATGGCCGACCCCAACGTGAAGGGCATCCTGGTGAACATCTTCGGCGGCATCGCCCGTTGCGACGTCCTGGCCCAGGGCGTGGTGGCCGCGGTCAAGCAGGTGGGCCTGACGGTTCCCCTGGTGGTCCGCCTGGAGGGCACCAACGCCGAGCTCGGCAAGAAGATCATCAACGAGAGCGGCCTGAACGTCATCGCCGCCAACGATCTCTCCGATGGCGCCGAGAAGATTGTCGCCGCCGTGCGGGGAGCCGCCTGATGTCCATCCTCATCGGCAAGAACACCAAGGTCATTTGCCAGGGCCTCACGGGCGCCCAGGGCACCTTCCACTCCGAGCAGGCCATCGCGTTTGGCACCAAGATGGTCGGCGGCGTCACCCCGGGCAAGGGCGGCTCCACCCACATCGGCCTGCCGGTCTTCGACACGGTCGACGAGGCCGTCCGGGCCACCGGCGCCGACGCCAGCGTGATCTATGTGCCGCCGGCCTTCGCCGCCGACTCCATCCTGGAGGCCATCGACGCCGGCGTTCCCCTGGTGATCTGCATCACCGAGGGCATCCCGGTGGCCGACATGATCCAGGTGAAGCGCGCGCTCAGCGGCTCAAAAACCAGGCTGATCGGCCCCAACTGCCCCGGCGTCCTGACCCCGGACGCCTGCAAGATCGGCATCATGCCGGCCAATATCTTCAAGAAGGGCTCGGTGGGTGTTGTCTCGCGCTCGGGCACGCTTACCTACGAAGCCGTGTTCCAGACCACCCAGGTGGGCCTGGGCCAGACCACGGCCGTGGGTATCGGCGGCGACCCGGTGAAGGGCACCGAGTTCATCGATATCCTCGACATGTTCCTGAAGGATCCGGAGACGGAATCGATCATCATGATCGGCGAAATCGGCGGCTCCGCGGAAGAAGACGCGGCTGAATTCATTAAAAATTCAGCAACCAAGAAGCCTATGGTCGGGTTCATCGCGGGACGCACCGCGCCGCCTGGTCGGCGCATGGGTCACGCGGGCGCGATCATCTCCGGCGGCAAGGGCGGCGCCGAGGACAAGATCGCCGCGATGGAGGCTGCGGGCATCCGCGTGTCGCCGTCTCCGGCGAAGCTGGGCGAAACCCTCCTTGAGGTCCTTAAGAAGGCCTAGGGCGAATTTAAGCGTAGGGCGGTCCGCGCTCGGCTCCTTTGATGAAGCGCCGCGGCCCCCCGGGAAAGCGGACGAAATGGCGGACGACGCAGGTCTGATCAACGAGGTTCTCGCCGAGACCTCCTTCCTCTATGGCGGCAACACCGCCTTCGTGGAGGATCTCTATGCGAAATGGGCGGTCGATCCCAACGCGGTCGAGCCCTCCTGGCGGGCCTTCTTCGCCTCCCTGCAGGATCGCGCAGACGAGGTGAAGGCCGCGGCGGTGAAGCCCGCCTGGACTCAGAAAACCGTCCCCGCCGCCCGTCCCGACTGGCTCTCGGCCATCGACGGCCTGTGGCCGGCGGTGGAGGCCAAGGTCGGCGCCAAGGTGGCCGAGCGCGCCGCGCCGACAACCACCCCCGAGGCCGTCCGCGCCGCGACCCTGGATTCCCTGCGCGCCATCATGATGATCCGCGCCTATCGGATGCGCGGCCACCTGCGGGCCAATCTCGACCCGTTGGGCATCGCGATCCCGGAAGGCGACGCCTCCGAGCTCGATCCGGCGACCTACGGCTTCACCGAGGCCGACTTCGACCGTCCGATCTTCCTCGACTACGTGCTGGGCCTGGAGACGGGCACCCTGCGCGAGATCCTGGCGATCCTGAAGCGCACCTACTGCGCCGACATCGGCGTGCAGTACATGCACATCTCCGACCCGGCCCAGAAGGCCTGGCTGCAGGAGCGCATCGAGGGCCGCGACAAGGAAATTAACTTCACCAAGGAAGGCAAGGTCGCCATCCTGAAGAAGCTGATCGAGGCCGAAGGCTTCGAACGCTTCCTGCACAAGCGCTTCCCCGGCACCAAGCGGTTCGGCCTGGACGGCGGCGAGGCCATGGTCCCGGCGCTGGAGCAGATCATCAAGCGCGGCGGCGCGCTGGGCGTGCGCGACATCGTCATCGGCATGCCGCACCGCGGCCGCCTGAACGTCTTGGCCGCCGTGATGGCCAAGCCCTACCAGGTGATCTTCCACGAATTCCAGGGCGGCTCGACCCTGCCGTCCGACGTCGAAGGCTCCGGCGACGTGAAGTATCACATGGGCGCCTCGTCGGACCGTTCGTTCGACGGCAACAGCGTCCACCTGTCGCTGACCGCCAACCCGTCCCACCTGGAAATCGTCAACCCGGTCGTCCTGGGCAAGGCCCGCGCCAAGCAGGCCTACACCCTGCGTGACAACGCCGAGGGCGGCCGCGCCCACGTCATGCCGCTGCTGCTGCACGGCGACGCGGCCTTCGCCGGCCAGGGCGTGATCGCCGAGTGCTTCACCATCTCGGGCGTGAAGGGCTATCGCACCGGCGGCACCGTCCACTTCATCGTCAACAACCAGATCGGCTTCACGACGGCGCCGGCCTTCAGCCGCTCCTCGCCCTATCCGTCCGACGTGGCCTTGATGGTCGAGGCGCCGATCTTCCACGTGAACGGCGACGATCCCGAAGCCTGCGTCTACGTCGCCAAGGTGGCCACCGAGTTCCGCCAGCAGTTCGGCAAGGACGTGGTCATCGACATGTTCTGCTACCGCCGGTTCGGTCACAACGAGGGTGACGACCCGACGATGACCTCGCCCTTGATGTATCAGAAGATCAAGGACCACCCGTCGACGCGCGAACTCTACACCCGCCAACTCGTCTCCGAGGGCGTGGTGAGTGACGAGGACGTGGCCGGCTGGATCAGCGAGTTCGAGGCCTTCCTCGATCGCGAGTTCGAGTCCGGCAAGACCTACAAGGCCAACAAGGCCGACTGGCTGGACGGCAAGTGGGCGGGCCTGGCCCTGCCTGAGGGCGACGACCGCCGCGGCGAGACCAGCGTGCCGCGCCAGAAGCTGATCGACCTTGGCCAGAAGATCACGGCCATCCCGGAAAGCCTCAACATCCACAAGACGGTGAAGCGCGCGATCGAGAACCGCCGCAACGCCATCGAGGCGGGCGAGGGCATCGACTGGGCGACCGGCGAGCACCTGGCCTTCGCCACTCTGCTGGACCAGGGCTTCCCGATCCGCCTGGCCGGCCAGGACAGCGTGCGCGGCACCTTCGTGCAGCGCCACTGCGACCTGATCGACCAGACCACCGAGGCCCACTACCAGCCGCTCTCCAACCTGCGCCCCGGCCAGGCCCACTTCGAGGTCATCGACTCGGCCCTGTCGGAAGAAGCGGTGCTGGGCTTCGAGTACGGCTTCTCCCTGGCCGACCCCAAGACCCTGGTCCTCTGGGAAGCCCAGTTCGGCGACTTCGCCAACGGCGCCCAGGTGGTGATCGACCAGTTCATCTCCTCGGGCGAACGGAAGTGGCTGCGGATGAGCGGCCTGGTCCTGCTGCTGCCCCACGGCTACGAGGGCCAGGGGCCGGAACACTCCTCGGCCCGCCTGGAGCGCTTCCTGCAGCTCTGCGCCGAGGACAACCTCCAGGTCGTCAACTGCTCGACCCCGGCCAATTACTTCCACGTCCTGCGCCGCCAGATGCGCCGGGAGTTCCGCAAGCCCCTGGTGGTGATGACGCCCAAGTCGCTGCTGCGGCACAAGAAGGCGACGTCGCGACTCGTGGACATGGCCGAGGGCTCGTCCTTCCACCGCGTCCTGCACGACGACGCCGAGCGCGGCGTCAACACCGCCGTCAAGCTGGCGCCGCCCGAGAAGATCCGCCGCGTCGTGCTCTGCTCGGGCAAGGTCTATTACGACCTGCTGGATGCGCGCGAGGAGAAGGGCGTCGACGACGTCTATCTGATGCGCCTGGAGCAGTTCTATCCCTGGCCGGTGAAGTCGCTGTCCACGGAACTGTCGCGCTTCCCCAACGCCGAGCTGGTCTGGTGCCAGGAAGAGCCGAAGAACATGGGCGGCTGGACCTTCGTCGACCCGTGGCTGGAGCTCACCCTCGACCGGCTGAAGATCAAGGCCAAGCGCGCCCGCTATGTCGGCCGCCCGGCCTCGGCCTCCACCGCCGCCGGCCAGATGAGTCGGCACATGAAGGAACTGCAGACCTTCCTCGCCGAAGCCTTCGCCTGAACCGTCCGACCGCAAGAACAGAAAGAACCTTCCCCATGGCCGATATCATGACGCCCGCGCTCGGCGAATCCGTCACCGAAGCGACAGTGGCGCGCTGGGCCAAGAAGCCTGGGGACGCGGTCCGGAAGGATGAAATCCTGGTGGAGCTGGAGACCGACAAGGTCAGCCTCGAGGTCGCCGCCCCCGCCGACGGGGTGCTGGACACCATCAGCGCCGAGGAAGGCGCCACCGTCGTCCCCGGCGCGGTCCTGGGTCACGTGATCGAGGGCGCCGTCGCCGCCAAGCCGGCCGCCGCCCCGAAGGTCGAAGCCCCCAAGGCCGCCGCCCCTGCCCCTGCGCCCGCTCCGGTTCCGGCGCCCAAGCCCGCCGCGGCCGCCGCCGCGCCGCTCGCCCCCTCCGCCCAGCGGATCGTGGCCGAGAACAGCCTCGACGCCGCCGCCATCGCCGGCACCGGCAAGGCCGGCCGGGTGACCAAGGGCGACGCGCTCGCCGCCCTGGAGGCCCGCGCCAACACTCCGGCCACGCCCGCCGCCCCCGTCGCGCCGCGCGAGATCCATGAGCGCGAGGAGCGGGTCCGCATGACCCGCCTGCGCCAGACCATCGCGCGCCGGCTGAAGGAGGCCCAGAACGCCGCGGCCATGCTGACGACCTTCAACGAGGTCGACATGACCAACGTCATGGCCCTGCGCGGCAAGTACAAGGACGTCTTCGAGAAGACCCACGGGGTGAAGCTCGGCTTCATGAGCTTCTTCGTGGCCGCCGTGGTCCATGCCCTCAAGCAGGTCCCGGAGGTCAACGCCGAGATCGAGGGCCAGGACATCATCTACAAGAACCACTACGACATCGGCGTCGCCGTCGGCACCGAACGCGGCCTGGTGGTTCCCGTGGTTCGCGACGCCGATGCGCTGGGCCTGGCGGGCGTGGAAAAGGCCATCGGCGCCCTGGGCAAGAAGGCCCGCGACGGGGCTCTGGCCATGGAAGACCTGCAGGGCGGCACCTTCACCATCTCCAACGGCGGGGTCTACGGCTCGCTGATGTCGACGCCGATCCTCAACGCCCCCCAGTCGGGCATCCTCGGCATGCACAAGATCCAGGACCGTCCCATGGCCATCGGCGGCCAGGTGGTGATCCGGCCGATGATGTATCTGGCGCTCAGCTACGACCACCGCGTCGTCGACGGCCAGGGCGCGGTGACCTTCCTGGTCCACGTCAAGGACGCCCTCGAGAACCCGGAACGCCTGCTGCTGGATATCTAAGGGGCGCTCGCCTCCCCATATCCTCCCCGGCATCTCTCAATTCGGAAGACCAGGCTCATGGCCCAATACGACGTCGTCATCATCGGGGGCGGTCCCGCCGGCTACAACGGCGCCATCCGCGCGGGCCAGCTGGGCCTCTCGGTGGCCGTGGTGGAGAAGCGCGCGACGCTCGGCGGAACCTGCCTGAACGTCGGCTGCATGCCGTCCAAAGCCCTGCTGCACGCCTCCGAGCTCTATGAGCTGGCCAGCAAGGATTTCGCCACCCTCGGCATCGAGGTGACGCCGAAGCTCAACTTGCCTCAGATGATGAAGCAGAAGGCCGAGAGCGTCACGGCGCTCACCAAGGGCATCGAGTTCCTGTTCAAGAAGAACAAGGCCGACTGGATCAAGGGCATGGGTCGGATCGCCGGCCCCGGCAAGGTCGAGGTCACCGGTCCCGACGGCTCGGTCACCGTGCTGGAGACCAAGAACATCGTCATCGCCACCGGCTCGGAGCCCTCGGGCCTGCCCGGCGTGGCCGTCGACAACAAGCGCATCCTCGATTCCACCGGCGCGCTCTCCCTGGCCGAGGTCCCCAAGAGCCTGATCGTCATCGGCGCCGGCATCATCGGTCTGGAGCTGGGCTCGGTCTGGCGCCGCCTCGGCGCCGAGGTCACAGTGGTGGAGTTCCTCGACCGCATCACGCCCGGCATGGACGCCGAGACCGCCAAGACCTTCCAGCGCTCGCTCACCAAGCAGGGCATGGCCTTCAAGCTGGGCGCCAAGGTCACCGGCGCCAAGGCCGGCAAGTCCAATGTCACCCTCACGCTCGAGCCCGTGGCCGGCGGCGAGGCCGAGACGCTCACCGCCGACTACGTCCTGCTGGCCATCGGGCGGCGTCCCTATACCGACGGCCTGGGTCTGGAGAGCGTGGGCATCGTCCCCGACAAGCGCGGCTTCATCGAGACCGACCACTTCGCCACCTCGGCCCCCGGGGTCTGGGCCATCGGCGACGCCATCCACGGCCCCATGCTGGCCCACAAGGCCGAGGAGGACTCGGTGGCGGTGATCGAGACCATCGCCGGCAAGTACGCCCACGTGGACTACAACCTGGTCCCCAGCGTCGTTTACACCTACCCGGAGGTCGCCTGGGTCGGGAAGACCGAGGAGCAGTTGAAGGAGGCCGGGGTCGCCTACAAGGTGGGCAAGTTCCCCTTCACCGCCAACAGCCGCGCCAAGATCAATCACGAGACCGAGGGCTTCGCCAAGATCCTGGCCGACGCGACCACCGACGAGATCCTCGGCGTCCACATCATCGGCCCCCAGGCCGGCGAGATGATCGGCGAGTACTGCGTGGCCATGGCCTTCCGCGCCGCCAGCGAGGATGTCGCCCGCACCGTCCACCCCCACCCCACCCGCTCCGAGGCCGGCCGCCAGGCCGCCATGGGCGTCGAGGGCTGGACCATGCAGGCCTGATGGACATCCGCCGGGTCCGCCCGGAGGAGCTGCCGATCGCGGCGGCCATCTACCAGAAGGTCCTGCGCGAGACCTTCACCTGGCTGCCGGCCGCCCGCCACAACGCCCAGGTCTTCCTGCGCGACGCCGCCGAGGAGGCGGTCTATGTGGCCGTCCTCGACCACCGCATCGAGGGCGTCGCGGCCCTCTATGTCCGCGACAGCTTCCTGCACTCGCTCTATGTGGCGCGGCGCGGCGCCGGGATCGGCAAGGCCCTGCTGGACCATGCCGCCGCCCAGGCGCCCGGCCCGCTCTCGCTCAAGTGCCAGACGGCCAACACCCGCGCCCAGGCCTTCTACCGCCGCGAGGGCTTCGGGATCACCGACCACGGCGACGACGGCGTCCCCTGGGTAAGGATGGCGCGGTATTGACTTAAGGCCCTGCCGCCCCGGTGGTAGCCTCCCGCCAAAGGGAGTAACGCCCATGTCCGCCCTGCTGATCGCCGCCGTCCTCGCCGCCCAGCCCGCGCCCGTCAGCGCCAGCGCCTGCCCGGACTATTTCCGCCCGACCCCGGCCAAGGGCGAGACCTTGAAACCCCGCAAGCTCGGCGACCTGCCCAAGGCCGCCCTCATCCTGCCGGTGATGCGCACCGTCCAGGGCTGCCCGATCCCCACCGTCGTCCGCGACGTGGCCGAGGGC
>JAZKBZ010000037.1:0-9507 GCA_040388315.1 Pseudomonadota bacterium | reverse complement strand
GCGTTCGCTTCGATCGACGAGGTCGAGGTCGGCGACCGGGTGAGCTGGACCGACGAGGACGGCACGAGCCACATGGGCGAGATCACCGCGATCGACAGCGACGCCGAGACCGTCACCGTGAACGAGGACGTGGCCGAGGGCGACGGGCGCTTCGCCAAACCCTGATCTCCCCTTGATGCGCGCCTGAAAATCGGTCCCTTGGTTCACACAGCGTCCGGGGAAGGAAACCGATGGAACTCGTGCTCATCCGCCATGGCCTGCCGGTGCGCAGCGCTGAAAGCTCCGATCCGCCGCTGCACGACGAGGGCCACGACCAGGCCCGCAAGGTGGCCGACTGGCTGGCGGGCGAGCGCTTCGACGCGGTCTATTCCAGCCCCATGCTGCGCGCCATCGAGACCGCCGCCCCCCTGCTGGCGGCCAGCGGCCATGAGCTGCGCCATCACGAGGGCATCGCCGAGTTCGACCGCGATAGCGGCGCCTACGTCCCCATGGAGGAGCTCAAGCGCGAGGACTACGCCGCCTGGAAGGCCATGGCCGAGGGCGACCACGGCGTCGATATCGGCGTCTTCCAGCAGGCGGTGGTCTCGGCCCTGGAGGAGATCATCGAGGCCCATCCCGGCCAGAAGGTGGCGGTCTTCTGCCACGGGGGCGTGATCAATGTCTGGACCGCCCACGTGCTTTCCATGGCCCCGCGCCTGTTCTTCGAGCCCCGCTACACCAGCCTCCACCGCTACATGTGCGCCCGCAGCGGCCAGCGGAACATCCTGAGCCTGAATGAGACGGCGCATTTGCGGTAACCCAACCGCCGCTCATCCCGGCGAAGGCCGGGACCCAGATACATCCGCCGCTTTCCGGATTCCTGGCGCAGGCTGTGACCTATGACCTGGATCCCGGCCTTCGCCGGGACGAGCGGGTAGGGTCAGTGTTGAGGCTCACGCGTGCGGATGGGCCGAATTGTACGCGCTCAACAAGGCCGCCGCGTCCACGTCCGTATAGCGCTGGGTGGTGGACAGCGAGGCGTGGCCCAGCAGTTCCTGGATGGAGCGCAAATCCGCGCCCGCCCCCAGCAGGTGGGTGGCGAAGGAGTGGCGCAGGGCGTGCGGCGTGGCGCTGGCGGGCAGGCCCAGGCGGCCCCGCAGCCCCTGCACCGTGGCCTGGACGTGGCGCGGGCTGAGCGCCCCGCCCCGCTTGGCGCGGAACAGCAGATCGCCGGGGCCGAGCGCGAAGGGAACGCAGGCCACATAGGCGTCGATGGCCTCGCGCACGGCGGGCAGCACCGGCACGATCCGCGTCTTCGAGCCCTTGCCGAGGATGCGCAGGCTGTCGCCCAGCGGCGCGTCGGAGCGCTTCAGCGACAGCCCCTCGGAGATCCGCAGGCCACAGCCATAGAGCAGGGTCAGCACCGCCTCGTCGCGGGCCACTTCCCAGTCCTCGCGGTCGGGGTCCATGGCGGGCTCGGCGATCAGGCCGCGCGCCTGGTCCTCGGTCACCGGGCGCGGGGCCGAGGGCTTCACCCGGGGCCCGCGCACCAGGGCCAGGTGCGGGTTGGGGGTGTCGTGGCGGCGGTCGAGATAGCGGTGGAAGGTGCGGATCGCCGACAGCGACTGCGACAGCGACCGCGGCGACAGCGGATGGTCGCCGGACCTCAGGTGCGCCAGCCAGGCGCGGATCTCGCCAGCGGTCAGCTCACCGCAGGCCTTGAGCGTCAGGGTCTCGCCCCGATGGCCCTCTTGGAAGGTGATGTAGCGGCCGGCGGCGAAACCATAGGCCTCCACCGTGCGCGGCGAGGCGCGGCGTTCCTGGGCGAGGTGGACCAGCCACTCCGCCAGGACCTGGCGCGCGGTGGTCACAGGACCGGCCATCGCTCCGCCGTGCGTTCCACGACCCGGGCCAGGAAGGCCACCAGCTCGGCGCCCATGTCCTGGGTGAAGCCGTGCTCATCCGAAGAGCCGAAGGCCAGCAGGCCGGTGCGGGCCGGCTCCCAGATCGCCATGCGGACCATGGCCATGGACTTGATCTCCGGGGCGCGCTCGCCGAACAGGCCCAGAGCCGTGGGCTGGAACCCCATCAGGGCCACCCGCTGGTGGCCGATCACCAGGTCGATCTGACCCTCCGCCATCACCCGCCAGCCGGCGGGCGTGCGGTCGGGGCCTTCCAGGGCCACCACGCCCGCGGCCAGGCCGAAGCGCAGCTGGGCCAGCTCGTCCACCCGGCGGGCCAGGTCGGCGTGGTTGCGGGCGTCCAGCAGGTCCACCACCGCGCCGTGGGTCTGGGCCTGGGCGGCGAAATTGGCGCGCGCCGTGGCCTCCATATGCTTGCGGGCCTTGGACTCCTTCTTGTGGGCCTCGTGCACGCGGGCGAGCGCCGCGGGGCCGAAGTCCACCACATTGGCCGCGTCCGGGCGCAGGCCCAGCTCCGCCATCAGGGCGGTGTCGGTCAGCAGGAAGTCAGGATTGTCGGAGAGGAAGCGGCGCACCGCGTCGGGGCCCAGCGTCTGATCCTTCAGCCCGACCCCGAGATCCATGTGTCCGCCCCTGTGGTTCTACAAGATGGACTGGCCCGTTTTGGCCCAGTCGCTCATGAACTGTTCAAGACCCTTCTCGGTTAACGGGTGCTTGAAGAGGTCCAAGAAAACCCCTGGCGGTATTGTCGCACAGTCGGCGCCGGCCAGGGCCGCGGCGGTCACGTGGGCCGGGTTGCGGATCGAGGCGGCCAGGATCTCGGTGTCGAACTCGTAGTTGTCGTAGATCGCCCGGATCTCGGCGATCAGCTCCATGCCGTTGGCGCCGTGGTCGTCCAGTCGGCCCACGAAGGGCGAGATGTAGGTGGCGCCGGCCTTGGCGGCCAGCAGGGCCTGGGCCGCCGAGAAGCACAGGGTCACATTGGTGGAGATGCCCTGCACCGCGAACTCGGCCGTGGCGATCAGCCCCTCGCGGGTCAGCGGCACCTTGACCACGATATTGGTGGCGATGGCGGCCAGCTTGGCGCCCTCGGCCAGCATGCCGGCCACGTCGGTGGCGGCGACCTCGGCGCTGACGGGGCCCTCGACGAGATCGCAAATCTCGGCGATGACCTCCAGCATGGGCCGGCCGGACTTGGCGATCAGGGTGGGATTGGTGGTGACGCCGTCCACCAGGCCCGTACCGGCCAGGTCCTTCAGGACCGCGGTGTCCGTGGTGTCGAGAAAGAGCTGCATGAAGGGCCTCTGCGCGGGAATGAACGGGGCTTCCTTAGCCGTTGTGCTCCGGCGCGGCCAGCCTATGTGCGGGGCGTGATGCGCCAACTTCCGCTCATCCCGGCGAAGGCCGGGACCCAGGTTCACCCCGGATGGTCCGCGCTTGGATCACGGGCGGGGACTCGCGGTTCCACATTCGCTTGGCGTGGGCGTCACCTGGGTCCCGGCCTTCGCCGGGATGAGCGGGGGTTTCAATGACCCGCCGCATCGCCTCCATCCTCCTGCCCATGCCCCTGCCCGAGGCCTTCGACTACGAGGAGCCTGAGGGCATGGGCCTGGCGGTCGGCGACCAGGTGGCCGCCCCCCTGGGACCCCGCCTGCTGCGCGGCGTGGTCACCGCCCTGCGCGACGGGACCGGCGGCAACCGGCCCCTGAAGGCGGTGGAGGCCAGGCTCGACGATCCGCCCCTGCCCGAGCGCGCCCTGGAGTTCATCCAGTGGGCCGCCCGCTATTCGGTGGACTCCCCCGGCGCGCCGCTCGCCATCACCCTGCGCGGCGCCCGCGCCCAGAAGGCGAAACCGGAAAAGATCGTGGAGGCCACCGGCGTCCAGCCCGCCCGCGCCACCCCGGCCCGGACCAAGGTGCTGGAGACCGTCGCGACCCAGGCCCTGTCGCCGCCGGACCTGGCCCGCGCCGCCGGGGTCTCGAGCGGCGTCGTCAAGGGCCTGGTGGACGAGGGCGTCCTGGCCGTCCGCCTGGTGGAGGCGCCGGTGGCCTTCGATCCGCCGGACCTCAGCCTCGCCGGCCAGCCGCTCAACGCCAGCCAGGATGCCGCGGCCAGGATGCTGGTGGCGATGCTGGGGGAGGGGGGCTTCAATGTCGCCCTGCTGGACGGGGTCACCGGCTCGGGCAAGACCGAGGTCTATCTGGAGGCCGTGGCCGCCGCCCTCGCCGCCGACCCGCAAGCCCAGGTGCTGATCCTGCTGCCGGAGATCGCGCTGACCCAGGCGGTGATCGCCCGGGTCGCCGCCCGCTTCGGCGCGGCGCCGGCCGAATGGCACTCCGACATCACCCCGCCCGCGCGCCGCCGGGTCTGGGAAGCCGTGGCCACCAACCAGTGCCGCATCGTCATCGGCGCCCGCTCGGCCCTGTTCCTGCCCTTCGCCAAGCTATCGCTGATCATCGTCGATGAGGAGCACGACGCCTCCTACAAGCAGGAGGAGGGATTCATCTACCAGGCCCGCGACCTGGCCGTGGCCCGCGGCAAGATCGAGGACGCCGCCGTCATCCTGGCCTCGGCCACCCCCTCGCTGGAATCCCTGCGCAACGCCGAGCTGGGCCGCTATCGCTGGCTGCGGCTGTCCTCGCGCCACGGGACCGCCGTCCTGCCCGACATCACCCTCATCGACATGCGCGAGACCCCGCCGGAGACCGGCCGCTGGCTCTCGCCGCCCCTGGTCAAGGCCATGGGGGAGACCTGGGCGCGCGGCGAGCAGACCCTGTTGTTCCTCAACCGCCGCGGCTACGCCCCCCTGGTGCTCTGCAAGGCCTGTGGCGAGCGGATGACATCCCCCGACACCGATTCCTGGCTGGTGGAGCACCGCTATTCCGGCCGCCTGGTCTGCCACCTCACCGGCTTCTCCATGCCCAAGCCGGCGGCCTGCCCTCACTGCGGGGCCAAGGACAGCCTGGTCTCCATCGGGCCCGGGGTGGAGCGGGTGGAGGAGGAGGCCAAGGCCCTGTTCCCCGACGCCCGGGTCAGTGTCTTCTCCTCCGACACCGCCTGGGACGCCCGCGAGGCCAAGCGGCTGATCGGGGCCATGGAGGAGGGCCAGATCGACATCCTGGTGGCGACCCAGGCCGCCGCCAAGGGACACAACTTCCCGGGCCTGACCCTGGTGGGCGTGGTGGACGCCGACCTCGGCCTGCGCGGCGGGGATCTCAGGGCCGCCGAGCGCACCTACCAGCTCCTGGCCCAGGCCACCGGCCGCGCCGGTCGCAAGGACCGCCCCGGCCGCGCCATGCTGCAGACCTATGCGCCCGAGCACCCGGTGATGCAGGCGCTGAAGGCCCAGGACCGCGACGCCTTCACCACCGCCGAGCTGGAGGAGCGCGAGATCGCCGGCCTCCCCCCCTATGGCCGCCTGGGCGCCATCATCGTCTCGGGCCCCGATCCCGCCCAGCTGGAGGCCTTCGTGGAGAAAATGGCCCAGGTGGCCCCCAACGCCGAGGGCGTCGCCGTCTACGGCCCCGCCGACGCGCCGCTGGGCCTCATCCGCGGCCGCCGCCGCAAACGCTTCCTCATCCGCGCCGACCGCACGGTGGACCTGTCGGCCTACCTCGCCGCCTGGCGCGCGCGGTTCCGCCCCCCCGGCATGATCCGCGTCGCCATCGACGTGGACCCGTACAGCTTTCTGTAGCCCAGAACCCGCTCATCCCGGCGCAGGCCGGGACCCAGATTCATCCGCAGTATTCGGGTTTCTTGGCGCAGGTCGTGACCTGCGACCTGGATCCCGACCTGCGCCGGGACGAGCGGAGGGGTGTGAGGGGGCGCGCAGCAGGGCTGCGCGTCGCTGACGCGGAGTGGTCGCGGCCCTTCAGAAAGAGCCCTCACCCTACCTCTCCCGCAAGCGGGAGAGGAGGCGCTGACCTGGGATTCTGGGGGAAGCTGGGAGCTAAGCCTCCCCGGCCTCCGCCGCGATATCCCCGCCCGGTTCCGCCGCCCTGGCCGCCGCCATGGGCCGTTCGCGCAGGGTCGCCACCGGGATAAACAGCATCAGCACGAAGCCGGCGATCAGCGAGCACAGCGCGAAGATCATCCCGTGGACGATGGCCACCGAGAAGCTGGTGCGGATGGTCCGCTCCAGGGCCACTTCCTTGGGATCGGCGGCCCGCGCTGCGGCGCGTTCGGGGTGGAGGTTGCGCTCCATGGCCATCTTCTGCAGGTCCGAGAGCTGCAGGGGACGCACCACGGCGCCGGGCTCGGCCGGCGCGTGCTTGGCCAGTTCGCTGGCCAGGCCCGAGGTCAGCAGGGCGCCGAACAAAGCCACCCCCATGGTCGAGCCGATCTGGCGCACGAACTGGCCCGAGCTGGTGGCCACCCCGATCTGGTGGAAGGGCACGGCGTTCTGCACCGCCAGGCCAAACAGGCTCTGGCCGGGGCCGAGACCGATGCCCACGATCAGCAGCCGCCAGGCCAGGTCCCAGGTCGAGGTGTCGGGGCCGATGAAGCACATCAGGAAGACGCCAAGGATCAGCACCACCCCGCCGCCGATCATGAAGGGCTTGTAGCGGCCCGTCTTGGTGACCAGCTGCCCGTTGATGGTGGAGCTGGCGATCATGCCCCCCATCAGGGCCAGCATGGTCAGGCCGCTGGTGGTGGCCGGAATCCCCTGGCCCACCTGCATGTAGAGCGGCAGGAAGCTCGTCACCCCCATGAAGGCCATGGAATAGACGAAGGCCGCGCCGTTGGCGGTGGTGAAGGTGGGGTTCTTGAACAGCTCCAGCGGGATGATCGGGTCGCGCACCTGCTTCTCTACGAAGACGAAGGCGGTGAGCGCGGCGAGCGCGAAGACCAGCATGCCGACGATCAGCGGCGAGGCCCAGGGATACTCCCGCCCGCCCCAGGTGATGGCCAGCAGCAGGGGCACGAAACCGGCGATGATCAGGCCCGCCCCGCCCCAGTCGATGCGTCCGGTTCCCCGGATCGGCAGGGTCGGCATCTTCACCAGGATCATGGCCACGGCGGCGAGCGCGAAGGGAATGTTGCAGTAGAAGACCCAGCGCCAGCCGGCGATGACGTGGCCAAACAGGGTCACCGTGCCGTGGTCGGTGAAGAAGCCCCCCACCACGGGGCCGAACACGCTGGCGATCCCGAACACCGAGCCAAAGAGACCGGAAAACTTGGCCCGCTCCCGCGGCGCGAACAGGTCGGCGATGATGGCGAAGGCGGTGGTGAACAGGGCGCCGCCCCCCAGGCCCTGGATGGCCCGGAAGATGATCAGCTGGGTCATGCCGCCCCCCAGCAGGGGCAGGTCCCCGAACTCGCCGGCCAACCCCGCCAGCCAGGAGCCGGCCAGGAAGATGCCGATGCCGATCAGCAGGATCGGCTTGCGGCCATAGAGGTCTCCCAGCTTGCCCCAGATCGGCACCATGACCGTGGAGGCCAGCAGATAGGCGGTGGTGGCCCAGGCGTAGAGGTGGAGGCCCGAGAGCTCGGCGATGATCCTGGGCATCGCCGTGCCGACGATGGTCTGGCTCATGGCCGACAGCAGGAAGACGATCATCACCGATATGAGCGTCAGCCGGCGCTCGTCGTCGCTATAGACGTGAGGCTCGTTCAATTGGCGTTTCCCGGCGGCGAAATGGGCCGCCCCTAATGATCAAATTTTATGGTCGCAGCGTCCGGGGGCGGACGGAAATACCGCCGCCCCCGTATCCGATGTTACGGAACGCTATCAGAGTTTTCCACCGGCGCGGCCTGGGCCTTGCGCTGCTGGGCCCGGCGCGAGGCCATGTTCAGCCCCTCGACGAGGCCGGAGAAGGCCATGGCGGCGTAGATATAGCCCTTGGGCACGTGCACCCCGAAGCCGTCGGCGATCAGGGTGGCGCCGATCATCAGCAGGAAGCCCAGCGCCAGCATCACCACGCTGGGATTGGCGTTGATGAAGTTGGCCAGGGGGTTGGCCGCCACCAGCATCAAGCCCACGGCCACGATCACCGCGATGACCATGATCGGCAGGTCGTCGGTCATCCCCACCGCCGTCAGGATCGAGTCGACGGAAAAGACGATGTCCAGCAGCAGGATCTGGATGATGGCCGCGCCGAAGTTGATGGCGATCGGCGCCTTCTTGTCGAGGACGTCGTGGCTGGGGGTTGGATCCATGGTGTGGTGGATCTCGTTGGTGGCCTTCCAGACCAGGAACAGGCCGCCGGCGATCAGGATCAGGTCGCGCCAGGAGAAGGCCAGCTCGAACGCCGGATGCCCGTCCGCGCCCACCGGCCCCGTCCAGGGCAGTTCGAACACCGGGGCGGTAAGGCCCACGATGAAGGCGATGGTCGACAGTAGGACCAGCCGCATGATCAGGGCCAGGCCGATGCCGAGGCGCCGCGCCTTGGCCTGCTGCTCGGGAGGCAGCTTGTTGGACAGGATGGAGATGAAGACCAGGTTGTCGATGCCCAGCACCACCTCCATGACGATGAGGGTGATCAAGGCGGCCCAGGCGGCCGGGTCGGCGGCCAGGGTCATAAGGCTCTGCATGGGTGTCCTCTATGGGTTTCCCCACTTTTCTAGCTGATCCCGCGCCAGCGCCTACTGCGAATGGTTCTCAAAGTCGCCTGAGTCGCGCCGAGTCGCCGCGAAGGGCGCCCCTACGGCGCCGTTTTTCAGGGCGCCGCGCCGCCGATGCCCGAAATGTGACCTGCCGCCAGGGCCGGCATCTCTTCTTGCGCGTCTTCGCGCGAACCGGCGCCGAGGTCTTGGGAGGCCGCCTGTTCGTCTGTTTCGGATTGTTTCACGCGCCGGGGAATCAGGTATCGGCGTGTCGATCTTTGGTATCCATGAATGACGCCGTCATGGCTCGACAGCTTAACAACAGGAATTTCGCGCGAATCGCGTGGTTAGTTTCCTTGGCGTTAAGGGTTTGATTTTCAATTTTCTGGGATCAACTTGCCTCCGAGTGGCGCAACGACCCCGTGAAGCTGTGGATGGATCGGTGGGCGACTCGGCGACCTTCCGACGCACACGCCGAAAAGCTCTTTGCTTTCGCGCCGAGGGTGAGTATCCCTAGGCTCAGTTCGCGTGGGGAGTTCCTCTTAACATGCTTAAACGGACCAGAACCGTTCTCGGTTCCCTGGCCGCCGCGGCGGTTATGACGCTCGCGCCCATCTCGGGCGCCGTGGCCGACACCTACTGGCAGTGCGTGCCCTTCGCGCGCCTGGTGTCCGGCGTCCAGATCTTCGGCGACGCCTGGACCTGGTGGAAGCAGGCGGCCGGCAAGTACGAGACCGGCTTCTCCCCCAAATCCGGCGCGGTGCTCTGCTTCAAGCCCAACGGCAAGATGCAGCTGGGCCACGTGGCCGTGGTCAGCCAGGTGCTCACCGACCGCGTCATCCAGATCACCCACGCCAACTGGTCGCGCATCGGCGGGACCCGCGGCCAGGTCGAGAAGGACGTCACCGTCATCGATGTCTCCCCGGCTGGCGACTGGTCCCAGGTCAAGGTCTGGTACGATCCGGTCCGCGACCTCGGCTCCACCACCTATCCGACCTACGGCTTCATCTACCAGGACTCCAACGCCCAGCGCATGGCCAACTCCGGCTTCAACGCCGCC
>JAZKBZ010000036.1:0-4310 GCA_040388315.1 Pseudomonadota bacterium | reverse complement strand
TGCCCGATCTGCGACCAGGGCGGCGAGTGCGACCTGCAGGACCAGGCCATGGGCTATGGCCGCGACGACAGCCGCTATGGCGAGAACAAGCGCGCGGTCGAAGAGAAGTTCATGGGGCCGTTGATCAAGACGGTCATGACCCGCTGCATCCAGTGCACCCGCTGCGTCCGTTTCATCACCGAAGTGGCCGGCGTGCCGGACATCGGTCTCATCTCCCGCGGCGAAGACGTTGAAATCACGACCTATCTCGACAAGGCCGTGGCCAGCGAACTGTCGGCCAACGTCATCGACCTCTGCCCGGTCGGCGCGCTCACCTCCAAGCCCTACGCCTTCAACGCCCGGCCCTGGGAGCTGAAGAAAACCGAGAGCGTCGACGTCATGGACGCCCTGGGCTGCGCCATCCGCGTCGACAGCCGGGGCCCGGCGGTCCTGCGCGTCCTGCCGCGGCTCAACGAGGACATCAACGAGGAGTGGATCAGCGACAAGACCCGCTACGCCGTCGATGGCCTGTCGCGCCAGCGTCTCGACAAGCCCTATATCCGTGAGGGCGGCCGCCTGCGTCCGGCCACCTGGGCCGAGGCGCTGAGCCTCGTGGCCGCCAAGCTGAAGGCCGCCAGCCCCGACCGCATCGGCGTCATCGCCGGCGATCTGCAGGACGCGGAGTCCATGAAGGCGGCCAAGGACCTCTTCGGGGCCCTGGGCGTGACCAACCTCGACTGCCGTCAGGACGGCATGGCGCTCGGCTCCGGCGCCCGCGAGACCTGGCTGTTCAACTCCACCATCGCCGGCGTCGAAGCCTGCGACATGATCCTGATGGTCGGGACCAATCCCCGCATCGAGGCCCCGGTCCTCAACGCCCGGTTCCGCAAGCGCTGGGTCGCCGGCGCCCTGGAAGTGGGCGTCATCGGCGATCAGGCCGACCTGACCTATGGCTATGAGTATCTCGGCGCGGGCGCGGCCAGCCTGTCGGGCCTGGCCAAGTCCAAGAGCGAGTTCGTCAAGCGCCTGAAGGCCGCCAAGAACCCCGCCATCATCCTCGGCGCCGGCGCGCTCGGCCGGGCCGACGGCGGCGCCATCGCCAAGGCCGCGGCGGACCTCGCCAAGACCTTCGGCATGACCTGGAACGTCCTGCACTCGGCCGCCAGCCGCGTCGGCGGCCTGGACCTGGGCTTCATCCCCGGGGAAGGCGGAAAGACCGCCGCCCAGATGGTCGCCAAGGGCGCGCTGGACGTGCTGTTCCTGATGGGCGCCGACGAGATCGACGTCAGCGCCAGCGACGCCTTCACCGTCTATATGGGCACGCACGGGGACGCCGGCGCCCACAAGGCCGACGTCATCCTGCCGGGCGCGGCCTATACCGAGAAGGACGGGCTCTATGTGAACACCGAGGGCCGGGTCCAGATGGGCCAGCGCGCGGTGTTCCCCAAGGGCGAAGGCCGCGAGGATTGGTCGATCCTGCGGGCCCTGTCGGATCGTCTGGGCGCCACCTTGCCCTACGACACGCTGGCCCAACTGCGCGCCAAGCTGTTCGCCGACCATCCGACCTTCGGACGGATCGACTACGCCCCGGGCGCGGCGGCCGCGGCCATCGACCTGTCGGGTATCCCGGCGGCCGGGCCGGCCACGGACGCGCCGCTCACCAGCGCGGTGCGCGCCTTCCACCTCACCAATCCCATCGCGCGCGCCAGCGTGACGATGGCCGAGTGCGCGGCCGTGGCGGCCGGTGCCTCCAAGATCGCGGCGGAGTAGGGGATGGATCCGACCATCAATTTCTGGGCCACCCAGCTCGGCTGGACCCTGATCACCGTCGGCAAGATCATGCTGGTGATCCTGCCGCTGCTGGTCTGCCTGGCCTTCTTCATGCTGGCCGACCGCAAGATCTGGGCGGGCGTCCAGATGCGCAAGGGCCCCAACGTGGTAGGCCCCTTCGGTCTGCTGCAATCCTTCGCCGACCTGATCAAGTTCGTGCTGAAGGAACTGGTGATCCCGGACGGCGCCGACAAGGCGGTCTTCCTGCTGGCGCCGGTCCTGACCTTCCTGCTGTCCCTGGTGGGCTGGGCGGTGATCCCCTTCGCGCCGGGCTGGGTGATCTCCAACATCAATGTCGGCGTGCTGTACCTCTTCGCCATCAGCTCGCTGGGCGTCTACGGCATCATCATGGGCGGCTGGGCTTCGAACTCGAAGTACCCCTTCCTGGGCAGCCTTCGCTCGGCGGCTCAGATGGTCAGCTACGAGGTCTCCATCGGCTTCGTGATCATCACCGTGATCCTGCTCAGCGGCAGCATGAACCTGACGACCATTGTCGAGAAGCAGGCTGGCGGGTTCTGGAACTGGAACTTCCTCGGCGGCGGCCTGCACAACTGGCCCATCACCATCGTGATGTTCGCCATGTCGGTGATCTTCTTCATCTCGGCCCTGGCCGAGACCAACCGGCCCCCCTTCGACCTTCCGGAAGCCGAGTCCGAGCTCGTGGCCGGTTATCAGGTGGAATATTCCTCCAGCCCGTTCCTGCTCTTCATGATCGGCGAGCTGGTGAACATCGTGCTGATGTGCTCGCTGATCACGGTGCTGTTCTTCGGCGGCTGGCAGGCCCCCATCGACTTCGCCTTCGTCCACCAGTGGGGCGACCTGGCCCAGGGCTTCTACGGCCTGATGTGGTTCTTCCTGTAGACCTGCTTCTTCTTCTTCCTGATCGCCATGGCCAAGGCCATCGTGCCCCGCTACCGCTACGACCAGCTGATGCGCCTGGGGTGGAAGGTCTTCCTGCCGACCTCCCTCGTCGCCGTGGTCCTGGTGGCGGCCTGGCGCGTGTTCGGGCCCGTCGCGGCATGAAGATCCTGCTCGCCATCTCCGCGACCCTGCTCTGCGCCGCCTGCGCCAGCGGCGTGACCCCCAATGGCGGGGTGGCGAGCTATGACGCCCTGAGGACCGCCCGCGCCGAATGCTTGGCCAAGGGCGGCGATCTGAAGCTGACGAAGGAAGGCGATCCGCAGTCGATCACCGCCTACGCCTGCAAACGAAAGTGACGCCAAGATGATGCAGCGTATCACCCAGGCCGTGAAAGGCGCGGCGCTGATGGACTTCGTCGGCGCCTTCGGGATGGCCATGAAGTACATGGTCCGCCCCAAGGCCACCGTGCTCTATCCCTATGAGCGCGGCCCCCAGTCGCCGCGCTTCCGTGGCGAGCACGCCCTGCGCCGCTATCCCAACGGCGAAGAGCGCTGCATCGCCTGCAAGCTCTGCGAGGCCATCTGCCCGGCCCAGGCCATCACCATCGAGGCCGAGCCCCGCGCCGACGGCAGCCGCCGCACCACCCGCTACGACATCGACATGGTGAAGTGCATCTATTGCGGCCTGTGCCAGGAGGCCTGCCCTGTGGACGCCATCGTCGAGGGTCCCAACATCGAATACGCCGTGGAGACCCGCGAGGAGCTCTACTACGACAAGGAACGCCTGCTCGATAACGGGGACCGTTGGGAGCGGCAGATCGCGAAGAATCTGGAACTGGACGCGCCCTACCGGTAAGACCCGGGCGCGATTCCGAAAGCTAATCACCGCGTCGCCGTCAGGCGCCGGTCACTGAAATTGAGGGGCTGAGACAAGCCGTTATGGCCGTTCAGGCGATCGCATTCTACTTGCTGGCGGCGGTGACCTTGGTCGCCGGGCTCTGCGTGGTCTCGGCCCGCAGTCCCGTGCACTCGGTCCTGTTCCTGATCCTGGCGTTCTTCTCCGCCGCGGGGCTCTTCGTGCTCCTCGGGGCTGAGTTCCTCGCCATGCTCCTGGTCGTCGTCTATGTCGGCGCCGTCGCGGTGCTGTTCCTCTTCGTCGTCATGATGCTCGACGTCGACTTCACGGCGCTCCGGCAGGGCTTCGCCCGCTACATGCCGCTGGGCGCGGGCGTCGCCGGCATCCTGGCCTTCGAGATGATCCTGGTCTCCACCGCCGTCGCGACGGGCGGGGCCGCCCGGCTCAACGACACGCCGGCCGCCTCGGGCGTGGACATCTCCAACGCCGAGACCATCGGGCGGGTGCTCTACACCGACTATGTCTACTTCTTCCAGGCGGCGGGGATGGTTCTGCTGGTGGCCATGATCGGCGCCATCGTGCTCACCCTGCGCCATAAGCCCGGCGTCCGCCGGCAGGTGATCGCCGACCAGGTGGCGCGCGAGCCGAAGACCGGCATGCGGGTCATTTCCATCAAACCCGGCGCGGGGATCGACGAATGAGCATCGGGCTCGCCCATTATCTGGCGGTCGCCGCGATCCTGTTCACCATCGGGGTGTTCGGGATCTTCGTGAACCGCAAGAACA
>JAZKBZ010000035.1:0-1570 GCA_040388315.1 Pseudomonadota bacterium | reverse complement strand
GATTTGTCTGGCGCGAAACGGGCCTGAGCTCGGAGAGCGAAGGCCGTTTCGTGCTTACAGGACGCCAGTCGCCTTCGCCAAATCCTGCGCCGCCTGCTTCGTCAGGCCCGACTCGCCCAGGATGGTGTAGCGGTCGGTGCGCAGGGTGTGGCACGTCGTGAGGGCCTCGATGAGCTTCTTGGGGGGCACACCGAGCTCCTTGGCCGTCGTGGGGGCGCCGATCTCGCGCAGGGTGTCGCGGATGGTCTCCCAGTCGCCGCCGTGCAGGTGCATCATGAGGATGGTGCCGACCCCGACGGTCTCGCCGTGCATGGGGCCAGGGGCGAGGCGGTCGATGGCGTGGCCGAAGAGGTGCTCCGCGCCCGAGGCGGGGCGGGAGTTGCCGGCGACGGCCATGCTGACGCCGGAGACGACGAGGGACTTGACGACGAGCCAGGAGGCCTCCTCGATGCCGGGGCGGATGATGGCCTTGTTCTCGATGATCTGGTCGGCGGCGGTCTTGGCCAAGACGGCGGCGAAGGAGGAGTACTCCTCGGCCTTGAGGCGGTGCGCGAGCTTCCAGTCCAGGACGGCCGTGAGATTGGAGATGACGTCGGCGCAGCCGGCCGCCAACATGCGGTACGGGGCCTTCGAGATGATCTCGGTGTCGGCGACGATGGCCGCCGGAGGCTTGGCCTCCATGGACACGGAACCCTGCGTCTCCTTGATGCTGGCGCGGCCGGAGCAGATGCCGTCGTGCGAGGCGGAGGTGGGGACCGAGATGAAGGCGGGGCCGTGCTCGAAGGCGGCGAGTTTGGCCACGTCGATGACGGAGCCGCCGCCGGCGCCGGCGTACCAGTGGGCGCCGACCTTGCGTCCCATCTTGATGGCGGCCTGCACCGATTTCATGGTCGGGCCGGTGGACTCGTAGATGTGGCCGATGAGGCCGGAGGATTCCAGGGATTCCAGGACGCGGTTGCCGACGAGCTTGCGCGTCAGGGGGTCGACGACGATGATGCCGTCGGGCTCGAGCTCGAGGTCGGCGATGGTCTCGCCGAGGCGGTCGAGGACCCCGTTGCCTACCAGCACGTGGCGGGGGAACACCATGTGCTTCTGCTTCTCCACCGAAGCCATCGGGGCGTCCACCCCAACCGTGGTCTTAAGGGCCGCCGGTGGCCCGACCCGTTTGCCCTTCCGGGGACCTTAGCGGCCAGGCTGGTGCGCCATGTGGTCGAACCAGGCCCTGGTCTGCGGGTTGAACAGGGCGTACAGCATGAGGCCGTCGAGGGCCAGGCTGATGATTTGCGAGAAGTCGCCCGACACCAGCGACATGAGGGAAATCAAGGCGCCTAGGATCGTGAGCACGATGGCGGTGATGCGGGCCCAGCCGCGTCCCTTCAGGAGACCCAGGCCGATGAACAGGCTGAGGACGCCCAACCCGATCATGACGATGCCAACAACGACGATGAGGCCCCCAATGACGTCGCCCAACTCTCCGAAGCCGCCTTCGAAGGCCGCGGCAATGGCGCTTCCAAAGACCAGCGCGGCGAGGCCCACGAGCAGCAGGAACCCTGCGCCGATGAACTCCATG
>JAZKBZ010000034.1:0-6336 GCA_040388315.1 Pseudomonadota bacterium | reverse complement strand
CGACCTTCAAAAATCCGACTTGCGCTGAAGGGGGCGTCCACAGATGGGAAGCGGAAACGCTTACATTTTCACTTTCTTCGTGGTCGTCGCCTTCGTTCTCTGGCGCGCTCGACGCCGCTAGCCGATCCCCCAAACCACCCCGCCCCTCCCCCCGCCCCTACTCGTGCCGCAGGGCCTCGATCGGATCGAGCCGCGCCGCCCGCCGGGCGGGGAAGTAGCCGAACACCACCCCGATCAGGGCCGCCACCGTGAAGGCCAGCAGGTTGACGCCGGGGTCGAAGGCGAAGGGCACCTTCATCCACCCCGCCAGGCCCGCCGAGGCGCCGGCGGCCAGCACCACCCCCACCAGGCCGCCGAAGGCCGACAGCACCACCGCCTCGATCAGGAACTGCAGCAGCACGTCGCGCTCCAGGGCGCCGATGGCCAGGCGGATGCCGATCTCCCGGGTCCGCTCGGTCACCGAGACCAGCATGATGTTCATGATCCCGATCCCCCCCACCAGCAGGCTGACGGCCGCCACCGCCCCCAGCAGCAGGGTCAGCACCCGGGTCGTCCCCGACATCGCCTCGGCGATCTGGCGGGTGTCCATGATGCTGAAATCGTCGTCCTCGTTGCTGGCGATCTTGCGCCGCTCGCGCAGGATGTCGGTGACCTGGGTCTTCACCCGGTCGGTGTCGCCGCTGGCCTTCACCGAGATCACCAGGGACCCGATGTCCTGGTCGCCGGTCAGCCGGCGCTGCACCGCCCGCAGCGGCATGATCACCACGTCGTCGGGGTCGCTCCCCATCGAGACCTGGCCGCTGGCCTTCAGCAGCCCCACCACGTCGCAGGCGAAGCCCTTGACCCGGATGCGCGATCCCACCGGGTCGGCGGCGGAAAACAGCTCCTTGCGCACCGTCTCCCCGATCACGCAGACCGGCCGCCCGGCGCGGGCCTCGGCGGCGTTGAACACCCGCCCCCGGGCCAGGATCAGGTTGCGGGCGGCGAAATAGGCCGGGCTGGCGCCGGTCACGCTCGTCGACCAGTTCTGGGCGCGGTAGACGATCACCGCGCCGGCGCTCTCCACCCCGGAGATGGCGCCGATACCGCTGACCCCGCTCTCGATGGCCGCCACGTCGGCGTCGCGGAAGCGCGGCGCGCGGCCGGCCTCCGGCCCCATCCTCTGGCCCGGCCGCACCATCAGCAGGTTGGAGCCCAGGCTGGAGATCTGGTTGGTGACCGCCAGGGTCGCCCCATTGCCCAGGGTCACCATGGTGATCACCGCGGCCACCCCGATCACCACGCCCAGCACGGTCAGCACCGAGCGCACCAGGTTGCGGCGGATGGCCCCCAGGGCCAGCTTCAGCGCGCTCCACAGCATCAGGCGGCCACCTCGTGCGCGCCGTCCGAGGCGATGGCCCCGTCGACGAAGCGTATATGCCGCGGGGCGTAGGCGGCCATGTCCGGCTCATGGGTGACCATCAGGACGGCGATCCCCTGGTCGCGGTTGAGGCCGGCGATCAGGTCCATGATCCCGCGCCCCATCTCGCTGTCGAGGTTGCCGGTGGGCTCGTCGGCCAAGAGCACGGTGGGCCGGGTGACGATGGCGCGGGCGATGGCCACCCGCTGCTGCTGGCCCCCCGACAGCTCCGCCGGCGTGTGGGTCCCCCAGCCCTCCAGGCCGACCATGGCCAGGGCCTCGTTGGCCAGCCGCCGACGCTCGACGCCTGAGACCCCGCGATACATCAGCGGAAGTTCGACGTTCTCGATGGCGTTGGTGCGCGGCAGCAGGTTGTAGCCCTGGAACACGAAGCCCAGGTGGCGGCGGCGCAGCAGGGCCCGCTGTCGGCGGTCCAGGCGCTCCACGGCCACGCCGCGGAACCGGTAGGATCCGGCCGTGGGCACGTCCAGGCAGCCGATGATGTTCATCGCCGTCGACTTGCCCGAGCCGCTCGGCCCCATGATGGCCACGAACTCCCCCTCCCGCACCGTCAGGTCCACCCCCCGCAGGGCCTGGAAGGCGCCGGGGCCAGACCCGAACACCTTGGTGACGCCCTCCAGCTCGATCAGCGGGGGCCCGCCGGCCGCGGCGGTCATTTGGTGGCGGCGGCGGTTTCGGTGATCACCGCCATCCCCGCCTTCAGGTCGCCGCCGGTGACCTCGGTGTCGCGCCCGTCCGAGGCGCCCACCCGCACCGCCACCCGCACCGGAGCCCCGTCGCGCAGCACCCAGACCTGCTGGGCCGCGGAGTCGGTGGAGCGCCGGGTCGCCCGCCCGCCCATCCGGGGCATGCGGGGCACCAGGGCGCTGGTGACGCTGGCCGCGCCGCCGGCGCTGGTCTCCGGCGGGGTGAAACGCAGGGCCGCGTCGGGCACCAGCAGCACGCCGGTGCGCCGCGAACTTGTCATCTCGGCGCTGGCGGTCATGCCCGGCCGCAGCGACAGGTCGGCATTGGTCACCGCCAGCACGCCGGTATAGGTCACCACCCCCTCGGTGGTCTTCGACCCCAGCCCCACCCGCGTCACCCGGGCCGGATAGGTCCGCCCCGGATAGGCGTCGACGGTGAACACCGCGGGCTGGCCGTCGGCCACCTTGCCGACATCGGCCTCGTCGATGTCCACATGCAGCTCCATCCGCGTCATGTCTTCGGCCAGGGTGAACAGCACCGGCGCCTGCAGGGTCGCGGCCACCGTCTGGCCGGGCTCGATCTTGCGGGCCAGCACCACCCCGCTGATGGGCGAGCGGATGGTGGCCTTGGTGAGGTTGGTGCGCCCGGTGTTGAGATTGGCCCGCGCCTGGGCCACCCCGGCGGAGGAGGCCGCCGCCGAGGCCCGCGCGCGGGCCAGCGCCGCGTCGGCCGCGTCGATGTCGGCCTTGGCCGGATAGCCGCCCTTGGAGATCTGGTAGAGCTTATGCAGCCGCCCGGCCCGCAGCCCGGTCTCGGTCACCGTGGCCTGGCTCTGCCGCAGGTTGGCCTGGGCGGCCTCCAGGGCCGCCTCCCCCAGCGCGATCTGGTCGCGCAGCCGCGAGGTGTCCAGGGTGGCCAGCACCTGGCCCTTGCGCACCGCGTCATTGTCGTCGGCCAGCACGCTGTCGACGGTGCCGGAGACCTCCGAGCCTACGTCCACCTGGTTCACCGGCTCCAGCGACCCCGTCGCCAGCACCGAGACCACCAGGTCCCCGCGCCGCGCGGGCGTGGTCACGAACCCCGCCGGCGCCGGCGTCGCCATCGACCGGAAGATCAACACCGCGACCACCAGGGCCACGATCCCCAGCACGACCCCGCCCGCGATCAGCCCCCGCCGCCGCCACGGCCCGGCCTTGGCGCTCGCGCCCAGCAGAGCCTCGAGATCGGCGGAGGAATTGGCGGTGTCTTGCGGCATGGGCGGCGTCCTGTTGACCCCACCTAGCGCCCGATCCCCCACCGATCCTTGAGCCTGCTCAATTGGCGCGGGGTTTTGCGCGGGCGCCTCATCCAGCCCACTCCCCCCGTCATCCTAGGCCTTGTGCCTAGGATCCCTCTGCCGGCCGCCCCTGAGAGGCCGGTCAACGCGTCGACCCCGCCGCTTCACCCGGCGGCGCTCGTGGATCGGAAACAGGGGTCCTAGGCACAAGGCCTAGGATGACGGACGTTGGGGATGACGGGCGTGGGGGATGACCGCTCGTGGGGCGACGACGGGTGACGGGCCGAGGTGACGCGGTTGGACTCGGCGGTTCCCAGGGCCTAAGCCTAAGCCTCACCGTAGGAAAACGCCGATGCGCACGATCGTTCTGGCCGGGGCGATCGCCCTGGCGATGGCAGGCTCGCTTGCCCTTCCCGCCAGCGCCCAGAAGGGCTCGTTGGCCGCTCCCGCCAGCGCCCTGAAGAAGGGACCGCCGGCGCCCCCGATGTCGGCGAACAGCGCCGCGATGACGCCTGCGGCGCCGCCGCCCGTTTGCCCGGTCCTGAGCTTCAGCGTGAACAACCGGACCAACAGCGCCAAGGTCAACGTCCTGTTCAATCTGACCAATCAGGGGCCCGGAACCGCCAGCAACATGAGGCTGACCGGCATCACCTGCACCAACGGCTTCGTCTATTCTCCGATGCCCGGCCTGCTCGCCCTGCCCTTCACCATCCCCACCGTGCCCACCCTGGGCGCGGGCGCCACGGTGGGCGGTTTCAACGGCTTCTTCTCCCGGACGGGCGGGCCCCTCAGCGGCGCCTTTTCCTGCACCATCGCCTCCACCAACGGGCCCCAGAACGGGTGCGCCGGCAGCAAGGTCGTGCTGATCCCCTAGCGAGCGGCCGGCGGCGCCCACCCCGCCGCCGCCAGCTCGAAGCCGGCGAACTCGAACCCCGGAACCACCACGCAGGCCACCAGGGCCCAGCCGTCGGCGCTGGCCTGCGCCGCCTGCCATTCGCCGGGCGCGACGACGTGCTGGGGCGCGTCGCCCGCAAGGATGTCGGCGCCCAGGCGGGTCTCGGTCACCGGACCCGCGTCGCCCGGGGCGGTCTGCAGGGTGAGCGCCGTCCCCGCCTGGAACAGCCACAGCTCCGTGGCGTCGATGCGGTGCCAGTGGGAGGCCTGGCCGGGCTCCAGCAGGAAGAGGATGGCGGTGCCGGGACTGCGGCCCGCGGGCGCGGCGGCGGGCGCGCGCCAGGTCTCGCGGTACCAGCCGCCCTCGGGGTGGGGGGCCAGCTCCAGGCGGGCGATGAGGTCGGCGGCCGATTCGGCGGTCATGGGGCGATCAGACACAAAAAACGCCGCCCTTGCGAGGCGGCGTCATCGTGGCGCGGGGCCGAGGGGTCGGGGGCGTCAGCCGCCGGTCTTGATGGCCTCGCGGGCCTGGGCCAGCAGTTCGTCCATCTTCATGCGGACGTCGCCCTCGCTGACATTGACGCCCGAGCCCTTGAGGTCCTCGAACACCTTGCGCAGCACGTCTTCGTCGCCCGGCAGCTCGAAGTCGGACTTGACCACGGCCTTGGCGTATTCGGCGACGCGTTCGCCCTCCAGGCCCATCAGGCCGGCGGCCCATTCGCCGAGCGCGCGGTTGCGGCGCGCGCCGGCCTTGAACTCCTGCTCCTGGTCCAGCGCGAACTTGTTCTCAAAACCGCGTTCGCGGTCGTTGAAGGTGGCCATGGGGTCTCCGGTACGAGGCTCTAGCGGGGTTGCATATCCCCTGGCGGGCCTGCTCGCAATGCAAACGCTGTGCGAGGCCAACCATGTTCCCATGCCGTTTGCGCCGGGGGAGGCGATCGTCTATTTTTCGCCGGCCTCAGATCGGCGAGAGGCCTTGCGTCGGACCGCGCGCGTTGGGACCAACCTCGCGCGTTTTTCGTTTCCGGCGCCGGCCAGAACCCTCGCCTCGTGGAGAAGGCTGCGTATGACCACCCGCCGCAAGAAGATCTTCGAAGGCAAGGGCAAGATTCTGTATGAGGGGCCGGAGCCCGGAACCTTGATCCAATACTTCAAAGACGACGCTACGGCCTTCAATTCCCAGAAGAAAGCTGTCCTCGAGGGCAAGGGAGTCATCAACAACCGCATCAGCGAGTATGTGATGACCCGGCTCAACTCCATCGGGGTGCAGAATCATTTCATCAAACGCCTGAACCTGCGCGAGCAGCTGATCAAGGAGCTGGAGATCATCCCGCTCGAGGTGGTCTGCCGCAATGTGGCGGCCGGTTCGCTGTCGCAGCGGTTCGGCCTGCCCGAGGGCCAGGCCCTGCCCCGCTCGATCATCGAGTTCTATCTGAAGGACGACAAACTCGGCGACCCGATGGTCACCGAGGAGCACATCACCGCCTTCAACTGGGCTTCGACCCAGGAGATCGACGACATGATGGCGCTCACCCTGCGGGTGAACGACTTCCTCACCGGCACCTTCGGCGCCGTCGGCATCACCCTGGTGGACTTCAAGGTGGAGTTCGGCCGGCTGTGGGAGAACGACTTCGCCCGGGTCATCCTGGCCGACGAGATCAGCCCCGACAGCTGCCGGCTGTGGGACACCCAGACCAACGAGAAGCTGGACAAGGACCGTTTCCGCCGCGATCTGGGGGACGTCATCGAGAGCTATACCGAAGTCGCCCGGCGGCTGGGGATCATGAAAGAGATGCCCACCGTGATCCAAGGAGGCCTGCACTAGTGCGCGCGAAAGTTCATGTGTTCCTGAAACCCGGCGTGCTGGACGTCCAGGGCAAGGCCGTCGAGGCCGCCCTGCACGGCCTGGGCTGGGGCGACGTCGAGGGCGTCCGGGTCGGCAAGACCATCGAGTTCGACTTCAAGGGCGCCGACGCCGCCGAGACCGAGAGCCAGGTCAAGGCCATGTGCGAGAAGCTGCTCGCCAACACCGTGATCGAAAGCTACCGGGTCGAGGTGG
>JAZKBZ010000033.1:1858-5568 GCA_040388315.1 Pseudomonadota bacterium | reverse complement strand
TACGTGTCCGACCTTCAAAAATCCGACTTGCGCTGAAGGGGGCGTCCACAGATGGAAAGCAGACGTGGCGCCGGCAGAGTTGCGGCTAATCTCGCCGACGATCACGAAGGCCCGTCAGCCATACCCCTCAAGCTGCCGCGCCATGGCGTGGAGCGATGGCCATGGCGGGCCTATGCGCAGGGTGTCGATGAAGTGGTTGGCCCACCGTCGGCCGTTCGGGAACTCATCCCCGGCGTCCCACCGCCACGCCGCGACCATCGCGATAACCAGGGCGCGGCACTCGCTCAGCAACGCGTGATCCACCTCGGGATAGTGCTCGGAGGCCGCCTCCGGCACGTGAGCAAGATCGAACTCGATTGGCCCAAAGCAGCAGGTTTCAAGGTCGATGAATAGCGCCCCAAGCCGTGTACTCAGCACATTGCCCGGGTGGGGTTCGCCGTGAAGCAACTGCTCCGCTGCGCCGCGATCGACAATCGTTCGCCTGAGGCTCTTCAACATGCCGCTGAGAAGTTGCCGGTCCACGTCGGCGAGTTCCGGCGTTCGTTCCCGGTTCGCAATGAGTTCCTGGGCTTCTGCGACGCGGTCAGTGAAATGCGGAGCCGTGATCTCGATCGTCCGCATGCCGGCATGTAGATGCCAAAGCGCATTTGCGTAGTCGGCTGGTCCCAGTTCTGGCCCGACGGGGGCGTAGTAGGTCCAAAACGTGATTGCGAAGTCGTCTCGCTCGTAGACGCGCGGCGGAACTCTAGGTTCGAGAGCCGCCGCAGGACTCTCGGTGTCGGTAAGCCGCCCGGCAAGGTCCACCTCGAACTGCGCCACTTGCCCCGCCATGGGCGCGACCCGGGCAAATGCGTCACATGGCAGTAGGCGGAGGGCGAGCTTGTTTGAGTTTTGAAGTACGACCGCCTCGTCGGCGTGGAGGCCAAGGGCCTTGGCGGTCGAGATGGCGGCGGCCATCGCACGCTGAAGTTCAGGGGCCTGCACGGGGCTGCTCGCTCTGCGCTCAAGATAGGCCCACCCAGGAACCTGCACCCCTTCAACACGGGAGGCGCGGGGGGTCAATCGCCGAGGGCGGCAACGTCCGCTAAGGGTGGCGGCCTCAAGCGCAGTCGCCGCAAGCGGACCCGAGATCGACCGAAAGCGGTCCCTCCCGACGTCTGGCTTGGCGAACCTTGCAACTTCCCGCGCCTCACGCTCCGATGCGCGCCGACCTGCCGCACCTGCGGCGTCGATCCGTCGGGAGGGCGCGATGACGCGGCCAACATCTATGTCACGGCAGGGACCCTGGACACGCCGCTCGGCAAGGGAATCCGCACCCACCTGTTCTGCGCCTCGCGAGCCGACTGGGACCGTGACGAACCGGACGCCCGGCATTTCGAAGAGCGGTCGACGGGATGACGCGACAGCCCCATGCGATGGGCGATTCCGCCTGATCGCATCGTGCTCTAGGCGAGCGCCTTGGAGAGCCGCAGCCAGAGCTGTTGGTCGAAGTCCTTGTCCGGGGCGGCCTGGCCCATGCGCACGACCACGAGCTTGCGGCTGGGCGCGACATAGAGCTTGCGGTCCAGCGCCCCCAGGGCCGCCACCAGGTCGGCCGGGGCGGCCGGGATCAGCGGGCCTTCGGTGGGCTTGGCCAGGGGGCGGATCGTCGTGGCGCTCCCGTTCAGCCACCAGAGGCGGCCATAGGCGGGATTGGTCGGGGACCGGGCGAACATGGCCCTGAGCTGCGTCTCGGAGACGATGGTCCGGCCGTCGGCGGCGCGGCCGCCGTCCAGCACAAGCTGGCCGAAGGTGGCGACGTCCTGGGGGCTGGTGACCAGGCCCGTGGGGTTGCCCACGTCCCCGAAGCCGGCCGGGCGCCTGCGCCAGGCCGTGTCGGTCATGCCGGCCGGCGCCGTCAGCCAGTCGTGGGTCAGCGCGTCCAAGGGCGCCTTGGCGGCGGCGGCCAGGACCTGCTTGGTCACGGCGTAGGCCGGTGTGTTGTAGAGGAAGACCGAGCCGGCGGGCGCGGCGTAGCCGAGCCTCTCGTCCAGGCCCGAGCTCATGGTCAGCAGATCGATCACCCGGATCGCCCGCTCCTGGTCGGGCGCGGCCCGGGACCAGCTCGCGCCGACATGGTCGGAGACAGGAGTCGAAACCTCGATCAGGCCCTTGTCGATCGCGATGGCCACCAGCATCGACACGAAACTCTTCTGCTGGGAGGCCACGTCCTCCAGCAGGGCGCCCTGCGCCGTCGTCCCATAGGCGAAGGCGGCGCGGAACGCTCCGGCGTCGGCGGGCAGGGGCCAGTTGCGTTCGACGACGGTCCGACGATCCCGCACCACCAGGAAGCCGGTGGTCCTCTGCCCCTCGACATAGTCCAGCACCGCCTGCAGGGCCGGGGAGGGGGCCTCGGCGGCGGCCGCCGGCGCGGCGGCCAGGGCGCCGGCGCCGGCCAGCAGGTCTCGACGGGACGGGGTCATGCGCGGCTCCCAGGGGCGATCGTCCAGACCGGAAATACCCGACTATGGCGGCAAAGAAACCTGCTGCGGCTCCAGACCAACCTGGCGCCCGCGGCCAACCATCGGCCCCGGAGCCAACCTGACCGACCGGTGGTAGGGTGGCGCCAGGCATGGAGGTCGGCATGGGCGCGTCACGTCGCGGCATAATCCTGGGGGCGGGCGCCCTGGCGGCGGCGACGCCCGCGGCCCAGGCCGCGCCGGCTGCCGCTGACCCCGACGCGGCCTGGTTCCAGGCGGTGCTCGAGCGCTTCGCCGGCTTCGGGGTGAAGGCCTCGGGCGGGCCGGGCGACACGGCCAGCGGCGCCTGGCTCGAGGCCGAGCTCACCGGGCTGGGCTACCTCTGCGAACGCCAGGCCTTCGAGGTCCCCTACGCCGAGGTGCGGAGGGCGGCCCTGGCGGTGGGCGACCACCAGGCGCCGGTGTTTCCGCAGGCCATCGTGATCCCGACCGGTCCCGGCGGATTGTCCGCGCCGCTGCGGCTGGCCGCTTCGGAGGGCGGCCTGGACGGGGCGATCGCGCTCATCGTGCTGCCGTTCCGGCGCTGGGTGAGCATGGCCGAGCCGGCGGTGTCGCGCGCGCTCACCGACGCCTTCGGCCGCGGCGCGGCGGCGGCGGTGCTGGTGACCACCGGGCCGACCGGGGAGGCCGTGGCCCTGAACGTCAGCGCCGCCAAGCCCGGTTTCCGCAAGCCGGTGGCCATCCTGGCCCCGAAGGACGCCGAGCCCTTCGTGGCGGCCGCCCGGAAGGGGCAGGCCGCCACGCTGACCGTCGACGCCGTGTCGGGGCGGCGGCCAGCCTACAACCTGATCGCGCGCCTCGACCTGGGCGCGCCCAAGACCCTGATCGTCACGACGCCCCGCTCGGGCTGGTTCACCTGCGCGGCCGAGCGAGGGTCCGGCCTGGCGGTCTGGTTGGCCCTGGCCCATGGCCTGGCGGCGGCCAAGCCCGGGGTGAACCTCGAATTCGTCGCCACCAGCGGGCACGAGTACATCTATCTGGGCGGTGAGCAGTATCTCGAGCACCGCGCGCCCAAGCCCTCGGCCACGCGGATGTGGGTCCATATCGGCGCCAGCGCGGCGGCGCGCGACTGGCACGAGCTGGCCGGCGGCCTGCGGCCCCTGCCCAGCGCCGACGCCCAACGGGTGTTGACCGCCACGCCCGAGGTGATCGACCGCGTGCGCGCCGCCTTCCAGGGGATCAGCGGCCTTG
>JAZKBZ010000033.1:0-1848 GCA_040388315.1 Pseudomonadota bacterium | reverse complement strand
TTAACGACTTCTCTCTGGCCGGGGAGCAATGGCACGCCCCGGCGATCGGCCACTATGGCGGTCACCGCTACTTCCACACCGCCGGCGACGACCTGCGCTGCGTCTCCGGCGACCTGGTGGCGCCGGTGGCCGCGGCGTTCCGGGCGGCGATCACGGCGACCCTGACCTAGACCGCGCGGGACCTCGACGGTCACATGTCGGCCCCTGTCGGCCGGCCGCGAAGTCCCCAACGCCTTGCGCCGCAACGCCTCGCGGCCCGTGCGGGGCCTGTGAAGGGCCTTGTCTTCCATCCGCGACGACCGACAGGTGAAACGGGGCGCCCGGCTTGACTCTCCGCCCCACCTGTCGCACCGCCGAGACATGAAAACCCTGCTGACCGCGGCCGCCTGCGTCGCCCTGCTCACAGCCGTCCCGGCCCAGGCCGCCGACCTCGCCGCCACCGCCGCCAGCCTGCGCGACAAGGCGCTTTCCGACCCCACCGCCTGGGAGGTCCTGGAGAGCCTGACCACCGAGATCGGCGGCCGCTCCGTCGGCTCGCCGGCCATGGCCCGGGCCAAGGACTGGAGCGTGGCCACCTTCCAGCGCCTGGGCTTCGCCAACGTGAAGGTCGAGACCTTCCAGACCGGCGCCTGGTCGCGCGGCCCCGAGAGCGCGGCCATCGTCTCGCCCTATCCGCAGCCCCTGCACATCCTGGGTCTGGGCGGCTCCTCGCCCACCCCGGCGGGCGGGCTGGAGGCCGAGATCGTGGTCTTTTCCGCCTATGCCGACCTGCTGGCCCAGCCCCCCGGGGCCCTGAACGGCAAGATCGCCGTGGTCACCCAGAAGATGACCCGCACCCAGGACGGCTCGGGCTACGGCGCCATCAACGCCCAGCGCACCTCCGGCCCCGCCGAGGCCGCCAAGCGCGGGGCCGTGGCCTATCTGACCCGCTCGCTCTCCACCGACGACACCCGCCTGCCGCACACCGGCGCGGCGGGGCCGGCGGGCATTCCGGCCGCGGCGCTGTCGACCGTCGACGCCGAGCTGCTGGACCACATGGCCACCCGCGGCCGGCCGATCCGCATCCGCCTGGACATGGCCTCCAGCTTCGATCCCAAGGCCACCGCCTGGAACATCTCCGGCGAGATCGTCGGCCGCGAGAAGCCCGACGAGGTGCTGGTGATCGGCGGCCACCTGGACAGCTGGGACCCCGGCACAGGGGCCGTGGACGACGGCGCGGGCGTGGCCATCATGACCGGCGCCGCCAAGGTCATCGCCAGCCTGCCCAAGGGCCCGCGCCGCACCATCCGCGTGGTGATGTTCGGCTCCGAGGAGCAGGGCGGCAGCGGCGGCGCCTACGCCGCGGCCCACAAGGACGAGATCGGCAAGATCGTGCTGGTGGGCGAGAGCGACGAGGGGGCCGGGGCGATCTGGCAGGCCGACCTGCCCAAGGGCGCCGGCGCCGCCCCGGAGATGGTCGCCTTCGCCAAGGCCGTCGCGCCCCTGAAGGTGATCGTCACCGGGCAGCCCAGCCGGTTCGGCGGCTCCGATGTGGCCGGCATGGTGCGCCTGGGGGCCCCGGTGGTGGACCTGCACCAGGACGCCAGCCGCTATTTCGACCTGCACCACTCGGCCGACGACACCCTCGACAAGGTCGACCCGGCGCAGCTGAAGCAGAATGTCGCGGCCTGGGCGGCGCTGCTCTACATGCTGGCCGACAGCGACGCGCCGGCCGGTGCTCGCCGCCCACGCATCGGCAACCGGCGCGAGCGTCTTTTCGATGTACCCATGGTGCGCGGTGTAGTACTCATCAGACCATGCCGCGAACCGGCCGAAGATTTTCTTGGATCTTGTGAGGCTGCCACCTGG
>JAZKBZ010000032.1:0-3838 GCA_040388315.1 Pseudomonadota bacterium | reverse complement strand
CCTGGGTCCCGGATCGGCCTAGCGGCCGTCCGGGATGACGCCAAGGTGCGCGGTCAATGAGCGTCTGCGATTAAGCCTTCTTCACGAACTCGGTCTTCAGCACCAGGTCCTTCACCTTCTCGGCGCGGCACTCGATCTCGTCCTCGTTGTCGGTGAGGCGGATGTTGCGCATCAGGGTGCCGCGCTTGAGGGTCACCGAGGTCCCCTTGACCTTGAGGTCCTTGATCAGGGTGACGGAGTCGCCCTCGGCCAGGAGGGCGCCATTGGCGTCGCGAACATTCATGGCGGGCATCCCGGACCGGTTTCGAGGAGCTGTGCTGTAGAACCCGGGCGCGCCCTCGACAAGTCTCAGGACCGATAGAGATGGTTGGCCGGCAGGCCCAGCCGGCGGCAGGCCAGGGCCGGCGGGCCGTCCTCGACGACGATACGGTCGGCCAGGCCGCCCAGGCTCCGCACCAGGGCCCGCTCCCAGGGCTTCAGGTCCCAGCGGCGGTCGAGGCCGAGGATGTCGCGCACCTCGTGCGGGACGATCTCCACCGCCGCCCGCACCAGCAGGCCCTGCAACGGCCGCAGGGGGCCCGGCAGCAGGTTGGCGGTCCGCATGATCTCCAGGAACTCGAAGACGATCGGCGAGGCCTCCATCCGCGGCCGCATGGCGGCGAACAGGGCGGTCATTCCCGCCACGTCCGTCGGCGCTCCCTCGGCCCCGTAGAGCCGCGCCGCCGGCGCCCCCTCGGCGTAGAGCCGCGACAGCGCCGCGTCGCTCAGCGGCCGGGCATAGGCGCTGTAGGCCTGGGCGAAGCCGAACCCCGCCGTGGCCTGCACCCAGTCCAGCAGCAGCGGGTCGTTGGCGCGATAGGCCGCCCCGCCAGGGGTCTGGCCCTCCACCGTTTCGTGCCGCCGCCGCACCCCCTCGATCATCGCCTCGGCCCGGCTGCGGGCGGCGTAGACCGTGATCATCGCCGCCAGGCCGGTGCGCCGCAGGCGGCCGCCGGGATCGCGGCGGAAGCTGGAATGGTCCCAGACCCCGGAGCGAACCCCGGGCTCGGCGAACTCCAGGATCACCGCGGTCACGCCACCGATGAACAAGGCGATGGGATTCTTGAACACGCGCCAGGAGATCGAGTCCGGCCCCGCCAGGGCTGGCTCGCCGAGCGGCGTGGAGAACACCTCCCCGCCCCCCGGCAGCAGGTCCGCCGCCGCCGCGCTCAACCGCCGGCGCACCAGGCCCGGCAGAACGATCTCTGAGGCGGCGGCGGTCATGGAGTCTCCCTAGATGGATCCGAGATAGTCGCGCTTGCCCACCGGCACGCCCTTGTGGCGCAGGATGTCGTGGGCGGTGACCACGTGGAAATAGAAGTTCGGCAGGGCGAAGCCGAGCAGGTAGTCCGCCCCCGAGAACGACGGCTTGAGCGGTCCGAAGTTCAGGGTGATGGTCCGTCCCTCCCCGGCGTCGACATCGGCCGGCGACAGGCTCTCCAGATAGGCGAGGGTCTTGGCCACCCGCTCCTGAAGCTGCGGGAAGGTGGTCTCGGTGTCCTCCATCTTCGGCGAAGTGACGCCGCTCAGGCGTTCGCCCGAGAGCTTGGAGGTGTCGCTGGCCCGCTGCACCTGGGCGGCGAGCGCCAGCATGTCGGGCGCCAGCCGCGCCTCGATCAGTTCGGAGGGGTCGATCCCCGTCTCGGCGGCGTGGGCCGCGCCCTTTTCCAGCAGCTGGGAGAGAACCTTCAGCCCTCGAACGAAGACGGGGACCGAGGCCTGGTGCAGGGAGATCGACATGGAGACGTCCTTGGAAAATGGCCGGCCCACCTCGGGCCGTGAAGCCCATATGGGGTCGCCCGCCCCAAAGCGCGACCACGCCTTATTATTCCCTATTCTTCCTTATTGACTCGCACATGAGCTCGATTTAGGGCGTTTTCATGATCTCCACCCCGCCCCACCCAGGCCAGGACCTGTTCACCGTCGACCAAGTGGCCGACCGCCTGCAGCTGCATCCCAAGACGGTGCGCCAGTACATCCGCGACGGCCGCCTCGCCGCCACCCGGATCGGCAAGTCCTACCGCATCGCCGCCCGCGACCTGGCGGCCCTGGCCGGCGAGGCCGCGGCGGTCAGCGAGCCGGACGTCCTGCGGACCCGCGAGGTCCAGGTCGCTACGACGGTGGACATCCACGCCGTCGATCCCGACACAGTTCATCGGATCACCACCCTGCTCACCGCCAACCTCAACGGACCTCAGGACCCCGGCGGCGGCGCCCGCCTGGACCTGATGCACGATGCGCAGCGCGGCCGGCTGCGCATCGTCATCGCCGGCGGCCCCAAGGTCACCGCCGACCTGCTGCGCCTGATCCAGGCCGTGACGGAGCCATGAGCCAGGTTCAAGTGCTCAACACCGCCCGCATCTGGCTCTGCGATGCCGAAGGCCCGCGCCTCTCCAGCGGCCGCGACGCCACCGACATCATCGGTGACGCCTATGGCTCCGATGTCGTGGTGATCGCCCTCCCCGCCGCGCGCCTGACGGACGAATTCTTCGACCTCAGCACCCGCCTGGCCGGCGAGTTCGTCCAGAAATTCGTGAACTACGGCGTCGCCCTGGCGATTGTCGGCGACATCTCGGCCCATGTGGCGACCAGCACCGCCCTGCGGGACTTTGTCTACGAGTCCAACCGCGGGCGGCATCTCTGGTTCGTCGACAGCCTGGAGGCCCTGGCCGAGCGCCTTTGACGCCAAGGCAGGCTTGCACCCTGTCCACGATCGGCCGACCCTCTCGCCCAACGAGAAAAGCCACAGGGCGGAGACCGACCATGTCCATCGACTTCGAGATTCCGGCGGAGGCCAAGGCCATCCGCGCAAAGGTGCGCCAATGGGTGCACGACGAATGCATCCCCGCCGAGAAACGCCTGGTGGACAAGGAGTCCTTCAAGACCGTCCTCGCCGAGCTGCGGACCAAGGCCCGCGCCGCCGGCCTCTGGCTCCCCTTCATCCCCAAGGAATATGGCGGCATGGGCCTGGGCCCGCTCGCCAACGCCCTGGTGCAGATGGAGCTGGGCGAAAGCCACCTGGGCGCCCTGTCGATGAACAGTCAGGGTCCCGACGACGCCACCATGCTGACCCTGCTGGCGCACGGCACCGAGTTCCAGAAAGAGAAGTACCTCAAGCCGCTGCTGAACGGCGACAAGCGCGTCTGCTACTCGATGACCGAGAAGGCCGCCGGCGCCGACGCCACCGGCATGCAGACCCGGGCGGTGAAGGACGGCAACGAGAACTACATCCTCAACGGCGAGAAGTGGTTCTCATCGGCGGCCAGCGCCGCCGACCTGGCGGTGGTCATGGCCATGACCGACCCCGACGCGCCGCGCCACCAGCGCTACTCCACCTTCATCGTTGAGCTGCCGAACCCCGGCTACGTCATCAAGCGCGACATCGGCACCATGGCCGTCCACGGCCCGCTCAGCGAGATCATGGGCGGCGGCCACTCCGAGATCGAGATCAAGGACCTGAAGATCCCGGCCGAGAACCTGCTGGGCGGCGAAGGCCAGGGCTTCAACATGGGCCAGCACCGCCTGGCCTACGGCCGCCTGCGCCACGGCATGCACAATGTGGCCATGGCCCAGCGGGCCCTGGACATGGCCGCCGCCCACGTGACCCAGCGCGAGACCTTCGGCAAGAAACTGTCGGAGCGCCAGGGGGTGCAGTGGATGCTGGCCGACTGCGCCAGCGAGCTCTACATGGCCCGGCTGATGCTGCTGCACATCGCCTACAAGGCCGAGCGCGGCATGGACCTTCGGCAGGAGAACTCCATCGCCAAGGTGTTCCTGGCCCACATGGTCCACAAGGTGG
>JAZKBZ010000031.1:0-1196 GCA_040388315.1 Pseudomonadota bacterium | reverse complement strand
CTTGTCGTTGGGGCCCAGCCACTTGAAGCGGTAGCCGACCGAGCCGATGTCCTCGGCGAAAGCGAAGGACGGGATCAGCAGCAGCAACGCGGCGAGCAGGATGCGCATGTCAGGCTCCTTTGGCGGGCGGGCGCGTGGCCAGGAACAGGCCGGGCAGCACCAGCAGCGTTCCGATCAGATGGTACCACTGCGGCGCTTCGCCAAGGGCCGCCCAGGCCATCAGCCCGACATAGAGCGGCCCGAGATACATCGAGACGCTGGTGACCGAGGGGCCGAGTTCGCGGATGCAGAAGCCGAAGGCGCCGTAGGCGCCGACCCCGGGCACGATGGCGAGCACGATCCAGACCGCCCAGGTGCGCCAGTCGGCGAAGTCGGGACCGTGCCAGAGTGCCGCTTCTCCCAGCGCGAAGGGCAGCAGCACCAGCGACCCCGCGATGGAAATGGCGCAAAGCCTGGTCAGCGGATCGAGCGCGCTCGGCCGGTGTTTCAGCAGCACCGAATAGAGGCCCCAGCAGGCCGAGGCCGCGGCGATCCAGAGGTCGCCCTCGGCGAAGTGGACGGAGAGCAGGTTGTCGAACCGGCCCTTGGCGAAAACCACGGCGACGCCCGCCAGGCACAGCACGATGCCGGCAATGCGAGCCACCGTCAGCCGCTCGCGATAGAGCAGGCGGCCCAGCGCCACGACCAGGATCGGCGAGGCGGCATAGATCAGGCCGATGTTGAGGGCGGGAGTCGTGCGGCCGCCGATATAGACCCAGGCGCCGCAGATCCACATGCCGATCGCGCCCAGCATCAAGAGGTCGGGCCATTCGCGGGCCAGCGCATGACGGTGGCGGACGAGGCGCGGCCAGGCGAAGGGCAGCAGGAGTACCGCCACCAGCAACCAGCGGCCGAGCGCCAGCGCGTTGGGCGGCACGAAGGTGGCATAGCGTGCCATCAGCATGTTCACGCCGAAGAAGGCCGGCGACAGACACAGCAGGACCCAGGCGAGGCGACGTAGTGTCAGGTGGCGCGGGGTCAGCTTGGACGAAGGCCTTCCTTGGGCACTTCGCCGCCGGCTTCCTTCACCGCCTCACGATATTCCTTTTCGGAGGTGAAGGGCTTGGCCTTGGGGAAGTCCTTCTTGCGGCCGGGCCGGATCTCGCCGGTCGAGGGGGCGACGATCAGCAGCTCGCCGTCGCGGCCAAGCAGCGGGA
>JAZKBZ010000030.1:14245-20224 GCA_040388315.1 Pseudomonadota bacterium | reverse complement strand
CAAGCGGCGGCCGGGCCAGGGCAAGTTCGTCACCCAGCGCCAGGAGCCGGACGCGGTGAAGATCCTGTCGGGCGTCTTCGCCGACGAGCGCACCGACGGCCAGGTGACCACCGGCACGCCGATCTCGATGATCATCGAGAACGTCGACCAGCGCAGCCGCGACTATTCCGAGATCGCCCAGGCCTTCCGCCCCGGCCACGCCGACTACGCCTATTTCGCCAAGTACGGGGTGCGCGACTATCGCGGCGGCGGTCGGGCCTCGGCCCGCGAGACCGCCGCCCGGGTCGCCGCCGGCGCCGTGGCGCGCAAGATCCTGCAGGGCGTCACCATCCGCGGCGCGGTGGTGCAGATCGGGCCGCACGCCATCGACCGCGCGCGGTTCGACTGGGACCAGACGACCGAGAATCCCTTCTGGTGCCCGGACCCGCAGATGGTGGGCGTCTGGGAGGAGCATCTGGAGCAGGTCCGCAAGGCCGGCTCGTCCACCGGCGCCATCGTCGAGGTGGAGGCCGTGCGCGTGCCGGCCGGCTGGGGCGCGCCGATCTACGGCAAGCTCGACGCCGAGCTGGCCGGGGCGCTCATGTCCATCAACGCCGCCAAGGGCGTGGAGATCGGCGCGGGCTTCGCCTCGGCCGCCTTCTCCGGCGAGGAGAACGCCGACGAGATGCGGATGGGCAATGCAGGCCCGATGTTCCTCTCCAACAGCGCCGGAGGCATTCTCGGCGGCATCTCCACCGGCCAGTCGGTGGTGGCGCGCGTGGCCTTCAAGCCCACCTCCTCCATCCTCTCCCTGCGGCGGTCCATCAACGAGACCGGCGAGGAGATCGACCTGCGCACCAAGGGCCGCCACGACCCGTGCGTGGGCCTTCGCGCCGTGCCGGTGGTGGAGGCCATGACCGCCTGCGTCCTGGCCGACGCCTTCCTGCGGCATCGGGCTCAGACGGGTGGTGAAGCTTACTTGCCCGGCAGGGTTGCGAAGGACTGAGCGCCGGGCCACGGCGACGCGGCGCGTTACATTCGCCCCTGCGGGATCGAATTGATCGAACAACATTATTTCGCGTTGACCGAACTTGTTACGCCCCGGTATTGAGCGCCTCCTGCGCTTCCGGCCGTGCGATTCCGACGACTGTCGTGGCGTCCATTTTCTAGGTTAGATTGCAGCAGCGCCCCGTGCGGCTTGACCTTCTCAAGATCCTGCTCGTCGACGACAACCCCCACATCCGGGTGCTGTTGTCGGAGATCCTGCGCGCCGTGGGCGTGAACAACATCTACGAAGCCAGTGACGGCGCCGAGGCCCTGCAGCGCCTGCGGGCCCACTCGATCGACATCGTCATGACCGACCTGGCCATGGAGCCCCTCGACGGCATCGACTTCGTGCGGCTGCTGCGCAATTCCCCCGACAGCCCCAACCAGATGGCGCCGGTGATCATGATCACCGGTCACTCCACCCTGCGGCGGATTCACGAGGCCCGCGACGCCGGGGTCAACGAGTTCCTGGCCAAGCCCCTGACCGCGCGCGGCGTGCTGGACCGGCTGCAGAAGATCATCGACCATCCCCGGCCCTTCGTCCGCACCGACGACTATTTCGGGCCCGAGCGCCGCCGCAAGGTCGACCCCAACTATGACGGCCCCCGCCGCCGCGCCGCCGACCGCGCCGCCGCGGGCCCGGTCCCACGCTCTCCGAAGCGCTGAGGCGCCGCAGCCCCGCCACCTTTTGGTATGGTTTGGCGGTTAACCGTACGGGACCACCCGGGGACCCCAGCATGAAACTCACCCGCACCGCCGCCACCGGCGCCCTGTTCCTGGCGCTCGGCCTCTCCCAGTCGGGCTGCATCGCGATGGCCGCCGGCGCCGTGGTGGGCACCGCGGTGGGCGTCACCGCCAGCGCCGTCGGCATGACGGCCAAGGGCGCGGGCATGGTGGTGGGGGCGATGATCCCCGGCGACGGGGACAAGGACGAGGACAAGCGCCGGCGCTAGGGCCGGTGTTTAGAGCGCCAGGGCGCAGCTCTCGTTGATGGTCGGGCGCGAGACCACGATCCGGCACAGACCCGGGAACGGGGTCTTCAGTCGCTCGGCGAAATAGAGGCAGAGGTGCTCGAGGGTCGGGCGCTCCAGGCCGGGCTTCTCGTTGAGCAGGCCATGGTCCAGCTCGGCCGCGACCCCGCGCAGGGCGGCGTCGAGGTCGGCCAGGTCGGCGACCCAGCCCACCGGCTCCTGGGGCGCGCCGCGGACGGTGGCCTCCACCTTGAACGAATGGCCGTGCAGGCGCGAATAGGGCCGGTGCTCCGGCCCATCCTCGAAGTAGTGCGCCGCGTCGAAGGTCGCGGACTTGGTGATCTCGAAAATCGGGGCGGTCATCAGCTGTCTTTGGCGTCCGGCAGGGCTCGTGAGCCCTATGGGATGCCGAGGTATTTGTGGGTTTGGACGCTTAAACGCCACTGGGGGTGTGCGAGGCAATAGGCGATCGCCGCCTCCGTGTTTTCGACGCGCGCCGGGCCGTCCATCGGCTGCAGCAGGAAGCGCTCGAAATCCCAGGCCTCGAAGGCCGCCGGATCGACGTCCTTCTGCGGAAAGACCAGCTTCAGCTCCTGGCCCGTGCGCTGCACGACGGGAGCGTCGGCCTTGGGGCTGACGCAGATCCAGTCGACGCCGGCCGGCGCCGCCAGGGTGCCGTTGGTCTCCAGCGCGATGGTGAAGCCGCGCGCGTGCAGGGCGTCGATCAGGGCGGGGTCCAGCTGCAGCAGGGGCTCGCCGCCGGTGCAGACCACCAGGCGGTTTTCCGGCCCGCCCCGCCACTTGGCCGCCACGGCGTCGGCCAGGGCGTCGGCGGTGGCGAAACGGCCGCCGCCCTCGCCGTCCATGCCCACGAAATCGGTGTCGCAGAAGGTGCAGACGGCGGTCGCGCGGTCCTGCTCGCGGCCGGACCACAGGTTGCAGCCGGCGAACCGGCAGAAGACGGCCGGGCGGCCGGCCTGACCCCCCTCCCCCTGCAGGGTCAGGAAGATCTCCTTGACCGAATAGCTCACAGGACGAGCTCCGGCCGGCCGGCGGCCACCCATTCGTCCCAGCCCCTGACGCGCAGGGCGCAGGCCGGGCAGTCGCCGCAGCCGTGGCCCCAGGCGTGCAGGTCGCCGCGCTCGCCGCGGTAGCAGGTGTGGCTGTCGGCGACGATCAGCTCCACCAGGGCCTCGCCGCCCAGGGCCTTGGAGAGCGCCCAGGTCTGCGCCTTGGTCAGCTTCATCAGCGGGGTCTCGATGACGAAGTCCTGGGCCATGCCCATGTTCAGGGCCGTCTGCAGGGCGTCCAGCGTGTCACGGCGGCAATCGGGATAGCCCGAGAAGTCGGTCTCGCACATGCCGCCCACCAGGAAGCGAGCGCCGCGGCGGTCGGCCAGGGCCGCGGCATAGGTGAGGAACACCAGGTTGCGGCCGGGGACGAAGGTGTTGGGCAGGCCCTTCTCGGTGATCTCGAAGGCTCGCTCGGTGGTCATGGCGGTCTCGCCCACCGCCCCGAAGCCAGTCAGGTCCAGGACGTGGTCCTCGCCCAGCTTGCCGGCCCACTGGGGAAAACCCCGGGCGATGGCCGCGCGCACCACCTGGCGCTGAGCCATCTCCACGGCGTGGCGCTGGCCATAGTCGAAGCCCACGGTCTCCACATGGTCATGGCGCTCCAGGGCCCAGGCCAGGCAGACGCTGGAGTCCTGGCCGCCGGAGAACAGCACGATGGCGCGCGATGCTTGGCTCATGGCCCCCATATGCGGCAGCCGGGGTCAAATCGGAAGGCTTGCGCGGCGCCGAGTCGCGCCGACGCGCGGCGAAGCGACAACAGGGGTGATGCACATTCGCCGATGAGGCGACCGTCAGATCGCCCGTCCCTTGCGCGCTCAGGTTTTGTTGCCCCTAGGGAAGCTCGAAAGAACCTTGGTATTTGCGCCACATGAGGTCGAAAAGATGCTGAGTGAACGCCGTTCACCTATCCGCGTCCGTTGACAGACTCTAGCTCGCGGCGTGACCGTATCGATTGCTGGGGCAGCCGCCGCGTGTTCCCGGCCGAAAATATTGCGCGGCGAATGCTGACAGACCGGACCGGCGTAGAAAGTCCGGCTGTCCTGGGAGGAAACGTAGAATGTCCAAAACTCTGCACCTGCGGAGCCTGCTGGTCGTTGGCGCGAGCGCCGCGGCCCTGACCGCGATGAGCTCGCCCGCCTTCGCCCAAGGCGCTAACGTCATCGAGGAGCTCGTCGTCACCGCTCAGCGGCGCGAAGAGTCCCTCCAGGACGTTCCCGTCGCCGTCTCGGCCTTCTCCGAAGACAGCCTCCGCGTCCAACGCATCGACGGCGGGCAGAACCTGCTCCAGGCCATTCCGAACGTGAACTTCTCGCGTTCCAACTTCGGGGGCTACAACCTCTCCATCCGCGGCATCGGCACCAAGGTCGTCGGCAGCGGCGAGGCCGGGGTCAGCTTCCACCAGAACAACACCCCGCAGAGCGCCAACCACCTGGCCGACGCCGAGTTCTACGACGTGGAACGCGTCGAAGTGCTGCGCGGCCCGCAGGGCACCCTGTACGGCCGCAACGCCACCGGCGGCGTGGTCAACGTGATCACCGTCAAGCCGAGCGTCGGCGACGAGCACATGAGCGGCTGGCTGAGCGCCGAGTACGGCAACTACAAGACCACCCGCCTCAAGGGCGCGGTCAACGTTCCGCTGAACGACTACATGGCCATGCGCTGGGCCGCGTCCTATGTGAAGCGCGACGGTTACGGCGACAACACCTACACCCACAACGACATCGACGACCGCGACCTGTCCTCGTCGCGCCTGCAGTTCCGCATCAAGCCGAACGACGTCCTGGACGTGAACGTCCTGTGGGAGCACTTCAACGAGAAGGACTCCCGCTCGCGGATCGGCAAGCAGCTCTGCATCCCCGACCCGGGCCCGGCCACCATCGGCGGCGTCGCCACCGGGGCCAACCGCAACTTCTTCAGCCAGGGCTGCCTGCCCGGCTCGCGCTACCAGAACTCGGCCTACGGCGCGGTCAACTCCGTCGCCACCCTCGGCGGCCTGCTGGCCCAGCTCGGCGGCCTGTCCAACGGCGACCTGAACGCCGGCAAGGTGCAGGACCACAACCTGCTCAACATCGAGTCGGTCACCGACCCGATCTACCAGGCGCAGCAGGACTTCTTCCAGATCGACGCCTCCGTCGCCCTCACCGACAGCCTGACCTTGGCCTCGCTGACCGGCGTGAACTACAACGAGGGCTATTCCTACCAGGACTATAACCGCGTCGTCGGCACGGGTGTCTTCACCCCGGTCGGCGCCATGAACCTGGTGGCGCCCGGCGGCTTCGTGACCGACCCGCAGGTCGGCCGCGACAACAAGCTGCGCGCCTTCGACCTGGGCCGCACCGACAGCAAGGAATTCAGCCAGGAACTGCGGTTGTTCTCCAACAGCGAGGGCGCCTGGAACTTCAGCGTCGGCGCGCTCTACACCAAGGGGCAATCGGTCACCGACTACTATGTGTTCGCCAACTCGCTGACCGCGTTCGCGCAGCTCAACGACCTGGGCGGGATTCCCAACGTCTTCCCGTTCTATGTCGATCCCAACTTCCCGCCGTCGGACAACGAGGGCCGCAACTACTACGACTCCCGCGGCCACGGCACGACCACCTCCAAGGCGGTGTTCGGCGAAGTCTACTGGAGCCTCAGCGACACCCTGAAGCTGACCGCCGGCCTGCGCTACACCGACGACCACAAGGTGCTCGACTCCACGCCGATCACCCTGCTGGCGGGTCCGACCAAGACCGCGCCGCCGCCCGGCTCGGGCGTGATCGCCAACCCGAACTTCACCGGCGGCCGCGGCGCGGCTCCCGCCGTGCGGGTCGACTATCAGAACGCCGCGACCACCGGCCGCCTGAACCTGCAATGGACGCCGGAGCTCAGCTTCACCGAGGCCTCGACCTTCTACGCCACCTATGCGC
>JAZKBZ010000030.1:0-14235 GCA_040388315.1 Pseudomonadota bacterium | reverse complement strand
CGGCTATAAGGCGGGCGGTTTCAACACCCCCTGCGACGCCACCACCCCGGGCTGCTCGGCGACGACCAGCTCGTTCGCGCCGGAACAACTCGACGCCTTCGAACTCGGCACCAAGAACAGCCTGCTTGGCGGCAGCCTGATCCTCAATGCCACGGCGTTCTACTACAACTACAAGGGCTATCAGATCTCCAAGATCGTGAATAAGTCCTCGCAGAACGAGAACGTCGACGCGAAGATCAAGGGCGTCGAGATCGAAAGCATCTGGGAACCGATCCGTAACCTGCGCTTCAACCTGCAGTACGGCTGGCTGGACACCGAGATCCAGAACGGCTCCTCGATCGACACCATGAACCGCACCCAGGGCAATCCGAACCTGGTGGTGGTGAAGGCCACCGACGGTTCGAACTGCGTCGCCACCACCTCCGGCGTCGCCACCCTGCTGACCATCGCGCCGAGCGCGGTCCTGGGCATCTGCTCGGGCCTGCCGGCCGCCCTGGCCGGCGCCATCGGGATCTACAACTACCCCGCGGGCGTCGCGACGGCTCCGGCCTTCGTCAACAACGCCCCGGCGGTCAACAGCGTGGCCAATATCGGCCAGGGCATTCCGGTCGCCCTGACCGGCAAGGAACTGCCGAACTCGCCGAAGTGGACCCTCGGTTTCGGGGCCCAGTACAAGTGGATGTTCGACAACTGGGATCTGACCGCCCGCGCTGACTACTATCGTCAGGCCGACAGCTACGCGCGGATCTTCAACTCGACGACCGACGCGCTGGAAGGCTATCAGAACGTCAACGCCACTGTGACGCTGAGCAACTCCGACTGGGGTCTCGACGTCCAACTCTACGGCAAGAACCTGACCGACGAGCAGCCGATCACCGACCTCTACCTGACCGACGACTCCTCGGGCCTGTTCACCAACACCTTCACTCTCGAGCCGCGCCAGTACGGCGTGACCGTGACCAAGAAGTTCTAGTCTCCCCCAACCGGGAGCGCCTTTTGGGGCGGCGGGGAAACCCGCCGCCCCTTTTTCTGGCCCGACGCCAAAATCCGCCGAACCTGGACGCTGGCGTCAATTCGTTGACGCGGTATGTCCCGCCGCCCCGACCCACCGGACGAATGGCCAAGCTTTCCCTGGGATTAACAAGCCGGCCAAAGAACGTGGGTCAGTTTTGTACCGCCGGTTTGAAACTGCGGTACTTCGGCCACAACCGCGCGAAAGCGTGACCGATTTCAGCTCACTTGTCGGCCTTCACATTGACGACGCCTGGCGCGCGACGGAGGTAGCGCGCTTCCAGGGGCCTCCCCGCGCCTGGTTTTCATCAGATTCGTGCATGCAGGCGGAAGAGGACGCAGGTCCCGCCGCCTTGGAGGATACATGTCGTCAATCAACCGTACGCGCCTGCGCACCGCACTGGCTGTCGGGGTCTCGACCCTGACCCTGGCGGCGATCGCGGCTCCGGCCTTCGCCCAGGACACCGCCGACTTCACCATCGAAGAGCTGGTGGTCACCGCTGAAAAGCGTGAACAGGCCCTGCAGGACGTGCCCGTCGCCGTCTCGGCCTTCACCTCGGCCCAACGCGACGTCGTGGGCATGAACAACATCCAGGATTTCGTGAACTTCACGCCGGGGATGAACTATTCCGGCACCGACCGGGTGTCCCTGCGCGGCGCCGGCCGCAACACCTTCTACGTCGGCAACGACCCGGGCGTGGCCGCCTACACTGACGGCTTCTATTCCGCCTCGTCGTCGGAACTGTTCAAGTCGCCGCTGTTCGTCGAACGCACCGAGATCCTGCGCGGTCCCCAGGGCACCCTCTATGGCCGCAACGCCATGGGCGGCGCCATCAACACCATCTCCAGGCGTCCCGCCGACACCTTCAGCGGCGAAGTCCGCCTGATGGTCGGCAACTACGAGCACACCAAGATCGAGGGCGTGGTCTCGATCCCCGTGGCCGAGAACCTGCGCTTCAAGATCGGCGGCAGCAACGACCTCCAGCGCGAGGGCTTCATCAAGAACATCGGCGGCGCCAATGACGGCGGCGCGATCAAGCGCACCTATTTCGAGTTCCAGGCCGAAGCTGAGCTGGGCGACAACACCAAGGCCTGGCTGCGCTATTCCCGCACCGGCTGGGACGACACCACCGGCGTCGGCGACCGTCTCGCCAACCTGGTGACCCCCTACGACACCACCCGCGTGTTCCAGCCCATCGGCGGCCTGATGCCGAACCCGGCCTATGGCTACGGCGTGGCCAATCCGGGCGTCACCGACCCCTACACCCAGAACACCAACCGCGACGGCTACGGCCACCTGCGCGGCAACCACGTGCTCACCGCCCAAGTCACCTATGACCTGGGATGGGCCGATCTGAAGTACATCGGCGGCTTCCAGCAGTATAACTACCAGACCGGCGGCGACTACGACAACACCAGCCGCACCGCGGCCATCGCGATCCCCGGCATGGCGGTCCCCTACTACCCGGACCAGACCACCGACTTCAACGAGCACAAGCGCTACTTCTCCAACGAACTGAACCTCACCTCCAACGGCGGCGGCCCGCTCTCCTGGATCCTCGGCCTTTACCAGTACCACGAGGAATATAAGCAGCGGATCCAGCTGGGCGCCCCGCAGCAGACCCAACTCGACCAACCCCGCACTCTGCTGGGCACGTTCGCCGCCCCGAACCCGCTGCGCAACTTCGCCGACCAGAACGCCAGCCTGGAGTCCAAGGCCTGGGCCGTGTTCGGCCAGTCGACCTACAAGTTCAGCGACTCCTGGGCCCTCACCGGCGGCCTGCGCTACACGGTCGACGACAAGGACGGCTTCGAGACCCAGCGCCTGATCATCCAGTCGCCCTCGATCGCCTCCGGCGCCGCGGCCTTCGACGTCTCCAGCGACATGGATCCGGCCACCCCGGGCGTGCAGAATTTCCGCAGCATGTCCGACAGCTGGAGCGCCGTCACCGGCACCCTGAACCTGGACTGGACCCCCGACACCGACACCCTGGCCTACGCCAAGTACAGCCGCGGCTATAAGTCGGGCGGCTTCCTGCTGGGCACGCTCGCCCCGCAGCCCAAGGCCGACCAGGAAAGCGTCGACGCCTACGAGATCGGCCTGAAGAAGACCTTCAATGGTCGCTTCATCCTGAACTCCTCGATCTTCTATAACGATTTCAAGGACCTGCAGCTCAACCTGTCGCAGCTCAACGCGACCGGCACGGCGGCGGCCTCGAACTTCGTCAATGTCGACGCCAAGGCCTGGGGCGTGGAACTGGAAGCCCAATGGCGTCCGACCGAAGCCCTGCAGATGATGGCCTCCTACGGCTATCTGAACACCGAGATCACCCGCGGTTGCTGCTTCTATGACCCGGCGGACCCCTCGGCCCTGCTGGCCAGCGCCCAACCCAAGGGCGGCAGCGCCACCACCAACGGCGTGCTGCTGGTCTTCCAGGATCTGAAGGGTTCGCAGCTCTTCCAGTCGCCGGAGAACAAGTTCGCGTTCAACGCCAACTACACCTTCGACTTCGCGCCGGGCTCGCTGATCCTGTCGGGCACCTACACCTGGACGGACTCGACGATCTACCAGCCCTTCAAGGACCCGGCCTTCGAGGTTCCGGCCTACGGCACCGCCGACCTGCGGGCCCTGTGGAAGGACGCCGACGACAAGTACACGCTCATCGCCTCGGTGAAGAACGTGACCGACGAAGAGGGCTTCACCTCGACGGGCTCCACCAATCCCACGGCGATCTTCGGAAGCCCGAACCCCGGCCTGGTGGTGGGCGGCACGCCCTATCTGCGCCAGACGGGAACCGCCGTCACGCGGGGCCTGATCGCGCCGCGAACCTACAGCCTGGAATTGCAGTACCGGTTCTAGGGCGAGCCGGCCCGTCCCTCGGGGCGGGCCTCTTTCCCAAGGCCACGCAAGGGGCGGCGGAGCAATCCGCCGCCCCTTTTCGTCGGCGGCGCCAGGAAATCCGGCCGCGGTTCGGACGCACAACCCCAGTTTGGGAATTTAACGTCTCCGCAAGCGCTTAGGCGCATTCTGAGCATAAGTTCCCCGGCCCCGGCGATAAATGTCCCTTCCTGATTTCTTCTTCGAACGGGTCACCAGCGAAATCCATCAGCAGATGGAGGGCGTGCTGGCCCTTGCCGAGCGCCTGGCGCGCCAGCCCCTGAGCGCCGACGCCCAGACCTGCGTGGCCGGTGTGGCGGAGGCCGCGGCCTGCGTGCGCCAGATCCTGGCCTCCAGCGCCGACCTCAAGGACGCCGCCACCAGCGGCATGGCTTTCGAGCCCGCGCCCAAACGCCTGCGCGACCTGGCCGACGAGATCGAGGCCCGCTGGGGCCAGAAGGCCGCCAAGTCCGGCGTCACCCTGCTGGTCTCCTATGACGGCGCGCCGGAGATGACGGCGCTGATCGATTCGACCCGGGTCATGCAGGCCTTCGACGGCTTCATCGCCCAGGCCCTGGCCGGAGTCCGCCACGGCGCGGTGGAGGCCACCCTGCGCGCCCACGCCGCTGGCGACATGCTGCGCCTGGAGGGTCGCGTGCGCGGCGGCGGCGAGCGCAGCATGGGCGACAAGCCCTTGGATATTCAGGAAATCGAGGCCCTGTTCGGCCTGGAGACCGCGCTCTCCGTCGAACTCGGCCGCCAGATCGTCAAGGCCGTCGGCGGCGAGATCCGCACCGAGGCCAACGCCGGCGCCGGCGAGACCCTGGTCTTCGAATTCACCGCCCCCCACGCCGTGGAAGCGAGCGACGAGCCCCCGGCCGACGAGAACGGGGGCCACCGCGCCGCCCACATCCTGGTGGTGGACGACAACGCCACCAACCGCATGGTCGCCGAGACCCTGTGCGAAATGTTCGACTGCACCTCGGAATCGGCCGTCGACGGCATGGAGGCCCTGGAGGCCGCCCGCACCGGCCGCTTCGACCTGATCCTGATGGACATCAAGATGCCCCGCATGGACGGAGTCACCGCCACCCAGGCGATCCGCGCCCTGCCCGGCGCCGCCGGGGTGGTGCCGATCATCGCGCTCACCGCCAACGCCGACCCCGAGGACGCCGCGGGCTACCTCAAGGCCGGCATGAATGGCGTGGTGGAAAAGCCCATGAAGCCCGAGAACCTGCTCCGCGCCCTGCAGGAAAACCTCGGCGGCGGCAGCAGCGAAGAGTCGGTCGCGGCGTAAGGCGACGCCCTACCTTTCTGATCGTCATGGGCTTGTCCCGGCCACCCATGATCTCCGAGGTTCAGCAAGCTGCTGTGGCGTGCGCCACGTGACCTGTGGCAAGGCGGAGATCATGGGTCCCCGGGACAAGCCCAGGGATCACGAATGACTATTTCAACCGCACTGTGACCTTGGCCGAGAGGCCGGGGCGCAGGCGCGCGACCTCCGGCTGGCCGGGATCGAGCTTCAGGCGCACCGGCACCCGCTGGACGATCTTGGTGAAGTTGCCCGAGCCCGGCTCGAAGGGCAGCAGGGCGAATTCCGACCCCGATCCCGGCGCGAAGCTGTCCACATGGGCCCTGAACTTCACCCCGGGCAGGGCGTCGACGCGGATGGTCGCCGCTTGACCGCGCAGCATGCGCTCGACCTGGGTCTCCTTGAAGTTGGCGGTGACGTAGAGGGTGTCCATCGGCACCAGGGTCAGCAGCCGCGTGCCCGGCGCCACATAGTCCCCGGGATTAGCCTGGCGGTCGCCGACGGTCCCGGCGATGGGCGCGCGGATCACCGCGTGATCGGCGTCCTGCTGGGCCAGGCTCAGGGCCGCCATCGCCTTGGCGTGGGCGGCGCGGGCGGAGTCGAGGGCCGCCAGGGCCTCGCTGCGCCGGCTGCCGGTGACGGCGGCCTGGTTGCGACTGACGGCGTAGGCGGCGCGGCTGCGTTCGGCCACGGCGCTGGCGCTCACCGCCTCGGCGCGGATCCGCTCGGCGTCGCGGCGGGCGACGGTCCCGGAGTCCGCCAGGGATTCGTAGCGCTTCCAGTCGGCCTGGGCGCGGGCCGATTGGGCGTCGGCGGCGCGGATCCCCGTCTGGGCCTCGGCCACGGTGGAGGCGGCCAGGGCCTCCTCGGCCCCCAGCCGTGACAAGGCCCCTTCGGCGGCGGCCACGGAGGCGGCGGTCATGGCCACCTCGCCCCGGGCGGCGGCCAGGCGGGCGGCGTATTCCTCGGGGTCCAGCACGATCAGGGGCTGGCCGGCCTTCACGGTCTGGTTGTCGGCCACCAAGACCTGGGCGATCAGGCCCTTCACCCGCGGCGCCACGACGGTGCGGTCGCTCTTGAGATAGGCGTTCTCGGTGGTGACCGTGGCCTTGTGCGCCCGCAGCCAGGTCACCCCGCCGGCCGCCAGGACCACGGCCAGGGCGAGCACGATCAGGGCCCGGGTCGGCGGCTTGCGGCGGACCTTCAGGGGCACGACCTTGGGCCCCTCCTCATAGGTCGCCGCGCTCATCGGTCGAACACCAGGAGCGTGCTGGTGGCCGTGGCGTACAGGCGGCCCTTTAGATCGGTCAGCCGGCCCTCGGCGAAGGCGGCGCGGCGACCGACGGAGATGACCTTGCCCTCGGCGCGGACCGGACCGGTGTGCTCAGTCATGGCCCGGTGATAGGCGACCTTCAGCTCCAGGGTGGTGTAGCCCTGGCCCGCCTTCAGCTTGGAATGGACCGCGCAGCCGACGCAGCTGTCCAGCAGGGTGGCGGCGAACCCGCCGTGCACCGTGCCGATGGGGTTGTAGACGCCCACGTGCGGCGTGGCGCCGAACACCACCCGGCCGTCGTCGATCTCCACGTGGTCGAAGCCCATGGTCTTGCCCATGCCCGCCGGCGGGACAGTGGGATCGAAGAAGATCGCGCGCAGTTGCTCGAGGCCGCTCAAGGCCGCGAAGTCGATGACGTCACTCACGGATGGTCGCCTTGTTCCGGGGAGGAAGGGGCAAGGCCCATGCGGGCCTTGATGCGGGTGCGGCTCTCGGCCAGCAGCCGATCGGAGAGCTCGGGATCGGAGACCGCGCGTGAGAGGGCCACCGCCCCCGCCATCTCGGCCAGCAGGGAGCCCGCCAGGCCCAGGCGCTCCTCGCCGCCCTTCAGACGCGTGGCGATGATCTCGATGAGACCGTGGACACCGGTGTCGAAGGCTTCGCGGGCGGGCGCTCCCTGGCGCGGGATATCCGACGACAGCAGGGCGATGGGACACCCGCGCTCGGGATGGTCGCGGTGGTCGGCCGAGACATAGAAGTCCACGAGGCCCGCCAGCAGGACCTCGGGATCTTCATGCCGCGCCAGCCCCGTCAGCCGCCGGCGGCTCTGGTCGAAGGCCGCCTCCACGGCCGCCCCCACCAGGGCGTCCTTGGACTTGAAGTGGGCGTAGAAGCCGCCGTGGGTGAGGCCCACCTCCCCCATGATCTCGGCCACGCTGACCCGATCGGGGCCCAGCCGGCGCATCGCGCTCGCCGCGGCCTTCACCACCCGCCGCCGGGTGTCGGCCTTGTGATCTTCGCCATAGCGCATTGCGCGCCTCCTATTTATATGATGGCTATAATATAATGATGGGCGGGTCCGCAAGAGCAATGGCATGAGCGATCAAACCGCGGTGGGACGCCTCTCCGAACGGCGCAAGCTGCTGATCTTCGGGGTGATGGCGTTCGGCCAGTTCATGGCCCTGCTGGACATACAGATCGTCGCCGGCTCGCTCGGCTCCATCCAAGCCGGGCTCTCGGCCGGCCCCGACGAGATCGCGTGGGTGCAGACCGCCTATCTGATGGCCGAGATCGTCATGATCCCGCTGGCGGCCTTCCTCTCCCAGGCCATCTCCACCCGCTGGCTGTTCACCGCCTCGGCGGCGCTGTTCACCCTGTCGAGCCTGATGTGCGGCCTGGCCTGGGACATCGATTCCATGATCGTCTTCCGGGCCATCCAGGGCTTCACCGGCGGGGCCATGGTGCCCACGGTGTTCGCCACCGGCTTTGCGATGTTCGACGGCCCCAAGCGGGCGATGATCCCGGCCATCCTGGGCATGGTCTCGACGCTCGCCCCCACCCTGGGCCCCAGCGTCGGCGGCTGGGTGACCGATGTGGCCGACTGGCGGATGCTGTTCTTCATGAACGTCATTCCGGGCCTGGCCATCACCCTGGTCCTGCCGGCCCTGGGCAAGGTGGACGAGGCCGACCCGGCCATGCTGCGCAGGATCGACTGGCTGCACGTGGGGTCCCTGGCGGTCTTCCTGGGGGGCCTGCAATACGTGCTGGAGGAAGGCCCCCGCCACGAGTGGTTCACCGATCCCGGCGTGGCCTCGGCGGCCTGGATCTCCCTGGTGGGCGCCGCGGTCTTCTTCGAGCGCACCTTCTTCTCGACCATGCCGGTCCTGAAGCTGACCCCCTTCCGGCGGCCGACCTTCGCCATGGCCTGCGTGCTGAACCTGGTGATCGGCTTCGGGCTCTATTCGGCCACCTACCTCACCCCGGTCTTCCTGGGGCGGGTGCGGGACTTCTCCAGCCTGCAGATCGGGGTGACGGTCTTCGTCTCCGGCCTGACCATGGCCATCGCCGCCCCCATCGCCGCCCGCCTCTCCACCCGGGTGGACGGGCGCTATGTGATCGGGGTGGGGTTCGGCTTCTTCGCGCTCGGCCTGTGGATGTTCTCCAACATCACCGCCGACTGGGGTTTCGCCGAGCTGCTGGTTCCCCAGGCGGTGCGCGGTTTCGCGGTCCTGCTCTGCATCGTGCCGGCCGTCGGCATGGCCCTGAACGGCGTGGCGCCGGCCGAGCTGCGCTACGCGTCTGGCCTGTTCAACCTGATGCGAAACCTGGGCGGGGCCATCGGCATCGCCGTGGTCAACACCTGGGTCGTCGACTTCGGCCGCGTGCACGCCCTACGGCTGGGGGAGGCGATGTCGGTCCATCCCGAGCAGGCCGGCGGGGTGGTGGCGGGGCTGACCGCCTACGCCTCGCGCTTCACGCCGGACGCCGCCCTGGCGCTCGGCCAGGCCCAGGGCCAGCTGGCCCGCATCGTCGGTCGCCAGGCCGCGACTCTCGCCTTCGCCGACACCTTCCGGCTGATGGCCTGGCTCTTCATCCTGGCCCTGGTGATCGTGCCCTTCTGCAAGCCCGCCCCCACCGACGCCGCCCCGGCGAACGAGCACTAGCTCATGGTCTCCGCATGGAGGATGCTCGCACCCAAATAGGGGGCGAGACGCCATGACATCCTTCTACGACCGCAAGATCCTGCCGCGCCTGCTGACCTGCGCCTGCACCTCGCCGCCGATGATGAAGCAGAGGGCCAAGATCGTGCCCCTGGCCAGCGGCAAGGTGCTGGAGCTGGGCATCGGCATGGGCCTGAACCTGGCCTTCTACGATCCCGCCAAGGTCAGCGCCGTGGTGGGCGTCGACCCCTCCCCCGAGTTGCGGGCGCTCGCCCAGGCCGCGCCGCGTCCCGAGGGACTGAAGGTGGAGGTGGACAAGGGGACCGCCGAGGCCCTGCCCTTCGAGTCCGGCAGTTTCGACACCGTGGTCTGCACCTTCACCCTCTGCTCTGTGCACAATCCGGCCGCGGCCCTGGCCGAGGCCCGCCGGGTGCTCAAGCCCGGCGGCCGCTTCCTGTTCTGCGAGCACGGCCTGGCCCCCGACGCGGGCGTCGCCAAGTGGCAGAGGTTCTGGGACCCGCTCTGGAGCCGCATGGCCGGGGGCTGCCACCTGACCCGCCCCGTCGCCAGCGCCATCGCCGCGGCGGGTCTGAAGCTGCAGGGCGTCGAGACCATGTACGTCCCCGGGACCCCCCGCATCGCCGGCTGGAACGAGTGGGGGACGGCGGTCGCCACCTGATGGTGCTTCGGCTTGCGGCCGCCCCGGGGGTTCGCGCTGTAGCCTGTTCAAGTTTAGGGCGTGACGGGCGCCTGAACCGGTAGGCGCTTCAGGCTGTCACGCGCTAGGGTGGAGCGATTGCGGCGCGCGCGGGCGTCCTGAGTTGGGGGACTAGGATGGCGGCGCCGAGCATCGCGGAGATCACCAGCGTCCTCCTCTATGAGGAAGGCGACGCCTGGACCGGCAGCCAGGTCACCTTTTCCTTCCCCCGCGCCGGCAGCCTGTGGCCCGGTTACGCCGTCGACGACGAGCAGGCCAACGCCGACTACGCCGCCCCGACGGACGCCCAGGACGCGCGGTTCCGCGCCGCGATCGACGCCTGGGACAGGACCATCGCCATCAGCCTGGTGGAGACCGACGACCTGGCCGCCACCGGCCAGATCCGCATCGCATTCACCGACGTCAATGACTTCACCGAAAGCGAGGAAACCACCGCCTACGCCTACCACCCGCCGTCGCCGGGCTATCTCCCCTCACCCTGGGAAGGCGACGTCTGGCTGGATGAGAGCCTGCAGACCAGCACCTTCGCGGTCGGCACCCTGGGCTACGAGACGGTCCTGCACGAACTGGGGCACGCGCTCGGCCTGCAGCACCCCTTCGGCCCGGGCGCGGTCCTGCCCTCCGGCTACGACAACATCCGCTACACGGTGATGTCCTACGACCTCTACCAGGACGCCTACTATGTGACGGTCGAGCCGGTGGACGGGGTCAATCGGCTGGTGGGCCGGGCGGTGGGCCCCTCCACCCCCATGGTCTTCGACATCGCCGCCCTGCAGGCCAGGTACGGCGCCGATCCCACCACCGCGGCCGGGAACACCACCTACACCTGGTCCCAGGCCACGCCCTTCATGCAGGCGATCTATGACGCCAGCGGGACCGACACCTTCGACCTGTCGAGCCATACGCGGTCCTCGATCGTCGACCTGACGCCGGGAGCCTATTCCTCCATCTCCTACTATTCGGCCCAGGCCCAGGCCAACGACTGGAACAGCCTCTATCCCAACGCCGGAACCACCATCACCGACTTCATCATCGATCCGGAGACCTACACCTGGTCCAACAACCTGGGCATCGCCTACGGGACGGAGATCGAGAACGTGCTGGGGGGTTCGGCCAGCGACACCATCCTGGGCAATGACGCCGGCAACGGGCTGAGCGGCGGAGGCGGCGACGACTTCCTGCGCGGCTTCCTGGGCGATGACAGCCTGTCGGGCGGAGCCGGCTTCGACGACATGCACGGCAACCAGGGCGCCGACAGCCTGCGGGGCGGCGACGGCCCCGACTGGGTGGTGGGCGGCCAGGGAAGCGACATGCTGTTCGGCGACGCCGGGGACGACGTGGTCTACGGCAATCTCGGCGCCGACACCCAGGACGGCGGCGACGGCCGCGACTGGGTCCGGGGCGGCCAGGCCGACGACAGCCTGTCTGGCGGGGCCGGCGACGATTGGATGTCCGGCGACCTCGGCGACGACACGATCAGCGGCGGGACCGGCGCCGACATCTTCCACACCTGGGGCGCGGCGGGGATCGACCGGATCACCGACTTCAGCCGCGCCGAGGGCGACCGGGTCCAGCTCGACCCCGGGACCGCCGCCACCGCCAGCCAAGTGGGCGCCGACGTGGTGATCGACATGACGGGCGGCGCCCGGATGATCCTGGTGGGAGTCAATATCGCCAGCCTCGGCGGCGACTGGATCTTCGGGGGCTGATGACGAACCTCGAGACCCCGCGCCTGGTGCTGCGGCCGCGAGGCCTCGAGCATCTTGAAGCCTGTCTCGCCATCAACAGCGATCCGGAGGTGATGCGCCATCTGGGTCCGGTCTGGCCGCCAGCGCAACAGCGAGCCCACCTGACCCGCCAGTTCTCCACCGATTGGGGGCCGGGCCTCGGCTACTGGGCGATCTTCCGCAGGGCCACGCCGGAGGAGATGCTGGGCTGGGTGGGGCTGGTCCCGCTAGAGGGGACCGACGAGATCCAGATCGGCTACCGTCTGAAGCGTTCAGCCTGGGGCGACGGGATCGCCACCGAGGCGGGAGCGCGCCTGGTGGCGCACGGCCTGGAGACCCTGGGACTTCCCAGCCTCGTCGCCTGGACCCATCCGGAAAACCGCGGATCGAAGGGCGTGCTCGCCAAGCTCGGCTTCGAACCGGCCGGCCAGTACGAGCGCAATGGCCAGATGCAGGACTTCTACCGACTGACGCCCGCCGCCCGGCAGGCCTGAGCCAAGGCGTTCAGCATGGCGGGCGGCGGCGCCTCATAGGGCCCGAACCGCGTGGCGCCATAGGAGCCCTCGATCACCGTGGCGGTCTGCAGGACGATCAGCAGGTCCTGGGTGATAGGCCCCTCGGCCTCCAGGCCCTCCGGCCCGGCCAGGGACTGCGGCGTCACCGCCAGGGCGAAGGGCTCGCCGTCGAACCCCACCGACAGCCGGTCCTCGCTGCCGATCGGGACGATCCTCTCCACCCCCACCCGGAACGCCGCGGGGTCGCGGCCGCAGCCCATGCGGATCGGCGGGGTCTGGGCGCTGGGGCGCTCCGGCGCATAGGCCAGGGTCGTCCCCGCCCCCGTGACGATGGTCGACCACCGCGTCGGCGGGGCGGGCGCGGCGACAGAGTCGACAGGCTGGCCGCGGCCACAGGCGGCCAGGGCCGTGAGCAACAGAACGGAGGTCAGGGCACGGAAGCGCATGGGCGAGGCGGGCGTCCTTGGAACGTCGTCCAGCCATACCACGATACGCGCGCTCCACGAGGGTCTGCACGCCTGCCGCGAGCGCCACGGCGCCCGGTTCGACCTCAGGCGTCCTCGAGCCGCCACCACTGGTTCTTGCCGCCGTTCCAGGGGAAGGACAGGATCGGGCGGCCATCCTCCATGACCCCGTGGTCGATATCGATCACCTGCTTCTTGGCGTAGTTGTTGATCGCCACCCAGGGCGCGGGGTCCAGCCCGTCCATCTTGCACTGGAACAGCAACAGATCGCGGGCGTCCTCCATCACGAAGACCGTGCCGGCCCGGTGGTTCTTGGCCCGCAGCACCGGCCTCTGGTCGAGGTGGATCGTATAGTCGGTGGCGCCGACCACCATCTCGGTCGGCTGGCCCGAGGTCTCGTAGGCCACGATGTGCACGCATCTATCCGTCATGTCGCCCTCCCGCCGCTGTCGCGAGTCTCGGTTGAGATCACAGCGCTATGCGAAACCTGGCACAGGCCCGCCGCTAAACTCAGGATTTGATGTTGGGGAGTCGCTACTTTGGCGATGCGATCTCCGCGGGTGGTAGCTGGAGACAGCTACATGCGGCCACCCACAAGCCGGATATACGGATTGCCTGTTAGTACAGTGCAGCCTTCGCGAAAGCCTTCCAGTAAAGGTCTCGCACCTCACCGAGCCGGTCCAGAGTGCGTGTGTCGAGTTCGTAGGAGACCAGCCGACCTAGGAATGATGTCTCCAATCTCCGGTTGAAGAGGTTGTTGATGAACAGCGCACCATCCTGAAGAAGGTGCTTGTCCCCCTTGCCCGCTCCGTAGAGTTCGGCCGCACCGTGCTGGCCACTGTGACGAATGCCGGCAAAGTCTGGAAAGTACGTGCCGAAGGCCTTGGACGCGGCACGGCGTTGGGTATGATCGACAAGGCTGAGAAGCATCGGGCATCTGTTCATCGCGATGGTGATCGCCGCCATATCCTCCGCGAACTTGAACACCGCGCTGGCGCCGTCCCTTGCGGCGAGTCCGAGCCACTCAATGCTGACCTCGTCGGGAACCTCATCTTTTTCTTGAGCGGCAAGATTGCTCATCGCGAAATCGAACAAGGCAAGGTCGGCCTGCATTTGCCTCACCAAGCTGCCCAGTTCCATGAGGCCCAATTCGACTGTGCGCGCCGCAGCGATGTCGTCGCCAACCAGCGCGCGCATGTTGATAATCGGTGGACGCAGGTAGGGCAGCATGAGCTCCAACAAACGAACCTTGATCACCAAGCAACGAGTCTAACCGGAATCTCGCGCCGGTCGCGCGGGCTAGGGCGCATCAATCAAGGCGTTTAAAGGCGTACTCGAGAAAGGCCACGGCCGCGGCCGACTGCATGATGATCTCAGGCTTCTGCCTGTTCAGGTGGCCCTTCAGCTCGGCCGGAGTTTGCTTCTCCAATGCCTCGGCAAGGAAGCGCGTTAGGTCAGCCCGGTGTTCGGACCTCACGAAGCCGACGCAGTCCGACGCCAGACGTTCCAGGCTGCCTTGGGCGAGAAGCAATGCGTCCTGATGGAGCCCTTGGCAGAGTTCGGAAAATCCAGGTGGCGGCTTCATAGCGACCGATAATGGTCCGGCGAACGCCTGCAATCCACGGTGGGCTCAACGGGTGAACGCAACACGCTAACCTTTGTCAGAGGGAGCGTGGG
>JAZKBZ010000029.1:0-1826 GCA_040388315.1 Pseudomonadota bacterium | reverse complement strand
GCCCCTATCAGCACGGCGAGGTCTTCGTGACCGACGACGGCGCCGAGACCGACCTGGACCTGGGCCACTACGAGCGCTTCACCGGGGTGAACGCCACCAAGGCCGACAACATCACCACCGGCCAGATCTACAAGACCATCATCGAGAAGGAGCGGCGCGGCGATTATAACGGCGCCACCGTCCAGGTGATCCCCCACGTCACCGACCAGATCCGCGAGTTCGTGCTCTCCGATCCCGGCGCGGGCGTCGACTTCGTCCTGGTGGAGATCGGCGGCACGGTCGGCGACATCGAGGGCCTGCCGTTCTTCGAGGCGATCCGCCAGCTGGGCCAGGAACTGCCCCGCGGGCACGCCTGCTACATCCACCTGACCCTGCTGCCCTACATCAAGACCGCCGGCGAGATGAAGACCAAGCCGACCCAGCACTCCGTCAAGGAGCTGCGGTCCATCGGCATCCAGCCCGACATCCTGCTCTGCCGCTGCGAGATGCCCATTCCCCAGGGCGAACGCCGCAAGATCGGCCTGTTCTGCAACGTGCGGGAAAGCGCCGTCATCCAGGCGATGGACTCGACCAACATCTACCACGTGCCCCTCGACTATCATGAGCAGGGCCTGGACCGGGAGGTGCTCGACGTCTTCGGCATGGCCGACACCGCCCCGGCGCCGGATCTGTCGCGCTGGCAGGCCATCTCCGAGCGCCTGACCAATCCCGACGGCGAGGTGAACATCGCCATCGTCGGCAAGTACACCGGCCTCACCGACGCCTACAAATCCCTGGTGGAGGCCCTGATCCACGGCGGCGTCGCCCAGAACGTGCGGGTCAGGTTCGACTGGATCGAGGGCGAGGCCTTCGAGCGGGAGGAGGGGCTGATCGCCCAGCGCCTCACCGATGTCCACGGCGTCCTGGTCCCCGGCGCCTTCGGCGAGCGCGGCTCGGAGGGCATGATCCGCGCCGTCCAGTTCGCCCGCGAGCACATGATCCCCTATTTCGGCGTCTGCTTCGGCATGCAGATGGCCATGATCGAGGCGGCCCGGAACCTGGCCGGCATCGGCCAGGCCTCCTCCACCGAATTCGGCCCCACCTCCGAGCCGGTCGTCGGCCTGATGACCGAGTGGACCAAGGGCAATGAGCGCCAGGTCCGCAAGGAGGGCGACGACCTCGGCGGCACCATGCGCCTGGGGGCCTACGAGGCGGTCCTGACGCCCGGCTCCAAGGTTTCGGAGATCTATGGCGGCCTGTCCATCAGCGAGCGCCACAGGCACCGCTACGAGGTCAATATCGACTACCGCGACCGGATCGAGCAGACCGGCCTGGCCTTCTCGGGCCTCTCGCCCGACGGCGTGTTGCCGGAGATCTGCGAGCGGAGCGACCATCCCTGGTTCATCGGTGTCCAGTTCCACCCCGAGCTGAAGAGCCGTCCCTTCGAGCCCCACCCCCTGTTCGCCAGCTTCATCGGGGCCGCCCGCGACCGCTCGCGGCTGGTCTAGGGCGGGGGATGCGCGCGATCTGCATCTCGACGCCTTCGGCGCTTGAAACGAAGCGGGGTTTGCGTCATACACCCGCGCTCACGTCGGCGGCCCCGGGCCGCCGCTTCCATTTCCACGCCTGAGAGATTCTCCCATGGCCGTTCCGAAACGCAAAACTTCCCCCTCGCGTCGCAACATGCGCCGCAGCCATGACGCCCTGGGCGCCAATTCCTATGTCGAAGACAAGGAAACCGGCGAACTGAAGCGCCCGCACCACATCGACCTGAAGACCGGCATGTACAAAGGCCGCCAGGTCATGACGCCGAAGGAAGACTAGTTGTCTTCGCGGCGCCCCGAGGC
>JAZKBZ010000028.1:0-10594 GCA_040388315.1 Pseudomonadota bacterium | reverse complement strand
TCGCCAAGAAATACACCAACCGCGGCCTGCAATTCCTTGATCTCATTCAGGAAGGTAACATTGGCCTGATGAAGGCGGTCGACAAGTTCGAGTACCGCCGCGGCTACAAGTTCTCCACCTACGCCACCTGGTGGATCCGTCAGGCGATCACCCGCTCCATCGCCGACCAGGCCCGCACGATCCGTATCCCGGTGCACATGATCGAGACGATCAACAAGATCGTCCGCACCTCGCGGCAGATGCTGCACGAGATCGGCCGCGAGCCGACTCCGGAGGAACTGGCCGAGAAGCTGGCCATGCCGCTGGAGAAGGTCCGCAAGGTCCTGAAGATCGCCAAGGAGCCGATCAGTCTGGAAACCCCGATCGGGGACGAGGAAGACAGCCACCTGGGCGACTTCATCGAGGACAAGAACGCCATCCTGCCCATCGACGCGGCCATCCAGTCGAACCTGCGGGAAACCACCACCCGCGTGCTCGCCTCGCTGACGCCTCGCGAGGAGCGCGTCCTGCGGATGCGCTTCGGCATCGGCATGAACACCGACCACACCCTCGAGGAAGTGGGCCAGCAGTTCAGCGTGACCCGCGAACGCATCCGTCAGATCGAGGCCAAGGCCCTGCGCAAGCTCAAGCACCCCAGCCGTTCGCGGAAGCTGCGCAGCTTCCTCGACAGTTGACGATCCTCGCCGTCGGGATGAGCATCCGCCCATGGCCGACGGCGAACTGATCCTGAAACTCGACGACGACACCGCCCGCCGCCTCAAGGCGGCGGCGGATGCTGCGGGCCGGCCTGTGGCCGACTACGTCTCGGACCTGATCTCTCACGATCTCGACACGGGTCGCTGGATCGAGGCTCAGCAAGCCTTGGAAGACTATGACCGGACCGGCGAGAGCGCGGATGCGGCAACCGTGATGGCCGGCTTTCGCGAACGTGTCAGCCGGCGAGCCGCGGGGGATTGAGGCGTCAGGTCCGAGTCCTTCCGCGAGCCGAACGCGATCTCGCGCGGCTTGAGGGCTTTCTCGAATCGAAGAGCCCCGCAGCGGCGAAGCGCGCAGCCGGAGCCATCTCCCGAGCCGTGCTCTCCCTTGATGAGCACTCAGATCGCGGAAACCTGATCTCCAGCGGTGGAATACGTGAATTGGCCGTGCGTTTCGGCCGAGACGGATATGTCAATCAGTACCGCGTCACCGCTGAGCTGGTTCTCGTCGCCCGCATCTTCCACGCCCGCGAACGCCGCTGAGCCTCAGTGGACCGCGCCGGTGGCCATCTGGAATAATGTCAGCGCCACCTCCAGCAGGATCAGCCCCACCACGATGGCCTCCAGGCGCAGGGAGCGCTGGGTGTCGATGAGGTCGGTCATCACAGTGACCGTGTCGCCGATCAGGTCCAGCTTGCGCCCCAGGGTCTCGGCCCGCTCCACCAGCTCGTACTCGTCCTCCAGCCGGGCGTAGAGGCGCTCCAGGTCGGGGCGGTCCCAGAGGATGTCGGGCTTTTCGCGCACCGCCACCCGTTCGGCCACCCGGTGCTGCACCAGCAGGGCTGAGCCGATCAGCTTGACCATGGCGCGCCGGCCGCTGGGGCTGCGGCCCTGTTCGGCCAGGACCCGGGCCCAGGGCTCGATGGTGTCGAACACCTGGGCGACCTGGCGTTCGTCGTGGGCGAGCGCCGCGCTCTTGGCCACGGCGTCGGCCACCACCAGCAGCTTGTCCGGCGACAGGGCGCCGATGCGCACCACCCCGTCGGGCTGGACGCCCTCGTCCTGGTCGTCCCGGGCCGCCAGGCGGATGGTCTCTTCCTCGTGGATGTCCAGGTGGCCCTGCACGCGGGGGCGGATGCCGCGCAGCACCTCATCCTCGGCGATGGGGTCCAGGCCGATCAGCACGGCGACCCCATAGCGGAACACCACCACCAGCCCATGGCCGACCCGGAAGGACAGCGGGGCGGTCGAAAGCGCGTCGCGGCGCTCCAGGCCCGCGGTGTCGATCCGCTCGCCCAGCACCACGGCCCGGGCGGTGAGCGGCTCCAGGCCGGCGGGGATGGGAAGGGGCGCGGTGTCCATGCCTCACACCACCACATGCGCGGCCAAGGTTGAAGCCTCCCTGGACCGGTAACATCGACGCGCTGCGTTACAGCAACTTAATCCCCCGCCGCTTGGGGCTCCTCTAAGCTCGCCCAACAAACGGGGGAGGCGTCGATGAGTCTGGGCAAGGTGATGGCGGCGGCGTGCGCCCTGGCGCTATCGGCGACCCAAGGGTGGGCTGCCGAACCCTCCGCGGCCGAGGTCCAGAAGAGCGCCGACAACATCAAGGCCCACGTCACCTTCCTGGCCAGCGACCTGCTGCAGGGCCGCGAGGCCGGATCTCCCGGCTACGACATCGCCGCGGCTTACGTGGCCTCCCAGATGGCCCAGCTCGGCCTCAAGCCCGGTGGGGACAAGGGGACCTATTTCCAGCACGTGCCCATGGTGGCCTACCAGGCCGCCGACCAGGGGACCTTCGTCCTGCGCGACAGGGCCGGCAAGGCGGTCGCCCTGGTGTTCGCCGAGGACTATATCGTCAGCCGCAATCCGGTGGCCGCCCAGACCAGGGTGTCGGCGCCCCTGGTCTTCGTCGGCTACGGCGTCGTGGCGCCCGAACATAAGCGCAACGACTATGCCGGCCTGAACGTGAAGGGGAAGATCGTCGTGGCCCTGTCGGGCGCGCCGGCGGGCTACCAGACCGAGGAGCGGGCCTATTACGCCAGCGGGCGCACCAAGCGGGCCCTGGCCGAGGCCCGCGGCGCAGTGGGCTTCCTCCAGGTCGGCACGCCGGGGGACGAGAAGCTCTATCCCTTCGCCAACGCCGCGCGCCAGTGGAAGAGCTGGGGCATGAGTTGGCGCACGACGTCCGGCGGCGCCTTCGCCGTGGCGCCCAAGGCGCCGCTGCTGGCCGCCATCAGCGTCAAGGGCGCCGAGAAGCTGTTCGCCGGCGCCCCGGCAGACCTCAACCGCATCGTCGAGATGGCTCAGTCCAAGGCCGCCGATCCGCCGCGCTTCGCCCTGCCGCTCACCCTGGAGGCGGCCTTCGCCACCACCATCAAGCCGGTGGAAAGCTCCAATGTCGTGGGCCTGATCGAGGGCGCCGATCCCAAGCTGAAGGACGAGGTTGTGGTGCTCAGCGCCCATCTCGACCACCTGGGGGTGACCGAGCCGGTGGGGGGCGACGCCATCAACAACGGGGCCCTGGACAACGCCGCGGGCAGCGCCACCACCTTGGAGGTGGCCCGCATGTTCATGGCCTCGGGCCAGCCGCCCAAGCGGACCATCCTGTTCCTGCTCGACACCGGGGAGGAGAAGGGCCTGGTGGGGGCCGAATACTTCGCGCGCAATCCCACCGTGCCGTTGGCCAGCATCGTCGCCGACGTCGATCTCGACATGCCGATCCTGACCTATGACTTCACCGACGTGGTGGCCTTCGGCGCCGAACGTTCCAGCATCGGGCCGGCGGTGCGCCGGGCGGCGGCGGGGATGAACATCGCGCTCTCCCCCGATCCCATGCCCGACGAGGGCCTGTTCACCCGCTCCGACCACTACCGGTTCGTGGAGGTCGGGGTGCCGGCGGTTTTCTTCATGACTGGCTTCGCCAATGGCGGGGAGCAGGAGTTCCGCACCTTCCTGGCGCAGCGCTACCACAAGCCCAGCGACGACCTGAGCCAGGCCATCAACTGGAACGCCGGCGCCAAGTTCGCGCGGTTGAACTACGAGGTGACACGGGATCTGACCGACGCGGCCGAACGGCCTGCCTGGAACAAGGGCGACTTCTTCGGCGCCAAGTTTGGCCGGAAACCCTAGCGCCAGCCGTAGTTGAAGCTGATGGAGATCCGCTCTTTTCGGGCGGCGTTGGGCGGCACCTCGTGGCGCAGCCAGCTCTCCCACATCAGGATCGAGCCCGGCTCCGGCTGCAGGTAGACGAAGGTTCTGGCCGTCTCGGTGGCGTCGGCCAGGCGCGGGGGGGCGGCCATCATCAGCGGCAGGCGAGGATCCTCCAGCTTCAGCGCGCTGGCCCCCTTGGGGGTGGCGATATAGACGGTGCCGGAGATGACGCTGTGGGGGTGGATGTGTCCCGAATGGGCCGCCCCGGGCTTGAGGACATTGACCCACAGGCTGTCCATCCGCAGCCGGCCGCGGCCCAGGTCCAGCTCAAGGGCCTTGGCGTAGGCTTGGGTGTGTTTGTCGAGTTTGGTCTTCAGCGCGCCGAATACGCTGGCCCGCTGGGGCAGGTCGTCCAGGGAGGCGTAGGAGGTGTAGCCGCCGTAGGCGTGCTCGCGGCACCAGGCCTGGCCGGCCAGATCCTCGTCGGCCAGCATGTGGCAGGCCTCCTCGAGCTCGGCGTTGAACTCGGAAAAGCCGCGCTCGGCGGCGAGGGTGGCCTCGTAGACTTGGGTGACGAAGAGCGGACGGGTGGACATGCGTCCGCGCTAGCGGGGGCCGGGGGCCTTGTCTAGGCCAAGATATCCAGCAGCTTGTCGCTCATCTCGTCGGCGGTGCGGATCACCGCCAGGTTGGCGCTGAACTCGTGCTTGGCCGTGATCTGCTCCACCACCTCGTGGGTGTAGTCGACGTCGGCGGCGGGATCGCCCATCTGGACCGTCCGCTGGGCGGAGGCTTCGAAGCGGCGGGTTGCGGCGAACAGGCCATACTGGGCCGTGGCGATGGGGTTCATGGATCAGGCCTCCTGGACACTACCTTGAACCCCCCGCGGTAAAGCTTTCGCCAGCGAAGATGGTGAACGCTGCTCGCGGCCCGAAAACCGCCACCGTCCTGGCCTGTCATGCTATAGAATTCACGGAGGATTTTCCCAATGATCCGCATTTCGATGATCGCCGCCCTGGCTCTGGTCGCCTCGGCCGGCGCGGCCGCGGCCCAGGGGCCGATGAGCAATCCGCCCACCGAAACCACCCTCTGCCTGGACGTCGGTGGCCAAAGCCTGCCCGCGGTGTGCAAGGTTCCGGGCAGCCGCCTCGACAAGCGCGAGGACTTCTGCCTCTGCCATCAGGGGACCAAGGTGACGGCCCCCGTCTGTGGCCCCGGGCAGAAGCCGCCGGCCGAAAGCATCGCCTTCGAGCACGCGCGCAAGGAGGCCGCCCGCGACGGCAGCCTGATCGGCGACCTCTGGGAAGGCCAGCCGATGTGCGTGGCCCCGCGCAACCCTTAAGGGCGGCTACTTCCCCAGCGCCCCGTAGACCAGCTTCTGGAAGACGGGCAGGGCGACGCGACCCCCCATGCGCTGGCCGGTGGCCAGTTGGCTGGCGGCCTCGGGGCCGAGCGGCATGGAATTCTGGATCAGGTAGAGCATGACCATGTCCTCCGCCGGGTCGGCCTGCCACCAGGTGCCGAAGGCGCCGGGCCAGCCGAAGGCGCCCTTGGAGCCGGCGCCCATCCAGGCCTGCTTTTCCGGGTCGGTGATCACCGAGAGACCGAGGCCGAAGCCCTGGCCCATCCAGAAGGGGATGCCCATGAAGGGAATCTCGCGCTGGGCGTCGGTCAGGCGGTTGGTGGTCATCAGCTCCACGGTTTGCGGCTTCAGCAGCCGCACCCCGTTCAGTTCGCCCTTGCCCAGCATCAGGCGCGCGAAGGTCAGGTAGTCGTCGGCCGTGGAGATCAGGCCGCCGCCGCCGCCGCAGAAGGCCGGCGCATGATCCTCGTGGACGAAGGAGACGTCCTGCAGCCTGTCGGTCTCCGGATCGACCCGATAGAGCTTGGCCATCCGGTCGCGCTTCTCCGGCGGACACCAGAAGTCGGTGTCGGTCATGCCGAGGGGGCCGAGGATCCGCTCCATCAGGAATTCGCGGAAGCCCATGCCGGCGATGCGGCCCACCAGCAAGCCGAGGACGTCGGTGGCGTGGCTGTAGTGGAAGCGTTCCCCCGGCGGATAGGACAGCGGCAGCTCCGCCAGCCGCTCCATCCAGATGTCCGGGGCGTGCGGGTTGCCGATGGGAGAGCCGAGCGCCTTCTCATAGGCGTGCGCGATAGGCCCCACCGAGGTGAAGCCGTAGGCCAGGCCCGAGCGGTGGGTCATCAGGTCGTCGATGGTGATGTCGCGGGGCGCGTCATAGACCTCGTCCAGCGGGCCGGTGGCGGACTTCAGCACCTTCATGTTCGAGAACTCGGGCGCCCACTTGGTGATGGGGTCGTCGAGGCTCACCTTGCCCTCTTCCACCAACATCATCAGGGCGACGGAGGTGATCGGCTTGGTCATGGAGGCGATGCGGAACAGGGTGTCGCGCGTCATCGGCAAGCCGGCGGCGATGTCGCGCATCCCGATGGTGTTGACCTGGGCCACCTCGCCCTTGCGCCACAGCAGGGTCACGAAGCCCGACAGGTCGCCGGCGTCGACCACGCCTTGCAGGTTGGGCGCGATCTGCGCCAGACCCTCGGTGGAGAAGCCGCCCAAAGACTGATCGCCGTCCATCGTCATTCCACCCTGCTGATCCCGGGTCCATGATGCCCCGTGTTCTGTGACGTGATTGCGTCGGGTGACGCAGGCGCCGTCAAGCAAAAGGGGAGGGCCGCCATGGCCTATGAACGTGTCGGCGAGCCGATCGCGCCGCATTGGGTGTTCATCTTGCGCCTGACCCGCAACGTGATCCTGGCCCTGGCGCTGATCGCCGGCTCCCTGGCGGGCGGGATGTGGGGCTATCACACCTATGAGGCCAAGCCCTGGATCGACGCCTTTGCCGAGGCCGCGATGATCCTGTCGGGCATGGGGCCCCTGAGCGCGCCGCACACCGAGGCCGGCAAGCTGTTCGCCGGGGGCTATGCGATCTATTCGGGCCTGTTCCTGGTGGCCACCGCCGGAATCATCCTGGCGCCGGTCCTGCACCGCCTGTTGCACCACATTCATGCGTCCGACGAGGACGAGAACCCGTAGGGGTCGCCTGCGATTGACAGATCGGAGCCCCGCCGCTTAAGCGGAGCCATGGCTCTCGCCCTGCCCCGCACCCAGCAACAGCAACGCCGCCTTCTGGCGGTGCGGGGGCGCGCGATCGGTCCGGGCTAGATCCCGAACCTCTTCGAATGAGCCACCCACCCCGCCCGGCCGGCGGGGTTGTCTTGCTGTCCGGGCCTTCGCCAAGGAGACCCCCAATGACCAAGTTCTTCGCCAGTGACGAGGCCGTCGAGGGCATCGGCGTCGGCCTGCTGGACCGATCCCTGCCCAAGACCGAGTGGACCCACGCGGCCCACTTCGCCGCGGCCTTGTGGCTGTTGCGCCGCCACAGCGAGGCGGAGGTGGCGCAACGGATGCCCGGCCTGATCCGGGCCTATAACGAGGCGGTCGGCGGGGCCAATACCGACACCGAGGGCTATCACGAGACCATCACCCAGGCCTCCATCCGCGAGGCCGCCCGCGTCTTGGCCGGGCGGCCGCCGGCCGAGCCGCTGCACGAGGTGACGGACCATCTCATGGCCTCGCCCTTGGGCGACCGGGACTGGCTGCTGGCGTACTGGAGCAAGGACCGGTTGTTCTCCGTGGCGGCGCGGCACGCCTGGCTGGCGCCGGACCTCTCGCCCCTGCCGCAGGCTTGATGGCCCGGCCGCTTTCGGCCACCGTCGCGGCCATGGACGAGACCTCTATCCGGCCCGCGCAGGTCATCATCCTCAACGGCGTGGGCAGCGTCGGGAAGAGTTCGACGGCGCGGGCGCTGCAGGCCATCGCCGCCCGGCCGTTCCTCCACCTGTCCATGGACGTCTTCCTCGACATGCTGCCGGCCGCCATGTTCGGCCATCCCGACGGGCTGGTGTTCGAGACCCTCGACGAGGGCGGCAAGCCCAGCGTGGCCATCCACAGTGGGTCGGTGGTCGACCGCGCGCTTTCGGGCATGCGCCATGCCATCGCGGCCATGGCGGCGGCGGGCAACAGCCTGATCGTCGACGACGTGATGATCGAGCCCGGCGAGGAGCTGGAATACCGGGCGCTGTTGACGGGCTTCGATGTCCGCCTGGTGGGGCTGTACGCGCCGCTGGAAGTGCTGGAGGCCCGGGAGAGGGGCCGCGGGGACCGGGAGATCGGCCTTGCGCGCTGGCAGTACGACCGCGTCCACCGCGGCCGGGCCTACGACCTGGAGATCGACACCTCGGCGCGGACGCCGGCGGCGTGCGCGGCGATGATCCGCGAGGCGTTTGACCTCTAGAGGATCTAACTCGGCCCCACCCCGACATTCAGCCTGGGGAACGCCGCCTCAGGGACCGGCGGGCCCAGGAAGGGGCAGAGCTTGTCCCAGCCGTCGCCAGCGGTGATGTCCATCTCCAGCAGGTCGTTGGGCCGGCCCCAGAAGTAGCGGCGGATCTCGGCGTGGTGGCGGTGGAAGGAGGCCGTCAAGACCGCCTCGTCGTAGCCGACGGTCTCGTGGATCGCCATGCGACGGGCGATACGCTCGTGGTGGCCCTCGATCGGTCGCGGGGCACTGTTGTGGGCATGAAGCATCGAGGCCAGCCAGGCCTGCACGGGGCGGGTCATCAACACGAACTTCGAGCCCGGGAAGACGTAGTCCAGATACTTGTAGTGCAGGACCACCCCGTTCTCGCAGCCGCCCCGCAGGGTGCGGAGCTGCTCGAACCGAGGGCTCTGGGCGACGGGGGCGTAGCCCAGCCGGGTCAGGGCCTCGCAGAAGGAGGTGCTCCCCGTCCGCACCAGGCCGACGCCCCAGCAACGGGGCGGGAGATCCTCGCCCGCCGCCCTCAGTGACACGCCTGGCCCGAGCGCTTGCGGTCATAGGCGGCCACCAGGCTCTGATAGGGCGGCAGGAAGGTGTGCAGCTTCACCGCCTTGCCGTCCGTGGAGGTCCCGGCGACGCCGGAGCGGATCTCGAAGTGCATGTGGATGGTGGTGGGCGTGCCGCCGAAGTCGTTGGAGGCCTTGCCGAGGTTGGCGCCGGCCTGGACGCTGGCGCCTTCGGCCACCGCCAGCTGGTTCATCCGCATGTGCAGATAGCGGTAGACCCGGTGGGGCGGGGCGGCCCCGGTGAGGGTGACGGTGTAGGTCCCGACGTCGGTGATGATCCCGTCCTCGGCGGCCACCACCCAGTGGAGGTCCTTCTTGCAGGTCGCCGGGCGGATGTCCTGGCCCTGGTGGCCCTTGCCGGACACGCAGAGCGGGCTGGCGTAGCCGCGGCTCTCACAGAAATTGTCGCGCCAGGGCAGGCTGTAGTTGCTCGCGTCGCACTGGCTGGGCTTGCCCGCGGGGCCCATGCCGCCGCCCGGGCCATAGACCTGGGAATTGGCGAAGGCGGCCTCGGCGAAGGGGAAGCAGAGCTGGGGCGACCAGACGGTGCGGTCGAGATAGCCCGAGCCGGAGCCGGGGATCAGGTCGCCGGCCGGGAAGTGCTCGAAGCTCACCGCCGCCGGGGTGTCGCCCGGGACCTCGACCGGATCGGCGGGCGGTTGTGGCTGGGCCTCGTCGGGGAGCTGTTCGACGCCGCCGTCGCCGACGGGTTCCTCAGGCTCCGCGCCGGGGGCGGCGGTGTCGCCGACCGCGGGGCCGGCGCCGGGGGCGGGGCCGAGGTCGCCGAACCAGCCGGAATTGTAGCCCACCAGGGCCAGGACCGCGAGGAGGATCAGGATCAGGATGATGAGCGGCGCGCGCATCTAGGCCCCCAGTCCGGCGGCCTGACGGGCGGCCTTGCCCATCACCACGACGGTGCTCTTGGCCACCAGGCCGCGCACAAAGCCCTCGGTGCGGCAGCGGGCGTCCGACGGCGCGTCGCAACGCAGCTCGACGGTGTAGAGCACCCCGTAGCGTACGAAGCTGGCGAGCTGGCCGTCCACCGTGCGCTGGATCACCAGCTGCTCGGGACCGACGGCGGGCAGGTTCAGCTTGGAGCCGGCGGGCAGGGGCGTGGTCTCCGCCGTGCCGGTCAGCGAGACCCGCGCGCCACTCAGATTGGCGGTGATCGAATAGTAGTCGCCGAAGGAATAGATCCGGGCCCCGCCCATCAGGTCGGCGTCGGCCGGCAGCAGGATCGGCAACCTGGTCTTGTCCACCGTCGCCGGGTCCAGGCCGCGGCCGAGACCCGGACCGGTATTGCCGCTCTGGCGCAGGCCGCCGACCGCGCCGCGCCAGTCGATCCCATCCGGGCTGGGGGGGCGGGCCCCGGGGCCTACCGTGGCCGGCGCGGCCAGGACGCCCGGACGAGTGAGGACGGGCCGTGTCGGCGCGGTCTGCGCGCTGGCGGTGACGCAGGAAAGCGCGGCGCCGGCCGCGATCAGAGCTCGGATCCTTGGACTACGCATTGGCCACCCCCGCGTCGTCGCCAAGCTTGGCGCCTTTGACGCACGCTGTTAACCCTCGGTTGCAACCCAATTCGGTTTTCCCCCTATCGCGCCGAAAAGACTGGCCAATTCTCCCGCCGATTGAACCGGCGCGGGCGTCCGATCTTGACGTAGGGGCAGGTTTGTTGCGCCGCCGCAATTGAACCGGCGCCGGTTGCTGGCTATATGCACAGCCGTTGTCGACGCGGGTTTCGCGCCAGTGTGCGCCCGCGCCTTGCGTAAGGAAGCGCCCATGCTCGTCACCCTGATGAAGGCCAAGCTGCACCGCGCGACGGTGACCCAGGCCGACA
>JAZKBZ010000027.1:85262-152860 GCA_040388315.1 Pseudomonadota bacterium | reverse complement strand
GTCGAACGGCCAGGCGCGGGTTCCCATGGACGGCGGCGGCGAGATCGTCGTCATCACCACCGTGGACGCCGCCAGGGGCGAGGCGACCCTGGACTTCCGCCAGTCCGCCGACCAGCTGCCCTCCAACTTCAACGCCCCCTCGGCCATCGTCGACGCCGCGGCCCTCTATGTCTTCCGCACCCTAGTGGACGACGACATCCCGCTCAATTCCGGCTGCCTGGCCCCGCTCAACATCCTGACGCGGCCGGGCTCCATGCTGGCGCCGGCCCCGCCCGCCGCCGTGGTGGCCGGCAATGTCGAGACCAGCCAGCACGTGGTGGACGCCCTCTATGCGGCGCTCGGCGTCATGGCCAACGCCCAGGGCTCGATGAACAACTTCACCTTCGGCGACGAGACCCGGCAGTACTACGAGACCCTCTGCGGCGGGGCCGGGGCGACCGCCCAGGCCGACGGCGCCAGCGCCGTCCACACCCACATGACCAATAGCCGGCTCACCGACCCGGAGATCCTGGAACGGCGCTTCCCCGTGCGGGTCGAGACCTACGCCATCCGCCCGGGCTCAGGCGGCGCCGGGGCGCATCGCGGCGGCGACGGGGCGGTGCGGCGGGTGCGGTTCCTGGCCCCCATGGAGGCCGCCCTGCTCTCCACCCGGCGCGACCACGCCCCCCAGGGGATCGCCGGCGGCGGCCCCGCCCTGCCCGGCGCCCAGCGTTTGATCGCGGCCTCCGGCGCGGTAAAGGAACTTCCCGGCTGCTTCTCGGTTACGGTCCAGCTTGGCGACGTGATCGAGATCCAAACCCCCGGGGGTGGAGGCTTCGGATCACCCGCCGCCTCCTGATCGACACAGTTTCAAGGTTCCAACGTCTCCATGTCCGCACTCATCGCCGCCCTCGCCCTGTTCGCCGCCGCCGAGCCCGCCGCCGGCGCGCCCGCCCCCGCCGAGCTGACCCTCACCGAGGACATGCCCTATCCGGCCGGCGCGCCGCGGGACGACTACGGCTTGGTGGCCTGGTGCTACGGCGCCCTGCGCGGCTATGTCGACCTGCACGACCAGATGATGCCCGACGTCACCGACATCGAGAAAACCCCGCCAGTGAACCCCGAGACCACCCTGGCCGAGAAGCTGCAGGCCTACGCCACCATCCAGACCCGGGCCAAGCAGGACATGAAGCTGTTCGCCCGCGCCATGGAGGCCGCCGAGCGCGCCAGCCTCAAGCCCATCAACACAATCGGCGCCGCGGCGGTGAAGAAGGGCCACGCCACCTGGGCCGCCGCCGCCAACATGCCCAAGCGCCAGGTCGCCCAGAACTGGATGGGCTGGACCCTGCCGGTCCGCTGCACCCCGACGGCCCACGCCCTGGAGGAACGCGCCAAGCTGATGGGCAAGACCTTCCAGGTGAACAGCGACCCGGCGCCTGAGGCCGCGCCTGCGCCGCCGGTCGAGCCGGCGCCGGAACCGACCGTCGCGCCGGAAACCCCGACTCAATAGGACCCGGATCGGCTCCCCACGAGGAGCCGGCCACCCCGCGGTATGCCGACACCGCGCCTTTCGGCGCGCTTTTTGGCGCGCCTGTTGCGCAAAAACGACAGCCCGCCCTTTCGGCCCCTGCGTCAACTTTTTACCGACCGGCTGGACTGTTTTTAAACGCCTTTTCCCAGGCGTGTTCGAAAATTCGGTATGCTTTTGACGTAACGTCAAAAACTGAATCCCGATATCAGACTAGTTTTGACAATATCGTCAGAGTATTTTGTCACCATGAGAAACTCTAACAGAAAAGAGACTTGAGTTTCAGAACTAGCACCGCTCTTTCCCCGCAGCGGTCTGCCAATATTGCGGCTGATAACGCAGTTATATTTGAATCAGGGGAAACGCGTGCGTAACACAAGCTATCTTGCCGGGGCCTCGTCTGTCGCGCTGGCCGCCATACTCAGCCTCTCCGCCGGCCAGGCCCTCGCCCAGGACGACGCCGAAGTCTCCGAAGTCGTCGTCACCGGCTCCTTCATCGCCGGCTCGCCGGAAGACGCCGCCCTGCCGGTGAACGTCATCGGCGCCGATGAGATGCAGAAGCAGGGCGCCCCCTCCACGGTGGACCTGATCAAGTCGATCCCCGCGGTCAGCGGCGCCATCGGCGAGTCCAACCAGTTCGGCGCCGGCCAGACCACCGGCTCGGGCAACGTCAACCTGCGCGGCCTGGGCGCCGAGCGCACCCTGGTGCTGATGAACGGCCGCCGCCTGGCCGTCTCGCCGGGCAACATCACCGTCGACACCAACCTGATCCCCGCCGCGGCCATCGGCCGGGTCGAGGTGCTGAAGGACGGCGCGGCGGCGACCTACGGCTCGGACGCCGTGGCCGGCGTGGTCAATTTCATCACCCGCAAGAACCTCAACGGCTTCGAGGCCTCGGGCCAGTATTCCTTCATTCCCGGCTCGGACGGCGAATACACCGCGGGCCTGGCCTATGGCTGGGTCGGCGACCGCGGCGACCTGATGCTGACCGCCGGCTACCGCCACCGTTCGGAGCTGAACACCCGCGAGCGCGACTACACGATCCGCTCGATCACCGACAACCCGCAGGGCGGCTGGTCCAGCTTCGGCAGCCCGGGCGTCTACCTGTCCAGCAACAATGGCGGCGCCAGCTACACCTCGGCCTATGCCGACCCCGCCTGCGCGGTGATCTCCGGCGGCCCGAGCTGCGCCTTCCAGTACATCGGCTTCGACAACCTCATCGAGCGTGAGGAGCACTACCAACTCTTCGGCCAGGTGAACCTCGAGGTCACCGACTCCACCAAGTTCCACTTCGAAGTGCTCTATGCCGGCCACGACGTGCCGGAGGAGAACTCCTCGCCCTCCTATCCGCCGAACAACTTCCCCACCACGGCCACCACCACCAAGGCCCAGGGCAACGGCTTCTACATCCCGGCCTCCAACCCCGGCCTGCAGGCCCTGATCGCCAAGGGCCTGGCCCCCGCGACCGCCGCCACCTCGGGCCTGTTCACCTCCATCGCCTGGCGTCCGCTCGGCGTCGGCGGCAACGGCCTCTACGGCTACGAGGGCAAGGAAGACCGCCGCAAGTTCACGGCCTTCCGCGTCTCGGGCGGCTTCAACGGCAAGTTCGAGAACGGCATCGGTTGGGACACCGCCCTGACCTACATGGAAGACCAGAGCGAGATCGCCACCCCGGACGTCGTCGTGTCGCGCCTGGAGCTGGCTCTGCGCGGCCTCGGCGGCGCGGGCTGCAACGTGGCTGCCGGGACCCCGGGCGTCGGCGGCTGCCTCTACTTCAACCCCTTCTCCACCGGCGTCGCCGCCAACGTCCTCGACGGCCGCACCAACCCCAACTACGTCGGCTCCACGGCCAATTCGAAGGACGTCCTCGACTACCTGTTCGAGGACTATTCCTACGAGACCCGCACCCGGCTGTTCTCCGCCGACCTGGTCTTCAACGGCGACCTGCCGATCGACCTGGGCGCCGGGGCCTTCGCCTGGGCGGCCGGCGGCCAGTACCGCTGGAGCGGCATCGACCGTCGGGTCAGCGACCTGACCAACATCGCCGTGACTCCCTGCGTCGACACCCCGGTCAATCCGGGCGCGACCTGCACGGCCAAGAACGGCGCCTTCAGCTTCTTCGGCCCGCTCACCAACTATGACCTGGACTACAGCGTCCTGGCCGCCTTCGGCGAACTGCAGGCGCCGCTGACCGACAGCCTGACGGCCACCCTGGCGGTGCGCTACGAGAGCTACAGCGGCAATGTCGGCGCCACCACCAATCCGAAGGTGGCCCTGAAGTGGCAGGCCCTCGACTGGCTGGCCTTCCGCGCCTCGGCGGGCTCGACCTTCCGCGCCCCGCCCCAGACCCAGATCGCCCCGGCCTTCACCACCAACCTGGCCTATACCGCCGTGGCCGGGGGCTATCGCGCCTACGACCTCTACGGCGACCCGAACCTGGAGCCGGAAAAGGCCAACACCCTCAACCTGGGCGCCATCGTCCAGATCAGCGACTTCCAGGCCACCCTCGACTACTGGGGCTTCGACTTCGCCGGCCCGATCCGCAACGAGAGCGGCGCGGCCATCGTCAACGCCCTGTTCCCGAACGGCACCTCCACCAGCCTGCCCAACAACTGCGCCAATCCGGCCTATGCCGGCCTGCTCGGCCGGGTGAGCTTCATCGGCGGCGTCTGCCTGCCGGCGAACATCAACCGGGTGAAGATCAACTATGTGAACGGGTCTGACGTGAAGACCAGCGGGCTGGACTTCTCGGCCAGCTACAAGTTCCGCGACGTCCTGGACGGCTCCGTCGGCCTGGGCCTCGATATGACCTACGTGCTGAACTACGACGTCGCCGCCACCACCATCGAGGGCGTCACCGTCCTGCCGGCGGCCGACTATTCCGGGACCATGGACTATCTGGGCTACGGCTCGCAGCCGAAGTGGAAGGCCACGGCCTTCGCCGAGTACACCCGCGGCGAACAGAACCTCCGTTGGACCCTCCGCTATGTCGACGACATGATCGACACCCGCGGGGCCACCACCTTCACGGCGGCCAGCCCCAAGGGCAAGAAGATCGACGCCTTCGTCACCCACGACCTCAGCTACCGGGCCTTCCTGCCCTGGGACGTGACCCTGACCGCCTCGGTGATCAACGTCCTCGACCAGGACCCGCCGTTCGCGCGGCTGGACCTCAGCTACGACCCCTTCACCGCCAATCCGCTCGGCCGCTACTTCAAGCTGGGCGTCACCAAGAAGTTCTAGAGGTCTTCCCCCTCGAGAACTTGACTCAGGGGCGGCGTCCAAGGACGCCGCCCCCTTTTTATGTGGAATTACAAATCCTTGCGCAGGAACCAGCGCGGGAACATCGGCGCCGGCCCGTCGATCTGGCCGAACACCGCAAAGCCAAGTCGCTCATAAAAGGCCCGCGCCTGGAAGGCGTAGGTGTCGAGCCACAGGTTGCGGCAGCCCCGCGTTCGGGCCTCCGCCTCGGCCTGGGCCATCAACTGGGTCCCGAGCCCCCTCCCCCGAGCGCCCTCGGGAGCCACCACCAGGCCGATATAGAACGAGCCCCAGAGCGAGAGCCCCCAGAGCCCGCCCAGCACCTCTTCGCTCTCGGGCGCGGTGATGGTCAGCGCGAACGGGCGCCCTTGCGCGTCCCCCACCGCCTTTTGGTTGAAGGCCAGCAGGGGCGCCCAGATGGGCATGTAGGCGTCGTCGGGACTCGCGGTCCCGCGGATGATCAGATCCATGTCTTCGTCTTTCAGATGATGGCGCGCACGCAGGCGCTCTCTGAGCGCGACAGCCGAAAGTGGAAGCCGGTTTCGGCGGCCGTCGCGCTCAAAACATGAGGAATCACGCGGCCCTTGGGCCACGCGGTCAGGTCGAACGGGCTGGAGGCGCGGTCAGACCGCGACGAAACCGATCATCATGGGATCAGGCTAGCGGGGCTTGGGAGCCACCGCAACGCGCCCCTATTTCTTCGGCGGGTTGGCGCTCAGATCCATGATCAGCTTGGTCAGCAGATACAGGCGCGGCGTCACCGACTTCAGGTCCATGAACTCCTTGTCGGAGTGGAAGCCGCCGCCGACGGGACCCAGGCCATCCAGGGCCGGCGTGCCCGCCTCATAGGCGAGCGCCGACTGCGAGGCGCCGCCATTGCCGCCGGTTCCCAGCTTCAGCCCCAGACCCGCATAGATCGCCTGCGCCCGCACCGCCAGCGCGTCGGTCGCCGGGTTGTTGGCCAGCGGCGGGAAGGAGTTCTCACGGCTGATGGTGACCGTGGTGTCGGGCACCACCGTCTTGGCGGCGCTCGCCTTCAGGGTCGCCTCCACCTTGTCGAAGTCACTCTTCTGTCGGGCCCGAATGTTGATCTGCGCCTTCGCGTCCTCGGGGATGATATTGTACCGGGAGCCCGCCTGAATGATCGTCAGGTTCACCGTCAGTCCGTCGCCGGAGTGGGGGAACTGCTCCACCGTGGCCAGCTGGTGCACCAGCTCGACGGCGGCGTTGCGGCCGTCCTGCGGCGCGACCCCGGCGTGGGCCGCGCGGCCCTTGACCGCGATGTTCACGGTCGAGGAGCCCTTGCGCCACACCGTGATCACGTCGGGGGCGTCGCCGGGCTCCAGGTTCAGCTCCACGTCGTGGGCCTTCACCAGCCTGTCGATCAGGGCGCGGGTTCCGGGCGAACCCCGCTCCTCGCTGGTCTCCATCAGGAAGGTGATCTGGGCGAAATTCTTGAAGCCCAGGTCGTGCAGGATCTGCAGCGCATAGAGCCCCTCGATCACCCCGCCCTTCTCGTCGGCGACGCCGGGCCCGCGCGCATGTTCGCCCTCGATGGAGAAGGGCCACTTGGCTGTCGTGCCCGGCCCGAACACCGTGTCGATGTGGCCGATCATCAGGATCCTGGCCTTGCCGGTCCCCTTCAGGGTGGCGACCGTGTTCTCCGGCAGGCCGGGAATCTCGGCAGGGACGCTCTCGATGGTCATGCCCAGGGCCTTGAGCCGCGGGATCAGCACCGCGGCCACCTTGCGTCCGCCCTCGATGTCGCCGGTGCCGGAGTCGATGTTCACCACCGTCTTCAGCAGATCGAGCTGGGCCGGGCGCGCCGCCTCGGCCGCCGCCCACACCTTGGCGTCCTTGCCCGCCGCCAGGGCCGGACCGGAGCTCACCAGCAGGGCGGCCACAGCCGCCATCGCAACCCGACTCGTACGCATTCCGTCACTCCGCATACCCGAGGCGCGGAGTGTGGCGGTCACGCGGGTTCGATCAAGCTGAAACGGGTCGCGGCCAAGCTTACGACAGCTTAATTTGCCCCCCTCCGGACGCCCGCCTATCACCGGGGCCCGTTCTGGAGGCTCTTCATGCGTCGACTTCTGCTGGCCGCTGGCGCGGCCCTCGTGCTTTCCACCGGCCTGGCCCAGGCCCAGACCGCGCCCCCGCCCGCGCCCGCGCCCGCGCCCGCCGAAGCGGCCAAGCCGGTGGACGCCGCCGAGCGCCGCGACGTGATCGAGAAACTGGCCAAGACCCTGGAGGCGAACTTCGTCTTCCCGGAGACCGGCGCCAGGTACGCCACCATGCTGCACGCCAACCTGTCGTCGGGCGCCTATGACGGCCTCACCGACCCCACCGCCTTCGGAACCAAGGTCACCGCCGACCTCCAGGCCGTGGCGCCGGACGGCCACCTGCGCCTGGCCCCCGAATCCGCCTGGAACACCCCGCGCCCGCCCGCCACGGACATCCCGGCGAGCGCCCGCGCCTCCGGCCCTCCGGGGCTCGAGGAGGCCAGGATGATCGGCGACATCGCCTATCTGCGGTTCAACCAGTTCGTTGATGAGGCTCCGGAGCCCGAGAAGGCCCGCGCCTTCCTGCTGGCCAACGCCTCGGCCAAGGCCGTCATCATCGACGCCCGGCCCCATCGCGGCGGCGGGCTTGGCGTGATGGACGCCATCCTGCCCCTGCTCTACGCCAAGACCACACACCTGGTGCGCATGGACACCCGCGCGGGGATTGAGGACTCTGGACCGTTGGAGGAGGGCCCGACCCTCGTCCGCCAGCCGTCCGCCTCCACCCTCGTCAGCCAAGACCATGTGGTGATCCCCGACACCAGCGAGACGCGGCTTCAGAAGGTCCCCGTCTACTACCTAACCTCCCGGCGCTCGGCCTCGGCCGCCGAGCACCTGGCCCTGGCCTTCAAGCGCACCCACCGCGCCACCCTGGTGGGCGAGACCACCCGCGGCGCCGGCCACTATGGCGGTCTCATCGACATCGGCGAGCGCTTCGCCGCCTTCGTCCCCGTCGGCCGCTCCTACGATCCCGACACCAACTGGGACTGGGAGGGCAAGGGCGTCACCCCGGACGTCGCCGTCCCCACCGACCAGGCGCTCGACGAGGCCCTGAAGCTGGCCAAGGCGGCGGGCGCGCATCCGGGCTGAGGCGGCGGCGGGCTGGCGAACCCGCCGGCCGTGCGGCTAGGATAGGCTTGCGCGGTCACATGCGAGGCGCCCATGCCGGGGACAGCAGATATCGAGGTTCCCTGGTCGGCGGCCTGGAGCGGCGAGCAGGCCTTCCGCCTCCAGCCCTCGCGCGACTTTCCCGGCCTGCTGGAGCTGGACCAGAAGCAGGCCCAGGGGGTCGGCGAACCGCTCTTCGCGGCCATCCACGTCACCCGTCAGCGCCGGGGGATGGTGGACCTGCTCTGCCATGTCTGCGGCCAACCGACCCCGGCCCACGACCGCTACATCTTCCCGGTCGCCTCCGGAGGCCTGGTGACCCTGCACGACGGGACCCAGCAGTACGGCTGCAACGTGCCCCCCATCCACCGCGCCTGCGCCGAGCGGGCCGCCGGGGCCTGCCCCCATCTCTCGAGACTTGGCGAGCCGCCGTTGCGCTGCTCGGATGACGAGGGCCGGGTGATCCACCGCACCGACGTCACGCCGGGCCTGGAGGCCCTGGCCAGGACCCTGCCGGCCGGGGTCGAGGTGGTGTTTTCCTGCTACCGCCTCTACGGCCCGGACTTCACCGCCACGGTGATGGCGGCGCGGGAAGCCTGGGAGCGCCAGGCGCGGGCGCGGCGCCAGGCCGGGAGCTGAGCGCGGCCGCACAAAGTCCGAGCGCGGGCGAGCTGACCGGTGGTAACCTGCGCCACCATGCAAACGCCGCACCTGATCTATTTCGCCGACCCCATGTGCTCGTGGTGCTACGGCTTCTCGCCGGTGATCGCCGACATCCGCAAGACTTTCGGCGCCGCCCTGCCGATCCAGCTGATCATGGGCGGCCTGCGTCCCGGGACCGACACGCCGATGACCGACGAGGCCAAGGCCAGCCTGGCCGGCCACTGGACCCATGTCACCGAGGCCTCGGGCCTGCCCTTCGATCCGGCGGTCCTGGAGACCCCGGGCTTCCTCTATGACACCGACCCGGCCGCCCGCGCCGTGGTCTGGGTGCGCCGCCAGGACCCGGAGCTGGCCCTGACCTTCCTCGGCGACCTGCAGGCGGCCTTCTACGCCGAGAACCAGAACATCACCGACCCCCTGGTCCTGGCCGCCCTGATCACCCGGCACGGCCTGAACGGCGAGAGCTTCCTGGCCGCCTTCGACACCGAGGACCTCAAGCACGAGACCTGGCGCGACTACGGGACCTCGCAGAAGGCCGGGGTCACCGGTTTCCCGACCCTGATCGCCGGCCCCACCGAGGCCGGCGCCTATGGCGTCGTCACCCGCGGCTTCCAGCCGGGCGCCGCGGTGGTGCCGATGCTGGAGGCCTGGCTCTCCGGCCCGCTCAACTGAGCATGGAGACCTTCGACGTCGTCGTGGTCGGCGCCGGCGCCGCCGGCATGATGTGCGCCATCGAGGCGGGCAAGCGCGGCCGCTCGGTCCTGGTGGTGGATCACGCCCAGGCGGCGGGGGAAAAGATCCGCATTTCCGGCGGCGGCCGCTGCAACTTCACCAACATCAACACCTCGCCGGCCAACTTCATCTCCGCCGACCCCCGCTTCGCCAAGGGCCCCCTGCGCCGCTATTCGGCCAAGGACTTCATCGCCCTGGTGGATCGCTACGGCATCGCCTGGCACGAAAAGACCCTGGGCCAGCTGTTCTGCGACGACAGCGCCAAGGACATCGTCAACCTGCTGCTGGCCGAGATGAAGGCCGCCGGCGTCCAGCTCCGCCTGGCCACCGCCGTCGCCAAGGTCGGCAAGACCGCCTCCGGCTTCGAGCTCGCCCTGCCCGGCGGGACGGTGGCGTGTTCGTCCCTGGTGGTCGCCACCGGCGGCAAGTCGATCCCGAAGATGGGCGCCACCGGCTGGGGCTACGAGATCGCCGCCCAGTTCGGCCTGCCGGTCATCGAGACCCGCCCCGCCCTGGTCCCCCTCACCTTCGAGGTGAAGACCCTGGAACACCTCAAGCCCCTCGCCGGGGTCGCGCTCGACGCCGTGGCCGCCTGCGGCAAGACGAGGTTCGCCGAGGCCATGCTCTTCACCCACCGCGGCCTGTCGGGACCCGCCATCCTGCAGATCTCCTCCTACTGGCGCGAGGGCCAGGAGATCACGGTCAGCATGGCGCCCGGCGTCGACCTGATGGCCCAGATGAAGCTCGCCAAGACCACGCGGGGCCGCCAGGCGACGGCCACGGTGCTCGCCGACCACATCCCCAAGCGCCTGGCCCAGATGATCGCCGAGGACGAAGGCGCGCTCGGCAACATCGCCGACCTGCCCGACAAGGTCCTGGCCCGCGTCGACGCCGCCGTGAACCGCTGGACCGTCAAGCCGGTGGGCTCGGAGGGCTATCGCACCGCCGAGGTCACCCTGGGTGGGGTGGACACCGCCGCCCTCGATCCGCGCACGATGCAGGCCAAGGCGGTCCCCGGCCTCTACTTCGTCGGCGAGGTGGTGGATGTCACCGGCTGGCTGGGCGGGTACAACTTCCAATGGGCCTGGTCCTCCGGCTGGTGCGCCGGCCAGGCGGCCTGAACGCCAAAGCCCGAAGGCCCTGCGTCAATCGGTCCCACGTTTTTGGGGATAGGTTCGATCTTTGTTTAGCTTCTCCATCGCAACGTGAAGTTGACGGCCCGTACGGCCGCGCGTGCTCATGGGGGCCTGGTGACCAAACCTGTCGAACGTTTGACCCAGGCCGAGCTGGTGAGTTGCGTGCTGAGTCATGAGTTGTTCCTGGCCGGCCGTCACGGGGGCCGTCGCATGATCCTGCCCATGGTCGACCTCACCGGCCTGGCCATGCCCCGCCGCAACCTCGCCGACGCCGATCTGTCCGGCGCCAGCATGCGCGGCTGCGACCTGTCCGGGACCATCCTCGACCGCGCCCAGCTGTTCGGCGCCGACCTGCGCGGCGCCAATCTCACTGGCGTCAGCCTCAGCCGGGCCGACATGCGCGGCGCCGTGCTCTGCGGCGCGGACCTCACGGACGCCGACCTCCAGGACGCCGACTTCCGCCCCGGCCAGATCGCCGCCCATTCCGCCCAGGGCTTCGTCTCCCTCTCCCAGCGCCAGCGCGCCACCATGGCCGAGGCCGCCCCCAACAAGATCCGCTCCGACGTGGCCGCGGCCTTCGCCACCGACTTCTCCGACTGCACCATGCGCGGGGCCAGGCTGAACGGGGCCAAGCTCAAGAGCGCCAACCTCTCCGGCGCCCTGCTGGAGAACGCCGACTTCACCAGCGCCAACCTGGAGAACGCCGACTTCACCGACGCGGTGATGTCCGGCGCCATCCTGGCCGGCTCCACCACCCACGACGCCTGCATGAGCGGCGTGGTCCAGGCGCCGACCGCCGAGGCCGTGGCCCGCCGTCCGGCCCTCCTGGAGGCGCTCGCCGGCCACCAGGTCTGGTGCCTGACCAACGGCAAGCAGGGCGGCGCGGCCCAGCTGGAGGGCGCCGATCTGCGCGTGGTGGGCGACGCCCTGCACAGGGGCCAGCTCACCGGCCTTCAGGCTCCCGGCGCCTGTTTCGTGCGGCTGAACCTGGAGGGCGCCTTCCTGCAGGCGGCCAATCTCGAGGGGGCCGACCTGCGCGGCGCCAACCTGCGCGGGGCCGACCTGCGCGGCGCGCGCCTGGCCGGCGCCAACCTCGCCCGCGCCGACCTGCGCGGCGCCCTGCTGAGGCATCTGGAGGTGGGCGGACGCTCCACCCCCACCGACCTCACCGGCGCCCGTTTCGGCTACGCCGACTGCCGCGGCGCCCAGCTCTCCCCCGGCCAGCTCGACGCCGCCGACGCCGCCGAGGCTCGGTTCGACCAGGCCGCCTGACGCGGCTCCCGCAGGCGGAGCTCGCGAGGGCGCCGAGGACACGTCGGACCCAGTCGAACGACCGCTTCATCCGTGCCCGGACGGCATTCCCGCGGCCACCTCAAATATTGGAAGCGCCAATACCTCGGCCTTCATTGTCGGAGACTCTGGGGACTGGACGCCTGCACCTCCCCCGCGACAATCCGCCACACACATCCTGACGCTGACTTCATCTTTGCTTGACCGCCTAACGACATGCTCTCGCCTTCTGGATCTGGTCCTGAACGCGCGCTGTCGGAGGGGGAACAAAGTGGCGGTCTGCTCCGAGACGCTGACCCAAGCCGAGTTCGCCAAGCGGGTCATCGCCCATGAGATGTTCATCGACCGGAAGGCGGGCGGGGTCAGGCTGATCCTGCGCTTCGCCGACCTGTCGGGTCTGGCCGCTCCCGGTCGCGCGCTCATCGACGCCGACCTCAGCGGCTCCAACCTCAGCAACTGCAACCTCGCCGGCGCGCGGCTCGACCGCGCCGTGCTGTTCGGCTGCGACCTCACCGGCGCAGTCCTGACCAACGTCATGCTCGCGCGAGCCGACCTGCGCGGGGCGGTGCTCAGCGGGGCCGATCTCTCGGGCGCCGATCTGCAGGACGCCGACCTGCGTCCGGGCCACCTGGCCGTCCAAACCGCCGACGGGTTCGCCTCGGTATCCCGCCGCCAGAAGCGTGCGACAGTGGCCGACGGCGCCAATCTCGCCGGCGCCAATCTCAACCGCGTCCGGTTCGACGAGGCCTCGGCCTTCGCCGCCGACTTCTCCGACTGCACGATGCGCGGCGCCAATCTGAGGGGCGCGAAGCTCAAATCCGCCAACCTGCGCGGCGCCCTGCTGGAGGACACCGACTTCCGAAACGTCAATCTGGAGGGCGCCGACTTCACCGATGCGGTGATGGACGGGGCGCAGCTGGCGGGCGCCATCCTCACCGACGCCTGCCTGGCCGGAGCCCTCCGGGCGCCGGACGCCGAGGCCATGGCCCGCCGCCCGGCCCTGATGGAGGCCCTGGCCGGCCACCAGGTCTGGTGCCTCACCGCGGGCAAGCAGGGAACCGCCGCCCAGGTGGGGGGCGCGGATCTGCGGGTCGTCGGCGAGGCGCTGCTCAAGGCCCAACTCACCGGACTGCAGGCCCCCGGCGCCATCCTGATCCGCCTCAACCTGCAAGGCGCCGATCTGCAGGCCGCCAATCTCGAAGGGGCGGACCTGAGGTCGGCCGACCTGCGCGGCGCCGATCTGCGCGGCGCCCGGCTGGGCGGCGCCAACCTGGTCCGGGCCGACCTGCGCGGCGCGCGCCTGCAGGATCTGGTGATCGGGACCCGAAGCACCCCCACCGACCTGTCCGGCGCCCAGCTGCGGTTCGCCGACTGCCGGGGCGCCCACCTCCCGAACGAGCGCCTGGCCGAGGCCGACGCCACCGACGCCCGTTTCGACGCCGCAGCCTAGAGCACGTCAGGCGGAAGCGGATACCGGTTCCGCCGCCCAACGTGCTCTCATGTTTTGAATCTAGACCCTTCTTGCCGTTTCAGATGGGTCCATCTGATACGGTCAGGGTCTAGCCGTGGCGGTCTAGAAGATCACCCGCTCCTGGCCCCAGAACAGGGGCGAGCGGGCGTGGTCGATGAACTTCTTCTCGTCCTCCAGCAGCAAGCGCCCGGCCGCCTGGGCCTCGGAACTGGCCATGATGGCGCCGAGCGCCTCCAGGCTCTCGTACCAGAGCTGCGCCACCCCGTCGTAGGGCGGCGGCGCGCCGCGGCTGGCCCGCAGCGGCTCGGAGACCTCGTCGGGCAGGCTGTGCATCTGGACGTAGCGCTGGATGCCCAGGGTCTCGCGCACGCTGGCCACCAGGGGGCCATGGGTCCCGTGCCAATAGGCCTGGAAATCCTCCCGGCTCAGATGCGGCAGCCGCACGAGGGGAAAGGTCAGCTTGATCATGGGCGTTTCCTCGAGAGCGTGACAGCCTGAAGCGGACGCCGGTTCAGGCGCCCGTCACGCTCCAAGCCTAGACGCCCCATCTCACGCCAGCCGGCGGGCCCTCGCAAGCTACAGCACGCGGATCAGGCCCAGGGTCACCGCCGCGGCGTTGTCCGACGCCAGCTGGTTGAAGGCCGCATAAAGCTTGTCGCCCTCCCCCGCCCCGGCCAGGCTGGAAAGGCCGCGCACCGCCAGGAAGGGCTTGCCGTTGCAGAAGGCCACGTGGGCCACCGCCGCGCTCTCGCAGTCCAGCACGCCGGCCTGGAAGGTTTCGAACACCCAGTCCCGCAGCTCGGTATTGTTGACGAAGGCCGCGCCGGAGACGGCGTTGCCCCCCACCACCACCCGCGGCGTCTTGTCGAGCTGGGCCGCGCCGCCGCCCTTGGAGAGCACCACCGTCACCGCCAGCCGCCGCGCCGCGGTCAGCATGGCCGGCGCCGCCGGGAACCAGAACCGGCGCGCGGTCTCGCCGTCCGGGCCGGTGACGATCACCGGCTTGGGGAACATCATCCCGAAATTGCCGAATCCGCCGGGGAAACCCGCCGCCGGCTCGAAGCCCGCCGGCCCCTCGCGCCCCATCACCACGTCCAGGTACTGGCCCCACTGGCTGGCCACGAAGACGTCGCCCACCTTCAGGTCCGGGTCCACGCCGCCGGCGCAGCCGCTGACCATCACGGCGGTCACGTCGAACAGGTCCAGGGTCCGCTGGGCGCTCATGGCCGCATTGACCATGGAGACCCCGCAGGCGTTCAGCACCACCGCCTTGCCCGACAGCCGGCCGGTGACGAAGACCGCCCCCCCGACCCGGTGCTCGGCGGTCTCGGTCATGACGCCGCGCAGGGCGCTGAGCTCGGTCGCCATGGCGCCGAAGACCGCGATCCGGGGAGTGTCGTCCTGCAGCATGCCTACTCCCGAGGGTCCTGCACGCAGAAGGCCGCGCCCTCCGGGTCGAGCATCACCGTGTGAGCCTCATGGATATCACGCACCGTCCCGCCGAGGGCGACAATCCGCGCGACCTCCTCGGCGCGGGGCCCGCCCACCACGTCCAGATGCTGACGGTTGCGACCGGCGGCCAAGGTCTGCACCTGCTGGAAACACAGGGTCGGCCCAGGACCGTCCACCATCACCGTGGGATCGGTTTCCGGTGTGAAGCCCAGGTCCGCGAGTCTGGCGATCTCGGCGGCGTCATAGGCCCGTACGGCGTAGCCCTCGAGCACCCCGGCCCAGAACCGCGCCAGGGACGCGGGATGGTGGCTGTCGAAAACGATTTCACGAATCCGGGCCATCGCCGCCTCCTCGGCCGCTCGCTACGTTGAACGCCTGGAACCGATCGGGACAGGTCGGGTTCGCCCCATCCTGCCTTATCCACAGCCATGGCACGAATTTGTGATCGGGCCGGGAACGCGATCGTGATCGCGACGTTTTGGTCATGCTCCGGCCTTGGCGGGAGCGCTGAACGCCACGCGGGGGTGACGTCCAGCCCAAGCCATATCCCCCAAAAATTCGGAGACGATCCATGCGTTTTGCCACCCTCATGACTGTTGCCGCCCTCGGCCTCGCCGCCGCCGCCTGCACCAAGAAGGAAGAAGCCCCGGCCCCGGTCGCCGCTGAGGCCACCGCCGACCAGGCCGCTGCCGCCGCCACCGACGCCGCGGCTACCGCCGTCGACGCGGCCGACACCGCCACCGACGCCGCCCAGAAGGCCGGCGACAAGGCTGGTGACGCCATGCAGGCCGCCGGCGACGCCGCCGCCGCCTCGACCGAAGCCAAGGTCGACGCCGCCGCCGAGCCGGCCAAGAAGTAAGACCCCGGCGCGGACGCCTCTCCAGGCGTCCACCCGGCGTGATCCAGATCAGGGCTCCGATCGCCTCCCGGCGGTCGGAGCCTTTTTTCGTCAGGTCAGACGCTCCAGCCAGGCATGCCCGGGATGCAGTCGTGCGATCGCGGCCCTCAGCCAGGCCCGCCCCTCGACCTCCAGCAGCGGCGCGATCAGCGCGAAGTCCGCCTCGTCCTTCGGCCGGGGCTTGGCCGCCTTGTACAGCAGCCCCCCGTGCGGCCGCAGGTAAGGCACGCCCGCCGCCGACATGCCCACCATCTGCGCCCGAGGCGCGCTCAGGCTCTCATCGCGCCGGTAGACCCAGGTCTCCGCGTCGCCGGGTTCCAGCATGACGTCCATCCGCCAGGCCTCGCCCTCCCGGACCCAGGTCTGATGCCGGTGGGCCGGCGGCTCGGCCCCCTGCGCCAGGGCGCGCACCTCGCCATCTCCCACGACATGCAGCGCGAACCCCGCCAGTCGGGTCCGCACCGCGCCGAACGCGGCGCGGGGAATGGCGATCTCCAGGTCCGCGTGGGGCCGGCTCTGTCGTCCCAGCCACAGATCCAGCGCCCAGCCGCCCACCACGCACCAGGGGACCTCCAGGCCGGCGAGCCGGGCCGCGGCCTCCTCCGGGGTCCAGGCGTCCCAGGCCTCCAGGGGCGGGCCGTCCCAAATGGCTGGGGTCGTCTCCATACCGCTCATTCCCTCCGTTCCCGACGCCTGACTCAAGCCCTTGCTCGCCGGCGGACCTATGGCCCGGCCCTTGTGTGACAAGGAATCCGCACTGGGCCGGATCCATGGAACCGAAAGTCGGCTACAGGACACTCTCCCGCAACCTTCGGGCCGCCCCGGCATTGATGGTCCACGGCGCGAGAGCCGTTGTCCGGAGCAGTCTCAGTGCGGGTGTTGATAGTCGAAGACGAGATCTTGGTGGCCATGGAGCTGGAGGAAACTCTCAGCGAACTGGGCCACACCGTCGTCGGCATCGCGCCGGACCGCCGCAGCTTCGAGGCCCTGGCCGGCGAAGGCGTCGATATCGCCCTGGTGGACCTCAACCTCCGCGACGGCGAGACCGGCGTCGAGATCGGCCGCACCCTGGCCAATCGCCATGGCGCGGCGGTGATCTTCCTCACCGCCAATCCCGGCCTCCTGGAGGGCGGCGTCGCCGGAACCCTCGGCGTCCTGCCCAAGCCCGCCTCGCGCCACGCCGTGGCCGCCGTGGTGGACTATGCCGCCCGCCGCGGGCCCCTGCTCGCCCCGCCGGGCGACCTGCGCCTCTTCGCCTGACAGCCGCCGAGTCGAAAGGCCGCGGCGATAGTTAAGCCTTTCGGCGCGGACAGGGTCTAAGCTCCCCTGATGAGAACCGCCCAGGAATGCCTCGCCAAGGCCGAAGAACTGCAGGCCCGCGCCGCCGCCTGCCTGACCCCGGACATGCAGCAACGTTTCCAATATCTCGCCGACTGCTGGCGCGGCCTCACGCGGGAAGACGGCCAGTTCGGCCCGGCGACTCTCCTCGACTTCTCCTAGACCCGGGAGCGCCGCTCCGCTTCGATCGGCGGCGGTCACGCTCTGAATGTATGGGAACGAGCCTGTTTATCCGCTTCAGATGAGTCCATCTGAAGCGGACAGGCTCTCGCCTAGACGAACGGCGGCGCCGGGCGTGCGGCCTTAGCCTCTTCCTCGGCCAGCAGGGTCTGGAGCACGTGGCGCTCGCCCGCCTCGAGGTCACCCCGAAGCCGCCTTTTGAACATTTCGATGTTGCGGGCCTGCACGAAGGCGTTCCGGGACTTTTCGATGCCGCGCTCCTTTTCGGATGGGCTGGCTGCAAGACCCAGCGCGCGGATCGCCGGTGGGTTCCCGGTCCGGCCCGGCGCGTGACCTACTGGCTCACCCGGCTCGGCCGCGTATAGGCGGTGAGCGGCGCGCTCATCCGCACCACCAGGCCGTTCGGCCCCCACTCGCGGCTCAGGGTTCCGCCCAGTTGCCCTTCCACCGAGACCTTCGACAGGGTCGAGCCGAAGCCCTCCCCCGGCGGCGGGCCGGCGATCCCGGGGCCACCGCTCTCGGTCCACACCAGGTGATAGTCCGCGCCCACCCGCTCGGCGGTGATGGCGACGTGGCCATCGGGCGTGGACAGGGCGCCGTACTTGGCCGCGTTGGTGGCCAGCTCGTGGAAGATCAGGGCCAGCGGCGTGGCGGCCCGGTCGTCGATGGCGATATCGTCCCCGGCCAGGCTGATGCGCAGGCCGCCCGCCCCTTCATAGGGGGCGAACAGTTCCCCCAGCAGGGCGAAGGCGGTGGCCGCCCGGGCCGTGGGCCGCGAGGCGCTGGAATGGGGGCGCACGAAGTCGTGGGCGCGGCCCAGCGCCATCACCCGGTCGCGCAGGGCGGCGGCGTAGGCCTTGGACTCCGGATGGTTGCGGGCCGACAGCGAGATCAGACCCGAGATCACCGCGAAGATGTTCTTGATCCGGTGGCTCAGCTCCTGGCTCACCAGCTCGCGCTCCTGGGCCAGGCGCTTGGCGTCGTCGATGTCGGTGCAGGTGCCGAACCAGCGGGAGATCTGGCCCGCCTCGTCGCGGATCGGCAGGGCGCGGCCCAGGGTCCAGCGATAGGCCCCTGAATGGTGGCGCAGCCGGTACTCGATCTCGTAGGGGTCGCCGGTGGCCAGGCTGTGGCTCCACAGGTCCCAGGCCCGCGCCTGGTCGTCGGGATGGAACATGCCGTTCCAGCCCTCGCCGTCGGTGGAGCCGGGGGGCGTGCCGGTGAACTCGTACCAGCGGGCGTTGTAATAGTCGTGATAGCCGTCCGGCCGGGTCGACCAGACCATCTGGGGCATGGAGTCGGCGATCGCCCGGAAGCGGCTTTCCCCGTCCCTCAGCCGCGCGGCCTGGGCCCGCAGGGCCAGCTGGGCCATGACCTGGCGGGCCAGGGCCAGCAGGGTCTCGGCCTGCTCGGCGCTCAGCCCCTCGGGCCGCGGCGCGGTGTCCAGCACCGCCACCGAGCCGATCGGCGCCCCGTCGGGGGCGTCCACCCGGGCGCCGGCATAGAAGCGCAGGGCCGGCGGCTCGGTCACCAGGGGGTTGGCGGAGGTGCGGGCGTCCTGCGTCAGGTCGGGGAACACCACCAGGTCCTCGCGGCTCAGGACGTGCTGGCAGATGGAGACCTGGATGGGGGTCTCGCTGATCTCCAGCCCGACCTTGGCCTTGAACCACTGACGGTCGCCACCGACGAAGCTGACGACCGCCATGGGGGCCTGGCAGACCAGGGCCGCCAGCCGCACGATGTCGTCGAAGGCGATCTCGGCGTCGGTGTCCAGGATGCCGGTGGCCTGAAGGGACGCAAGCCGGGCGTTTTCGGTCCAGGCGCCCCTCGTCATCGCTTCGCTCACCCGCGCTCTATCCCTGCTGCGCCCACATGGGCCCTGATGCTTCGCGCAGCTTCGCCGCTCGAACCTGGGCGGTGTACGCGCGGGGCCCGCGCCCGGTTCCGCTCCAGGAGTCGCTAGGCGCTCACGCAGGTGCTCAGATTGACCGGGCCGGTGGGGTTGCGCGTCCAGCCGCCGTCCACCTTGGTGAACTCCGAGAAGCCGGACTGGGTGCGGTACTCGCTGCGCACGGGGTCCCAGCCTTCCCAGCTCATGGCCACCACCAGCTTGGCGGTGACGCCCTTGGCCTTGTCGATGGCGGTGAGTTCCCGCTCGCCCTTGCAGCCGACCTCGAAGCCCTGGCAGCCCGTGCCGTCGGACTTGGACAGGCAGGCCTTGTCGCTGGCCTGGATCTGCTTGTGCCAGGCCAGGATCTCGTCCTCCAGCCCGGCGTACTTGTCCTCGGCGTCGGTCTTGGCCTTGGGGCTGCAGGCGGCCAGGACGGCCATGGCGGACAGGATCAGAACTCGGCGCACAGGTGTCTCCAGATGAGCCCGGGCTTTTTGGGGCCAATCAAGGCGCCAGCATGGCGGCGCATCCATCGGCGACCCGGGGCGTTGTGTCGGCTGAGGGACTTTAGGATTCTGGAGGCTTGGCTATGCGACATCGTATTTTGATCTGTGGGTTGGCGCTCGCTGCGCTCACCGCACCCACCCTGGCCAGCGCGCGGACCGCCTGCGATCAACGCGCCCACGACCGGAAGGTGACCGGCACCGTGATCGGCGCCATCGGCGGCGCCCTGATCGGCAACGCGGTCAGCCGCAAGAACGGCGCCGTCATCGGCGGCATCGGCGGCGCGGTGGTGGGCAACCAGCTCGCCCGCACCAAGTGCGACACCGGCTACAGCTACAATCGCAACCGCGTCAGCAATCGCGCCACGGCGTCGCGCAGCAGCGCCTATCGCCAGGCGTCCTACGACCAGTGCCGCATGGAAAGCCGTCCCTATTACGACGACCGCGGCCAACTGACCTACCAGCAGATCCGGGTCTGCGGACAGTGACACCCATGAAATCCGCGAACCTCGCCCTGGCCGCCGTGGCCCTGCTGTCGCTCGGCGCCTGCAGCGACAATGACGGCCGCGTCGTGGCCAAGGGCATCTGCACCCCCTTCGCCACCACCCCGGCGGCCACCAACACCGCCGGCGTCCCGGCCCTGGCCGCCCCGGCCGCCGTCGACGCCTCGGGCCCCGTGGAGGACTGCCTGCACCGCTGGGCCTACAGCCTGGCCGGCGCCCGTGACACCGCCGAGGTGGTGGCCGGGGCCACCGTCGCGGCCTGCGCTCCGGCGCTGTCGAAGTGGAACCAGGCCTCGCTCGCCGCCGCCAACGCGCCCGGCGCGCCCTCGATGGAGGCCACCAGTCTGCTCACCGGCGAGCCCACCAACGCGCTCGCCGAACACCGTCAGTTCGCCGAAACCCGCGCCCTGTTCTTCGTCGTCCAGGCCCGCGCCGGAAACTGCAAGCCGCCGCCCCCGGTCAAGGCCGCCGGCTAATGCGGCGCTGAGAGCCAATGGAAGTCGCTGGGCGCCTCGCCCGGCGGCTTCGGCTCGCGCCAGTCGGCCACCTCGAGCCTCCGGGCGCGCCGCGCGGCCAGCAACTCGGTCAGCCACAGGACCCAGCCAAAGGGCACGTCCTTATGCATCTTGCTCAACTCTTCCATCACCATCTCCTGTCGTGATCTCTATCTGACAAGGAGAATTTCGGACTTTCGCGCCCCGGTGACAAAGCGGTCCTCCTGCTCTATGCATCAGGTCCGCTTATGTCAGACCCGCTCGCCACCCTGCCGCTCAGCGCCATCCGCGTCTTCGAGGCCGCCGCGCGCCTGAAGAGCTTCACCCGCGCCGCCGCCGAGCTGAACATCACCCAGGCCGCCGTCAGCTGGCAGGTGAAGGCCCTGGAGCAGCGCCTGGCCCAGCCCCTGTTCCGCCGGCTCCCCCGTGAGGTGGTGCTGACCCCGTCGGGCGAGCGCCTGGCCCGCGCCGCCAGCGAGGCGGTCACCGTCCTGCGCGCGGCCCTGGCCGACCTCACCGACACCGGCGAAGGGGTGCTGGCGATCACCACCCTGCAGTCCCTGGCCACCGCCTGGCTCGCCCCGCGCCTGGGCGCCTTCCAGCTCGCCCACCCGCAGATCGCCGTGCGGCTGGAGGCCAGCGGCCGGATGGTCGACCTGGCCCGCGAGGACGTCGATGTGGGCATCCGCTCGGGCGGCGGGGACTGGCCGGGCCTGGCCAGCCACTACCTGTTCTCCGCTGACGGCGCGCCGCTCTGCACCCCGCAGATGGCCCGCGACCTGGCGCTCAAGGACCCCCGGGACCTGCTCAAGGCGCCCCTGATCGGCCTGGCCAGCGAGTGGGACGAATGGTTCGCCGCCGCCGGGGCGCCGGCGCCCTCCATCGAGGGCACGCCGCGCCTGGCCGCCGACGCCCAGACCCTGGAGGTGGCCTCGGCCCTCGCCGGCCACGGGGTGGCGCTGGGCTCGCCGATCCTGTTCTCCGCCGACATCGCCCAGGGCCGGCTGGTCTGCCCCTTCGAGGCCCGCATCAGCTTCGGCGGCGGCTACTGGCTGGTCTATCCCGCCGACCGCCGCCGCGCCGCCAAGATCGCCGCCTTCCGCGACTGGCTGCTGGACCAGGCCGCCAAGGTCTAGCCCCCGCGCCGCGCTTGGGGCAGGCTCCCCTCGCCACGCCTTGGGAGGGGCCGCCATGACCGTCGAGCTGGGGATCATCGAAGGCTATTACGGCGCCCCCTGGACGTGGGAGGACCGCCGCGACCAGGTCAGCTTCCTCGCCCCCCACGGCTACGGCTTCTACATGTACGCCCCCAAGGCCGACCCCTGGCTGCGCCGCCGCTGGCAGGAGCAGCACCCCGCCGAGATGGCCGCCGAACTGCTGGCGCTGTCCGACCACTGCGCCGAGCACGGGGTCCGCTTCGGGGTGGGGCTGAGTCCCTTCGAGCTCTATCGCGACTTCGACGGCGTGGCCCAGGAGGCGCTGGCCCGCAAGCTGGCCATGCTCGACATGATCGGCATCCAGGACCTCGGCGTGCTGTTCGACGACATGCGCGGCGACCTGCCGGACCTGGCCGCCACACAGGTGCGCATCATCCACTGGATCGCCGAGCGCACGGCGGCCACCCGCATCATCGCCTGCCCCACCTACTATTCCGACGCCCCGGAGCTGGACCGCGCCTTCGGATCTCGACCGGAAAGCTATCTGGAGGACTTCGGCTCTGGCCTCGATCCCGCCATCGAGGTGTTCTGGACCGGCGAGGAGGTTTGCTCGAAGGAATTCACCCCCGGCCACCTGGCCCGCGTCACCGGCCAGCTGCGCCGCAAGCCCTTCCTGTGGGACAACTATCCGGTCAATGATGGCCCGCGCATGTCGCCCCACCTGCACCTGCGCGCCTTCACCGGCCGCCCGGGGAGCATCGCCGACCACGTCGCCGCCCACGCGGTGAACCCGGCCCTGCAGCCGGTGCTGTCCCGCATCCCGGCCCTGACCCTGGCCGACAGCTACCGCCTGGGGGAGGACTACCAGTACGGCCAGGCCTTCCTGGCCGCGGCCCGCACGGTGCTGGGCGACGACCTCGCCTACCGGGTCCAGGGCCATCTGGTGTTGCTGCAGGACACCGGCCTCGACCGGCTCGGCGACGCCATCCCCGCCCTGCGCGCCCGCTACGCCGCCTACGACCACCCCGGCGCGCGGGAGATCCTCGCCTGGCTGGACGGCGGCTACGCCATCACCCCGCAGATGATGGCGGCGGAACACTGATCTGCGAAAACGTGTTATTCTGATTATGGGGATACAACCGTTTTCGGAGGCCTAACCATGCCGTCTGAGTCCGAGGTCCACCTGCTCGATCACGAGCGCACCTATCACGCCTTCAACATGCTGGTCCGCTGGTCGATGGTCCTGCTGGGCGTCACGATCCTGTTCCTGACCCTGTGGTTCGCCACGCCGGCCGGATTCCTCGGCGGCGCGGTCGCGAGCCTGGTGGCCTTCGGGCTCGGCTACTGGTTCGTGATCCGCCACGAGGCCCACCAGCCCCTGGACCTCTGGGTGGTCGGCCGCTGAGCCGCCCGAGCGGCCGCGCCTTCGCGCGCCACCTTCTCCCCCAAGGGGAGAAGGAAACTTGGGATAACCTGGCGCCCCGCCTCAGGCCTCGTCGTAGGGCGGCGGCAGTTGGCCGGCCTTGAACAGGATCACCGGGGCCTCGTCATAGTCCCCTAGCTCGGCGTCGGCGGAGGCGGAGAAGGCCACCACCCCCAACCGGGTGTCGGATAGGCGCTCGGCCTTGCGCCGCGCCTCCTCGGCGGACTTGCAGATCAGCACCTGTTCGGCCTTCAGCCCCTTGCCCTTGCCAGCGATATAGGCCTGGACCAGGTGGACGGTCTCGCGTCCCACGCGCCCTACTTCTTCAGGACGTTGGGGGTCCAGCCGGCCGGGGCGGTGCTCTTCGGCTTCTCGGCCTTGGGCTTGCGGACTTCCTTGTTGCTCTTCTTCTGACCCTTGGCCATGGCGGTGTCCTTTCGCGCCCCGAAGCGGGACGGCCCTCTCTAGCACATCCCCCTCGCCCGCCCGGGGAATTCCGCCAGGGCCCCTGGGCGCCCAAACGTCAACCCGCCTAGAGTGCCGCGACCTGAGGGGGGAACACGAAGATGGACCGGCCGAGCCTGCCTGCGAAACTCATCCTGGCCTGCGCCATCCTGGGCGGGGTCAGCTTCCTGGCCTCGGCCTATGTCGGCCCGCCGCACGCGGCCATGATCGTGTGGAAGGGCTCGGGCGTCGCCCTGCTGGCCCTCTACGCCGCGGCCCGCGCCAAGAGCCTGGACGGCTGGCTGCTGGCCGCGGTCATGGCGCTCGGCGCCACCGGCGACGTCCTGCTGGAGACCCACGGCCTGGTCACCGGCGCCATCGCCTTCCTGGCCGGCCATCTCGTCGCCATCGCCCTCTACCTGCGCAACCGCCGCCCGGCCCTGGAGCGCAGCCAGCTCCTGCTGGCCCTGCTCATCGTGCCCGCCACGGTGATCACCGCCTGGCTGCTGCCCGGCGACCGCGCCGGCGCGCCCGGCATCGCCTTCTATTCCACGGGCCTGGCCCTGATGGCGGCGACCGCCTGGATCAGCCGCTTCCCCCGCATGAGCGTCGGCCTCGGCGCCCTGATGTTCGTGGCCTCGGACCTCTTCATCTTCGCCCGCACCGGCCCCCTGGAGGGCCTGGCCTGGGTCAGCCCGGTGGTCTGGGCCCTCTATTTCGCGGGGCAACTGCGCATCTGCCTGGGGATCGTGGGGACGCTGGCGCGGCGGGACCAATAATCCGCTCATCCCGGCGAAGGCCGGGACCCAGATTCATCCGCAACCGAACGATAACTAGTCCGGCGAAAGCGCCTCCGCATCAAAGACGAAGCCCGGCCTGAAGCGACGGCTCATGCAGTCCGCATGAGCATAGGCCTCTTGCACCGGAAAGGTCTCACCTACCCTCGCGTTGAGATTGGAGATTGCGATCCGAACGGCCAACGCGTCGCCGTCGCCGATCTCCTTCGCGCAGAAACAGCACTCGTGGCTCATTTAGGTCGCCACGGTCTCAACGCTCTTCCTCGATGCCCTCTGGAGCTTCTGCTCCGCCTTCTTGATCCGCTGCTTGGCGTCCTGCACCCGCTCGCCGTCTACGACCTCGCGCTTCAGCACGCCTGAGGCCATGATCTCAGCGATGTCGGCGACCTCCACCTTGAGGTCAGGAAAGAGCCGACGAAGCTCGCGACGCACGCTGCCAACAATGGAGTCCGACAACAACAGTTGGGCCACCGTGAAATGGTTCACGACTTGCTGGTGCTGATGGAAGGCGTTGATCGCATCGCTCGGGAGGCCTTCCCGCGCTAACAGGAACATCTTCTCCAAGTCTGCCTGCGACCGAGGATTCAGGTCGGCCAGATTGAAGCGCGTGATCTCGTCCCATGAGATCGGCTGCGCGAAGAGCACCTTGTAGAACCGCCACTCGACTGCATTCGTCAGGATGATCCACTCGATCCCTTGATGGGCCCCATAGTTCACGGCCTGCCGAAGGTGCGCGTCGCTCAACGTGCTGCCGGCCCCCTTCACCTCGATCAGGAACCTAATCTTGCCATCGATCTGGATCGCCAGATCACAGAAGGTGCCCCGAATTTGGTGTTCGCTCGTCAGTTCGGAGTACTTATCGTAGCCGAACACGTCGGCCAGCACGTCCTTCACCACGGTCACTGTGTCGGCTTCCGAAACATCCCGACTTCGATGCGAGGTCACTACGGATTGATAGGGTTTCAACTTCGCCTGGACGCGATCACTGAACTTCTTGGGTAATTTGATCATACTGCCCTCCCCGGACAACCGGAGGGTTGATCCGCAGGTCTCCATCGTCAAGGTTGTTTGCGGCGTCGACGCGATCACGGCACACTCCACCAGTCCCGCTCCTTCTCCGGGTCCACCTTGGCCAGCGGCCCGCGCCCGATCGTCGCCAGGGCCTCGTCCTCGGTCATGCCGAACTCCTGGACCACCACCACCCACGGCGGCTTGTCCGGATCTTCCTCCTCGGGCGGCAGCGGCCGCCGGACCCCGTACTTCTTCGGCGCCAACATCGAGGCCGTCCAGCGCAGGGTCGAGATGCGCAGGGAGTCGGCCCGCGCCGTGGTCTCGGTGGACTCCAGGGCGATCTCCAGCATGGCGTCGGCGAAGATGTCGGCGGCCACGGCCTTGGCCTTCAGATAGGCGTCGTGGAAGCCGTCGTCGGCCCGAATCCAGTGATAGATGGTGGCCGCGCAGGGCATGTCGGCATCGGCGCCGACGGACAGCACCGTCTCCCCGCTCGCGATCCGCCGCAGGATCACGCCCCCCAGTTCGTCGGTATAGGTCGACACCCGCCCGCCGCGCCCGTCCTTGCGCGGCCGCAGGGCCCGGCGCCAGCGCCGGTCCTCGTCCTCCGCCCGGTCCTTGGCGATCCGCTCGCGCCGCGCCTGGTCGCGCGCCGCCTCATAGGCCGCCCCGAACCCGGGCTCCCGCTCCCGCCACCGGTAGATCGCCTGCACCGAGGGCATACCCGGCTCGCGCCCCAGGGAGGCCTCGCTCTGCCCCCCGGCGATCTTCTCGCAGATCAGCTTGCCGAGCGCGGGGGTAAAGCGCACCGACGGACGACGATCGGGACGCCCAAGGGGCGGCGACTGCGACGACATGGACACCTGGGCGATGACTTGGGGAGACTCGCAGCCTCTCACGGAAGGGTCGATCCGTCAAGAACAAAACAGGAACACAAGAAGCGCTCCCTCGTTTGACCCGCAACGCGAGCGGGGCTCTCTCGGCAACTTGAGATTGACAAGCTTGGCCGGAACACGGACCTTCAGCCATTGTCTGTATTTTAATCACGCCGGGGGGCGTTCCAGAAATGTCTAATCTTTCAAACGCCTTGCGCGTGGGCGCCATCGCGTGCGCGGCGCTCGCCAGCACCGCCTGCGCCACGGTCACCCGCGGCTCCACCGAGGCCTGGACCGTCGAGACCGATCCCATCGGCGCCCAGGTGCGCACCACCGCCGGTTTCGCCTGCGACGCCACGCCCTGCACCTTCAAGATGCCCCGCAAGTCCGAGTTCACCGTCACCCTCACCAAGCCGGGCTACAAGACCGTCACCACCCAGGTGGTCCACGAGATCTCCGGCGCCGGCGGCGCGGGCATGGCCGGCAACGTCATCCTCGGCGGCATCATCGGCGCGGGCGTAGACGTGGCCACCGGCGCCATGATGGACCTGAAGCCCAACCCGCTGGTGGTGAAGATGGAGCGCGAATAGCGGGCCCAGCGACCTCGTCATGCCGAAAAGCCCTCGGGGCCTTTCCTCTCCGATGATCTAGACGTCCGGCGCCCTGGCCCCGTGCCGGACGGTTAGAATCTCGATCGCGTCGGCGCGCACCCGATAACGGATCAGATAGGGCGCAATGATCGTCAGCTCCCGGCGGCCGCCCGCGATCGCGCGGCCCCGCTCCGGCTGCGCGCGCAGCGCCTCCCCAGCCTCAACCAGCCGTCGCGCAAATCTTTGCGAGGCCAGTGGACTGAACTCGCCGATATAGATCCGGATCGCTTCAAGATCGGCGAGCGCCCGCCGTGTCCAGACTACTTGGACCACGATCTGGGCGCAGGGGTCTCGTGCGGCGTTCCCCAAGTCTCCAGCCAGGCGGAAACCTCTTCGTGAGGCACGACGCGACCGGCGTCCGCATCGCGTTCACCCTCGCGAAGGGCCTGGGCATCGGCCTCGGCGTCAGGCGTATCGAACAGGGTTGGTTCGGGTTTCACCTTCAAAGGCTACCACGACAAAACGTGAACGCCAATCGGCCTCCGCCCGCCCTACCGACTCAGCAGCTCCTCGGCGAACCCCCCGAAGCGCCCCTGCGGCTCCACCAGGTGGACCTCCAGGATCCAGTAGCGTTCCCGGCCGTCGGCGTCGCGGTCGCGCATCCGCGTGTCATTGCCCGGCGCCACCAGCGACACCGACCGCTCGCCCGGGAAGGCGGTGTGCGGGAACTCTCCCACCAGGTGGCCGGCGATATTGCCGCCGAATTTCCAGCCATGCCGCGCCGCCGCCGCATGCGCCTGCGCATAGAGCTCGGCCCCGGTGATGTCGGCCCGCGCCTCGAACACCGCCTTCAGCTCGTCCCGTACCACGGCCAGGTCGCGGCGCAGGGCCAGCTTCACCGGATCGTCCCCCAGGACGAAGGTGCGGCCATAGTCGGCCTCCCAGTCGTCGAACACCGGGCCGAAGTCGAGGAACAGGATGTCGTCGGGCGCGATCCTCAGATCCGGGGTCGGGTCGTGGAAGGTGGCCACGGTGTTGGCGCCGGTGCGCACGATCTTCCGGTGCCAGTGGGCGCTCACCCCGAACGCCTCGGCGGCCAGGGCATGAATCTCGTCGGAAAGCTCGCTCTCCAGCACGCCCGCGCGCACCAGGCCCCGCGCCTCAATGGCGGCGAACAGGGCCTCGGCGCGGCCTTGCGCGGCGTAGAGGCTGGCCAGCCGGGCGGGTTCGTCGAAGGCGGTCATCTGATCCCGTTCGTGGGGTTCGTGTGGTTCGTGGTTCCAGTCTTCCGGCCTCGACGCCGTGTGGCCGAGGGATGGGTCCTCGGGACAAGCCCGAGGATGACGGTTGGAGTTACTTCCCCCGCTCGTAGTTGAGGATCGGCGCCAGCCACCGCTCGGCGGTCTTCAGGTCCCAGCCCTTGCGGCGGGCATAGTCCTCCACCTGGTCCTTCTCGATCCGCCCGACGCCGAAATAGTGGGACTCGGGATGGGCGAAGTACAAACCAGACACCGAGGCCGGTGGGGTCATGGCGAAGCTCTCGGTGAGCGCCATCCCAGTCTGGGCCGGCGCGTCCAGGATGCGGAACAGCTCGGCCTTTTCCGTATGGTCGGGCTGGGCGGGGTAGCCGGCGGCCGGGCGGATGCCGCGGTACTTCTCGCCGATCAGGGCCTCGATATCGAAGGGCTCGTCGGGGGCGTAGCCCCACAGCTCGGTGCGCACCTTGCGGTGCATGGCCTCGGCGAAGGCCTCGGCCAGGCGGTCGGCCAGGGCCGCGGCCAGGATGGCCGAATAGTCGTCGCCCTTGTCCTTGAAGGCCTTGGCGATGGCCGGCTCGCCGTGGCCGGCGGTGACGGCGAAGCCGCCGATCCAGTCGGGCTGGCCGATGGGGGCCACGAAGTCGGAGAGCGCCACATTGGCCCGGCCGCCCTCCCCCTTGGACATCTGCTGGCGCAGGCTGTGCAGGCGGGTGAGTTCGGTGCCGCGGCTCTCGTCGGTCCAGACCACGATGTCGTCGCCGTCGGAATTGGCCGGCCAGAAGCCCACCACCCCGCGGGCCTCGAACCACTTCTCGGCCACGATCTTCTTCAGCATCGCCTGGGCGTCCTTGAAGAGGTCGGTGGCGGCCTTGCCCACCACGTCGTCCTCGAGGATCTGCGGATAGTGGCCCACCAGCTCCCAGGACGCGAAGAACGGCGTCCAGTCGATGTGCTGGGCGAGGTCCCCCAGGTCATAGGCGTTGAAGGTGCGCGTCCCCAGGAAGCTGGGGGGCGTGGCCTGCCATTCCGAAACCTTGAAGCGGTTGGCCCGGGCGTCGGCCAGGGTGGCGCGGGCCCGGTTGGTGTTGCCGCGGGCGAACTGCTCCCGGACCTTGGCGTAGTCGGCCCGGGTCTCGGCCTGGATGCGGTCGCGCTCGTCCTTCGACAGCAGGCCCGAGACCACGCCCACGGCGCGGCTGGCGTCCAGCACATAGGTCGTCGAGCCGCCCTGATAGCCGGGCTCGATCTTCACCGCCGTGTGGGTCTTTGAGGTGGTGGCCCCGCCGATCAGCAGCGGGATCGTGAACCCGCGCCGCTCCATCTCGCTGGCCACATAGACCATCTCGTCCAGGCTGGGCGTGATCAGACCCGACAGGCCGACGATGTCCACCTTCTGGGCGATGGCCTCGTCCAGGATGCGGTCGCAGGCCACCATGACCCCCAGGTCGATGACCTCGTAATTGTTGCACTGCAGGACCACGCCGACGATGTTCTTGCCGATGTCGTGGACGTCGCCCTTGACGGTGGCCATCAGGATCTTGCCGGCGTTCTCGCGCGGCTTGCCCTCCTTCTCGGCCTCCATGAACGGCATCAGATAGGCCACCGCCTGCTTCATCACCCGGGCCGACTTCACCACCTGCGGCAGGAACATCTTCCCCGAGCCGAACAGGTCGCCCACCACGTTCATCCCGTCCATCAGCGGACCTTCGATGACGTGCAGCGGGCGCTCCACCGTCAGGCGCACCTCCTCGGTGTCGGCCTCGATATAGTCGGTCAGGCCGTGGACCAGGGCGTGGGCCAGGCGCTTGGCCACCGGCAGCTCGCGCCAGGCCAGGTCCGGCCCCTTGGCCTCGGACTTGCCGCCCTTGTACTTCGGCGCCAGCTCCACCAGCCGCTCGGTGTTGGAGATGTTGGTCCGCTGCGGCCGGTTGAGGATCACGTCCTCCACGGCCTCGCGCAGCTCCTCGGGAATGTCGTCATAGACCGGCAGGTCGCCGGCGTTGACGATGCCCATGTCCATGCCCGCGGCGATGGCGTGATAGAGGAACACTCCGTGGATCGCGCGCCGCACCGGCTCGTTGCCGCGGAAGCTGAACGACACGTTGGACACCCCGCCCGACACCCGGGCCAGCGGCAGGGTCTGCTTGATGATCCGCGTCGCCTCGATGAAGTCGACGGCGTAGTTGTTGTGCTCGTCGATCCCCGTGGCCACGGCGAAGATGTTGGGGTCGAAGATGATGTCCTCGGCCGGGAAGCCCACCTCGTCGACGAGAATCCGGTAGGCCCGGGTGCAGATCTCCACCTTGCGGGCGCAGGTGTCGGCCTGGCCCTGCTCGTCGAAGGCCATCACCACCACCGCCGCGCCATAGCGCAGGCAGGCCTTGGCCTGTTCGCGGAATTTGTCCTCGCCCTCCTTCATGGAGATCGAGTTCACGATCCCCTTGCCCTGGACGCACTTCAGCCCCGCCTCGATCACCTCCCACTTGGAGGAGTCGATCATGATCGGCACGCGGGCGATGTCGGGCTCGGCGGCGATCAGGTTCAGGAACGTCTTCATGGCCGCGACGCTGTCCAGCAGCCCCTCGTCCATGTTGACGTCGATCACCGAGGCGCCGGCGTCCACCTGCTGGCGGGCGACGCTGAGCGCGGCGGGATAGTCCCCCTCCGCGACGAGCTTACGGAACTTGGCCGAGCCGGTGACATTGGTCCGCTCGCCGACATTGATAAAGATGGGTCGCATCAGTTCCGCTCTTTGGCCCCATTCCTTCTCCCCTTGCGGAAGAAGGTGGCCCCGCGGAGCGGGGTCGGGGTCTCTCAAATCTATCCAGGTATCCGACGGCTGTTACGCCAGCTCGAAGGGCTCCAGCCCGGCCAGCCGCATGGCCTTGGGCCGCTCCGGAATCTGCCGGGGCTTAACACCCTTCACCGCTTCGGCCACGTGGCGAATGTGATCCGGGGTGGTGCCGCAGCAGCCGCCGATGATGTTCACCAGGCCGCGCGCCGCCCACTCGTGCAGCTCGTGGGCGGTCTGGTGGGCCTCCTCGTCGTACTCCCCAAAGGCGTTGGGCAGGCCGGCGTTGGGATAGGCGCTCACCAGGGTGTCGGCCACGCGGGAAAGCTCGGCGATGTGGGGCCGCATCAGGTCGGCGCCGAGCGCGCAGTTGAGCCCGATGGCGAAGGGCTTGGCGTGCTTCACCGAGTTCCAGAAGGCCTCCACCGTCTGGCCCGACAGGGTCCGACCAGAGCGGTCGGTGATGGTCCCGGAGATCCAGATCGGCAGGGGCTCGTAGCCCTCGTCCTCCATGTCCAGGATCGCCTTGATGGCGGCCTTGCAGTTGAGCGTGTCGGTGATGGTCTCGATCAGATAGAGGTCCACCCCACCCTCGTGCAGGGCGATCATCTGCTCGCGATAGGCCTGGTAGACCTCGTCGAAGGTCACCAGCCGCGCGCCCGGATCGTTCACGTCGGAGGACATCGACAGCATCTTGTTGAGCGGCCCCACGGAGCCGGCCACGAACCTGGGCTTGTGCGGCTCCTTGGCGGTCCAGGCGTCGGCCCGGGCCCGGGCGATGCGGGCGCCCTCCAGGTTGATGTCGCGCACCGCGTCCTGCAGCTCGTAGTCGGCCTGGGCGATGGTGGTGGCCGAGAAGGTGTTGGTCTCGCTGATGTCGGCGCCGGCGGCATAATAGGCGTCGTGCAGCTCGCCGACGATATCCGGCCGGGTCAGGCACAGGATGTCGTTGTTGCCCTTCAGCTGGCCCGGATGGTCCTTGAACCGCTCGCCCCGGTAGTCGGCCTCGTCCAGCCCCCGCTTCTGGAACATCACCCCCCAGGAGCCGTCCAGGATCAGCACCCGCTCGCGCGAGATTTGCTTCAGTTTTTCAATTCGTTCCGAGCGCGCGCTCATGCGGCGATCTCCTTCGGCTCTTCCCGGATCCCCAGCACGCGACAGATCGCGTAAACAAGATCTGGACGATTCAATGTATAAAACTGGAAGTCCGAATAACCTTCTTCAGTCAAACGGGCACACATTTCTGCCGCGACCGAGGCCGAAATCAGTTTTCGCGTCTCCGGATCGTCATCCAGACCTTCGAACAAGTTGCCCAGCCAGTCGGGCAGCGTGATCCCCACCGGCCCGGCCATCTTCTTCAGGCCCTTGAAGCTGCTCACCGGCATGATCCCGGGCGAGATCGGGATGGTCACCCCGGCCGCGCGGACCTTGTCCATGAACCGCAGATAGCCGTCGATGTCGTAGAAGAACTGCGAGATGGCCCGGGTCGCCCCCGCGTCGATCTTGGCCTTCAGGACGTCGATGTCGTGGTCGATGGTGTTGCCGGGATAGCCCTGCGGATAGACGCTGACGCTGACCTCGAGGTCGCCGATCGCCTTGATCCCGGCGGTCAGCTCGGTGGCGTTGGCGTAGCCGTCGGCGCGAGGCGTATAGACCCCGCCGATCTTGCCGGGCGGGTCGCCGCGGATGGCCACGATGTGGCGGATGCCGGCGTCCCAGTAGCCCTGCACCACCTCGTCCACCTCCTCGCGGCTGGCCTCCACGCAGGTCAGGTGGGCGGCGGGCTTGAGGCCGGTCTCGTTGAGGATCCGCACCACGGTCCGGTGGGTGCGGTCCCGCGTCGAGCCGCCGGCGCCATAGGTCACCGAGACGAAGGACGGGTTCAGCGGCTCCAGCCGGCGGATCGCCTCCCACAGGCTCTCCTCGGCCTCCGGCGTCTTGGGCGGCGAGAACTCGAAGGAGACGGAGGGCCGCTTGGCCAGGCCCGCCCCGGCGCGGGCGATGGGACCCAGCGCGGTCTCTAGCGGGCTCATGCGGCGCTCCTCTCGGCTTGGCGGACGCGCTCGGCGGTCCAGATCTTGACGGTGAGCCCCTCGCCCCGGGCGGGCGGCAGGGCGGAGGCATGGACCTTGGTCAGGCCCGCCTCGTTCAGCCAGCGTTCCATCTCGCTCTCGGCGAAGCCCAGGCGGCGGTGCTGGTGCTGCTCGCGCAGGAATTCCAGGGTGTGGGGGGCGAAGTCGACGATGATCAGCCGGCCGCCCTCGGCCACCAGGCGGGCGGCCTCGCGCACGGCGGCGGCAGGGTCCCCCAGATAGTGCAGCACCTGGTGGACCACCACCAAGTCGGCGCTCTTGCCTGGCAGCCGGGTGCCGAAGATGTCGCCGTGGCGCAGCTCGCAGCGCTCCAGGCCGGCGTCGGCCACGTGGCGCCGCGCGATGTTCAGCATCTGCTGGGAGAGATCGAGCCCCACGGCGGCCTCGGCGTGGGGGCCGAGCAGGGTCAGCATGCGGCCGGTGCCGCTGCCTAAGTCCACCAGCCGCTTGAAGGGGCCGGGGCCGGCCACCTTCAGCACCGCGGCCTCGACGGCGGTCTCCGAAACATAGAGCGAGCGGATCTCGTCCCAGCGGGCGGCGTTGCGGGCGAAGTACTCCCCGGCCTCGGCCGAGCGCTCGGCGCGCACGGCCTGCAACCGCTCGGCGTCGCGCAGCAGGATCGGGTCGGCGGGATCGACGCTGGCCAGGGTCTCGTCGGCCAGCCGCCGGGCCAGGCCGCCGGCCACCAGCCGGTAGAAGACCCAGGCCCCGTCGGGGAACCGCTCCACCAGGCCGGCCTCGGCCAGCAGTTTCAGATGGCGGGAGACTCGCGGCTGACTCTGGTCCAGAACCTTGCAGAGTTCCAGCACCGCCAGCTCCTCGTGGGACAGCAGGGCGAGGATGCGTAGGCGCGTCGGCTCGCCCGCCGCGCGCAACACTTCCACAGCCTGGATCGCCGAGAGACTCATGGGCACATAAAGATATCTTTATGTCTTTATGTCAAGTCTCGGGAGGGGTCTCCGCGGGCTCCCAAAGCTCGATCTTCAGCCCTGCCGGATCCATCAGCCAGGCGAAGCGCCCGTTGGGATCGGCGTCGTCGCGGCCGGTGGGGTGGACGCCCTCGGCGGCGGCCCGCGCCAGCACCCCATCAAGATCGTCGACAATGAAATTGATCATGAACGGCGCGGTCGAGGGCGAGAAATATGTGGTGTCGGCCTTGAACGGCGACCAGATCGTGTAGCCTCGATCCCCGTGCGGCCACATGGCGCCGGACCACTCGCCGCCGCCGAACCCCAGCACGCGATCATACCAGGCGGCCAGGGCCGCCGGGTCTGAGGTCTTGAAGAAAACACCACCAATTCCAAGCACTTTGGCCATGGTCTTGGACTCCTGGCTCTAGGCGGAAACCGGGCTCAGCAGCGGCTCGCCGGCGAAGTGGCGGCGCAGGTTCTCGAAGGTCTGGGCGATCATGTTGGGCAGGGAATCCACCGTCCCGCCCGCGCTGTGGGGCGTCAGCACGGCGCCGGGCACGTCGGCCCAGCGCTCGGCCGGGGTCGGCTCGTGGGCGAACACGTCCAGGGCCGCGCGGCCCAGCCGGCCGTCCTTGAGGGCGGCGATCAGGGCGTCCTCGTCGATGATGGAGCCGCGGGCGACATTGACGATCATGCCGCGCGGGCCCACCGCCTCGATGACCTGGGCGTTCACCGCCTGCCGGTTGGTGGCGTCGGCCCGGCAGGCCACCACCAGGATGTCGCTGCCCTCCGCCAGGGCCAGCAGGCTCTGCGCGCGGGGCCAGGCGGCGTCGGGCTTGGGGTTCGGCCCCCACCAGCTCACCACCATGCCGAAGGCCTCCACCCTCCTGGCGACGGCCGCCCCGATGTGGCCCAGCCCCATGATCCCCACCTTGCGGCCCTTCAGCCCCGGGCGCGGCCCCATGCGGTCGGCGTTGTTCCAGCGCCCGGCCCGGACCATCTGGTCCCCGGCCACGATGTTGCGCCAGGCGCCGATCAGCAGGCCCAGGGCATGGTCGGCCACGTCCTCGGCGTTCAGCCCGTCGGCGTGGGTGACCTCGATCCCGCGCCCCCGGCACCAGGGCACGTCCACCCCGTCATAGCCGACGCTGACATTGGCGATCAGCTTCAGGCTCGGCAGGCTCTCCAGGAACTCCGGCGCCAGCACGATCTCGCCGGCATGGACGATGGCCTCCACGCCGGCTGCGTCCTCCGCCCCCATCTCCCAGCGCCGCAGCACGCGATAGCCCTGGGCCTCCAGCCCCGCCTGCATCGGCGACAGCATCGGGTGGGAGATCAGCAGGGTGTGCGGCATGGGGTTCTCCGGAGGCGTCGTCCTCTATAGCCGCCCTCAGTCGATCCCCGCCAGCACGGCGCCCAGGATCTCCGTCAGCTGACCGATCTCCGCCTCGCTGATGATCAGCGGCGGCGAGAGCGCGATCGTGTCGGCCGTGGCGCGGACCAGCAGGCCGGCCTTCAGGGCCCTGCCCAGCACCTCATAGCCCCGCGCCCCCGGCGCCCCGTCGCGCGGGGCCAGCTCGATGGCCGCCATCAGGCCGATATTGCGGATGTCGATGACGTGGGGGCAGGACGCCAGGCCATGGACCGCCGCCTCCCACAGCGGCGCGATCAGCGCCGTGCGGGCGAACAGGTCCTCGCGGGCATAGATCTCCAGCACCGCCAGGCCCGCGGCGCAGGCCACGGGATGGCCGGAATAGGTGTAGCCGTGGAAGAACTCGATGGCCCCCGGCGGCCCCGCCACCACCGCGTCGTGCACCGCCCGGCTGGCGAACACCGCCCCCATGGGCAGGACCCCGTTGGTCAGGCCCTTGGCCGTGGTCATGATGTCCGGCGTCACCCCGAAGGCCTGGGCCGCGAAGGGCGCGCCGACCCGCCCAAACCCGGTGATCACCTCGTCGAAGATCAGCAGGATGCCGTGCCGGTCGCAGATCTCCCGCAGCCGCTCGAGGTATCCCACCGGCGGCGGCAGCACCCCGGCCGAGCCGGCCACCGGCTCGACGATCACCGCGGCGATGGTTTCCGCCCCATGCAGGGCGACGATCGCCTCCAGTTCATCGGCCAGCTCCGCCCCGTGCGCCGGAAGCCCTCGCGAAAAGGCGTTGCGCGCCAGGTCGTAGGTGTGCGGCAGATGGTCGGCCGGCAGGGTCACGAAGGTGCGGCGGTTGTTCACCAGCCCCCCCACCGAGATCCCGCCGAACCCGACCCCGTGATAGCCCTTCTCCCGGCCCACCAGCCGGGTCCTCTGCCCCTCCCCGCGGGCCCGGTGATAGGCCATGGCGATCTTCAGCGCCGTGTCGACCGACTCCGACCCGGAATTGGTGAAGAAGACCCGATCCATCCCCGGCGGCGCGAGGGCGGTCAGCTTCTGCGCGAACTCAAAGGCGATCGGGTGGCCCATCTGGAAGGAGGGGGCGTAGTCCAGGGTCATCAGCTGGCGGTGGACGGCGTCGGCGATCTCGGCCCGCCCATGGCCGGCGTTGACGCACCAGAGGCCCGAGGTCCCGTCCAGCACCGGCTGGCCCTCGGGCGTGCGGTAGTACATGCCGCTGGCCTGGCTCAGCAGCCGCGGCTCGGCCTTGAACTGCCGGTTGGCGGTGAACGGCATCCAGTAGGCCGAAAGGTCGGGGCGATTGTCTCCGAAGTCGGCGCTCATGGTCGGGTCCTCCTGGCCTCACGAGATCACGTCCGCGGCAGCCCCGCCACCTGATTGAGCCGCGCCCAGCTCCGACCATAGGCCGAGCCGCCCAGCGAGGCAGGCGCCAGCGCCGCCGCCCACCGCGCCTCGGCCTGCGCCGCCTGCCGCCAGCAGTCGGCCACCGCCGCGGCGAGATCGTCGGCCGCGTCGATCCGCGCCTGGAACCGCGCCTCCAGGGCGTCCCGCTCGGCCGCGATGAGCGCCATGCCGGCGGCGTGGTCGGCCAGCAGGGTCCGGTGCAGCCGTTCGTGCCGCCACCACAGGCTTTCCCCGTCATAGGTGTCGGAGGGCGCGGGCCCCACCGGCGGCGGTCCCGCCTCGAACAGCACCGGCTTGAACAGGCTCGTGCAGGGCGCGGAGGTGGCCGTCACCCAGTGGACCGCCCGCTCGGCGCCCACCTCCGAGACCATGGAGGCCACCGACTGACTGCGGCGCGGCCCCTGCGCGGCGTGCATGCAGATCGTCCGCCCCACGGTGTTGGCCGGACTCCAGTCGGCCGCCTCGCCGTGGTCGCGCAGGATCGCCCGCATGGCGGCCGGCGTCAGGTCATCGTCGGCCCGGGCCAGCAGCTCCTGGCCCCGCGCGCAGCGCCCGCGCCCGAAGCTTACCGCGTCGCGGGCCTCGTCGATCAGCTGGGCGGCCACGTCGAACCGCCCCGCCCCCCGCGCCGCCAGGCCCGGGCTGATGTCCGACCAGCCCGCCGCGATCGAATAGGCGTTGGACAGCGCCCGGCGCCCGGCGACGGTCTCCACCACCCAGTCGCGCCCCACCGTCTCCAGCACATAGGCCTCGGTGGCGTCGGCGATGATGAAGCCGTTGTGATAGTAGAACCGCCCCAGGTGCCCGCAGTCGCCCCCCTGGCCGTGGCGCTCCAGCAGGGCGATGATCACCGCCAGAGCCTGGGCCGCGCTCGCCCCCCGCTCCAGCCCCAGCCGCACCAGGTCCATGCCGGTGAGCGCCCGCCGGCGCTGGGCCGGAACGCGCGCGTGCAGGGCCTCGTTGCCGATCACCACCCCGTGCTCGTTGGCCCCCATCTCCGCGCCCCACATCCAGCAGGGCCGGCTGATCAGGGTGGCGTGGGTCTGCGCGACCTCCGGGATCGTGATGTAGGTGAGCTTCAGATCCCCAAGGCCCCGCCGGGCGGCGTGCATCTCCAGCACCTGGGCCTCGTTGCGCTCCCGGTCGCTGTTCTTGCCGAACAGCAGCGCCCCGCGCGGGGTCTCGGAGGCCAGGGCTACCAGGGTGTCGCACATGGGGGGACCTTACCGGGCCCGGGCGCTCTTGCCATCACGCCGGCGAGGCACAATCCTGGGTCGACGCCAGGGGAGGCTCTCATGCCCGCAGCCGCAATCGCCGACAACACCGGGGCGGAGTTCGAGGACGAGGGCGTCGTGGCGGCCTATGTCCACCGCACCCCCTATCCGCCCGCCCTCTTCGAGCGTCTGCTGGCCCTCACCCCCGGCCGCGCGCGCCTGCTCGACCTCGGTTGCGGTCCGGGCAAGCTGACCCTCGGCCTCGCCCCGCATTTCGACGAGATCCTCGCGGTCGATCCCTCCGCCGCCATGCTGCGCCTGGCCCGCGACCTGGACGCCGGCGCCAATCCCAACATCGCCTGGACGCCGGCCTTCGCCGAGGACGTCCCCCTGCCGCCGTCCATCGACCTGATCACCGCCGGCGCCAGCATCCACTGGATGGACGCCCCGCGCCTCTTCCCGAGGCTGGCGGCCGCCATCGCCCCGGACGGCGTCATGGCCATCCTCGGCGGCGACGGCCCGGCCCAGGCGCCCTGGATCGGCGCCTGGCAGGAGGTGATCAAGGCCTGGGTCGGCAAGCTGGGCGGCCAGTGGAACGGCGGAGACCACCAGGCCCGCCTCACCGGCCACCAGCCCTGGTTCGACGTCGCCGCCACCGAGACCTTCACCGCCCCCATGACCCAGTCGGTGGACGACCTCATCGAGGCCGAGCACTCGCGGGCCACCTGGGCCCGCGCCAAGATGGGCGACCTGGCCGCCGCCTTCGACGCCGACCTGCGCGCTGTCGTCGCCCCCTACGCCCGGGACGGCCAGGTGGCCTTCGAGATCAGCTCGACCCTGTGGTGGGGCTATCCTCGCGCGACACCCCGCCCGGCTTGACCGTCCCACGGGCAAGGCCGAGAACGCGGCCATGATCCGCCTCATCGCCACCGACCTCGACGGCACCCTGCTGCGCCGGGACGGCTCCATTTCCGAACGCACCCGCAAGGCGCTGGGGAACGCCCGTGAGGCCGGCCTGCCCGTGGTCTTCGTCACCGCCCGGCCGCCGCGGGATCTGCACGCCATCGCCCACGACCTGGGGATCACCGGCCTGGCCGTCTGCTCCAACGGCGCCCTGCTCTATGACGTCGCAGAGGACCGGGTGATGCGCCAGGAGACCCTGCCCACGGCCGTGGCCCTGGAGCTGATCGGCGAGCTGCGCCGGTCCGATCCCGGATTCAGCTTCGCCACCGAGCACGGACACAAGGTCGGCCGCGAGGACGCCTTCCCCACCGCCATGTTCGACGGCTTCGTCCACCACCACGAGCCCCGGGTGGACCCCGTCCACAGCCTCTGCGACGAGGACCTGATCAAGATCCTGGTCCACCATCCGGTCCACGGGATCGACGACCTGCACGCCCTGATCGCGTCCCTGGCCGGCGACCGGGTCGCCGTCACCCATTCCGGCGCCCCCTTCGTGGAGTTCGGCGCGCTGGGGGTCTCCAAGGCCAGCGGCCTGCTGCATCTGGGCCAGGACCTCGGCGTCGAGATCATCGCCTTCGGCGACATGCCCAACGACATCCCCATGCTCACCCTGGCCGGCCGCGGCGTCGCCGTCGCCAACGCCCATGCCGACGTCCTGGCCGCCGCCCGGGAGACCACCCACACCAACGAGGAGGACGGCGTGGCCCGGGTGATCGAGACCCTACTGCGGTGAGGCGGCCCGCCCGGCGCCCGCCTGCGATTTTCTAAGCGGGGCTGTCGGAACGAATACCGGGTGCGAGGCGCTGGTCAGGCTCAATCTCCGGAGAACTGCGATGCGAACCGCCCTGGGCGCCCTGACCGGCGCCGCCCTCACCCTGGCCCTGCTGGGGGCCTGCTCCAAGCCGGCCTCTGAAACCGCGGCCGACACCAGCAACGCCGCGGCCGACGCCAGCGCCAGCGCCGCGGCGCCCGGCGGCGCGGTCTCCCCGCCCACCGCCAACGACGCGGTCGACACCGGGGCCACCACCTCCGACGCCATGCCCGAGGCGGCCTCCAACTCCTTCACCGAGGGCCAGGCCAAGGGCCACATCGAGAACGCCGGCTACACCGACGTCACCGGCCTGGCCAAGAGCGCCGACGGCCTCTGGACCGCCAAGGCCAAGAAGGACGGCAAGACGATGGACGTCTCGCTCGACTTCAAGGGCGCCGTCACCGCCCGCTAACCCTCAAGTTTCAGGAGTTCACCATGAGCCGCACCGTTTCCCGCCTGTTCAACACCCATACCGAAGCCATGACCGCCGTCTCCGAGCTGGAGCAGGCCGGCGTGTCCCACCACGACATCAGCCTGGTGGCCAGCAACGCCGACAACTGGCACGACGGCCATCGCCACGACACCGCCCACGTGGACGGCGACAATGAAACCGCCGAAGGCGCGGCCCAGGGCGCCACCACCGGCGGTCTGATCGGCGCGGGCGGCGGTCTGCTCGCCGGCCTGGGCATGCTAGCCATTCCCGGCCTCGGACCCGTGGTCGCCGCCGGCTGGCTGGTGGCCACCGTGGTCGGCGCCGCCGCTGGAGCGGCGACGGGCGCGGCCGCGGGCGGCGTGCTGGGCGCGCTCAAGGACGCCGGGCATTCCGACGAGGACGCCCACGTCTATGCCGAGGGCGTCCGCCGCGGCGGCACCCTGGTGAGCGTCAAGACCAAGGACGACGAGACCGCGCGGATCGAACAGATCCTCCAGCATCACCACGGCGTCGACGCCCTGACGCGGGGCCAGGACTATCGCTCGGCCGGCTGGAACAGCTTCGATCAGGCGGCCGCCCCCTACACCGCCGACGAGGTCGTCCGCGAGCGCCAGCGCTATGGCGAGAGCCGGTCCTTCCTGAACCAGGACGGCCGCGACGACAGCCTCGAGGCCGAACGCGATCGCCGCCCCGGCGGCCCCGGGATCACCGCGCCGATCCCCGGCACGGACATCTAGGTCAGACGCGCCGCCACAGCCCACGGCGCCGAGAACCGCCAGGCCCTCCGGCTCGCGCCGGGGGGCCTTTTGGCGTGAGCCAGCCCCAAACCGCACCTTTGATCTGGCTCAGGGCGTCGGCGCCTGCGGGGATCTAGCAAGGCGCGCAGCGACGCCATCGCGCCGCGCCCATCGAAAGACCGCCCCATGCTGGAATATCGGGTCGAAGCGCGCCGGGTCGACGCCCATGGCGGCCTGGCGACGACGAAGGACGCTCAGATCGTCCTCGACACCGACGTGAAGGGCCGGCCGGACGCCTTCAACCCGGCCGAGCTGTTCCTGGCCTCCATCGCCGCTTGCATGATCAAGGGCGTCGAACGGGTCACGCCCCTGCTGGCCTTCGACCTGCGCGGCGTCGAGGTGCGTCTGCACGGCGAGCGCCAGGACAGTCCGCCGAAGATGGTCTCCATCGACTACGAACTCATCGTCGACACCGACGAGAGCGACCACCGGCTGGACCTCCTGCACACCAATGTGCGGAAGTACGGGACCATCTCCAACACCGTGGCCGCCGCCATCCCCCTCACCGGCAAGATCCTCCGCAAGCCCTCCGTCACCGGCGACGACACCTAGTCCCGCACCATCTCCACCCCGCCGCCGATGAACCGCCCCTCGACATAGCGCAGCCGCTTCAGCTCCTGGCCGGCGGCGCTGTAGAAGACCAGCTCGCCCGTCTGCACCCGCCACTTGGCGAGGTTGGCCAGCCGCCGCGGGCAGGCGGTGGCCGTCGCCGGCCGCACCCCCAGGAAGCCGGCCTTCTCCCCCATCTCGAAGCGGCAGTCCTGGGCGTCGCGCCCGCCGTCGCGCACCCGCCAGGATCCGAAGGCGTCCTGCGTCCGCGCCGGTTCGGCCAGCCGCCTCAGCCGCGCCTCCTCGGGGTCCATCCGGTCGATCAGGGCCCCGGCCAGGGCCGCCCCCAGCTTCTCCTCGTCCACCGAGACACTGGTCCCCACCGATGTGCTCTTGGTCACCGTGGTGGTGGTGCGCCCGTCCGGGGAGGTCGTGGTGGTGGTGGTCGACCGCGTGGTCTGGCTCGACTGGGCCTGGGCCGAGCCGGCGAGGCAAAGCAGGGCCGCGACGAGGGGAACGAGGCGCTGGGTCATGGAATCTCTGGGGCTCACAAATCGTGTCCCGCCTCTTAGCCCAGGACCGGCCCCTCGCGCCAAGCTTGACCTCACGCTCCCGCCCAGCCACCCTGAGCCCAGGCGAGCGATCGAGGCGGCTTACAAATATCGCGCTCGCCCCAAGCGCCCGCGCCACCCCGCGGGATCACGGCCCCGCGCGGCCGAGCCTCCTCGACGGACCACCTCTCATGACCAAGCCCGGCGCCCTCACCGGCGAGCCCGACTTCATGAAGCTGTGGGCGGCCCAGGCCGTCTCCAGCTTCGGCGCCCGCATCACCCGCGAGGGTCTGCCGATGACGGCGATTCTGGCCCTGGGCGCCGGCCCCGCCGTCCTCGGCGTCCTGGCCGCCCTCTCCTATGGCCCGGCCGTCCTGGTGGGCCTGGCCGGCGGCGGCTTCGTCGATCGCCGCCATCGCCGCCCGATCCTGATCGGCGCCGACCTGGTGCGCGCCGGGGTGCTGATCACCCTCCCCATCGCCGCCTGGTTTCACCTGCTGAGCCTCTGGCAGGTCTTCGCCGCCGCCATCCTGGTGGGCGGCGCCAGCGTGCTCTTCGACATGGCCGACCACGCCTATCTGCCCGGCCTGATTGGCCCGGCGCGCCTGGTGGACGGCAATTCCAAGCTCTCGGCCACCGAGTCGGTCGCCGAGATGGGGGGACCGGCCCTGGCGGGCTTCCTGTTCCAATGGTTGAGCGCCCCCTTCGCCATCGCCGTCAACGCCGCCACCTACCTGGTCTCGGCCCTCTTCCTGTCCCGCATCGCCAAGGTCGAGCCCGACCCGGAGCCCGTCGCGCCCCAGCACTGGGCCCGCGACCTGACCCAGGGCTTCCGCGCCGCCTGGGCCGAGCCCCGGGTGCGGCCCCTGCTGCTGATCGCCCTGTGCAACGGCCTGTTCGGCGGCGGCTTCGCGGCCCTCTACCTGGTCTTTGCTTTGCGCACCCTGGGCCTCAGCCCCGCCATGCTGGGGCTCACCGTGGCCTGCGGCGGGATCGGCGCCTTGGCCGGAGCTGGCCTGGTCGCCCCCCTCGCCCGACGCCTGGGCGCCGGCCCCGCCATCCTGACCCTCGGCCTGGCCTCGGCGGGCTCGGCCCTGCTGATCCCGTTCTCGCCGGCCGCCCCGGTCGCCGGCATGGCGATGCTGATCGTCTCCCAGCTGCTCGGTGATTCCACCGGCGTCGCCTACGGCGTGCTGTCGTCGTCCCTGCGCCAGACCGTCCTGGCCCCGGACACCCTCGGCCGCGCCGCCGGCGCCTTCCAGGCCGCCTCCGGCGGAACCATGCTGATCGGCGCCCTGGTCGGCGGCGCCCTGGGCGGCCTGATCGGCATCCGCGAGACCCTGTTCATCGCCGCCGCCGGCCTGGCGCTCGGGCCGCTGCTCGCCATGACCTCGCCGGCCCTGCGCGGGGTGAGGGTGATCGAGCTGGAGGCGGGGTGACCCCGGCCGACGGCCCGCCGAATCCGTAGCCGGCTGTTCACCCGACCGGCTCCACCTCCCTGGGCGCCGAAACGCGCCGCGTCCGGGTCTGGGCCTTTGGCTTGGGCAGAAGTCGGAAACGCGTCTGACACCACGCGAAATCGACCCCGACATCCAGCAGGGCGTCGGAGCGTCCGCAGGGGCAGGCGAATTCCATGACCGCGAAGACGCGGTAGCTCTCCCCGGCGACCAGGGGCGTCGGCCGTCCCGTGGCATGGTTCGGGGCGACATTGACGCAGATGACCAGGTCCCCAGGACCGACCGCCTCGCTCATGGCCTGCCTCCTCCGTGCTGAGGGAAAGATGAGGCCCTGCCCGGCGAGGGGCAAGCCTCCAGCCCGCGCGGGCGGCTGGCGACGCTGGCTGTGGCGGCGGTGATGCCAGCGGGGGCGGCGACGGCATTGCGCCATGGTCCGACTCTGGCTCAACGCCCAGCAGCGGACCTTCAAGTTCCGACCAAGCCGTAACCCAGTCGGGAACAACCTAGTCAGCGGGCCAAGCTCGTGTAGGTTGTGGCGCATTCAAGTTCGGGGCGCGTAATGAGCTACTCAATCACCATCGCCACGGCGCTGCCGCTCTCACTTCGCGAGACCGCGATAACGCTGCAGCCGGCGCCCGACGTCAGCGGCCCTTGGGATCTGAGCGCTGCGTTTCGCCCCCAGTCCAATATCGGCGCGAGCGACATCTTCGCGATTCAGCTAACGGCCGGATCCAAGATCGAGATCTTGAACGAAAATCTCTCTTTGCGACCTGGAGGGCTGGTTCTTTACGACCAGAACGGCGCGAGCCTGGCGCAGAGCTATCAGTCCTCTGTCCAGGACTTGTCGGGTTTTGTGGCGCCCTACACCGGCCTCTACTTCATCAACGCCCTGTGGAGCCCGAACACCACCCCAGGCTGGGCCCAGATCCGCGTTCGGGTGGACCTGCCTGGCGCCATCACCGAGGGCGACGATGATCTCGCCGGCCGCTCCATTGTCGCGGGTGGCGGGAACGACACCGTTACGGGAACGGTCTGGGACGATTTTCAGCGCGGCGGCGCAGGCAACGATCGGCTATTGGGCGAAGCTGGCTTCGACGACCTGCACGGAAATATGGGCGACGACACCCTCTACGGTGGGCACGGATATGACTGGGTCGTCGGCGGCCAGGGGAACGATCTTCTATATGGTGACGGGCCGAACAACTTCGGCGTTACCGGTGATCTCATCTTCGGCAATATGGGTGATGACACCCTGATCGGCTCGTATGGCGACGATCTTCTCCGCGGGGGACAGAACAACGATGAGCTTCAGGGGGGAGAGGGCGCTGACTTTCTCTCCGGCGACCGGGGCGACGACACCCTTTCGGGCGGCACAGGGCGGGACATCTTTCATACCTTCGCCGGGGCCGGCGTCGATCGGGTGCTGGATTTCTCTGTCGCGGAGGGCGATCGGGTGAAATTCGAGCAGGCCGGCACGCCCTACGTGCTGCGCCAGGTCGGAGCCGATACGGTCATCGAGCTCGAAGGAACTCAGATGATCCTGGTGGGCGTAAGCGCCTCAACCTTACCCGTTGGCTGGCTGATCTCGGGCTAGGCGCCACGGCTTCAGCAAGAATTCGTCCGCTCGGCGCCAGGAGCGGACGTTGGCGTCTGTGGGCAGAGCCGGCGTTTGGGCTGAGACATCGGCGGCCCAATCCCGGCGATAGTCGTGCTAACTGGAGGCGGCCATCGACGACGCCGCATCCCCACCCCGTCGCGGACGTCTGCGCCTGCCGTCCGTGTCCACCCAATTTCCCCTAGAGCGAACCGAGTCACCAATGGCCATGGATAAAGTGCCTATGACGGTTCAGGGCTTTCGCGCCCTGGACGAAGACTTGAAGCGGCTCAAGACCATCGAGCGGCCCGCCGTGACCGTCGCGATCGGGGAGGCGCGCCTCCACGGCGACCTGAAGGAGAACGCCGAGTACCATTCCGCGAAGGATCGGCAGGGGTGGATCGAAGGACAGATCGTTCAGATCGGCGACATGATGGCGCGCGCGCAGGTCATCGACGTCAGCAAGCTGTCCGGAACCCGGATCAAGTTCGGCGCCACCATCTCCGTCATCGACCAGAATACGGAGCTACAGGCCCGCTACCAGATCGTGGGCGAGCATGAGGCCGACGTGAAGCAGGGCCGCATTTCGATCACCTCCCCCATCGCCCGCGCGATGATCGGCAAGGAGAGCGGTGACCTCGTCGAGGTGAAAAGTCCCGGCGGCCTGAATGCGTACGAGGTTACGAAGGTCGAGTGGATCTGAGTCACGAAGGCTCCGAAGGTCGATCCGAGCGGTCGAACCGCTGACGTCATTGATGCGCCATGAGCGGAAGTTACGGTGACACTGGATGAAATAGAATCGGCGCCAACGCCGCCCTAGTAGGGCCAAGCTTAGCCCAATGCGAACGAGGTCTGAGCCTGCCCTTTCATACAGTGTCACCGTAATTCCCGGCCAACGCAGGCTTCGCTTCAAGCCTCGGACGAACTCGACATACTAGAGTGCCAGACGTGGTTCCCAATGCCGCCCCCCAGCATGGCCCTCGTGGCCGCTTCGCCTTCCGGCGAGCCACCATAGAACGCCTTGTCGTCGAACGGATTTGCCTCGATCAGATGATCTAGCGAAGGATCGTCCGCAATCGCCTGCTGTAGCCTAGTGTTCAGCGCATCCATGCCGGCAGTGGAGAAATTGTCGACCCAGGGGATGAGCTCATCGAGCACCAGCTTCAGATCCTTATGGGTGGTGCTGCGGTAGCCGCCCCGAGAGAAAGTCGAACCGTAGTGCCAGTCGCCGTTCTCATGTTTGATCATGACGAGGCAATCGGCGTGCCAGTCCTGGCGTTCCGGCCCGTCAAAGTGGGCCAGCGCGGTGTCACGCGCGGCCTTTAGCGACGCGTGGATCCTGAGCGCCGCCCCAGTGAGGACTTCTTCGACTCGGAAGTTCAGCTTGCGTCCCTGATCGCCGGGAGCCGCGGCGCGCACGTAGAGAACAACCGCGTGCGCCAAAACAGCGGCTTGGGCGTTCACGAAATCGTCCCATGCCGAGCGTTCCTCCCGCAGGCGCTCCTTGTTCTCCTCGAGCTGGGTCAGCAATGCGACCAGGTCGGCGGCATGGTTCAAGTCTGCGAGCCGCGATACCGTGTGCTCCTGGTCGCGGATCGCCAGGGCGACCTCAAGATGGTCGCCGCGCTTCTCCAACTCCCGGCCGAAGGTGGACAAATTAAAGCTCCGGGGCATAGAGGACCCTCGCCTCAGTCGTCGATGTCGGAAAAGATGTCGGCAGTAGAGGCAGGATTTTGGTCTGCAAACCCTGCTCTCGGCGCCCGTGGCGGAGCCGTCTGGCGACCGGAAGACGCTGGGTTTTGAGTGCGGTAGTACTCTTCCTCTTGACGATGCCAGGAATCTTCCTCGTCGAGCTCGGACTGGATAGACTCAGCGCGTTCGTTAATCTGCTCCTTGATCGTTTCCAAAAGCTCGGCGGCCAACTCTGGATCGATGACCTCTTCCAACCGCTCGACGAAATCGGTCAGTCCCCGGAAGGCGTCATGGGGTGAGTTTTCACGCCGCTCGTCGCCTGTGGGAGTCCAATAGTCGAGGTAGTCTGAGGCACCGTTACGGAGGAGTTCGACCGCTGCTTCCACAAGCTCGTCGAACTCCGTCGGGCCCACCAATGTGCGGCTCCAACCACTCAGGTAGTCGGCCACACCATTCTGGAGGATGCCGTCACGAATCCGTTTCCGGGTGCGTTCCAGGCAATCCGGTTCAAGCAGATCGTCGTCCTTGAGGGCCGCCAGCATGGCCAGGACCTGCGCGCGCGTGTCCCAGTCGAACCGGATCAGCGGGTGGTCAAAGGCGACGGGTTGTCCGAAGTAGCGTCGCCTAAACTCCGGGGTCGCTTTTGCGATAAGGAACCACCGTAAAAGACGGCTTTCGAGAAATGGGCCGGCCTGTAGGCGGGTGATGAGAGCGTCGTAGCGGCTGGCGCCAATCTCGATGATCGCCCCTTCGATCTCTACACCTGCGCACACGGCTTCCTCGAGGATTCGGCGGACGCTCGCGCCCTTGAGGTAGACGTCGAGTAGCGCCGGCGAGCCTGCGGCTACGGTTGCGACTGCCTCGCCGATCGTGGGATGGCGGAAGCGCCAAACTGGCTCCTCGTCCTCGACGCCGCGCGTGGTGAAGGCATCTTCCAGCGCCTTCATCTCCCGCACGACCTCGGTGGGCGATACGCCGTAGGCTTCGCACACAAGGGCATTCAGCTCATCACGTGTGGCGGATATCGGCACGGCACCGCCGGACATGAGGATCAGGGCAAGGGCGGCCTGGGCGGCCGACGGCAGGCCGCCAATCACCTCCTCCAGATATTTGCCGGGGTTGCTGACAAAGGTGTCGATCGCATGGAGGGTGGGGTCGAGGTGGCCGGCGAACGCGGCAAGCCCAAACCGACGTGCGACCTCAGGGGAGAATTGTGGGTGCTCTGCGACTCTGGGCGCCCACTGCTTGAAGCGCTTGCGCCAGGCTGGCGACTGATCACCCTGTTTGACGTGGTTGTAGAGAATCTGGGCTCGGTCGCGGGGCGAATAGTCCTCAACCTTAATCTCGACGATGGCGCGGTCGAGTTGCGGGGTCGCCGACAGCTTTAGCTGCGCCCGGACGCTCCGCCAGATGTAGGTCCGCGAGGTGAAGACGAACCGACAGCCTTGCGCCAGCGCCGCGTTCAAGATGGGCGTCAAGCGGTTGAAGTCGTCGATTGCCATTGGCCGCGCTTGGGTGGCGCCGAACAGGTCATCCACCCAATAGAGCCGCGCCGGCTCGCGCGGATTCCAGTGCTGCTCAAGGCGTTCCAGAGACGGCAACATAAGCGGCGTGGCACCGAAAGTATCGATGGCGGCCACCGACAAAGCCTTTGCGATAGTGCTCTTGCCGGCGGCGGGCGCTCCCAGCAGGACGATAACCCCCTCGTCGGTCAACGCCCTTACGCTGGCGCGGTAGGCGTCGGTGGCGACGAAGCGCTCCAGATCGGGTTTTGCGGCGGCAAGAAGCACCTCGGTCTGGTCGATGAGGCGACCTTCGAGAATCTGCGAGAGGTCGCCGATGCCGTAAAGCCTCGGAACCATCGCCCGCAACGTCGCCGACCCTCGTATGCGGCGCTCAAGCTGGTCACGGCCGTGAATCTCGAAGGTCGCAAATCCTGCCGCTAGGGCCTGCTTGGCGAGCGTGGCGGCAGTGTCTCCCGAGATTTGGTGGTTGGTGATCAGGAGGTATGCGCCAAAACCCTGCGCCGCCAAGCCGGGCAGTTTCTCCAGCTCGCCCGCAAACCCGCTCGCGGTGAGTGGTTCGAATCTCGAGGTGTGCTTGGCTTGAACGACCGGACGCCCCGACGCTTCTGTGCCGACGGTGAATAGGCTCTCTTGCCCGTCGCTGCCGAGATCCCGCGCCTTGCCGAAGACCACGAGGGTCGTCTCAAGCAAATCTTCGGCATAGGCCACCGCAAGGTCCTGGAAAGAGGACCAGCCGAGGGATTCCAGGGCGAGAGGCGTCGCGGTGGGCAACATAAAGGGCCTGCTTGGCCGCGGGTTGCGACTACGTCGAGCGAGTCGGTTTAGCTAATCTAAGCACGATACGCCGGACAACGCCGAATCCTTGGCGACGAGTGCAGCAATACGGTGACATCGCGTAATTGCTCGGGACCGGCCCGCCGTTCGTGGGGTTCGTGGTTCCAAATCTTTCGGTCGCGACGCGCGCGAGGCGGCTGTCCACGAACCCCACGAACGGGGTCGGTCGACCTCAGATGCGCCCCCTTTTTGGGAAAGCTCCCGGCCGCAAGGACGGGGACTTTGACTCTTGTTGGCAGCCGAAGGTGTCGCCTACGGCGATCCCCCTCCGGCACGGACCTGCGGTCCGCGCCACCTCCCCCACATCGCGCTGACGCGCTGGGGGAGGATCTTAGGTTATCGCTAAAGATGCCGCCGCCCGTTGGGCGGCGCCCCCTACCCCTCCGGCGTGAACTCAACCGGCAGGCTCCGGATCGCATAGACGAAGTTGTTCGGCGCCACGTCCATCGGGCCCGACTGGTGGATGTCGGGGAACCGGGCCAGCATCTGGCGGTAGACCGCCTCCAGCTGCAGCTGGGCCACCCGCTTGCCGATGCAGGTGTGGGGGCCGTAGCCGAAGGCGATGTGCTTGTCGGCGTTGGCGCGGGTCACGTCCAGGCGGTCGGGATCGGGGAAGACCGAGGCGTCGCGGTTGGCCGAGCCGTAGTACATGATCACCTTCTCCCCCTCGGCGATCTGCTGGCCGGCCACGTCGACGTCGCGGGTGGCGGTGCGGCGCATGTAGATCACCGGGCTGATCATGCGGATAAACTCGTTCACCGCCCCGGGTATCAGCTCGGGCCGGGCCAGCAGCTTGGCCTTCTCCTCGGGGAAGTCGCTGAGCAGCTGCATCGAGCCGGAGATGGTATTGCGGGTGGTGTCGTTGCCGGCGAACACGATCAGCAGCCAGGAGCCGTCCAGGTACTCGTCGGACAGCAGGTCGCCGTCCACCTGGGCCTTGGCGATGGCGCTCATCAGGTCGGCCTGCGGGTCCAGGCGGCGCTTGTGCAGCATGTGGCGGCCGTATTCGAACATCTCGGCGATGGCCGCGGTGAAGGCGTCGAGGAAGGCCTTCATCTCCGGCGGCACCTCGGCCGCCGCCCCCTCCAGCCCGCCGCCGCCCCCGGCGCGCTCGGCGGCGAAGGAGTTGGCCAGCTCCAGATAATGCATCCAGGTCAGGAACTTGGGGCGATCTTCTAGCGGCACGCCGAGGATCTCGCACAGGGTGAACAGCGGCAGCTGGGCCGACAGGCTCTGCACCAGGTCCACCCGGCCCTGCTTGGCCATGGCGTCCAGCAGCCGGGTCACCTCGCCCTCCACCCGATCGGTCAGGCCGCGCAGATAGGCCGGGGTGAAATAGGGCATGTGCTCGCGGCGCAGCTGCATGTGGTAGGGCGCGTCCATGTTGATCATGGCGTCGAGGCTGGCGCGGGCCAGCTGCATCTCCGAGCGCTGGTGGCTCATCAGGATGCCGCCGCGCTGCGAGGAGAAGGTCTCGTAGTCGCTGTTGACCCGCATGACGTCGTCGTAGCGGGTCACCGCCCAGAAGCCCGGCCGGTCCTCGGGCTCGGGGTTCCAGGCGATGGGGGAGGCCTGGCGCATGGCGGCGAAGGCGCCCATCGGCGGGCCCTTGGTGAAGGCCTCGGGGTTCCACAGCTCCACCGGGCTCACCGGATATTTCGGCGGGTGCGCGGGGCCCTTGGGGCCGCCGACTTCCACGGTGTCGCTGATCAGAAGCATGGGGCCGTCTCCGTCGGTTGAAGCTCAACTCGGCCTAAACGCGTGACGTAGGGCAAGGCAAATCGTGGCTACCGTCGGATCCGCGTCGACAGGATGATCGACGAGGTGGTCCGCTCGACCCCCTCGATCAGGCCGATATCGTCCAGCACCCGGTCCAGCTCCTCGATGGAGGCCGCGGCCACCTGGACGATCATGTCGAAGGGCCCCGACACCGAGTGCAGGGCCTCCACCTGCGGCATGGCGCGCAGCGTGGCCTCTATATGTCGGGCGGCCTTGGGCGCGGCCGTCACCAGAACATGTCCCCTTACGATCCTGGATTCCAAGGGATTTCCCAGGCGGATCGTGAACCCCGCGATCACCCCCTCGGCCACAAGTCGGTCAATGCGCGTCTGCACCGTCGTGCGCGACACCCCCAGCCGCTTGGCCAGGGTCGAGGCGGGCAACCGGGAGTCGGTCTCCAGCAGCCGGACCAGGGCCAGGTCCCGGGCGTCCAGCTTCATATCGTCGGCTGAACTTGGCATATCGCCCACCTTTCTACGCATATCCGACGCTCTGCCTGTTCAAATCGCCCCGAAAACGCCCCACCGTCAAGCCTTGGCAAGGGGAGAGACGTCATGCGCAAGATCGTGGTCATCGGCGGCGGCAAGATCGGTTCCATCATCGCCCAGATGCTGGTGGAGAGCGGCGACTACGCCGTGACCCTCATCGACCGCTCGTCGGCCGCCCTGCAGGCCGTTATCCTCCATCCACGGCTGTCGACATGTGCGCTGGACGTCACCGACGCGCAGGCTCTGGACGCCGCCCTGGCCGGCGCCTTCGCCGTCCTCTCCGCCGCCCCCTTCCACCTCACCGGCGTGGTGGCCGAGGCCGCCGCCCGGGTCGGCTGCCACTATCTCGACCTCACCGAGGACGTCGCCACCACCAAGATGGTCAAGGCCCTGGCCGAGGGCGCCAAGAGCGCCTTCATCCCCCAGTGCGGCCTGGCGCCGGGCTTCATCTCCATCGCCGGCGCCGAGCTGGCCCGCGGCTTCGACCGGGTCGAGGAGCTGCGCCTCCGCGTCGGCGCCCTGCCCCGCTACCCCTCCAACTCCCTGGGCTACAATCTCACCTGGTCCACCGAGGGCGTGATCAACGAGTACTGCGAGCCCTGCGAGGCCCTGGTGGAGGGCGAGTTGCGGGAGGTCCCGGCCCTGGAGGGCCTGGAGACCTTCAGTCTCGACGGCGTCACCTACGAGGCCTTCAACACCTCCGGCGGCCTGGGCTCCCTGGCTGAGGTTCTGGCCGGCAAGGCGCGGAATTTGAACTACAAATCGGTCCGCTATCCCGGCCACTGCGCCCTGATGCGCACCCTGCTGAACGACCTCAACCTGCGCCACCGCCGCGACCTGCTGAAGGATGTTCTGGAGGGCGCTGTGCCCGGCACCGAGCAGGACGTGGTGGTCTTCTTCGTCACCGCCTCGGGCTGGCGCGGCGGCCGCCTGATGCAGGAGAGCTATGCCGGCAAGGTCATGGGCGAGCACCACGGCAAGGGCTTCTGGAGCGCCATCCAGGTCACCACGGCGGCGGGCATCTGCACGGTGCTGGACCTGCTGGCCGCCGGGCGCCTGCCGCAACAGGGCTATGTCCGCCAGGAGGAGATCGCGCTCGCCGACTTCCTGGCCAACCGCTTCGGCAAGGCCTACCGCCAGCCCGGCGACCACGTGGCTGACGCCCCGGTCGCCGCCGTCGCCTGAGGAGCTCCGAGCATGAACGTCCACGTCCGCCCCCTCCCCGCCGTCCGCGACGACCTGATGACCACGCTGAGCGCGCTCGGCGTCGACCTGGCCGCCCTGGAAGGCGCCGATCTGCCGGCCCGCTCCCCCATCAATGGCGCGGTCCTCGCCACCCTGCGCGCCCACACGACCGCCGAGGTGGACGCGGCCGTCGAGCGCGCCCACTCAGCCTTCCTCGACTGGCGCAAGGTCCCCGCCCCCCGCCGCGGCGAGCTGGTCCGGCTGTTCGGCGAGGAGCTGCGCGCCGCCAAGGACCACCTGGGCCGCCTGGTGGCCCTGGAGGCCGGCAAGGTCACCTCCGAGGGCCTGGGCGAGGTTCAGGAGATGATCGACATCTGCGACTTCGCCACCGGCCTGTCGCGCCAGCTCCACGGCCTGACCATCGCCACCGAGCGCCCCGGCCACCGGATGATGGAGACCTGGCACCCCCTCGGCGTCTGCGGCGTCATCTCGGCCTTCAACTTCCCAGTCGCCGTCTGGTGCTGGAACGCGGCGCTCGCCCTGGTCTGCGGCGACCCCGTGGTCTGGAAGCCCTCGGAGAAGACGCCCCTCACCGCCGAGGCGGTGCAGGCCATCTTCCTGAAGGCCGCCGCCCGCTTCGGCGACGCGCCGGCAAACCTCTCCCAGGTGATCCAGGGCGGCGCCGAGGTCGGTGCGGCCCTCGTCGCCCACCCCAAGATCTCGATCCTGTCGGCCACCGGCTCCACGGCCATGGGCCGGGCCGTGGCCCCGGTCCTGGCCGCCCGCTTCGCCCGCGCCATCCTGGAGCTGGGCGGCAATAACGCCGCCATCGTCGCGCCCTCCGCCGACCTGGAGCTGACCCTGCGGGGCGTCGCCTTCTCGGCCATGGGCACGGCGGGCCAGCGCTGCACCACCCTGCGCCGCCTGTTCGTGCACGAGGACGTCGCCGACGCCCTGATCGGCCGCCTGAAGGCCGTCTACGCCTCGGTTCCGGTGGGCGACCCCCGCGAGGCCGGGACCCTGCTGGGCCCGCTGATCGACGAGGCCGCCTATGACGGCATGCGGGCGGCCCTGGCCGAGGCCAAGGCCTGCGGCGGGACCGTCCACGGCGGCGCGCGGGTCGACCGCCCCGGCGTCTATGTCCGCCCTGCCCTGGTGGAGATGCCCAGCCAGACCGGCCCCATGCTGCGCGAGACCTTCGCCCCCATCCTCTACGTCGTCCGCTACCGCGACCTAGCCGACGCCATAGCCCTGCAGAACGCCACGGCGGCGGGCCTGGCCTCCTCGATCTTCTCCAACGACGTGCGCGAGACCGAGCTGTTCATCAGCGACCTGGGCTCCGACTGCGGCATCGCCAACGTCAATATCGGCCCCTCGGGCGCGGAGATCGGCGGGGCCTTCGGCGGCGAGAAGGAGACCGGCGGTGGCCGCGAGGCGGGCTCCGACAGCTGGAAGGCCTATATGCGCCGGGCCACCAACACCCTGAACTATTCCCGCGACCTGCCCCTGGCCCAGGGCGTGACCTTCGACGTCTAGGCGTTGCCCCCAGAGCGACGCAGCGTTTCAGGAACCGCGCTTGGGACCCGAAGGCGGCGGCGCCATATGGGAGGTATGAACACGCCTTCCCGCATGCCCGTCGTCTTCGTCGGCCACGGCAGCCCCATGAACGCCCTGGGCGGCCCCACCGCCGAGGTCTGGCGCAAGGTGGCCGCCGGCCTGCCGCGCCCCAGGGCCATCCTGGCGATCTCCGCCCACTGGTGCCTGAACGAGACGGCGGTCACCGCCATGGCGGCGCCCAAGACCATCCACGACTTCGGCGGCTTCCCGCAGCCGCTGTTCGACATGCGATACCCCGCCCCGGGCGACGCGGCGCTGGCCGTCCGCGCCGCCGAGCTGCTGGCCCCGACGGCGGTGCGCGCCGACCAGGACTGGGGCCTGGACCACGGGACCTGGTCGGTCCTGGCCCACATGTATCCCGACGCCGACGTGCCGGTGGTGCAGCTGGCCATGGACCTCAGCCAGCCGATGCCCGCCCACTACGACATCGGCCGGCGCCTGGCGCCCCTGCGCGACGAGGGCGTGCTGATCCTCGGCTCCGGCGATGTCGTCCACAACCTGCGCGCCGCCGTGCGCGCCGAGAACGCCCAGCCCCTGGCCTGGGCCCAGCACTTCCACGAGGCGGTGCGCGACCGTCTAGTCGCCGGCGACCACGCCGCCCTCATCGACCCCGGCGCGCTTGGCCCCGAGGCCGGCATGGCGGTCGACGAGCACTACCTGCCCCTGCTCTACGTCCTGGGCGCCAGCGAACCCGGCGAACCGGTCAGCCTGTTCAACGACCATGTCGACCTGGGCAGCATCAGCATGCTGGGCGCGCGGATCGGCTAGAACCGTTCCTACCGCGCGAACTTCTGGAACTTCAGCCGGTGGGGGATCAGGCTGTCGGCGCCCAGGCGGCGCTTCTTGTCGTCCTCATAGGCCTCGAAGTTGCCCTCGAACCATTCCACGTGGCTGTCACCCTCGAAGGCTAGGATGTGGGTGGCCAGGCGGTCCAGGAACCAGCGGTCGTGGGAGATGATCACGGCGCAGCCGGCGAATTCCTCCAGGGCCTCTTCGAGGTTCTGCAGGGTCTCGATGTCCAGGTCGTTGGTCGGTTCGTCGAGCAGGATCAGGTTGCCGCCGGTGGTGAGCGTCTTGGCCAGGTGGACGCGGTTGCGCTCCCCGCCCGAGAGCTGGCCGACCTTCTTCTGCTGGTCGCCGCCGCGGAAGTTGAAGGATCCGACATAGGAGCGGGTGTTGATCTCCCGCTTGCCCACCGCCAGCACGTCCAGGCCGCCGGAGATCTCCTGCCAGACGGTCTTGGTGGGATCCAGGGCGTCGCGGCTCTGGTCGACATAGGCCAGCTTCACGGTCTCGCCGACCCGGAAGGTCCCGGCGTCGGGGGTCTCCTGGCCGGTGATCAGCTTGAACAGGGTCGACTTGCCCGCGCCGTTGGGCCCGATCACGCCGACGATGCCGTTGGGGGGCAGCTTGAAGGAGAGGTCCTTGAACAGCACCTTGTCGCCATAGGCCTTCTCCAGGTTCTCCACCTCGAGCACCACATTGCCCAGGCGCGGGCCGGGCGGGATCTGGATGGTGGCGGTGGTCTGGGCCAGACGCGAGGTCTCCTGCTCGCGGACCATCTCGTCATAGGCGGCCAGGCGGGCCTTGGACTTGGCCTGACGGGCCTTGGCGCCCGATCGCACCCATTCCAGTTCACGGGTCATGGCGCGCTGGCGGGCCTCGGACTCCGACTGCTCCTGGACGATCCGCTTGGTCTTCTGTTCCAGCCAGCCGGAATAGTTGCCCTCGTAGGGGATGCCCTTGCCGCGATCGAGCTCGAGCGTCCACTTGGTCACCTGGTCCAGGAAGTAGCGGTCGTGGGTCACCAGGATGACGCAGCCCGGGAAGGCCTCCAGGTGGTGCTGCAGCCAGGCCACGGACTCGGCGTCCAGGTGGTTGGTGGGTTCGTCCAGCAGCAGCATGTCGGGCTTGGAGAGCAGCAGGCGGGCCAGAGCGATCCGGCGCTTCTCGCCGCCCGACAGGTTGTCCACGGGCCAGTCGTTGGGCGGGCAGCGCAGGGCGTCGGCGGCCATCTCGATCTTGGAGTCGATGTCCCAGATGTCGGCGGCGTCGATCTTCTCCTGGAGGGCGGTCATCTCCTCCATGAGTTCGTCGGAGTAGTCCTCCCCCAGCTTGGTGGCGACCTCGTTGTAGCGGTCGAAGATCTTCTTCTCTTCGCACCAGGAGATGATGTTGCCCCAGACATTGAGCTGGTCGTCGAGGTGCGGCTCCTGCTCCAGGTAGCCCATCTTCACGCCGTCGGCGGCCTTGGCCTCGCCGTTGAACTCGGTGTCGAGCCCAGCGATGATCTTCAGCAGGGTGGACTTACCCGAGCCGTTGACCCCGACCACGCCGATCTTGGCGTCGGAGTAGAACGACAGCCAGATGTTCTCGAACACCTTCTTGCCGCCGGGATAGGCCTTGGTCAGGCCCTGCATCTGATAAATGTACTGCTGCGCCATGGGGCGTCCGCGCTCGCTCTTCGAAAGAAGGGAATTCGGGTGCGGAGATAGCGGTCGGGGGCGTCGGGCGCAACGGCGCCGGGGCCTCAAGCGCCTGCCCGGGCCCCCGGAAGCCCGAAAAAGTCGGCGCGCCGCCCGCGGCCCTCCGGCAGGCGGCGCGCCGGAGGGGGAAGGCTCTAGCGCGGACCCTGGTTGCAGTTGGCGACGTCGGCGTCGCTCATCTTCACGCCGCGACTGGAATAGGCGGCCAGGGGACCGAGCGCGGCGCGCACCTTCCGGCACTGTTTCATAAAGCTGTCGAGGCCAGGCGCGTACTTGGAGACCCCAAGGCAGGCGTCGCCATCGCACGTCCATTCCACCTTGCTGACGACCGTGGTGGTGGGCGCCGTCACGGGGGTGAGCAGCTTGGCCTGGGCGCGGAAGCCCTCGGCGGCGCTGGCGCTGTTGGCGGCCAGGAGGGCGAGCGCCAGGACGGCGGCTGAGAGAACCTTGGTTTGCATAATTCGCTCCATGCGATAGAAAAGGGCACGATCGGTCACTGGCCTAAAACGGCACGATCGGTCACTTTTTGTCAAGCGGGGGGCTTGGCCGTGAGGGCTGGACGTTGAAAAAGGGCGAGGCGACCCGGGCGCGGATCATCGAGGAGACCGGCCGTCAGGCCGCGATCAAGGGGTTCGGCGCCGTCAGTCTGAACGACGTGGCCGAGGCCGTCGGCCTGTCCAAGAGCGGCCTGTTCAAACATTTCGAGTCCAAGGAGGCCATGGAGCTGGCGGCCCTGGACAGGGGGTTCGACCGCTTCGTCGCCTTCGTCTGGGAACCGGCCGAGAGCCTTCCCCCCGGCCGCGCGCGCCTGGAAAGCGTGTTCGAGCGCTGGCTGGACTGGACGGAGGTGGAGAACGCCGCCGGCGGCTGCCTAATCATGGCCGCCAGCACCGAGCTGGACGATCAGCCCGGCCCCATGCGCGACCTGCTGCAGGCCCGGGTGCGCCGCTGGCGTCAGACCCTGGCCCGCGAGATGAAAGCCCTGCGCGAGCCGCCGATCTCCGACGCCGAGGCCCAGGGCGCGGTCTTCCAGATGAAGAGCTTCATCCTCGGCCACAACGAGATGCGCCGCCTGCTGGACGACACCGGAGCCCGCGCCGCGGCCCGCGCGGCCTTCGATTCCCTGCTGGATCGAACCGGCAAGGCCTGACGGAACGAACCGGCGTCCTGGCGCGTAGAGAAGGGCGAAGGGCGACGCTCCTCTCGCCCCCCTGCTTAAGGAGACCGTCATGCACAAGGACACCATCAAGGGCGCCGCCAAGGACGCCTCGGGTTCCATCAAGGAAGCCGCCGGCAAGCTGACCGGCAATGAGCGCCTGGAAGCCGAGGGCGTGGCCGAAAAGACCGTCGGCAAGGTGCAGAAGGGCGTTGGCGACCTGAAGGACGCCGCCCGCAACGCCTTGAAGAACTGATCGGGTTTCCCATCTGAACGGTCAGGTTCCACCCTCCCCTCCCCCCCGTGGGTGGAACAAATAGGCAGGGCCGCCCTCGTCATGTCTGGTCAAGATCCGGGCGGCGCCCTCCAATGGATCCAACCAGGGGAGCAGGCATGCGGCGGATGGTGGGACTGATGGCGGGTTTGGCGGTGAGCGCGGGCGCGGCCCGAGCGGCGGAGGACCCGACCTTTGGCGGCCTGCAGACCCTCGGCCACGCCCAGACGACGGGGACAGCCACCTCGGAGAGCCTGACCCGAGCCTATCTGGCCCGCATCGAGGCCCTCGACCGCAAGGGCCCAAAACTCAACAGCATCATCATCCTCAACCCCCACGCCCTGGAGGACGCCCGCCGGCTCGACGCCGAGCGAAGGGCCGGCAAGGTCCGCGGGCCGCTGCACGGCCTACCGATCCTGCTGAAGGACAATATCGAGTCCGCCGACGGCGCCGCCACCACCGCCGGGTCCCTGGCGCTGAAGGACAACATCACCGGTCGCGACGCGCCCCTGGTGCGCCGGCTGACCGAGGCCGGGGCGGTGATCCTGGGCAAGACCAACCTGTCGGAATGGGCCAATTACCGATCCTCCCGCTCCATCAGCGGCTGGAGCGCCATGGGCGGCCTGGTGCGCAATCCCTACGCCCTGGACCGCAGCGCCTGCGGCTCCAGCGCCGGATCGGGCGTCGCGGTGGCCGCGGGCCTGGCCTTCGCCGCCATTGGCACCGAGACCGACGGCTCCATCACCTGTCCGGCCGCCATGAACGGGATCGTGGGGCTCAAGCCCACGGTGGGCCTGATCTCCCGCACCCACATCGTGCCGATCTCCGCCAGCCAGGACACCGCCGGGCCGATGACCCGCAATGTCGCCGACGCCGCGGCCCTGCTCACCGTCCTGGCCGGCTCCGATCCCGCCGACCCAGCCACCGCCGAGGCCGACCAGCGCAGGACCGACTATCTGAAGGCCCTGGACCCCGCCGCCCTGAAGGGCGCCCGCATCGGGGTGCTGCGCGTCACCGCCGGACGCTCGCCCCAGACCGACGCTGTGTTCGACCAGGCCCTGGCCGCCCTGAAGGCCGCCGGCGCGACCCTGGTGGAGGTGACGCCCCCCGACACCAGCCAGGTCGGGGCCCTGGAGGACCTGATCCTGCGGGTGGAGTTCAAGGCTGGGATCAACGCCTACCTGGCCTCCACCTCTCCCGACCAGGTGAAGACCCGCACCCTGGCCGACCTCATCGCCTTCAACGACCTGGAGCCGCGGGAGACCGTCCTGTTCGGCCAGGAGACCTTCAAGGAAGCCCAGGCCTCCCCCGGCCTCGATGACCAGGCCTATCTCACGGCGCGCGCCTCGGCCCGCCGGCTGGCGGGGCCCGAGGGCGTCGACCGCATGCTGGCCGACGCCAAGGTGGAGGCTCTGGTGGCCGAAAGCGGCGGGCCAGCCTCGGTGGTGGACCGGGTGAACGGCGGTCGCTGGCTGGGCTCGCCGTCGGAACTTCCGGCGGTGGCGGGCTATCCCCACCTCACCGTGCCCATGGGCTATGTCGAGGGCCTGCCGGTGGGGTTGTCCTTCATCGGCACGGCCTGGTCGGAGGCGCGTCTGCTGTCCCTGGGCTACGCCTTCGAACAGGCGACCAAAGCTCGCCGCCCGCCCACCTTCGCGGCCACGGTCAACGGCTCACCAGCCTTCGACAATCCCTAGAGGGCGCCAGGGTCAAGTGGAAGCCGGCTAACCCGCCCAACGCACCCTACTTCTTTGAATTTATGGCCCTTTTCAGCGGGTCAGATGATTCCATCTGACCCTAAAAGGCTCTAGTAGTTCGGCGCGCCGACCATCGGCGGGGGACCGCCCGAATAGCTCCCGGACCCTTGCGGATAGGCCGGCGGCTGCGGCGGGGGGCGGCGGCGGAAGACCGGGCGGCGCGGCGGCGGGGGCGGCACATACGACCGCGGCTGGGGCGCGCCGTCGCGCTGGTAGCCCCGCTCGTAGCCGTCGACTTCCCAGCCATAGCGGCCCGAGGCGTCGAAGCCGCTCTCGTCCATGATCGCCCTGGGCATTTCCGACATCGGCCGGCAATAGCTCCCCGGGGGCATGCGGTAGCCGCAGCCCTGGGGGGAGTAGACGTAGTTGGGCTCGGTGACCGGATCGACGCCGCGTTCATAGTCCATGCCGGCGCCGATGAAGCGGTTATGGGCCACCTCCGGCCGGCCGCCGGCGAAGTAGGCGCCGTAGTCGTCGGCGGCGATGGCGTTCTGGCGCACCCGCACCTGACCATAGTCCGACAGCACGCCGCGACGGACCTTGAGGATGCGGTTGTGAACCAGCTCCACCTGGGCGCCGCGGTCGACATAGACCCCGGTGATCCAGTTCTTGATGACGCTGTTGGCGATCAGCAGGCTGCCGGCGCCGCTGCGCTGGTCGCGCACGGTCACCGCCGTGGAGCCCGGCAGGCCCGGGCCCGGCGCGATGATCCCCACCTGGACCAGGCGGCTCTGGCCGGGGGCCGGGGTGATGTCGAGACCGCGCACGTCGGCGGTGACCCTGGACTGCTGGAAGTCCACCAGGGCCCCGTCGGCCACAACCGCCGCGTCATTGGTGCGGGCGTCGATGACGCTGTTGCGGACGATCAGGCTGCCGCCCTGGACGAAGATCGCCGAGGCGTCCCCCTGGTAGCGCAGGGAGGAGCGGATCAGGGCCACGTCGGCGTCCTGGGCCTCGATGCAGGCGCTGCGCCCGCCCTGGCCGGCCTCGATCACCAGGTCGCGGATCTCCACGCCCTTCACGCCCGGCGCGATGCGGATGCAGGGCATGCCGTCCGGCGGGCTCAGCTTGGCGACGCCCGCGCCCGCGCCGCCGAAGGCCGGAGCGCCCTCGCCGGCGATGATCACCGGGTGGTCGATCTCCAGGGTCTCGCGGCAGACCCCGCCGCGAGAGCGGATGTAGAGCACGCCATTGTCGGCCAGGTTGTAGATGGCGTCGGCCAGGGGCGCGCCGCCGGACCGCGCGTCGCCGCAGTCGACGGTGATGGAGTCCAGATAGAGCGGCCGCCGCTGGCCGCGGGGCCCGTAATAGTCGTAGCCCGGCCCGCCGCGCCGTGGCTTCCAGGCCGCCGGCCGGTAGGGATGGCGCAGGGGCGGCGCCAGCAGGATGCCGAAGTTCGGACGGATCTGCTGATCCACCTTGGCGTCGGGCATGGCCTGGGCCTGGCCCGCCACGCTCAGGGACAGGACGGCTCCGGCCACGGCGGCGCCAAGGCCCGCCAGCCGGCGCAGGGCGTGTGCGATCACCGGTAGCTTCCTTCTGTGGGTCGGCTGGGGGCGCGGGCCACCTGGGCCAGGACCTCGCGCAGACGCTGGGCCGACGGCTTGAAGCCGGAGAGCGCGCCATCGATCTGGTAGACGACGGCCGAGGCCTTGTCCTGGTCGGCGACGCCGGAGACCCCGAGCGAGAAGTAGGTGGACATGGCGTACTTGGCCTCGGGACTGCCCTGCTTGTCGGCCTCGGCGAACCAGTGGAAGGCCCGCGCATAGTCCCGCGGGACGCCCACGCCCTCGGCATACATCACCGCCAGGGCCAGTTGGGACCGGGACGAGCCGTTCACCGCCGCGTACTGGATGGCCCGGACCTTCTCCAGCGGGGCGAACACCCCGGTGGCCGGACGGCCGATCATCGCCTGGAAGGTCTGGATGTCCCCAGGCGAGAGCTGGCTCTGCGCGGTCACCGGCTGCGGGATCACCCGCAGATAGGCCAGCGCGGCGGCGATGTGCTGGAAGGGCAGTTCGTCGATGCGGGTGACGGCCAGCCCCTCGGCCTCGCCCATGGTCGCGGTCTCGTCGGAGTGGGGCACGCCCGAATCAGGCGCCTGGGGCGGATAGAACTCATAGGGCGGCACCCAGCGGCGGGCCTTGGCCTCGGCGTCGGAGCCGAGGGAAGCGCGCTCGGGAGAGGACCGCTCGAAGTCCTTCAACATCACATAGCCGGCGACGTCCCCGCCCTGGGCGGCCAGGTAGTTGTAGAGATAGACGTCGACGTCGTTGCGGGTGAACAGGGTGGCCGCCGCCGGCGGCTTGACCTTGGCCAGGTCGCGCGGATCGATGGGCGAGCCGTCGGAAGGATCGCCGAACGGGCCGAACGAGACGTCGTGCAGGCGCGCCAGGGTGCGGAAGCCCGGGGCGCCCTGGCTGGACAGCACATAGATCACCCGGTCGCGCACCTGCTGGCGCTCGTCGGAGCTCATGCGATCCAGCAGGCGATCGAGGGAAAGATAGGCGCCCCGCCGCTCGGCCGCTCGACAGTCGTTGAGCTTGGAGCCGGGACCGCCGCGGTTGCCCTTCTTGGGGTCGACGCCCGCGACGATGGGGGCGTAGCCATCGGGATTGGACAAGGCCAACTCATACCAGACCGCCGACTCCACCGGGTCGGCGAGGTTCTTTTCCTGGGCGTCGCGACCGGAATAGCGCCGGGCAAGATCGATCTGGGCGAAGAAATCGCCCTGGAAGCCCTGTCGCCTCAGGGCGCGGACTTCCTGTTCCTGGGCGTTGAACTGCGGCTGCACGCCGATCGCCGCCTGGGGGCGGGGACAGGCCGGGCCACCCACGGCGACGCGCCCGGCGCCGCCGCCCGGACCGCCCTTGGGCTCGCAGCCGCCGGTGAGCGGAATGATGGCGGCCATGACCGCCAAGGTCAGAGCTCTCCGCGCCATGTCACGCACGCCGAGGGCTGCTTCATGGAAATTGGCCATGCGCTCCCCCTTAAGCGTTAACCATACTTGAACCGTTCACTAGCGTCTTGCCCCTCCCCCCTGTCAAGCTTGGGACGGTGAAGATTAAGACATGTCAGATTCACCTCTCAGGCGAGTGAGCAACGACGGTTCACCCAAGCCCCGTGTTCGTCGCGTTTTCGCCGCAGATGACGCGCCAAGCTTCGCTTTGAGGGACTTATTCGGAGCGCTGAGAACGATGGCCGCTGTACGGAACTTAAGTCACGTCTCCCTATGCTTGCTTACAGTAGTGGCAGCCGGCTCCGCGCCGGCGGCGCCCATGGCCGCCCCGGCGATTCGCGACGGCGTTCCGACGCCCGCCGCCTGCGAGGCCCTGGGCTTCCCCAGGAGCGACGGCCGCGGGGACGGCTATGGCCGGCGCCGGGGCGGCCGGATGATGTATCCCGCGCCCTCCATGGCCGGCCCGCCGCCGCCCGCCCCGCCGCCAATGCCCTCGGTCCAGCCCTACGCCCCGGCCGCCAGGGCGGCGCCGATGCAGGAGATGGCGGTCAGCGGCGCCTATCGCCCCGGACCCATGCCGGGCGACGTCGACACCGAGCGCTACCCGCACGCCCAGGCCAACCCGATCAAGCAGACGGCGCAGGAGCCGGTCTCCACCTTCTCCGTCGACGTCGACACCGCCGCCTACGCCAATGTCCGGCGGTTCCTGAACGACGGCCAGAGCCCGCCCCGCGACGCCGTGCGGGTCGAGGAGCTGATCAACTATTTCGACTATGGCTACGCCAGGCCCATCGACCCGCAGGTCCCCTTCAAGCCCTTCGTGGCGGTGACGCCGTCGCCCTGGTCCTCCGATCGTCAGATCGTCCATATCGGCCTGCAGGGCTATGACATCCCCCGCAGCCAGCAGCCGCCGCTCAACCTGGTGTTCCTCATCGACACCTCCGGCTCGATGTCCGACGAGAACAAGCTGCCGCTGGCCCGCAAGGCGCTGAACCTGCTGGTGGATCAGTTGCGGCCCCAGGACCGGGTCGCCATGGTGGCCTATGCCGGATCGGCCGGCGCGGTGCTCGCCCCCACCAGCGGGCGCGACAAGCTGAAGATGCGCTGCGCCCTCGGCGCCCTGGAATCCGGCGGCTCCACGGCCGGCGGCCAGGGCCTGGCCCTGGCCTACGACCTGGCGGTGCAGAACTTCGATCCCAAGGCGGTCAACCGGGTGATCCTGATGACCGACGGCGACTTCAATGTCGGCGTCGCCGACCCCGCCAAGCTCACCGACTTCGTGGCCGCCAAGCGCCAGACCGGGGTCTATCTCTCAGTCTACGGCCTGGGCGAGGGCAACTACAACGACACCCTGATGCAGGCCCTGGCCCAGAACGGCAACGGGACGGCGGGCTATATCGACACCCTGAACGAGGCCCGGAAGACCTTCCGAGACGACTTTTCCGGCTCCCTCTTCCCCATCGCCGACGACGTGAAGATCCAGGTGGAGTTCAATCCCCGGACGGTCAGCGAGTATCGGCTGATAGGCTACGAGACCCGCCTGCTGAACCGCGAGGACTTCAACAACGATCGCGTGGACGCCGGGGAGGTGGGATCGGGAACCTCGGTCACCGCCCTGTACGAGGTGACCCCAGTGGGCGCCCGCCCCTCCAGCGATCCGCTGCGCTACGACGAGCCGGCCGCCCGGGCCCAGGCCGTCACTGGCGAACTGGCCTTCCTCAAGGTCCGCTACAAGCTGCCGGGCGGCGCGACCTCCCGGCTGATCGAGCGACCCATCGGGCCCGCCGACACCTACGGCCGGGTCGACCAGGCGCCGGAGGCCACCCGCTGGGCCCTGGCGGTGGCGGGGTTCGGCCAGAAGCTGCGGGGCGATCCCTGGATCTCGCCGGCCTTCGGCTGGAAGGCCGTGACCGACCTGGCCCAGGGCGCGCGGGGCTCCGACCCCTTCGGCCTCAGGGCGGAATTCGTCCAGCTCGCCCGGTCGGCGGGCGAGACAAGAACTGTCAACGAATCGGGAAACTAGACGGGGACCATCACCGTTGTGCGCGGGAGACTCAGGATGACCGCAACGAAACGGCCACGCCGTTCGTTGCCTGAACACAACCCCCACGACCGGGAAGGCCCTCGCGTGTATGACGCCACCGCTTCGGACCAGGACAACCTGATCCGCCTCGACCCGGCGGAAGCCCCCTACTTCGGCGCGCCGGGGCGGGTGGGCTTCCACCTGATCGACACCACCATGATGTATGCGCCGCGCTCCGGTGGGGTGAAGCGTTACCTCAACGCCAAGCAGGCCTGGCTGGCCCGGCGCCGCCCCGACATTCGCCACACCCTGGTGACGCCGGGCCCCACCACCGGCCTCTCCGAACCCGGCGTGGTGACCGTGGCCGCCGCCCGGCTGCCCTTCGGCGACGGCTACCGGATGCCGGCCCGCGCCGACAAGTGGGAGACGGTGCTGCGCATGTTGGAGCCCGACATCATCGAGGCCGGCGACATCTTCGTGCCCGGCCACGCGGCCCTGGACACCGGCGAGCTGCTGGGGGTCCCGGTGGTGGGCTTCTGCCATACCGACGCCGCGGCCCTGGCGGCCCTGCACTTCGGCGAGTGGGCCGAGGCGCCGGCCAAGAAGCGCTGGGCCGAGGTCTATCGCCGCTTCGACCGCGTGGTGGCCCCCAGCCGCCACATGGCCCTGCGTCTGGCCGAGGCCGGCGTGGAAAAGGTGAGTGTCCAGATGCTGGGGGTCGACACCAGCCTCTTCCATCCCAGTCGCGCCGATCCCGCCGCCCTGCGCAAGCGCCTGGGCCTGCCCTGGAACGCCCGCATCCTGGTCTTCGCCGGCCGCCCCGCGCGGGAAAAGAACATCGATTCCATCGTCTGCGCCGTGGAGCGGCTGGGCGAGCCCTATCACCTGGTCCTGGTGGGGGCGGGCAAGGACGTGCGCATCTCGCCCCGCGTCATCGCCCTGGACTACGAATCCGATCCCATGGCCCTGGCCACCCTGATCGCCAGCTGCGACGCCTGCGTCCACGCCAACGAGAACGAGCCCTTCGGCTTGGTGGTGCTGGAGGCCCTGGCCGCCGGCCTGCCGGTGGTGGGTCCCTCCCGCGGCGGAGTCGCCGAGCTGATCGACAACGAGGTCGGGCAGCTGGCTCACGACGTCGACCCCGGCGGCCTGGCCGAGGCGATCGAGGCCCTGTTCGCCCGCGACCTTGGCGCCCTGTCGGCCGCCGCCCGCGCCCGGGCCGAGCTTCGCCACAGCTGGGACCGGACCTTCGAGGGCCTGACCCGCCTCTATGGCGAACTGGTGATGAGCTCGGCCGCGCCTCAGCCTATGGCCTGGCGCGCCTAGCGCCTCCTAGAGCACGTCAGGCGGAAGTGGATACCGGTTCCGCCGCCCAACGTGCTCTAATGTTTTGAATCTAGACCCTTCTTGCCGTTTCAGATGAGTCCATCTGAAACGGTCAGGGTCTAGCGGCCGGTGGGCATGTCCTTGAAGGGCACGTCCTTGTCGACCCGGATGTCGCCGGGCAGGCCCAGGACCCGCTCGGCGATGATGTTGCGCAGGATCTCGTCGGTGCCGCCGGCGATCCGCAGGCCCGGGCCGAACATCAGCGAGAAGTGGAACGCGCCGTTCAGCGAGGCCAGCTCCGGATCGTCGATGATCCCGTACTGGTCCAGCATCTCGATGGCCGTGTTGCCCAGCTCCTGCATCTGCACCGCCGAGATGATCTTGCCGATCGAGCTCTCCGGCCCCGGCGTCTGACCCCGCGACAGGGCGGTCATGGTGCGGTTGCGCGTATGTTTCAGACCCTCGGCCTGGACGTACCAATCGGCCAGCTTCTCACGCAGGGCGCCGTCCTTCAGGGCCGAGCCGCCGTCGAGGCCCGGCGTCTTACGCGCCGCCTCCATGAACTGCTGCCAGCCGGCGCCGGTCTGGCCGCCCACCGCCAACCGCTCGTTCATCAGGGTCACCAGGCTGACCTTCCAGCCCTCGTCCACCGCTCCGAGCCTCTGGCTGTCCTTGACCCGCACGTCGGTGAAGAACACCTCGTTGAACCCCGAGCCGCCGGACATCTGATGGATCGGCTTCACCTCGACGCCGGGGTCCTTCATGTCCACCCAGAACATGGTCAGGCCCTTGTGCTTGGGCTTGTCCGGGCTGGTGCGGGTGATGACGATCCCGAAGTCCGAGAACTGGGCGCCCGTCGTCCACACCTTTTGGCCGTTAATGATCCAATCGCCGGAGCCGTCCGGCGCACGCTCGGCCTTGGTGCGGGAGCCCGCGACGTCGGAGCCGCCGGAGGGTTCGGAGAACAGCTGGCTCCAGATCTCCTCGCCGCGCAGGGCGGGACCGACAAAGCGCTTCTTGGTCTCCTCGTCGGCGAAGGTCATGACCGTGGGCACGCACATGCCCAGGCCGATCTGGAACGGATTGCCGGGGATGGGGTGCTTGGCCTCCTCCTGGCTGAAGATCACGTTCTGGACAGGGGTGCCCCCCTGCCCACCCCATTCCTTGGGCCAGGTGATGCAGGCGTAGCCGGCGGCGGCCTTCTTGGCCTGCCAGGCCTTGGAAGCGGCCATGCCGTCGCCGCCTTCGGGGTCACCGCCGACGCGGGCCTTGGGGGCGTTGGCGTCGAGCCACTCGCGGACCTGCTGGCGGTAGGCGGCTTCTTCGGGGCTGTCGTTGAAATCCATGACCAAATTCCCTTAGGCGGCCGCCGCGTTGCGGCGTTCGAGGTGGCTGACGAGGCGTTCCTTCCAGACCCGGGGCGCGCCGGCCACCAGGCTGAGCAGACGCGAGCGGCGGTAGAACAGGGGGCAGTCCATCTCCCAGGTGAAGCC
>JAZKBZ010000027.1:75691-85252 GCA_040388315.1 Pseudomonadota bacterium | reverse complement strand
GAGCGGGCCAGCTCGTTCTTGACGTACATGTCGGCCAGCTTGTGCTTGATCGCCTGGTAGGAGGCGATGACGCGGCCGAAGGCGTAGCGCTCGAGGGCGTATTCCTTGGCCATCTCCAGGCAGCGGTCGGCGCCGCCGCATTGTTCGAAGGACAGCAGCACCGCGGCGCGGTCGAAGATCTGCTCCACCAGTTCCATGCCCTCGCCGGCCTTGCCGACCCGGTGGACCGGCGCGTCCTTGAAGGTCAGCTTCGCGGCGTCACGGGTGGGGTCCAGGGTCTTGACCGCCTCGCGGGTGACGCCCGCCCCGGCCAGGTCCACCAGGAAGAGGCCGGGCTTGCCGCCCTCCTTGGCCAGGACCAGGGCCACGTCGGCGATGTCGCCGTCGGTCACGGGAATCTTCACCCCCGTCAGCTTCCCGTCGGTGACGGTGGACTGCAGGGTCGCCGCCGTGGTGGCGCCCGGGCCTTCGGAGGTGGCGATGGCGCCGATGATCTCGCCGGCGGCGATCTTGGGCAGGAGGTCGGCCTTCTGCGCCTCATCGCCCGCCAGCATGATGGCCTCGGCCAGGAAATAGACCGTGGAGGCGAAGGGGATCGGCGCCACGGCGCGGCCCAGCTCCTCGGCGATCACGCAGAGTTCCAGGTGACCCAGGCCCAAACCGCCGAATTCCTCGGGGATCGCCGCCCCCAGCCAGCCCTGGCCGGCGACGGATTTCCACAGCGCCCGATCATAGCCCTGGGCGGCGTCCTCCAGCACGCCCCGGGCGCGGCTGGTGGGGCAGTTGGCCTCAAGGAACTTGCGGGCCTCGCCCTTCAGGAACTTTTGGTCGTCCGAAAAATCGAAATTCATATTCGCCCATCCGCCAATTTTGGCCGGTTGAAGTTTCCTCGCGCGTCAACATACGCGCCTCTCGCCCAGAGGAAAGATTGACCTCGCGTCAAGGATTTCAGGCTCTTATGCGCGCCTGCGAGCAGGTCCGAAGGGCGCGTCATGGCCAAGGCGATATTTCAGAAGAACCAGCGTGTTTGGGTCGAGAGCGTCGGCGCCTGGGCGGTGATCGAGAAGCTGGTGCCGGTCTGGGCCCGCGGCTTCGACGAGCCTGTGCGGGTGAGTTATGACGTCGGCCTGGGCCGCGACTTCCAGGCCCATGAGCTCAGGCCCGAGCAGGAGAGCGACGACATCCTGGCCGAGGACGGCGCCCACTGGCGGCTGCTGCGGGCGCGCAACAAGTGGCAGACGCCCGACAATTGCCGGCACCATCCCTATCCGGGCAGCTACCCGGTGGTGGTCACCGACGCCAACGACTGGGGCGGCTGGCGCACGCCCGGCGCGGAATACGACCGTGACCCGCACAAGATCGAATTCCAGGCGCGGCTGATCACCTCGGCGCCGCGCCTGCTCTCCATCGCCCGGCACCTGATGGCGATGATCGAGGAGACGCCGGGCGCGCCGCCGGAACTGCAACGGTTGGCCGAACTGGCCCTGAAGGTGGATCAGTACCTCAAGGAAATTCCCGCTGGCGTGGATGAACCGCTGGATGAACCGGTCACCCACGCCGCGGAGTAGGTTCCTAGGAAGCGTAGGCCCCTAGAACTTGTAGCCGAAGCCCGCCGAGATCACCCAGGGGTCGAGCTTGACCTTGGACTTCAGGGCACCGCCATTGATCTTGGCGTCGGTCTCGAAGAACACCTTCTTGACGTCCAAATTGGCGCTCCAGGGCCCCTGGACCGCGACGTCGACGCCCGCTTGCAGGGCATAGCCGAAACCGTCGTCGAGCTCGACCTTGAAGCCGTTCTGATCCTTGCCGCTGTGGAACAGCATGTAGTTCACTCCGGCGCCCACATAGGGGCTGACCTTGGCGGTCGGCGCGAAGTGATACTGCAGCGAGACCACCGGCGGCAGGACCCAGGTCTTGTGCACGGTGACATCCGTCCCCGGCCCCTGCGCCTTGATGGTGTGCTGGCTGGTGGTGGCGATCACCTCGACCGCCACGTGGTCGGTCAGAAAGTAGGACAGGCCGAGCGACGGCTTATAGTCATCCCCGACATCGACGTGCAGGCCGGTGGGCGCCCCGGCGGCGGTGGTGATGGCGTCGTCGGCGGTCGGCGAGATCGCCGTGGCGCGGACGTTCAGCATCAGCAGGCCCTTTTCCTTGACCTGGAAGTCCTGGGCCTGGGCGGTCCCGGCCAGGGCGAGCGCCGCGCCAAGGGCCAGGGCGTAGGTGGAAACTTTCATCTTCTTTTCCCCTCAAGGCACGGAGGGAGCGCCGTGCTGGCGGGGACATCGCGCCATCCGACAAGCGCAGCTTTGACAAAACTCAAACAACCGTTTGACGTCGATTGCGCGTGGCGCGGGCGACACGGCGGACGAGGCGACTTTCGCAGCTGTGGCGCTCGCCCTGGCGGCCCGGATGGCCTAAATCCTTGCAGATGCGCACAGAGACTCCCCAGCCCATCCGGCTCACCGACTATCGCCCGCCCGCCTTCCGGATCGACACGACCGAGCTGGTCTTCGACCTGGCCCCCAACGCCACCCGGGTGAAGGCTCGCCTGTCCATCACCCGGAACGGCCAGCACGCCGAGCCCCTGGTGCTGAACGGAGAGCGGCTGAAGCCGATCTCGGTGGCCGTGGACGGCAGGGTCCTGGGCGAGGCCGAGCGCACCATCGACGCCGAATACCTGACGGTCCCCAACGTCCCTGACAGCTTCGTCCTGGAGACCGAGGTCGAGATCGACCCGGAGGCCAACAAGGCCCTGGACGGCCTCTACATGTCCGGCGGCCGGTTCTGCACCCAGTGCGAGGCCGAGGGCTTCCGCAAGATCACCTGGTTCCCCGACCGGCCCGACGTGCTGTCGCGCTTCACCGTGCGCATCGAGGCTGACAAGGCCTTCCACCGCCTGCTCTCCAACGGCAACCTGATGGAGTCCGGGACCCTGACGGGCGGCCGCCACTACGCCGTCTGGAACGACCCCTTCCCCAAGCCCGCCTATCTGTTCGCCCTGGTGGCCGGAGAGCTGGATGAACTGGCCGACAAGCTGGTGACCATGAGCGGTCGCACCGTCGATCTGAAGATCTATGTCGATCCCGGCATGTCCGATCGCGCCGCCTACGCCATGGACTCCCTGAAGCGGGCGATGAAGTGGGACGAGGAGGTCTTCGGCCGCGAGTACGACCTGGACCTGTTCATGATCGTCGCCGTCCGCGACTTCAACTTCGGGGCCATGGAGAACAAGGGGTTGAACATCTTCAACTCGTCCCTGCTGCTGGCCGACGAGAAGACCGCCACCGACCTCGACTATGAGCGCATCGAGAGCGTGGTGGCCCACGAGTACTTCCACAACTGGACAGGCGACCGCATCACCTGCCGCGACTGGTTCCAATTGTGCCTGAAGGAGGGCCTGACGGTCTTCCGCGACCAGAGCTTCTCGGCCGACATGCGCGGCGCGGCCGTCCAGCGGATCAAGGACGTGAAGACCCTGCGGGCCCGGCAGTTCTCCGAGGACCAGGGACCGCTGGCCCACCCTGTGCGCCCCGGCAGCTATCTGAAGATCGACAACTTCTACACCGCGACCATCTACGAGAAGGGCGCTGAGGTCATCCGGATGCTCAAGACCCTGATCGGGGACGAGAAGTTCCGGGAGGGCATGGACCTTTATTTCGACCGCTGGGACGGCCACGCCACCACGGTTGAGGAATTCATCCGCTGCTTCGCCGACGTCACCGGTGAGGACCTGACCGAGTTCTTCGCCTGGTACGAGCAGGCCGGCACCCCCAAGGTGACCCTGAGCCACAGTTACGACCCCGACGCCCGCACCCTGAAGCTCGACCTGACGCAGGAAACCGCCCCGACTCCGGGCCAGCCCACCAAACGGCCCCTGCCGACCCCCGTGCGCCTGGGCCTGCTGGACGCCGACGGTCGCACCCAGGCCTTCCTGCGCGACGGGACGGCCCTGGACGAAACCGTCGTGGTGCTGAATGGCGCTGCGACCAGCGTCACCCTGACCGGCGTGGACTCCGAGCCCGTGGTCTCGGCCCTGCGCGGCTTCTCGGCCCCCGTCACGCTGGAGACCGACGCCGCGCCCAAGGACCGCTATGTCCAGCTGGCCGGCGACCCGGACCTGTTCAACCGCTGGGAGGCCGGCCAGGACCTGGCGCGGGCCCTGATCACCAGCCGCGCCGCCGGCAAGCCCGACGAGGTGGGCGAGGAACGCTACGCCGAGGCCCTGGGCCGCGGCCTGGCCGACCAGGCCGCCGATCCGGCCTTCAAGGCCCTGATGCTCGCCCTGCCCTCGGAGGCCGACCTGGCCCTGGCCATGCGGCCCGCCGATCCGGCCGCCATCCACGCGGCCCGCGAGGCCCTGCGCACCCGCCTGGCCCTTCACCTGGAGGACGACCTGAAGCGCCTGCACATCGGCCTGCAGGAGCTGGGCGAATTCTCCCCCGACGCCGCCAGCGCCGGGCGCCGGGCCCTGCGCAACGCCACCCTGGAGCTGCTGGCCGCCAACCCGCGCGCGGAGGTCGCCACCCTGGCCGACGGCCACTATCGCGCCGCCATCAACATGACCGACGCCATCGGCGGGCTGAACGCCCTGATGCTGGTGGGCGGCGAAGCCTTCGAGGCGGCGCTCGCCGACTTCTACGACCGCTGGAAGTCCGAGCCCCTGGTGATCGACAAGTGGTTCGCCCTGCAGGGCCGCGATCCCACCGAGGGCGCCCTGGGCCGGGTGATGGGCCTGACCGCCCACCCCGCCTTCGACCAGAAGAACCCCAACCGGCTGCGGGCCCTGATCTCCAGCTTCGCGGCCAATCAGGCCCAGTTCCACGATCCCAGCGGCGCGGGCTACCGCTTCCTGGCCGACACCATCCTGGCCGTCGACGGGTTCAACCCGATGACCGCCGCGCGGCTGGTGGAGCCCCTGGGCGGCTGGCGGCGCTACAGGCCCGAGCTCGGAAACCTGATGAAAGCGCAACTCCAGCGCATCGCCGGGACGGAGGGCCTGTCGAAGAACGTCTACGAACTGGCGACCAAGGCCCTGGCGGACTAAGCCGAGATCGGCGATTGCCGCTGAGCCGAATCTTATTGAAAGTCAGACTTGTGGAATTGTTGGCGCAGACCGACTCCCACGGGTTTGGCCTAGGGAAGTCGCCATTGCATGTCCATTTCACTGAGCCGCATCAACTTCATGGTGGTGGATGACAACGTCCACGCGATCGATCTGGTCAAGACCATGCTGCGCGGCTTCGGCGTCGATGCGGTGGTGGAGGCCAAGACCCTCGCCGAGGCCAAGGCCAAGCTGAAGGCCAGCACCCTGCCGGGCGCCCCCGTCATCGACATCATCATCCTCGACTACATGATGGGCGAGGAGGAAGGCGTGACCCTGGCCCGCTGGCTGCGCACCAATGAGTCCAGCCCGGCGCCCTATATCCCGATTATCATGCTGACCGGCCACGCCGACCGCCAGCGGGTCTACGCCGCCCGCGACGCCGGGGTGAACGAGTTCTGCGTCAAGCCCTTCACGCCCTCCGACCTGATGAAGCGGATCATGGCCGTGATCGACCATCCGCGCCCCTTCGTGCGCTCCGACTCCGGCTATTTCGGCCCCGACAGGCGGCGGGTGGACGACCCGAAATACAAGGGGCCGGAGCGCCGCAAGGACCGCCGCCGCAAATAGAGTCCGCACGGACCTCTGTGACCGTATGACTCTCGTGACGCGCGGCGCCCGCTCGCCTAGACTCTAGTCTTGGGTGACTCGGTTCAGCGTGAAGGAGCGGCGGGCGTTGGCCAGACGCGGGGGTGAGGACACCGAGGCCAGTCGGTCTCAGGGGCGCGACGCCGCGCCCGGCGTCCGGCCGCTGCCGACCCAGACCTTCGCGCGCATCGCCATCCTCTCCACCCTGCTGCTGCTGGCGGTCTACACCGCCTTCGCCGTGGCCAGGATCCAGCGCGAGCCTCAGATCACCACGCTCGCCAACGCCGCCCTGCCCAGCCGGGCCGAGGCGATCGCGGCCCACCTGGACGGCGAGGCCGCCACCCTGCGCGGCGGCCTGCTGGCGGCCCGCGAAGCCCTGCAGCGGGACGGCGACCAGCCCATGGCGGCGGCCGAGAGCGGCCTGCGCGCCGCCTCCGGCGCGGCCCTGGCCGTGGCGGTCATCTCCGACGAGGGCGTCGTGGCGGTGTCGGGCCCGGCCGGCGGCCTGGACTGGCAGGAGCTGGCCAAGGGCGCCGAGGCCTCCAAGCGCGACGTCTGGCTCGGCGTCACCAGCCAGACCACCCCCGCGCTCGCCGCCGCCGCGCTCGCCTCCACCAGCAAGGGGCCGCGCTGGATCGTGGTGGCCGGCGACCCGGCCCGCCTGGGCGCCTGGCTGGCCAGGTCCAAACCCGAACTGATCGCCACCCCGGACGGCCGGGTGCTTGTCGCCAGCCCGTCCCACGGCGTCGCCGCCGCCGACACGGTCAACGCCGCCTTCGCGATCTCACCGGAGGAACTGAAGCTCGATGGCGGCCTGAGCCGCGCCCAGGGCCCGGACGGCGCCGCCCTGGACCTGGCCGCCCGGCCGGCATTGAGCGGAGCGCTCTACGCCCTGGCCGGCGCCAGTTCCGCGCCCCTGGAGATCCAGACCTCGACCGAGCAGCTGGCCTGGCTGCTGACCCCGCTCGCCGCGGCTTTCCTGCTGGGCCTGCTGCTGCTCAACCAAAGCAACAAGGTGGAGAACGCGCAGAAGGCCTTCGTCGATTCCGAGCAGCGCTTCCGCCTGGCCGTCGAGGCCGCCCGCTGCGGGATCTGGGAGTGGGATCTCGCCAACGACAAGATGTTCATGTCCGACGTCACCGGCGCCATCTTCGGCTGGGGCGGCGGCGGCATCGTCGAGGGCCAGCAGGTGCTGGAGCGGGTCTCCGCCGACCACCGCGACCGCCTGCGCCAGGCCCTCTCTACCGCCGCCGTCTACGGCGGCTTCGACGTCTCCTTCCGCGTCCCCTCGATGCAGGGCGGGCGGCCCACCTGGATCGACGCCCGCGGCCAGGCCTTCGGCGGCAAGGACGGCGACGGCTATTCGCGGATCATCGGGGTGGCCTTGGACGTCACCGAGGAGCGCATGGCCCAGGCCCGGGCCCAGGCCGCCGAGAACCGACTGCGCGACGCCATCGAGAGCGTGTCGGAGGCCTTCGTCCTCTGGGACCGCAATGGCCGCCTGCTGATGTGCAACAAGAACTACCGGGCCTTCTTCTCCCTGGAGCCGCGGCTGTTGAAACCGGGCGCCTCGCGCGAGCAGGTCAACCGCTTCGCCCAGCTGGCCATCAAGCAGGAGATGGAGAGCTCCGACGGGCGCAAGGGCGTGCGCGAGGCCGAACTCAACGACGGCCGCTGGATCCAGATCTCCGAGCGCCGCACCGCCGAAGGGGGCCTCGTCATGAGCGCCGCCGACATCACCGCCATCAAGACTCAGGAAGAGGCCCGCCGCCTCAACGAGGAGCAGCTCCAGAAGGCCGTAGTGGGCCTGGAACGCAGCCAGGAGCAGCTGTCCGAACTGGCCCGCAAGTACGAGATGGAAAAGGTCCGCGCCGAGGGGGCCAACAAGGCCAAGAGCGAGTTCCTGGCCAATATGAGCCACGAGCTGCGCACCCCGCTCAACGCCATCAACGGCTTCTCCGAGATCATGACCCAGGAGATGTTCGGGCCGTTGGGCGACGCCCGCTACAAGGGCTATTCGCAGGACATCCTGTCGTCGGGCCAGCACCTGCTGGCGCTCATCAACGACATCCTCGACATGTCGAAGATCGAGGCCGGCAAGATGAGCCTGAAGTTCGAACCCATCGCTCTGGAGGAGGTGGCCGAGGACGCCGTGCGCCTGGTCCGCAACCGCGCCGAGGCCACGGGCCTGACGCTGAGCATCGATTTCCCGCAACACCTGCCCGAGATCGAGGCCGACTATCGCGCGGTCAAGCAGGTGCTGCTGAACCTGCTCTCCAACGCCATCAAGTTCACGCCCCGCGGCGGCCGGGTGACCGTGCGCGCCGAGGGCCGCCATGACCCCCTGGGCGAGCGCATCCGCATCAGCGTGCAGGACACCGGCATCGGCATCGCCGAGGACGACCTGGCCCGCCTGGCGCGGCCCTTCGAACAGGTGGAGAACCAGCACTCCAAGACCACCCAGGGTACAGGCCTGGGCCTGGCCCTCACCAAGTCCCTGGTGGAGATGCACGGCGGATCGCTGGACATGCAGAGCGCGCCTGGCGAGGGCACCATGGTCAGCTTCTCCCTCCCCATCCGGCAGACCGGCGCGGCGCTCGCCGCGATCGCCGCGGCTTAGAGCGTGACAGCCTGAGGTGGATACCGGTTCAGGCGCCCGTCACGCTCTAAACATAAGAGGGCGAGCCTGTTTATCCGTATCAGATGAATCCATCTGATACGGACAGGCTCTAGCGCCCCTGAGGCGGACGCATGGCCCGCTGTCCATTGGCCGGACCGCTGCGGACCAGGCCCTGGGCCAGGGCCGCCCGCTCCTTCGGCGGCAGTTCGACAGCGAAGTCGACGATCCGATCCTCCAGTCCGCCACGGGCGGTCATCTCCAGGGCGCGAGCCTCCGACAGCCGCCTGGCCACGCCGGGGCCATCCAGGGGATCTGCGGCCAGTCCGGCCCAGGCCTCACGGCGAGCGCGGCGGGCCTGATGAAGCTGACTCCCCACCTCCATGGCGTGGCCCCGCAACATCTCGCGGTAGGCGCGGCGATGTTCGGGCGGCAGGGTGTCAGCGGCGGCCCACACCGGCTGGCGCGAACGGGCTGCGGCGGGTGTGGCTTCGCGCAGCCGGTGCCCCACCACCACGCCGCCCACCACCGCCCCGATCACGAAGAGGTTCAGGGCCACCGAGGCGATCAGGGCCAAGGTCAGGGCGCGCGGACTCACCTCAAGCCCCTTCAATGGTGTCGGCGAGGTCGTCATAGCCGGTCATCGCCGCGCTGACCGCCTCGGGCGCATCGGATGCGCCGGCCAGGTTTCCCGACAGGACCACCCCGACGACCAGACCCGCGGCGCAGGCGCCGGCCAGCCCCGCCCCGACCCCGGCGCCCAGCAGCCAGGCCCGCAGGCCGCGGCCCCGGCGAGGGCGTGGCGCGGCGGCGACGACGGCCTCGCGCAGGTCGTGGGAGAGGCTCAGCGGCGCCCAGGCGTCGAGGATCGCGTCGAGACGGTCGGCCTGTTCCAGGGCCTGACGCGCGAAGTCGGGCTCCGCCGCCATCAGGGCCGCGGCCGCCTCGCGCACCTCGGCGGGCCAGCGGGCGACGGCGCCGCCGTGGGCGTCCGCAAGCTGCAGGAACCGTTCGCGGGTCATGACCGTCCTCTCATGGCGTCATCATATCCGAAAGCGCCGCGCGCAGGGCCCGGCGGCCCCGCGATAGCAGGCTCTCCAGGGCGTCGATACTGACCCCCATGATCGCCGCGGCCTCGATATTGGTCAGGTCCTGATAGTGGCACAGCGCCACGGCTTCCCGCTGCCGGTCCGGCAGGGCGCCCATGGCCGCGGCCACCCGGCGGCCCACGTCGGCGGCCTCCAGCCCCCGG
>JAZKBZ010000027.1:61377-75681 GCA_040388315.1 Pseudomonadota bacterium | reverse complement strand
ACGACGTCGACTCGCTGCGGACATGGCGCCGCGACCTCGCCGACGGCATCCGCACCGGACTGGTCACGAAGGACGAAGCCCGGCTCGCTGTCGCCCGGGTCAACCGGCGCCGGACCGTCGTCGATCTGCTCCGGAGGAGTGTCGGTGACGATCTCGCGCCGACGCCGCAGGCGGTCGTAGCAGAGGTTCAGGGTCACCCGATGCAGCCAGGTATCGAAACGGGCGACGCCTGGCTTCCAGGTCGGCGCCTGGCGCCAGGCGCGGATCATGGCCTCCTGGGCCACGTCCTCGGCCTCGGAGGCCTCCCCCAGCATCCGGCCGGCCAGGGCCAGCAGGCGCGGCAGTTTGCGGGCCGCAAGCGCCCGCACCGCGGCCGGGTCGCCCTGGGCGACGGCCGCCAGCAACGCCTCGTCGGGATCGGAGTCCAAGCCTCACCTCGCCCGGGGGCGGCCTGAGCGCCCTATCCGTCACGGCCCCGGTTCTGGCGCATAGTGAGCAGTTCGCCCTTGCTGAGCCAGCCATCACGATTGCTGTCGGCGGCGTCGAAGCGGCGCTTGGAGCCGGCCTCCAGCTCGGCGCGGGACAGCAGGCTGTCCTTGTTGGTGTCGCCGAGCGTCCACATCTGGGCGATGCGGGTCGCCCCCTCGGCGCCGCCGAAGCGTCTGGCCATGTCCTCCATGACCTTGCTCTCGGCCTTGCTGATCTTGCCGTCCTTGTTGGTGTCCAGCCGCTCCAGCATGCGGTCGGCCTGAGCCTTCCGGAACTCGGCGAAGGTCACCTTGCCGTCGTGGTCCAGATCAGGACTGGGCCCGCGGCCCATCTGGGCGTGGGCAGACGTCGCCATGGCGAGGAAGGCGACGCTGATGACGAGGCGCTTCATGAAGGGTCCTTTCGACGATCGACCGGGGCGCGGACCGTCAAACCTTCAACGGCGCGCGGGCCTATTTCCGTCGCTCAAGTTTGCACAATGATGTCGTAGGCGTGACGTGCGGCGATCCGGGCCTTGTCGAGCCGGGTCTTCAGGGCGCGGAAGTCGCGGGCGCCGCCGGCCCGGGCCAGCAGGGCCTTGAAGGCCTTGGGTTCCTCGCTGGGATCCTCCCCGTCGGCCAGGGCCACCTTGAGGAGCTGGGTCAGGTTCTGCTGCAGGCGCCAGGCGGTCTGGAGGTCGGCCAGCGCCCCCTTCGGCGCCAGCTCGGCCGCCAGGCAGGCCTCCAGCGCCTCGGCGGTGTTGGGCGACAGGGGCCCGCCGAAGCCGGCGTGGACCAGTTGCAGGAACTGGGCGGCGAACTCGATGTCCACCAGGCCGCCGGGGGAGAGCTTGAGGTCCCAGGCGTCCTTGGGCGGCCGTTCCTGCTCCAGGAGCTGGCGCATCTCGCGGACCTCGGCGGCGGTCTTCTTCGCCTCGCGGGGGCGGCGCAGGGCGGCCTCGATGGCGACCTGGGCGGCCTCGGCGAAGGCCGGCGAGCTGGCCCACACCACCCGCGCCCGCGTCAGGGCCAGCAGCTCCCAGGTCTCGGCCTCGCGGTCGTAATAGTCCTGGAAGGCGGCGAAGCTGACGGCCACGGGGCCCTTGGTGCCGGAGGGCCGCAGCTGCATGTCCACCTCGTAGAGCTCCCCCTCCCCCGTGGGGGTGGACAGCGCGGCGATCAGGCGCTGGGTGAAGCGGCCATAGAAGACGTCGGCGCTCCACTCCTTGACCGCCGAGGCGGCGCCCTCGGCGTCGGCGCGGTAGAGGGTCATCAGGTCCAGGTCCGAGCCGGCGCTCATCTCGCGGGACCCGCACTTGCCGAGCGCCACCACCGCCACCTGGCCCGGGAAGGCTCCCCCCAGACGCTCGGCCTCGGCCAGGGAGACCGGGGCCAGGGTGTCGATACAGAGGTCGGCCAGGTCGGCGAAGGCGCGGCCGGCGATCTCGGCGCTGGCCGTGCCGCTCATCACCTGCACCCCGATGCGGAAGGCCTGCTCCCGGTGCACCCGGCGCACCGCGTCCATGGCGCCCTCGAAGCCCTGGGACTGGGCGACGGCGGCGGCCATCACCCGACGGTCCTCCTCGATGGCGATGTCGGAGAAGAAGTCCCCGTCCAGCATGGCGTCCAGGGCCGCGGGCCGGCGGGCGAGCGTGGTGGCCAGGCGAGGCGCATAGGCCATGACTTGGACGATGAGCTCAAAGAGCTGGGGCTGGGCCAGGAACAGGGACTGAAGCTGCACGCCGGAGGACAGCTTGCCGAAGAAGTCGCTGAACCGGTGGAAGGCCATGTCCGGCGCGCCAGTGGCGTTGGCGGCCTCCAGCAGGCGCGGGGCCAGGCGGGTGAAGAGCTCGCGGCCCCGCTCGGTGCGGGTGGCCGAGATGTGGCCGTGGTGCCAGCCGCGAATGGTCTGGGAGACCCGCGCCGGCTGGGAGAAGCCCATGCGCGACAGGGTGGCCAGGGTCTCGGGGTCGTCGTCGACGCCGGTGAAGATCAGGCTGCCGAAGCGCGAGGAGAGCTGCTCCTCGTCGGGGAAGAGCTCGCCGTAGCGGCGGTTGACGGCCTTGAGCGTCTTCTCGATGGCGGCGTCGAAGGATCGCAACTTGGCGTAGCCGGCCAGGGCCCCGACCCGCTGCCGGTCGGTGTCGGACTCCGGGAGCTTGTGGGTCTGCTCGTCGGCCAGCATCTGGATGCGGTGCTCCACGGCGCGGAGCATGTGATAGCCCTCGGTCATCTCCTCGCACGCCTTGGCCCCGACATGGCCGGCCACATGGAGGGCGCGCAGGGCGTCGAGGGTGCGGGTCGAGCGGAGATCCGGATGGCGGCCGCCCAGGATCAGCTGCTGGGTCTGGACGTAGAATTCGATCTCGCGGATGCCGCCGCGCCCCAGCTTGAGGTCCATGCCCTTGGCGGTCAGGCGGTCGTCGACCTTGTGGACGTGGATCTGGCGCTTGATGGAATGGATGTCGGCGATGGCGGCGAAGTCGAGGTTCTTGCGCCAGACGAAGGGGGTCAGTTCGGCGAGGAAGGCCTCGCCGCGGGGGATGTCGCCGGCGCAGGCGCGGGCCTTGATGAAGGCCGCCCGCTCCCAGTTCTGGCCGACGCTCTCATAGTAGTCCATGGCCGCGGCGACCGGCACCGCCAAGGGCGTCGAGGAGGGGTCGGGGCGCAGGCGCAGGTCGACGCGGAAGACGTAGCCGTCGCCGGTCTTGTCGGCCATCAGCTCGGCCAGCTTGTTGGTCAGGCGGACGGCGAAGCCCTGGGTCTCGTGGCCGTCGGCCAGCGGCAGGAGCTCGGGCTCGTAGAAGACCGAGATGTCTATGTCGCTGGAATAGTTGAGTTCGTAGGCGCCGTGCTTGCCCATGGCGATGCAGAAATAGCCGGGGACCGGGCCGGCGGGGCCGGCTCCCAGCGCGCCCTGGCGGCCGGCCTCGACCTCCGAGCGGGCGGCCACGGTCAGCGCCGCGGCGAGCGCGGCGTCGGCGAAGCGGGCCAGCGCCCCGGTGACGGCGTCGAGGTCCCAGCGTCCCCCCAGATCGGCCAGGGCGATCAGCAGGTGCGCCTCGGCCTTGAGCTTGCGCAGGCCCACCTTGGCGGCGTCCCAGGGGGCGTCGGAGAGCGCCGCGGTGCGGACCAGCAGGTCCTCGAAACGGGCCTGCGGGTCGGCCTCCAGCAGGTCGCGCAGGCGCGGCAGGTCGCGGCGGGCCAGGCTGGCGAGGTAGGGGGAGGCGCCGAAGACCGGGGCCAGGGCGGGCCAGGCGGCGTCCAGCAGGTCGCTCCAGCCGGCCTCCTCGGCGGCGGCGGCGAAGACGGTGCGGGCGCGCTCGGCGGCCTTGGCGTCGGCGACGGGTCCGCAGGGCTTCAGGCCGTCGATCAGGCGAGTCATGGCGACATTGTCGGTGGTCGCGGATGGAAGACAAGGCGGTTTTCGGGCCGACCTTGGCCAACGGGTCCTTGGCGGACAAGGCGTTGCGGCCGGCGCGGCCCGCCGACGAAGGCCGACATGTGACCGTCAGGGTCCCACGCGGTCCAGATTCTGCTGGACACCCTATCATGTGTCAGATATTTCTTACGCATGCCGACGAACTCCAAACGACCGCCGACGGGAGACCAGCTACTGGCCATGCTGGCGGCGCTCGCCAACCCGCACCGCCTGCGGATCATCGCGGCCCTGACCACGGGTGGGCGGCGCTATATCAGCCAGCTCGCCCGCGAGATCGGCATCAGCCGGCCCCTGCTGCACCTGCACCTGCAGAAGCTGGAGGAGGCCCATCTGGTGACCAGCCAGATGGAACTCTCCGCCGACGGCAAGGCGCTCAACTACTTCGAGGCCGCCGACTTCGCCCTCGACCTCACCCCGGACGCCATCGCCCTGGCGGCGGCCTCCCTGACCCCCAAGACCGAGACCTGATCCCATGTCCGAACCCGTCTATTTCCTGAGTATCGGCCTCGTGCTGGCGACGATCCTGGCCGTCTTCGGAATGCGCTATTACGCCGCCATCACCCAGGCCAAGGCCCGCCTGGCCAGCGACGAGGCCTATCGCCAGCTCGCCGAGACCTCGGTCAAGGCCCAGGCCCAGACGGCCACCGCCCTGTCGGGCCTGGAGACGACCCTGGCCGACGTCCGCAGCCGGCTGATGGCGGTGGAAAAGGTGCTGAAGGAGGTCTAGGGGCGCCAATCCAACTGGCGGCAGGTTGTCTGAGGTCCTTCTCCCCTTGCGGGAGAAGGACATGATCGGAGCCATCTCCGCTAGACCGCCGGCTTCCCCGCGGCCCGCGACGGCCTGGCGCTTTCCGGGACCCGGAAAGCCGATATCCTAGCGCCGTCGCCCGGGAGGACCCCGCTTGAACGCGCCGCTGATCTTCCTGGCCGTCGAGGTGGCGACGATCGTCTGCGCGGTGCTGCTGGCCGTGCGGGTGCTGGCCAGCCGGCCGCGGCTGCGCAGCGCCCAGCTCATCGCCCTGATCGCCCTGGGCACGGCCAGCGCCGTCCTGCTGGGGCACCAGGAGTACGGCCCCTGGCAGCCGGCCGCCTTCCAGATCGAGGTCGGGGGATGGGCCCCGGTGCTGAACCTGGCGCGGAACCTGACGCCGGGCCTGATCATGCTGCTGTGCTTTTCCCTGTTCACCGACCGGCGGCGGTTTCCGCCCTGGCTGCTGGGACTGTTCGCCGCCCAGGTCTTGCTGGAGGTCGCAGCCTGGGCGGTGTGGCCCAGGCTCGGCCCCGTCCCGGCCCTGATGCAGAGCCTGTTCGCCGGAGTCGCGGTCTACTGGACCGTGGCCGACTGGCGCATCGACCTGGTGGAAAGCCGGCGGCGGACGCGGGCGGCGACCCTGACCGTCATCGGCCTGGTCGCCCTGGTCTCGGGCCTGCTGACCCGGGTGCTGATCGCCCCGGACAGCCCGGCCAACTACGCCGCCCACGTGGCGCTGACGATGGCGGACCTGGGGATCCTGGCGGTGGTGCTGTTCCAGCTCACCAGCGGCGATGTCGGCCGGCGGTTGGACTTCGGCGCCGCGCCCCCGCGGCCGAAACCCTCCGGCGCCGCCGAACCCGACCCGGCGCTCGCCCGGCTCACCGCCCTGCTGGAGGACGAGCGGGTCTGGGAGCAGGAGGGGCTGTCACTCAAGGGGCTGGCGGCCCGGGTCGGCGTGCCGCAATACCGGCTGCGCAGGCTGATCCACGAGGAGCTGGGCTACCGCAACTTCAACGCCCTGCTGCACGAGCACCGGATCAGGGAGGCCTGCCGCCAACTGAGCGATCCCGCCCTGGCCCGCACCCCGATCCTGACCATCGCGCTGTCGGTGGGCTATGCCTCTGTGGGCACCTTCAACCGGGGGTTCCGGGAAATCATGGGGGTCGCGCCCTCGGCCTGGCGGGCCGCCGCGCGCGGCGAGACACCGGAATAACAGTCCCAGATTCTGCAATCGGCGGCGGTTTGCAGAAATCGGCGCGCGCGGGCGCCGCCCGCCCTGTCAGACGGCGATCAGGTTCGCCGTCCAGCACAGGAGTCTCCGATGGACACCCGCAAATACTATCTCGACTGGCTGCGCGTCATCGCCTTCGCGCTGCTGATCTGCTTCCACGCCGGCCTGCTCTATGGGCCGTGGCACTACAATCTGAAGAGCCCGCGCCTGGTCCCCGGCATCGAGCAGGTGCTGCTCACCTTCAGCGTCTGGCGCATGCCGCTGCTGTTCCTGATCTCCGGCGTCGCCTCCACCTTCCTGATCGGCAAGCTGGGGGCCGGCGGCTTCGCCCTCGACCGGATCCGGCGGCTGCAGCCGGTGATCCTGTTCGGGATGTTCGTGGTGATCCCGCCGCAGACCTGGATCGAGCTGGTGTCCAAGGGGGTGACCCAGGACAGCTACCTGCACTTCTGGTGGTTCTCCTACCTGGCGGCCGACCAGACGCTCGTCGCGCCGTTGGGAAAGACCATGCCGACCTGGGATCACCTGTGGTTCCTGGTCTATCTGCAGGTCTATGTCCTGCTGTTCGCGGCGGCCTTCGCCCTGGCGCGGCTGGTGCGGATTGTCCCGGTCAAGGCCCCTGCCCTGCCGCTGCCCCTGCTGCTGGTCGGGCCGGCCCTGTGGCTGGCGGGATCGAACGTCTGGATCGACGCCGGCCATCCCCTGACCCACGGCCTGACAGACGACTGGGGCGGGCACATCAAGTGGATCGGCCTGTTCGCCACGGGGATCGCCTGCGCGCACCAGCCGGCCTTCTGGGCCGCCCTGCGCGATCACCGCTGGCGGTTCGCGGGCGCCGCCGCCGTCCTGCTGGCCGCGCAGTTCGCCTCCCGCGGCCTGGTGTTCAGCGCGGTGTCGGGCCTCTATGGCTGGGCGGCGATCTGCACGGTTTGCGGCTTCGCCTACCGGCATCTGAACCGGCCCTCGGCGGTGCTGAGCCACCTGAACGAGGCGGTGCTGCCGATCTATGTGCTGCACCAGCCGATCCTGCTGCTGGCGGCGTTCTGCGTGTTTCCGTTGCGGCTGGCCTTGCCGGTGGAGGCCGCCCTGCTGGTGGCGATCACCGGGTTCGGAGCGCTGGCGATCTATGAGCTGGCGATCCGGCCGTTCGGGGTGAGCCGGTTCCTGTTCGGGCTGAAGCCGAAGGCGGCGGCTCCGCGCCGGGAGGTGGTGGCGGAGACGGCCTAGCCCTTCCTCCCAATCGTCAGGGCCGGGCTGTCCCGGCCGCCCAGGATCTCCGTGGTTCGGCAAGACGGTGTGGCGACGGCCGCGCGATCCGCCGAAAGGCGGAGAATGGGGCCGTCACCCAATCCGCTCATCCCGGCGAAGGCCGGGACCCAGATTCATCCAGCGCGGTCCGAGGTCATCCTAAGCCGAACCCAAGTTTCGCATGATGCCGGAGTGGGTTTCCCCTGGGTCCCGGCCTTCGCCGGGATGAGCGGGGGTGGGGGGTTTACCCCGCCCGCGGCAGGATCAGCGCCACCCGCAGGCCGGGGCCGATCTCGCCGACCTTGCCGGGGCCTTCGGCGAGTTCCAGGCGGCCGCCGTGAGCCTCGGCGACGGCGCCGACGAGGGAGAGGCCGAGGCCGGCGCCAGGTTCGTTGCGGCTGTTTTCCAGGCGCACGAAGCGTTCGATCACCCGGGGGCGGTCCTCCTCGGGCACGCCGGGACCGGTGTCAGTGACCGAGAACTCGATCTCGCCGGAAGAGCGGCGGCGCACGCGCAGCATGATGGCGCCGCCGGAGGGGGTGTATTTCACGGCGTTGTCGAGCAGGTTGGCGAGCGCCTGGGCCAGGAACTCCTGGTTGCCGCGGGCCTGGAGGCCGTCGGCCATCTCGGCCTGGAAGTCGAGGCCCTTGTCCTCGCACAGCGGTTCGTAGAGCTCGGCGATGTCGGCGGCGAGCTGGGCCGGGTCGAAGAGGATCTGGTCGGGGGCCTGGCCGGCGGCCTGCAGGCGGGCGATGGCCAGCACCGCGCCGAAGGTCTTGAGCACCCCGTCGGTGTCCTCCAGGGCCTGGGCGAGCGCCTGCTCCGGATCGCCCTTGCCGGCCTCGACGTCGAGATAGGCCACCTCCAGCCGGGCGCGCAGGCGGGTGAGCGGCGAGCGCAGGTCGTGGGCGATGGCGTCGCCTGCGTGGCGGTGGCCGGCCATGGAGCGCTCCAGCCGGTCGAGCATCTCGTTGAGACCGGCGGCCAGTTCGTCGAACTCGTCGCGGGTCCCGCGCACCGGGGCGCGGGCGGCGAGATCCCCGTTGCGCACGGCGGTGACCACGTCGGTGAGGCCGGCCATGCTGCGGCTGACATTGCGGCTGACCAGGACGCCCCCCAGCAGGCCCAGGACCACCACCAGGGTGCCGGCGCCGCGCAGGGCGTTGACGATCTTGCCCACATAGGCCTGGTCTTCGCTGACGTCGGCGCCGACGAAGAGGATCTCCCCGCCCTTCAGGTGCTCCTGGAAGCCGCGGGCCGGGTGCTTGATGGGGCGGCCCTGGGCGTCGAAGTCGGTGACCGAGAAGCTGGCGCGGGCCGGAACGGCGTTGATGTCCTCCAGGGGGGACTCGGCGATGGAGCCGGAGATCCGCGTGCCGTCGGGCTTCATCAGCAGGTAGAGGAAGGGCCGCTCGCTGGCCGCCCGCTCGATCAGCGACTGGTTGACCGCGTCGACGCCGGCCCGGTCATAGGCGGCCACCAGCGAGTTCATCTCGCGGGTGATGTCCTGGTCGGTGCGCCGCGTCGCCTCCCCGGCGGTGGCGACATAGATATAGGCCAGGAAGGCGCTGGCCGCGGCCCCGAACAGGGCCAGGAACAGCAGGGTCAGCCGGAAGGGCGTCGTGCGGAACATCCGCGGAAGGCGCAGCCCGGGGGACATCAGCGGGCTCCAGCGGGGTGCGGCGCGCGCACGCCAAACTCCGCTCGTCCCGGCCCCCGGGTCCGACCGAAGGTCGGCCCGAGGATAAACTCCGGCCGGGATCCAGGTGAAACCCACTCCGAACTCAGAACATGCCGGGGTGCGATGAGGAGATCACCCCCGACCGCCCTGGATGGATCTGGGTCCCGGCCTTCGCCGGGATGAGCGGATTGGGGAGCCATCGCTGGGTTTGCCTACGGCTCCAGGCGGTAGCCCGCCCCGCGGACGGTCTGCAGCATGGCGCGGTCGAAGCCCTTGTCGATCTTCGAGCGCAGGCGGGAGACGTGGACGTCGATGACGTTGGTCTGGGGGTCGAAGTGGTATTCCCAGACCTTCTCCAGCAGCATGGTCCGAGTCACCGACTGGCCGGCGTGGCGCATCATGAATTCCAGCAGCTGGAACTCACGCGGCTGGAGGTCGATCTCCTTGCCCTGGCGGTGCACGGAGCGGCCGATCAGGTCCATCTCCAGCTCGCCGACCCGCAGCAGGGTCTGGACCGAGCCGGTCTCGCGGCGGCGCGACAGGGCCTCGACCCGGGCGCTGAGCTCGGCGAAGGCGTAGGGCTTGACCAGGTAGTCGTCGCCGCCGGCCTTGAGGCCCGCGACGCGGTCGTTGATCTCGCCGAGCGCGGAGAGGAACAGGACCGGGGTCTGGTCGCCCTCGCGGCGGATGGTCTCCACCAGGGTGACCCCGTCCATCTTGGGCATCATGCGGTCGACGATCATCACGTCGAACTCGCCGTCGCGGGCGGCCTTGAGGCCCTCCTCCCCGTCGGCGGCGCGGACGCAGGCGTGGCCGCCCTCGGTGAGGCCGCGGTCCATGGCCTCGGCCGCCTCAAGGTCGTCCTCAACGATCAGAATGCGCATCGCTCAGCCCCCGAGCCTCTCCGATTCAAATGAAGCCATTTGAACCGGTCACTGGCTCTCTCATTTGTTGGTCGCGTGACGGGCGCCAGAACCGGTGTCCACTTCTGGCTGTCACGCTCAAGAATCCCCGCCAGCTTAGCCGGAAACCTTGATCGGCAGGAAGGTGGTGCGGCCGGCGCGCAGGACGCCCACCAGGATGCTGGGACGGCCGCCCTTCTTGGCGACCTCCACGGCGGCGGAGAACTCCGAGGCGGTGGTCACCGGACGACCGCCGGCCTGGGTGATGACGTCGCCCTTGCGCAGGCCGCGCTGGGCGGCGTCCGACGACTGGTCGACGCTGTCCACCACGACGCCGCGCACGGGGCCGTCGATGTTCAGGCGGCGGCGGGCGGCGTCGTCCAGGGGTGCGAGCTTCAGGCCGAGAACCGCCGGGAGCTGGACGGCGGGGCCGCCCTCGGCGCCGGGGGTGCGGGGCGAGCCGGAATTGTCGTTGGAGGCCAGCTCCTTCTCCGTCGGGCGGACGCCCGAGCGGATGTCGACGGTCTTGCGCTTGCCGTCGCGCAGCACCTCGACGTGCAGGGTGTCCCCGGCGCGGGCCTTGGCCACCTCGCGGGTCAGCTCAGAGGAGGTGCGGACGGTAACGCCGTTGACGGCCACCACCACGTCGCCAGGGACCAGGCCGGCCTTGGCCGAGGGGCCGCCGGGAACCAGGTCGGCGACGATGGCGCCCTTCTGGCCGGCCATGCCGTTGGCCTCGGCCATCTCGGAGGTGAAGTTCTGGATCGAGGCGCCGATATAGCCCCGCGTGATCTTGCCGCCCTTCATCAGCTGGGTGGTGATGGCGTCGGCCACGTCGGCGGGGATGGCGAAGCCGATGCCCACCGAGCCGCCCGAGGGCGAGAAGATCGCGGTGTTGACCCCGATCACCCGGCCATAGATGTCGAAGGTCGGGCCGCCGGAATTGCCGCGGTTGATGGGGGCGTCGATCTGGATGTAGTCGACGAAGGTCTCGCCGATGTCACGGCCATAGGCCGAGATGATGCCGGCCGTGGCGGTGCCGCCCAGGCCGAAGGGGTTGCCGACGGTGATCACCCAGTCGCCCACGCGCGGCTTGGCCGAGTTCTCGAAGTTCACGAACGGGAAGTTGTCGCCCTTGACCTTGAGGACCGCCAGGTCGGTGCCCTCGTCGCGGCCCACCACGACGGCGTCCAGCTCGCGCTCGTCCTTGAGCACGACCTTGATCTCGTCGGCGTTCTCCACGACGTGGTTGTTGGTGACGATGTAGCCGTCAGCGGTGATGAAGAAGCCCGAGCCGGAGGACTGCTGGGTGGGCAGGCGGGGCTGGCCCTGCTGGGTGGTTCCACCCTGGTCGCCGTCCTCGCCGTCCGGCGCGGCGCGGGGCACGATGTCGAAGGGCAGGCCGGGAATCTGGCGGCGCAGGGCCGCGGCGTCGACCTTGGAGGTGACGTTGATGGAGACCACCGCGGGGGCGACCTTCTCGAAGATGTCGGCGAAGGAGAGCGGCGCGCCGGGGGGCGGGGCGAAGATCGGGGCGGTCGACGCCCGGATGAGCATCGACTGGTCGACGCGGTCGGCGGGGGGCTTGCCGACGCTGGCGCCGGCCACGGCCGCGGTCGCGATGCTGACGCCGGCCAGGGCGCCCCAGAGATAACCGTTCTTCTTCGAGGTCATATGCCTTCAATTTCCCTGTGGGCCCTTGCGGGACAACCTAGGTTCGATGCCTGACAGCGCAAGCGCCACGCAAGTTACGTTTAGGTCACGCTGCGCGCAGCAAGGCGACCGATATTGGGCGCAATCGTGTCACGTCTGATCATCGTCGGCGAGATCGGCCAGACGGGCGGCCTCTTCCTCCGACAGTTCGGAGGACGGTCGGGGGGCGCGAAGGTTCCGCGCCAGCAGCCAGACGCCGAGACCCACCACCAGGAAGGGGGCGCCCCACAGCGCCGCGTTGCCCCAGGAGAAGCTCGGCTTGAGCAGGACGAACTCGCCGTAGCGGTCGGTGAGATAGGCCTTCACCTGGCGATCGGACTTGCCGGCCTTGATCTGGTCGCGGACCAGGCGGCGCAGGTCGGAGGCCAGCTCGGCCTGGGAGTCGTCGATGGACTCGTTCTGGCAGACCAGGCAGCGGACCTCGCTGAACAGGGCCCGGGCGCGGGCCTCCTGGGCGGGATCGGCCAGGCGTTCGGCGGGATCCGACGCCGCGGCGATGCAGAAGACCGCCGCCAGGATGGCGAGAAGCTTCCTCATGCGGCGGCCGCCCGTCGGCCCACGGCCAGCCGCAGCCGGCGGTCGGAGAGGGAGATCAGGCCGCCCAGGGCCATGACGCCGGGGCCTGCGAAGATCAGCAGGGCCCAGGGGTTCCAGTAGGCCCGCACCAGCCAGACCTCGCCGGGGCGGCGTTCCCCCAGCACGACATAGAGGTGGCTGGCGCCCAGGGTGCAGATGGCCACCTCAGAGGTGGTCTGGCCGCCGGCGGGGTAGAAGCGGCGCTCGGGCCGGGGGCTGCAGATCAGGGCGCCGGCCTTGCGGGCCGAGATCACCGCGCGCTCGGCGTCGAAGTTGGGGCCGTCGACGCCCTGGATGGCGTCCAGGGTCAGCTCGTAGGCGCCGACGTTCAGATGTCCGCCGATGGCCAGGGTCTCGGCCGCCTCGGCCTTCCAGCCGGTCTCGAAACAGGCGCCGAGGACGAAGATCCCCAGGCCGGCGTGGGCCAGCGTCATGCCCCAGGCGCCGCGCGGCAGGCCTGTGAGCCGGCGCCAGGTCTCGGCCGCCGAGCCGCGGAAGGCGCGGGTGCGCTCGGCCAGCTCCACCAGGGCGCCGAGGATCAGCCAGGCGCCGAGGCCGAGGCCGGCGCTGGCGAGCGCCTTGCGGGGGCTGACCAGGGCGAAGGCCAGCAGGCCGGCGCCGGCGGCGATCAGGGCCGCGACCCACAGGCGCTGGGCGACGCCGAGCGCGTCGGCCCGCTTCCAGGCCAGCAGGGGTCCGGCCGGCAGCAGGATCAGCAGGGCGGCCATCAGCGGGGTGAAGGTGAGGTTGAAGAAGGGCGGGCCCACCGAGATCGCCTCCCCCGTCGCGGCCTCGCGGATCAGGGGATAGAGGGTGCCCAAGAGGACGGTGACCGTGGCCGCCGCCAGCAGGATGTTGTTGAGCACCAGGGCGCTCTCGCGGCTGACCGGGGCGAAGACGCCGCCAGGGCTGAGCGCCGGGGCGCGCCAGGCGAAGAGGGCGAAGCCGGCGCCGGCCGTGGCGCCCAGGATCATCAGCAGCAGGACGCCGCGGGTGGGGTCGACGGCGAAGGCGTGGACGCTGGTGAGCACGCCCGAGCGCACCAGGAAGGCGCCCAGCATGGAGAAGGTGAAGGCGGCCAGGGCCAGGAACACCGTCCAGCCCGCCAGGGCCCCGCGCTTTTCCGTCACGATGGCCGAGTGCAGCAGGGCCGTGGCGATCAGCCAGGGCATGAAGCTGGCGTTCTCGACGGGGTCCCAGAACCACCAGCCGCCCCAGCCCAGCTCGTAATAGGCCCAGAAGGCGCCCAGCGTGATGCCGACGGTGAGCAGGCTCCAGGCCATCAGGGTCCAGGGCCGGACCCAGCGGGCCCAGGCGGCGTCGGCGCGGCCCTCCACCAGGGCGGCGACCGCCAGGGAGAAGACCACCGACATGCCGACATAGCCGGCATAGAGGAAGGGCGGATGGAAGGCGAGCGCCGGGTCCTGCAGCAGCGGGTTCAGGGAGCGGCCCTCGATGGGGATGCGCGCCAGCCGCTCGAAGGGGTTGGAGGCCAGGACGGTATAGGCCAGGAAGACGGCGCCCAGCGCGCCCTGGGTCGCCACCGTCACGGTCTTCAGGCCCACGGGCAGGCCGCGGCGGAAACCGGCCACGGCGGCGCCGAAGCCGGTGAGCGCCAGGCACCAGAGCAGCATGGAGCCCTCGTGGCTGCCCCAGGTCCCGGCCACCTTGTAGAGCATGGGCTTTTCGGTGTGGGAGTTGGCCGCGACATTGGCCACCGAGAAGTCGGAGGTGACGAAGGCGTGCATCAGGGCGGCGAAGGCGATCGCCACGCCGCCGAAGGCCGCCAGACCCGCCCCGGCGCCGGCCCCGGCCAGCACCGCCGAGCGCCGCCAGCGGCCGGCCACGGACAGGCCGACCTGGGCCACGGACAGGACCAGGGCCAGGACCAGGGCGAAGGCGCCGATCTCGTTGATCATGTGACCGGGGTCTTCCCGGGGACGTCATAGGCCGGCCTGGCGCCGTCGCCGCGCCATTCGCCCTGTTCCTTCAGGGCCTTGGAGACCTCGCGGGGCATGTAGCGTTCGTCGTGCTTGGCCAGGACCTGCTTGGCCTGGAAGACGCCGTCCTCGCGGTAGGACCCGGTGGCCACGATCCCCTGTCCCTCGCGGAACAGGTCGGGCAGGTCGCCCTGGAACACCACCTTGTCGGCGGCGCGCGAGTCCCGGACGGTGAACTCCACCCGGCCGTCGGGGTGTTTCACGACGCTGCCGGCCTCCACCAGGCCGCCGAGCTGGATCGAGCGGCCCACGGGCGGCTTGGCGGCGTCGGCCTGGGAGGGAGTGTAGAA
>JAZKBZ010000027.1:48433-61367 GCA_040388315.1 Pseudomonadota bacterium | reverse complement strand
GAGGCCCCAGAGGGTCAGGCCGACGGCGAGCGCCAGCACCGGGGCGATGGCCGCCAGCAGGGTCAGGCGACGCCGCGCCTTGGGGGATTTCGGCAACCAGCCGCTCATCGCATGGGCTCCGTCTTGGCGGCCAGGTCGAGGGCCTTCAGCACATCGGGATCGGCGGCGAACCGCTTGCGGGCGCTCGCCAGGGCGGCGTCGCGCTTCTCGGCCTCCCCCAGCACGGCGTAGGAGCGCACCAGGCGGGTCCAGCCCTCGGCGTCGCCGGGATTGGTCTCCAGCTTGGCGGCGAGACCCGCCACCATGCCGCGGATGGCGTCCATCTGGCCGGCCAGGGGGGCGGCCGGCGACGGGCCGCGCTCGGCCTCGGCGATGGCCTGGCCAAGCGCCGCGCGGCGCGGGTCGGCCGGCGCCAGCTCCGACTGCAGGGCGCGCCAGGCGGTGATCCCACCGGCCTTGTCGCCGGCGGCGATCCTGGCCCGGCCCAGATAGAAGCGGGCGTTGACGGTCCTGGGGTCGAGCTTCACGGCCTGGGCGAAGGCGCGGGAGGATTCCGGGGTCGCCTCGCCGCCGGCCTGGGCCAGCAGGGCCTCCCCCAGCAGCTCCCAGAGGTCGGCCTGGCGGGGCGAGAGCTCGATGGCGCGGCGCAGGGCGCGGGCGGCGGCGGAGGGGTTGTCGGAGGCGGCCTGGGCCATGGCCAGGTAGCGGAAGGCCTCCGGGTCCTTGGGACGCTCCAGGGTCAGGGCCCCCAGCACGGCGGCCATTTCCGGCGGCGACAGGCTGGAGGGTTCGGCGGCGCGCCAGGCCGCCAGGCGCGACTTGAAGCCCTGGTCGGGATAGCCCGGCGAGCCCACGGCCAGATAGAGGCCGAGCGCCAGGATCGGGGCCAGGCCGGCCACCAGCAGCAGGACGCGGCGCAGGCCAGCATCGACCCGCCAGGGGACGGCCCCGGCGTCGGCGGCGGTGAGCAGGCGGCGCGCGGCCTCGGCGTGGGCGCCCTTGCGCTCGGTCTGCGCGATCAGGCCGCGGTCGGCGAGGTCGTCGATCTCGCCGAGCTGGCGGCGATACAGGGCGAGCGTCGGGTCTTCCGACCCGGCGTTGACCGCCGCGCGCGCGGCGGTGTGCAGGACGAGGAAAGCCGCGGCGGCGGAGATCAGGCCGGCGACCACCCAAAAGGCGAACATCAGCGGCGTGTAGCTGAAACCGCGCGGCAGCGCGAGGCCCTTGCGGACCCTACTCGGCGGCGGCGGCGGCCTCGGCCTGGACCGCGCCGAGGGCGGCGGTGGCGCGGCGGCGGATCACGTCGCCGGCGCGGGGCTCCCGCAGCAGGGCGGCGCAGTCGGCGGCCACGTGCAGGAAGGCGCGGCCGGTCTCCGGTTCCTCCACCACGCCCTCGCGGATGAGGGCCAGCGCCTCCTCGACATAGTCGTCGAGGGTCTCGCCGATCTTCTCCACCACCTTGGCGCGGGTGGAGGCGAATCCGCCATAGTTGGCGCTGGTGCGCACGGACTCGATGAAGGTGAGCAGGGTGATGGCGCGGCCCACGGCCTTGGCGTCCGGCTCTCCGGTGAGCCGCGGCAGGCTCTTCATCATGCGGGCGACCCGCACGGTCTGGGAGGGCAGAGCGTGGCCGATAACCTTCTCGAGTTCCCGCAGCCGGCCCTCGACCACGGCGGCCAGGCCCTTCTTCTGCTTCTGGACCCGCCCGCCCCAGCCGCCCTCGCGGCCCAGGTCGATGGCGTTCTCCATCTCGGCGATCTGCAGGGTGATGAGTTCGACGGTGGCGCCGGCGTCGCGGCCGGCCTGGGGCCCGCCGTCGAGGTCGAAGTGGACGACCTTCAGCAGGTTCTTGTCGATCTCGTCCATCACCCGGGTGGCGAAGACCGAGAGCTCGGAGGCGGCCAGGTAATGTTCGGTGGGACGGTCCATCACCGCCGAGACGATGCGCAGGATGGTCCAGCGCTCGGCCAGCTGGGCGGCGAGCATGTCGAAGAAGCGAGGCCCGGCGTCGTCGGAGATGGCCACGGCGTCCTTGTAGGCCACCCGCGCGGCGGCGGCCCGCTCGTCGGTGGTGCGGCTGATCCATTCGGGCAGGCGCAGGGTCGCCTCGCGCACGATGGGGGACAGGGCCAGGCAGGAGAGCAGCAGCTCGGCCCCGCCCTCGCGGCACTGGTCGGCGAGCTCGGCGGCGGCGGCGAAGTCGCGCTGTTCGCGCTCGCGCAGGCCGTCGGCGGCGGCCACCACCAAGACGTCGAAGGGTTCGGTGGAGGTCTCGTCGGCCCGGTAGTCCACCAGGGTGCGCTCGGCCTTGAGAACCTCTTCCGGCGCGGTGGCCTTCAGGGCGCGCCAGATCAGGGCCAGGACGCGGGAGGGAAAGACCAGGCGTTCAGGGTCGGAGCCGTCGCCAACGAAAAGCGGGGCGACGGGGGACAGGACGGCGTTGCGCAGCCGGCGGTCGGCGACCTCGCCCTCCACCAGGCGGCGCACTCCGGCCAGGACGGAATCCCCGGAGGCGGCGGCCAGCGCGTTCTGCAATCCGCCCACGACCTTGTCGGGCGCCGATTCGACGAGATGGCGGACGATTTCGATCTTGCGGTCGGACAGACCGGGCATTTGAACGCTCCAGACGCGTTCGGGGGACACGCGTCAGGAGAGAACATGGTTCCGCCCGGGTTAAGGCTTTCCAAAGGCTAAGGAATCACGCCGCGGCCCGGGGCAGCTCCAGGTCCACCGCCAATCCCCCCAGCCGGGCGTCCGACAGGGTCAGGGCGCCGCCATAGGCCCGGGCCAGTTCGTCGATGATGTTGAGGCCCAGGCCCGATCCCGGCGCGCTCTCGTCCAGCCGGGCGCCGCGCCGGACGGCGGCCTCCCGCTCCTGCGGGGACAGGCCCGGCCCGTCGTCCTCGATGGAAAGCCTGAACCGCTCGGGGGAAATGGCGTCGGCGCGGACGCGGACCTTGCCCGCGCACCACTTGGCGGCGTTCTCCATGGCGTTGCCGGCCAGCTCCAGCAGGTCCTGGCGCTCGCCGAGGAAATAGAGGTCGTCGGCGGCGTCCCAGTCGATCGTGACGCCCTTGTCCTGGAAGATGCGCTCCAGGGTCCGCGACAATTCGTCCAGCACGTCGGCGACCGAGGTCCGTTCCCCCGACCCTTGCGTGCGGGCGGCGGCGCGCGCGCGGCGCAGGTGGTGGTCGACCTGCTGGCGCATGGCCTCCGACTGCCGGGTCACCACCTCGGCCAGCGGCCCGGGCTGGGCCTGTGATTCGGCCAGCATGACCGACAGCGGAGTCTTCAGCGCGTGGGCCAGGTTGCCGACGTGGGTGCGCTGGCGCTCCACGACCTCCTGATTGTGGGCCATGAGCGCGTTGAGCTCGTCGGCCAGGGGCTTCAGTTCGGTGGGATAGGTCCCCTCGATCCGCTCGCGCTTGCCGCGCCGGACATAGGCCACCTCGTGGCGCAGGGCGAAGAGCGGGGTCAGGCCCACCCGGACCTGGATCACCACGGCGGCCACCATGCCCACCCCCAGCAACAGGAAGGCCACGGCGGTGGCGGTGACGAAGTTGCGGACGTCGCGGTCGACGGGGCTGCGGTCCTCGGCGGCCATGAACACCACCGGGGCCTTGCCGCCGGGCAGCTCGGCGCGGCTGGCCATGGCCCGCAGGGGCTCGTTCAGGGGGCCGCGGGTGTCATAGACGATCGGCTTGCCGGGGTCGGCGGCCAGGCGCAGGGCCAGGTCCGGCGGGGTCTTGAGCTCGCTGTCCCACAGGGAGCGGGAGCGGACCCCGGGCTTGAGCACCCCGTTCACCGGGACGCTGATCTGCCAGTACTTGCCGGAATAGGCGCGCAGGGCGCGCAGGTCGGTCAGGGCCGGGGCCAGGACCTCGCCCCTGTCGTTGATGGTGGTTCCGGCGGTGAGATTGTCGATCAGCTCGGCCAGGCCCTGGTCGAACCGCCGCAGGGCCGCCTGCTGGAACAGCAGGGCCAGCACGATGGCGGTGACCACCAGGACCGCCAGGGACCAGCCCGCCGCCAGGATCACCAGGCGGCGGACGAGGGAGGGTCGGCTCAGGGCCTCGAACTTCACGAGCCGGCCGCCTCGCCTCCGAGTTCGTCAGCCGGCGCGGTCAGCCGGTAGCCAAGGCCGCGGACGGTGTCGATGCGGTCGGCGCCGATCTTCTTGCGGACCCGGCCGATGAAGACCTCGATGGTGTTGGAATCGCGGTCGAAGTCCTGGTCGTAGAGGTGCTCCACCAGCTCGGTGCGGCTGATCACCCGGCCCTGGTGCATCATCAGATAGTGCAGCAGGCGGTATTCCAGGGAGGTGAGCCGCAGGGGCTCGCCATTGACCGTGGCCCGGGCGGCGCGGGGATCCAGGCGCAGGCCGCCCACCGACAGGCTGGGGGCGGCGTGACCGGCCGAGCGGCGCAGCAGGGCGCGCAGGCGGGCCAGCAGCTCCTCGGTGTGGAAGGGCTTGGTGAGATAGTCGTCGGCGCCGGCGTCGAAGCCGGCCACTTTCTCGCTCCAGGCGCCGCGGGCCGTCAGGATCAGCACCGGGACGGCCATGTTCCCGCGCCGCCAGCGCTCCAGGACCGAGACCCCGTCCACCTTGGGCAGGCCAAGGTCGAGGATCACCGCGTCATAGGGCTCGGTCTCGCCCAGGAACTGGGCCTCCTCGCCGTCGGGGGCGTGGTCCACCGCATAGCCGGCGTCGCCCAGGGCGGCTTTCAGCTGACGCGAGAGGTCCGGATCGTCTTCGACCAGCAGGATGCGCATGTCTTTCCTCTACCCGCCTTCGCGCGACAGGATCTGGCCGCTCTCGGCGTCGACGATGAAGATCATCACGCGGCCGTCGGGGGTCTGCCACTGAACGAAATAGGCCGGGCGGCCGGAATAGTCGCCCATGGTGGTGTTGAGCTGGCGGCCCGGGGTGCGCGAGGCGATCATGGCGATGACCCGCGACAGGGACACCTGGCGGCCGCCGCGCACGGCGTCGCGGGCCTGGTCCTGGTCCCCACGGGCGCCGTAGGACGGCCGCCCGTAGTCCGGATAGCCCTGGGCCTGGGACGCCACCGGGGTGAGCGCAAGGAGAAGAGCGGCTATGGCGATGGAACGCTTCATGCCCGATGGTTTAGAGACCCGCGACTGAACCCAGCCTGAATAGGGGGTTTATGCAGGTGGTGCGGCGGTCTGTCACGCGGCAGGCGCGCGGGAGGGGGGACGGGGTCGGCGGCATGGCCCCTCAGGGCAGGGCCTCAAGCTCGGCCTTCTGCTTGCGGGTCAGCCCCGCGCGGACCAGGTCGTAGGAGCCGGCCACCAGCCGCTCGATCTCCTGCGGCGGCACGTCGGAGCCTAGGGTGACGCAGATCCAGAAGCGGCGGTCCAGGTGGCTGCGGTGGCCGACGCCCTCGTACTGCTCGCGCAGGATCTCCACCAGGTGCGGATCGCACTTGAGGATCACGGAGGGCTCGCCCCTGAGGTTGAGGATGGCGAACATCTTGCCCATGACCTTGTAGAGCAGCACGCCCTCGGCCGAGGGCAGGGCTGAGCCGACGGCGCCGGGCTTGGCCTCGAGGACGGCCTGCAGGGTGGCGGTGGGGTCGCTCATGGCGCCCGCCTAGTGGGAGAGCGACAGCAGGTTGCCGTCCGGGTCCTTGAACCAGCAGACGCCGCCCGCGCCGCCGGGCGGGGTCCAGACACCCAGCTCGTCCTGGTCCATGCCCTCGAACCGTTCGAACCTGACGCCCCTGGCCGCCAGGTCGCGGGCCGCAGCGCGGACGTCGGGGACGCGCCAACCGAGGGCCGTGAAGGGCTGGGGCGTCAGGGCGGAGACCTTGCTCAGGCGGAGGGGGACATTGGCGCCGTCATAGGTGAGCGCGAAGGGGTCCTCCTCCAGGAGGCGAAGACCGAGCAGGTCGCCGTAGAACCGCTTGGCGGCCTCTGGATCGGTGATGGCCAGCATCGGCTGGATGGGGCGCTCGCTGAGCATGGAGCCTCCGTCGCGTGGGAGCGCGTTCCGCGGCCCCCTTCACGAGGCGAAGAATAACACGGGTCCGCGATCAGCCTAGGCCAGGGTCAGCGGCGGCGGGGCGTGTAGGGACGCTCGGCGCGCCACTTTTCGGCGAAGGCCTCCAGCTCGGGATCGATCGCCTCGGGCAGCATCAGGACGATGCGGGCCAGCAGGTCACCCCGCTTGCCGTGGGAATCCGAGAGGCCGCGGCCCTTGAGGCGCAGGGAAGACCCGGTGTTGGCTCCCTTGTGCACGGTGACGTTGACCGGGCCGTCCGGGGTCGGGGCCTGGACCTTGCCCCCGAGGATGGCGTCGGGAACCGAGACCGGCAGGTCCATCACCAGCTTGTCGCCCTCCCGCCGGAAGAGGGCGTGCGGGCGGATGGTCATCTCGATGAAGGCGTCGCCGGGGCCGGAGCGGCCAGGCGAGCCCTGGCCCTTCAGGCGCAGGGTCTGGCCCTCCTCCGCCCCCTTGGGGATGGAGACGTCGATGGTGCGGCCGTCGGAGAAGGCGATGCGCTTCTTGGCGCCGTGGATGGTGTCCTCCAGGTCGATCTCGAGCCGGGCGCGGACGTCGGCGCCGCGCTGGGAGAAGCCGCCGAAGCCGCCGCCCTGGCCGCCGCCGCCGGGCCGGCCGCGGCCCAGGATGTCGCCGAACAGCTCGCTGAGGTCGATCTCCGGCCCCTCGGCCTGACCCCGGGGGCTCCAGCCGCCGCCCTGCTGGCCGAAGGGACTGCCGCCGCCGAAGCCGCGCATGGTCTCGCGGCCGTCGGCGTCGATCTCGCCGGCGTCGAACTTCTTGCGCTTGTCGGGATCGCCGATGATGTCGAAGGCGGCGCTGACGCGCTTGAACTTCTCCTCCGAGGCCTTGTCGCCCGGATTGGTGTCGGGGTGGTGCTTCTTGGCCAGCTTGCGGAACGCCTTGCGGACCTCATCGGCGCTCGCGCCGCGGGTCACGCCAAGTTCCTGATAGGGATCGCCAGCCAAGAGACAAAGACCTTCGGTGATTGTTCGACAGATGTGGGGAACGCGTGGCCTTCAATTAGGCTGTTTGCCACCGCGCGCAAGGGTTGATGTGACAAAAATATCACATACTGTCCCGCCCGTCCCGGCCTGAGCCAGGATGATCGGGACAGGGCTCAGTCGTCGCCGCGTTCTTCCATGAGGTCGTAGGCGAGGTATCCCGTGGCGTCCTCGGGGCGCGCCAGCGCGTTCTCGCTGATGGTCTGGCCGCGGACCGAGACCCCGGCGCGGTGGACGCTTTCGGGGTCGCCGGAGATCAGGGGGTGCCAGTCGGCCAGGCCGCGGCCCTCGTTGATCCGGCGGTAGGCGCAGGACAGCGGCATCCACTCCAGGGTCTCGACATTCTGCGGCGTCAGCTTGATGCAGTCGGGGACATGTTTCTTTCGCCCGGCATAGTTGCTGCACGAGCAGGTCTTGGCGTCGAGGAGGCGACAATGCACGCGGGTGGGGATGATCTCGCCGGTGTCCTCATCCTCGAAGCGAACGAGACAGCAAAGCCCGCAACCGTCGCATAGGCTCTCCCACTCGGCCGCCGTCATCTGGCGGAGTGATTTCGTTTCCCAGTAAGGTCTCGTCGCCATGGTGATGGCGTCCTAAACCAAAAGCCTCCCCGCCGCCCTCCTTAGTTTGACCAAGTGACCGACTGGAACCTCGATCCCTACAAGTTCCCGGACTCCCATCCGAGCCCGCGGGCGCCTGGCGCGCCGGCGCCTGAAGCCGTGACCGAGGAACCGTTCCGGGCCGACCTGCCCAGGCCGCGCAAGGCCAAGGCGGCGAAACCGCCCAAGCCCCCCAAGCCGCCCAAGGCCAGGCGCGGCGGCGGATCGGACTTCGGCGGCGGGCCGCGCAAGCCGCGGGACCTGCGCTGGCTGTGGAACACCCTGGTGGTGGCCGCCGCCGTCCTGGCGCTCGCCGTGCTGGGGGCGGCCGTCTACGTCCAGCAGGTCTATCTGAAGGACATCCCGCCCCTGCCCGAGCGCGAGGCGCTCTATGCGATCAACCGGGCGCCGGCGATCAAGTTCTTCGACAAGACCGGGGCGCTGATCGCCTCGCGGGGGCCGAAATACGGCGACCGGGTGACGCTCGGCCAGCTGCCGGCCTATGTGCCGCGCGCCTTCCTGGCGGCGGAGGACAAGCGTTTCTACCAGCACGGGGCCGTGGACCCCTGGGCCATCGTGCGCGCGGCGCGGGCCAATTACGCCGCTGGCCGGGTGGTGGAGGGCGGCTCGACCCTGTCCCAGCAGCTGGCCAAGGGCCTGTTCCTGACGCCGGACCAGACGATGAAGCGGAAGATCCAGGAGGCCGTCATGGCCCAGCGCCTGGAGAAGATGCTGAGCAAGGACGAGGTGCTGGAGCTCTATCTCAACCGCATCTATTTCGGGGCCAACACCTTCGGCGTCGACGGGGCCTCGCGCACCTATTTCGGCAAGCCCGCCAGCCAGCTGACCCTGTCGGAGGCGGCCCTGCTGGCCAGCCTGCCCAAGGCGCCCTCGCGGATGGCGCTCAACCGCAACATGGCCGGCGCCCTGGAGCGCCAGCACCTGGTGCTGGAGCGCATGCGCGGCGAGGGCTGGATCACCGAGCAGGACGCCCAGGCCGCCGAGGCCGACACCCCCCGCATCAGCCCCAGCGCCTTGGCCAACGACGGGGACATGGGCTACGCGCTCGACTACGCCACCAACGAGGTCCTCAAGCTGGTGGGCCCCAACTCGCCCGACCTGATGGTCCGCCTGACCATCGATCCCAGGCTGCAGGCCACCGGCGCCAACATCCTGCGCCAGGTGATCGGCGCCGAGGGCAAGGCGGCCGGGGCCTCCCAGGCCAGCATGGTGGCCATCTCCGCCGAGGGCGCGATCCGCACCATGGTGGGCGGGCTCGACTACAACGCCAGCGTCTTCAACCGGGCGGTCCAGGCCAGGCGCCAGCCCGGCTCCTCCTTCAAGCCCTTCGTCTACGCCGCGGCCCTGGAGAAGGGGGTCATGCCCACCGACGTGCGCATCGACGGCCCGGTGAAGTTCGGCGACTGGCGGCCGGAGAACTATGGCGGCGGCTATCGCGGGGCGGTGACCGTGGAGACGGCCCTGGCCCACTCCATCAACACCGTGGCGGTGAAGCTGGCCCAGGAGGTCGGCGGCCCGGCGATCAGCGAGCTGACGCGCCGCTTCGGCGTCACCACCATCCCCGCCAACCCGAACCTGTCGGTGGCGCTGGGCTCCTATGAGGTGCCGCTGATCGAGATGGTCTCCGGCTTCCAGGTCTTCCAGACTGGGGGCAACCGGATCACGCCCTACATGGTCGACGAGATCAAGACGGTGGGCGGCCAGCCGGTCTTCCTGCACCAGACCTCGTCGCCCACGCCCGCCTACGACATCGCCCGCGCCAGCATGATGGTGAAGATGATGAAGAAGGTCATCACCTCGGGCACCGGCACCCGGGCCAATTTCGGCCGGCCCGCCGCCGGCAAGACCGGCACCAGCCAGAACTGGCGCGACGCCTGGTTCGTGGGCTTCACCCCCGACTATGTGGCGGGCGTCTGGGTCGGCAACGACGACGACAAGCCGATGAACAAGATCACCGGCGGCGTCATGTCGGCGGCGATCTGGCGGTCGTTCATGATGGTGGCCCACGAGAAGCTGCCGATCCGCGACTTCGACTGGCTGCTGCCCGATCCGGAGCCGGAGCTGGAGGCCGATCCGCGCAACGTCTTCTACGAGGGCCTGGCCGATGAGTTCTCCGCCGCCGCCCGCGAGGCCGAGGCCGCGATCCCGCCCGAACCCGCCGAGCCCAAGCCGGAGCCGGCCAAGCCGCCGGTCGAGGAGATTCCGTTCTAGAGCTTGCGCATCCCCGGCGCCTCGCTATGTCGGACGCCGCATGAAGCCACCCATCCTCGCCCTGAAGGACGTCCGCCTCGCCGACGGACCGAAAATGCTGTTCGACGGCGTCGACCTGTCGGTGGAGCCGCGCTCGCGCGCCTGCCTGGTGGGGCGCAACGGGGCGGGGAAGACGACCCTCCTGAAGGTGCTGGCCGGCCAGATCCAGGCCGACGACGGCGAGCGGGCCGTGCAGCCGGCGGTGCGCATCGCCTATGTGCCCCAGGAGCCGGAGATCGTCGGCGCGACCCTGCTGGAGCACGTCACCGCCGGCGGCGCGGCCGAGCACCAGGCCGACGCGGCCCTGGCCATCTTCGGAATCGACCCGGCCAAGTCGACGGCCGGCCTGTCGGGGGGCGAGATCCGCCGCGTGGCGCTGGCCCGCGCCTTCGCCGAGGACCCCGACCTGCTGCTGCTGGACGAGCCCACCAACCACCTGGACATACTGGCCATCGAGACCCTGGAAGCGGAACTGACCCGTAGCCGCGCGGCCATGGTCATCGTCAGCCACGACCGCGCCTTCCTGGAACGGACCACCCAGCGCTGCTTCTGGCTGGAGCACCGCAAGGTCCGCCGCCTCGACAAGGGGTTCGCCGCCTTCGACGCCTGGGTGGAGCAGATCCTGGCCGCCGAGGTCGAGGAGAGCCGGCGGATCGACAAGAAGCTGGAGCAGGAGGAGTACTGGCTGCAGCGTGGGGTCACCGGCCGCCGCGCCCGCAACGAGGGCCGCCGCCGCGCCCTGATGGAGCTGCGCCAGGTCAAGGTGGAGCGCCTGCGCGAGACGCGCGGCGAGATGAACATGGGCATCGCCTCCTCCGGCCTGTCGGGCCAGCGGGTGATCGAGGCCAAGGGAATCTCCAAGGCCTTCGGCGACCGCACCCTGCTGAAGAGCTTCTCCACCCGCATCCTGCGCGGCGACCGGGTGGCCATCGTCGGCCCCAACGGGGCGGGCAAGACCACCCTGGTGAAGATGCTGCTGGGAGAGATCGCGCCCGACACCGGCTCGGTGAAGCTGGGGGCCAATCTGGAGACCGCCTATATCGACCAGGCCCGGGCCGACCTGAAGCCCGACATGATGCTGCGCGACGTGCTCACCCCGCTGGGGGGCGACCAGGTGATGGTGCGCGGCCAGCCCAAGCATGTGAACGCCTACGCCAAGGACTTCCTGTTCACCGACGCCCAGATCCGCCAGCCGGTGCGCAGCCTGTCCGGCGGCGAGCGCAACCGCCTGCTGCTGGCCCGCGCGCTCGCCACCCCCGCCAACCTGCTCATCCTGGACGAACCCACCAACGACCTGGACATGGACACCCTGGACCTGCTGGAGGACCTGCTGGCCGACTTCGAGGGCACCCTGATCCTGGTGAGCCACGATCGAGACTTCATCGACCGGCTGGCCACCTCCACCATCGCCCTGAACGGCCGCGGCGACGTGGTGGAGACCCCCGGCGGCTGGCAGGACTTCCTGCGCCAGAACCCCGGCTATTTCCGCGCCATCGGCGAGGCGCCCGCCCCGGCCGCGGCCCCCAAGGCGGCGCCGAAACCCGCCGAGCCCAAAAAGACCACCAAGCTCTCCTTCAAGGACCAGCACCGGCTGAAGGAGGCCGAGGGGCTGATGGCCAGCCTGCCGGCCAAGATCGCCAAGCTGGAGGCCGACATGGCCGATCCGGCCCTCTACACCCGCGATCCGGCCGGCTTCGACAAGCTGAGCAAGTCCCACGCGGCCGCCCAGGCCGAGCTGGCCAGGGCCGAGGAGGACTGGATGACCCTGGAGGAGATGCGCGAGGCGCTGGAGGGCGGGCGCTAGACCCTGACCGTTTCAGACGGACCCGTCTGAAACGGCAAGAAGGGTCTATATTCAAGAGATTAGAGCGCGTCGGGCGGCCGAACCGGTATCCACTTCGGCCTCGTGCTCTGAGGGCCTGCCCCGCTCCAGCGGCTGATTCGCGGCGGCCACAGGAATGCTGTGGATAAGTTTCGGCGCTGATTCTTAAGGGAAAACCCCGGAAAATCCCCAAGACATCCACAGGATGTCCACCGGGATCAGGGCCTTCGCCCACATCGGGGCGAGTCGGGGCGCTTGCTTGATAGAGGGTTCGGGGGAAAGATCAAGGGGTCGAGAGGGACTGCGGCGCTGACGGACACGGAAACGGGTTCGCCGAAGCGAGCAGAAGGTTCTCTGGGGAACTGGAAGCGGCGCAAGCCGGGACCGGAGCCATCAAAGGACACCGGTCGGCGATGGAAACCTGCGGGTAACCCCGCGTTCGAAGTCGCAAACCGACCTTGAGACGCAGATCCCCCAACGGATCTGGATGAGAGGGCGACGTGACGGGAAACCGCTGCGCCGCCCTCTTGCTATGGGCGCTACCCGAATTGGTGCGGCTATGTGTCCCGACTTGGGACAGCTTAAACCTTTCGCCATCAGAATGAGTCATCATCGCACGGCCTCTTAAGGACCCTCGATGCTGGCCAAACCGTCGCGCAACCTGATCCTGACCGTCAGCCTGACCCTGGCCTTCACGGCCAGCATGCTGTTCAGCCTGGGCCTGTCAAAGGGCGAGACCGGGGTCGCGGCGATCTGGCTGTCCAACGGCATCCTGGCGGCCTCCTTCCTGCTGCTGCCCTGGCGCTGGAGCGTCCCGGCGGCGGTCCTCTGCTTCCTGTTCAACTGGGGTGTCGGCCTGCTGCTGGGCAATGCGATGGGAGTCGGCTTCGCCTTCCCGGTGCTCAACTTCGCCGAGGCCTTCGCCACGGCCTGGCTGGCGCGCAAGGCCTGCGGCCAGACCATGCGGCTCACCAGCCTCAAGCGGGTGGCCAAGCTGCTGCTGTTCGCCGTGGCGCCGGCGACGGCCGCCAGTTCGGTGGTGGCCGCCGACGTCTTGACCCTGTTCGGCCGCAGCTTCGACTCCGTGTTGAGCACCTGGTTCTATGCGCACGGCCTGGGCATGGCGATCGCCCTGCCCGCCATCCTGCGGATCGCGCGCTCCGACACGGTGCGCGACTTCCACCGCGACTGGCCCGAGCAGTTCGGCCTCTAT
>JAZKBZ010000027.1:46358-48423 GCA_040388315.1 Pseudomonadota bacterium | reverse complement strand
CTATTGCCTGATGGCGGCCGGCAGCGTGCTGGCCTTCACGCCGGTCCGGTTCCCGACCCCGATCATCATCTTCCCCCTGATGACCCTCATCGCCTTCCGCCTGGGCCCGCGCGGCGCGGCGGTGGCGGCGATGATGCTGGCCTCGGTCTCCACCAGCCTGGTCCTGGGGACACAGGAGACCCACACCGGGGCGACCTGGACCCTGCTGCAGAAGACCCGTGGCGTGCAGTTCCTGATCGGGATCAGCTTCTTCACCGCGCTCGCCACCGCGCTCGCCATCGCCGACCAGAAGCGCCTGAAGCGCCTGTGGGCCAGCCGCACCCGGGTGGCCCGCGCCGCCCAGGCCCGCGCCGTGGCCGCCGGCCGCGCCAAGTCGGAGTTCCTGGCCAATATGAGCCACGAGATCCGCACCCCGATGAACAGCATCATCGGCTTCACCGAGGTGCTGATGAAACGCGGCGACCTGCCCGAGGCGGCCCACCGCCAGCTGACCCTCATCGACCGCGCCGGCTCCTCCCTGCTCAACGTCGTCAACGACGTGCTGGACTTCTCCAAGATGGAGTCCGGCGAGGTGGAGCTGTCGGCCCGGGCCATCGAGCCCCGGGCCATGGCCCAGGAGGCCCTGGCCATCGTCGCCGAGACGGCCCGCTGCAAGGGCCTGGACTTGCAGTTCTCCGCCACCGGCGAGGTCGACCGGCCGGTGATGGCCGACGACCTGCGGCTTCGGCAGATCCTGCTGAACCTGCTCTCCAACGCCATCAAGTTCACCGAGCGCGGCCGGGTCCGCCTGGACCTGGAGGTGACGATCGCCGGGGACGCCGCCACCTTGCGCTTCGTGGTCACCGACACCGGGATCGGAATCCCCACCGAACAGGCCACCCGCCTGTTCAATCGGTTCAGCCAGGCCGACGCCACGGTCACCCGCGAGCACGGCGGCACGGGCCTGGGCCTGGCCATCTGCAAGGGCCTGACCGAGCTGATGGGCGGACGCATCGGCCTCGACAGCGCCGAGGGCTTCGGCTCGGTCTTCTGGTTCGAGATCGAGGCCCCCCTGGCCGAGACCGTGGCCCAGCCGGCCTCGGGCATGCGCAAGATCGGCGACCTGGGCGCCACGGTGTTGCTGGTGGACGACCACCCGGTGAACCGCGAGCTGGGCGCCACGGTCCTGACCCTGCTGGGCTGCGAGGTGGTGCTGGCCGAGAACGGCGAGGACGCCGTGACCGCCGCCCGCGACCGCGCCGTCGACCTGATCCTGATGGACGTCCACATGCCCCGCATGGACGGCCTGGAGGCCACCCGCCTGATCCGGGACCTGGGGGGGCGTTGCGCCACCCTGCCGATCATCGCCATGAGCGCCGACGTCATGCCCGAGATGGAGGCCCGCTGCCTGAAGGCCGGGATGAACGACGCCGTCGGCAAGCCGATCCAGATCGAGGCCCTGCACGGCGTCCTGGCCCGGTGGCTCGCCGATGCGCGGGCCAAGGACAACGCGGCCTAGAAACCTCGCCAACCCATCTTGGAAGCGGGGCCGTCACGCCCTAGGCTTAAGGGCGATCCAAGTTGGGGAGAGATCATGAACGCCTTGCGCGCCATCGCCGTCGCCGCCCTCGCGGTTCTCGCCGTCGCCTGTTCCCCGGCCAAGAAGGCGCAGACCGCCCCGGCCGCCGGCCAGCCCACAGTGATCAAGTTCGCCACCGACTGGCGTGCCCAGGCCGAGCACGGCGGTTTCTATGAGGCGCTCGCCAACGGCGAATACGCCAAGCGCGGCCTGGACGTACAGATCGTCCAGGGCGGCCCCGGCGTGAACGTGCCGCAACTGCTGGCCTCGGGCGCGGTCCAGGCCGGCATGGGCTCCAACAGTTTCATCGCGTTGAACATGGCCCAGGAGGGCGTGCCGGTGAAGGCCGTCGCGGCCATGATGCAGAAGGATCCGCAGGTCCTGATCGCCCATCCCGATCAGGGGATCGAGAACATCGGGGACCTGAAGGGCCACCCCATCCTGCTGTCGGACGCCTCGGTCACCGCCTTCTGGGTCTGGCTGAAGTCCAAGTACGGCTTCACCGAC
>JAZKBZ010000027.1:1411-46348 GCA_040388315.1 Pseudomonadota bacterium | reverse complement strand
ACACCTTCAACTCCGCTCCGTTCCTGGCCGACAAGCGCGTGGCCCAGCAGGGCTACGTCACCAGCGAGCCCTACACCCTGGAGAAGGAGGCCAAGATGAAGCCCAAGGTCTTCCTCCTGGCCGACAACGGCTATCCCAGCTACGCCACCATGATCATGGTGCCGCAGAGCCTGATCGACTCCAATCCGGCGGCGGTGAAGGCCTTCGTGGAGGCCTCGGCCAAGGGCTGGCGCGACTATCTCTACGGCGATCCCAAGCCGGCCGACGCCCTGATCCGCAAGGACAATCCGGAGATGGCCCAGGACGTCCTCGACCAGGCCCGCGAGAAGATGAAGTCCTACGGCATCGTCGACGGCGGCGAGGCCAAGACCGCCGGCATCGGCACGATGAGCGACGCCCGCTGGGCCGAGTTCTTCAAGATCGCCTCGGACCAGGGCGTCTATCCCAAGACCCTGGACTACAAGAAGGCCTACACCCTGCAGTTCGTGGCGCCGCCGGCGGCGAAGTAGCCCGCCGCTGATGCCGCCCGTCGTCGCCCTCGAGGCCGTTGAAGTCGATTACCCCAAGCGCGGCCGCGCGTTGGGGCCGTTCACCCTGAGCGTGGCAGCGGGCGAGATCGTCGCCCTGGTGGGTCCCTCGGGCTGCGGCAAGTCCACGGCGCTACGCCTGCTGGCGGGCCTGGAGCCGCCGACCCGGGGGACGGTGACCCGGACCGCCGGCCGGGGGGAGACCTCGGTGGTCTTCCAGGCTCCGACGCTCGCGCCCTGGATGACCGCCCAGGCCAATGTCGCCCTGCCCCTGGAACTGGCGGGCGCCTCGCGCAAGGGCGCCCGGGACCTGGCGGCCGCGGCCCTGGCTCGGGTCGGCCTGGCCGGCGCCGAGCAGGCCCGCCCCGCCCAACTGTCAGGGGGCATGGCCATGCGCGCCTCCCTGGCCCGCGCCCTGGTCACCGAGCCGCGCCTGCTGCTGCTGGACGAACCCTTCGCGGCCCTGGACGAGATCACCCGGCGGTCCCTGGCCGACGACGTGCTGAAGCTGTGGCGCGAGACCAAGCCGGCCATCGTCTTCGTCACCCACAATGTCGAGGAGGCCGCCTACATGGCCAGCCGCGTGGCGGTGATGACCCGCGGGCCGGGACGCATCGCTGGGGAGATCGAGGTGGCGGGCCACCTGCCCCGACTGATCGGCTTTCGCACCACCCCGGAGTTCCGCCACGCCGCCGAGGCGGTGTCGGACCTGCTGTTCAAGGGCTCGGAGGCGGCGGCGTGAGCAAGCTCCTCGACCTGCTGGCGCCCTTCGCCCTCATCGCCCTGCTGTTGGGCGCCTGGGAGATCGCCTGCAGGGTCACCGGCGTTCCGGCCTATTTCCTGCCCGCCCCCTCCGACGTCGCCGTGGCGCTCGCCACCGACACCACGAGCCTGATGCAGGCGGCCTGGAACACCCTGTCGGTGGCGCTGATCGCGCTGGTCATCGCCAGCGTCGCGGCCCAGGCCATCGCCCTGCTCGTGGGCCTGAGCCCGCTGGCGGACCGGGCGGTGCGGCCATTGGCCTCGGTGCTGCAGGTGACCCCGGTGGTAGCCATCGCCCCCCTGGTGCTGATCTGGGCGGGCATCGACCATCCCGAGCGGGCCATCGTGGCCCTGGCCGTCCTGGTGGCCTTCTTCCCGATCTTCTCCGGGGCGGTCACCGGCCTGAAGGCCGCCGATCCCGACCTGGAGCGGCTGTTCGATCTCTATGGCGCGAGCCGCCTGCAGCGCGTCCTGCGCCTGCGCCTGCCCTCCGCCGTCCCATTTCTCCTGGAAGGTCATAAGGTTGCGGCCGGCCTGGCGGTGATCGGGGCGGTTGTGGCCGAGTTCGGCGCGGGCTCCGGCGGTGTGCGCGGCCTGGCCTGGCGCATCCTGGACGCCGGCAACAAGCTGCAGACGGCCCGAATGATCGCCGCCCTGGTGGTCCTGGGCCTGATGGGGGTGGTCCTGCACGCGCTTCTGGAGCGTGCGGAACGGGCTGGACTGGCCTGGTGGAGGGGCCGTTAAGGGCGGCCGTTAGGCTAGGGTTAAAGACGGCTGTTAGCTCAGGGTTAAGCGGCTGCCGATAGCTTTCGCCGATCATGCGCCTAGGTCTCGCCATCGCCGCCATGCTCCGCGCGGCCCACCCGGCCTCCGAGGAGGACGATCGCGCCCGCTATGAGGCCCGCCCGCCCGTCGAGGCGCCGGCGCCCGCCGGCCCGATGCTGAACTGGTCCAACAAGCGCGCCTACGCCACCCCGTCCGGCCAACCCAGCCCCTATGCCCGGCCCGAGCCCATGGCCCTGGCCGGCCAGTTCTCCCGCGGTCGCCAGGAGGCGCCGCCCCCCGCGGAGCTGGCCCCGCCCCCCGGCGAGCGCCGGGTGACCACCTACCAGCCGCCCGCCTACCAGCCCTTCACGCCGCAGGCGCCGTACCAGGCCCCGCGCGCCGCGCCGCCGGCCCCGTCCCTGCAGACGCCGTCCTCGCCGCCGGTCTACGCCCCCCTGCCCTCGAGCCTCTACGGCGGCCCGCCGCCGGTCCCCGAGCAGGCCGCCGTCGCCGCCCCACAACACATAGCCGACGCCTCGGCGACGGCGCGCAGCGTGGGCGGCTCCTCCAAGCTCTATTCGCTGCACCGCGCCTATGGCCTGGAGCCCGACCTGATCCCCGAGCCGCCGGCCGGCGACCGCTATGTCCTCATCGGTCCCCCCGACGCGCCCAAGGCCAAGACGACCGACGGCGACAGCAACGACGAGTCCGACGGCGGCGACGGCCGCCCGTTCTGAGAGTCCAGATGACGCGCACCAAGCTCCACGACCTGATCGAACTGGCCCAGGAGCCCTCCAGCGACCGGAGGCGTGAGCTGCTGCGTGGCGTCACCGACCTGTTCTTCACCACCGACGATCCCCGCGCGCCGGGCGAGATGGCCCTGTTCGACGACGTCCTGACCCAGCTGGCCGGCGACATGGAAGAGGCTGTCCGCGCGGAGCTCGCCCATCGCATGTCCGGCGCCGATCCCGCCCCGGCGGGCCTGATCCGGGCTCTGGCCCGCGACGCCTCCATCGAGGTGGCCCGTCCCCTGCTGGAAGGCTCCACGGCGCTCACCGAGGACGACCTGCTTTCGGTGGCCCGCACGCGGGGCCAGGACCACCTGCGCGCCATCTCCCAGCGCCCCGTGGTGCCGATGTCGGTGTCCGAGGCCATCGTGGAGCGCGGCGACGACGAGACGCTCGGGACCCTGCTGGCCAACCAGGGGGCGGAGATGTCGCGCGAGACCCACGAGATGGTGGTGGACCGCGCCCTGGACAATCCGGTCCTGCACCAGGCCGTGGTGGCGCGGAAGGCCCTGCCGGTCGACCTGCTGAACGAGATGTATTTCGTGGTGGAGGCCCGTCTGCGCGACCAGATCCTGGAGCGCAATTCCGAGGTCGACCCCGAGGCGCTGGACCAGGCCCTGGCCGCCGGCCGCAAGCGGCTGGCCGCCCGCGACGGCGCCCTGCCCGGCGACTATGTCGAGGCCGAGAAGGCCGTCCGCATCCTGCAACTGCGCGGCGCCATCACCCCGCCGGTCCTGGCCGGCTTCCTGCGCAACCGCGAGACCACCAAGTTCCTGGTGGCCCTGTGCGAACTGGCCGACATCGACTTCCACACCGCCCGGCGCATCCTGGAGCGTCGCGAGCTCGACGCGCTCTCCATCGTCTGCAAGGCGGCGGGCTTCGACCGCTCGCTCTACCTGACCTTCGCCGTCCTGATCCTGGACCGGGACTCCAACGCCATGGGTCGGGCCCGGGAATATGGCCAACTCTACGAGTCCCTGCCCCTGGAAGCCGCCCAGCGCACCATCCGCTTCTGGCGCATGCGCCGCCAGACCGGCGACGTCGCCGCCGCCTAGGTTCTGTGGACTCTAGGGCTTGGCGGGCGGGGCCCCCTTCTCGGTCATGTCATAGCGGATCGGGATGCTCACCCGGCCGCCGATGGTGGGCAGGCCCTCCGCCGTCCAGACACTGAGCCGAAACTTCGTCGACAAGGCCAAGGCGGCCGCGCCCAATCCCAGGCCCGGCGGGTTCTCACTCTCCGCCTTGCAGTCGCGCATGGCGCCGCCGACCGCGACCTCGCAACTGACGACGACCCGAGCTTTCAGGACGCCAGCCGCCGTGGCGGCCTTCGGATAGCCGTCGGTGACGTCGGTAATCTCCGGCAGCGCGATCCACTGCGGCTGGCCGATCACGGGGTGACTGGCCTCCAGCATCCGGGGCTCGAAGGTCACGGGCACCTGGATGCCGACGCCCTTGAGGCTGTCGCCGTTCGGCGTGGTCGCGGGCGCGACGAAGTCCCCCATCAGCCCCCGCGCCGCGCCGCTGAAGCCATAGCCCTTGGGCGACTCGGTGATGGTGGCGCATCCGGTGAGATGGCCGTCGGCCTTAATGGTGCAGTTCAGCGTCGCCCGGCCGCCGAGGGCGGCGGCCCGCGCCTTCTCCGGATAGGCCGCCAGGACCCGGGCGTAGGTCGGCGCATCGCGCCACGCGACGTTGGAGACCATCCTATGGACGAGCCCCCCCGACACCCCGGGCCCCTTGATATAGGAGCCGGTGGGCGCTCCCGGCTGTTCGAAATTGATCGGGATGCGAATGCCTTCGAAGACGTAGGCTACCCCGTTGCGGGTTGCGGGCTTCATCAGCAGTTGCGGCGTCAGGGCGATGGCGGCGGCGCCGAAACCTGCGCCGGGCGGGGTCTCTGACACCACCTTGCAATCGAACAGGGCGCCGGCGGTGCTGAGCTTGCACTGAATGACAGCCCGCCCGCCCTGGCCGCGCCGGAAAGCCTCCATCGGCCAGACTGCGAGGAGATCCTCAGGTTGCGGCCGTTTCAGCCAATCTGGATTGACGAGGACGTCAGCCGCCTGAACCGGCAAGCTTGCCGTCACGGCGACGACGAGCGCCAGCACAACAGATCGAGACCCCATACCCTTCTCCCTGGTCGTCGTAGCTCGGCACGCGCACCCGAGGGTTGAGGAGCCAAAATCGTGCGGCCCGGTCTAGGGCTTGGCGGCTGGTGCGGCTGGCGGCGTCAGCTCATAGCGGATAGGCACCTTGATCCGACCTCCAGAGGTCGGCAGGCCGTCCAGGGTCCAGGTGGTGACCTGGAAGTACTGGGACATCTTCACGGCGGCCTCGCCAAAGCCCTGCCCCGGCGGGGTCTCACCCTGAACCTTGCAGTCCGTCAGGCCCCCCGTGGTTTCCACGAGGCAGTCGAGCACCACCCGCACGGTGGAGGCGACCCTGTCCTCGCCCTTGGGAAACCCGGTCGCCAGTTGCTCCAGGGTCGGGACCCGCGCCCATTGCGGCTTGCCCACCAGCCGTGGCCCATCGGCGAGCATGCTGGGCAGGAAGCTGAAGCTGATGTCCACGCTGGCGCCGGAAACGCTCTTGCCATCTGACCAGACCGTGGGGCCGGCGAAGCGAGGGCTGAGGGCCCTGGCCGCCGCAGCGAAGCCGTAACCCTTGGGTTCCTCGACCATGGTGGAGCAGGCCTTGGCGCGGCCTTCCTTGGTCATGGTGCAGGTGAGCGACACGGTCCCGCCGAGCTTGGCTTCCCGCGCCTTGACGGGATAGGCGGCGACGACCTCCTCATAGGTGGGCGCAGCCAGCCACCGCACATTGCTCGCGACCCGTTGCGGGGCGAAGTCGTGGGGCTTGGGCGGCGGCGGGGGAACCTTGAAATTTATCGGAATCCGCACCTCGCTGAAGGCCACGGGCCGGCCGCCCTTGAGCGCTGGCGTAAACAGAAGCTGCGGCGTCAAGGCGAGGGCCGCGGCGCCGAAGCTCGCGCCGGCCGGCTCCTCGGTGATGACCCGGCAGTCATAGAGCACGCCCAGGGTGTTGAGCTTGCAGCCGATCAGGGCGCGGCCCGTCTGCTGTTTCTTGGCGGCCTCGGTGGGCCACACCGCGTTCAGGTCGTTGACGCTGGGTTTGCGCTTCCACTGGGGAGCGACGTCGACCTCGGTTTCGACCTGGGCGATGACCGGCGCAGTGGACATGCCGGCGCCCAGCAGCGCAATCGCAAAGAGCAAGACAGACTTCATGTGATCCCCCAACCCAAGGCGCAGCTTGGCACGCGCACCCGAGGGTTGAGGAGTCTAAATCGTGCGCGTCAGAAGGCGGGGCGCGGGGAGCCGTGGGTCAGGCGGCTGAGGGCGTCGGAGGCGACGATGCTCAGCGAGCGCAGGCCCTGCTCGGCGAAGACGTCGAGGGCGGCGTTCAGGGCGTGGGCGGCGGCGGCGCGCTCGCCGCGGTCGCGGCCAGTGATGTCCAGGCGAGCCTCATAGAGGCGGGCGAGGTTCACCTGCAGCAGGGCCCAGGCGGTGGGATCGCGGCCCGGCGACATGGCGGTCAGCTCGATGCGGAAGGCGGTCTCGGCGGCGTCCAGCACATTGAGATCGCCGGAGAGCTCGGCGCAACGGGCCAGGCAGAGGGCGCGGTTGGAGGCGGCGGCGGCGCGCAGGGCGAGCGCCGGGATCTCCTTGAGCACCATGGCGGCGCGGTCGTAGCAGGTGACGGCCTGTTCGTAGGCGCGCTCGCTGGCGCCGGCCTCGCCGAGCGCCTGCAGGCTTTCGGCCAGCGAGGTCTGGATGCGGGCCCAGTCCAGGGGACTGTGCTCGCGCGACAGGTCGTTGAGCACGTCGGCAAGCTGATTGATGGCGGCGGCCACGCTCTCGATCTGGCCGGCGGCGTCCCCCAGCAGGGCCATGGCCTGGCCGCGCATGGCCGCGGCGCGGGCCCAGCTCAGGGGTTCGTAGGCGGGGTCCATGCCGGCGATGGCGGCCTCGGCGTCGTCCAGGGCCTGTTGCAGCAGATCGCTGTCCTTCAACCGCGCGCCCCAGCCCAGCAGCAGGTCGGCGCGCGCCAGGCGGGCCTCGACGGCCAGCAGGCGGGCGGCGCGGCAGCGCTTGGTCAGGACGGTGAGGCCCTGGATCGGGATGGTGAAGCGGGCGGCGACGACGCGGGCGACCTGGGCGTCGCCAGCGGCCATGCGGGCGCGGCCCTCCAAGGCGGCGATGCCGACATCGGCCAGCGGCAGGGCCAGGCCCCCACGGGCGGCGGCGCGGGCCTCGCGGAAGGCGAGATCGGCGGCGGCGTTGAGGCCCTCGTCGCCGAACAGCTCGGCGCCCAGCATGGCGCAGAAGGCCTGCTCGCAGCGGGCGCGGGCCCAGCCGTCGGGACGGCGTTCGCGGTTGAACAGGTCGGCGGCGGCCTCGGCGGTGGCGGCGGCCTTGCGCAGGGCCACGGCGTCGCCGGAGCGGCGGGCGACCTCGCGCCAGACGATGGCGGCTTCGAGTTTGCGCTGGGCGCGGTCGGCGGCGCCGATGCGGCCGGCGGCGACGTCGGCGGCCTTGGCCTCGGCTTTCAGCAGGTCCAGGTCCAGGAGCTCCAGCAGGGAGGAGTCCCCGCCGGTCAGCCCATCGCGCGGGGTGTTCAGGCCCTCGGCGCCGAACAGGCGCTTCAATTCTCGACCGAACTCGAACATGTCGCGGCTCCGATCACCCTGGCGTCTCAACACGGGACGCCTGACCTGGGTTCAGACCGGAAGGAGCAAAGCCGGGTCCGAGATCGTAAACAAGTGGTTAATCAGTGGTTTATGGTTAACGGAATACGAATTTTCGCGTTTGAGGCGAAATGGGCGTCTAGAGCTGTTCCCGTTTCGAATGAATCGAAACGGGGCTCTAGATCCTGATTTGGTCGCTCTTCCTGATCGCCTGACTTGATCCAAGTCGGGCGGGAAACGCTCTAGGCGAAGATCGACGCCTCGCCGGCCTCGTCCAATACGCGCCACGCGCCGACCCCCAGATCCGCCGGCAGCGACAGCCCGCCGATCCGGTCGCGGTGCAGGGCGGTGACGTGGTTGCCGACGGCGGCGAACATCCGGCGCACCTGGTGGTAGCGGCCCTCGGTGATGGTGAGCGAGGCCTCGGTGGGGGACAGGACCTCCAGCTCGGCGGGCGCCAGGGGGTTGGTCTCGCCCTCCAGCATCAGGGTCCCGGCGGCGAAGATCGCCCCCTCCTCCCCGGTCAGGGGCCGGTCCAGCGTGGCCAGGTAGCGCTTGGCCACGTGGTGACGCGGCGAGATCACCCGGTGCAGCAGGTCCCCGTCGTCGGTGATCAGCAGCAGGCCCGAGGTCTCCTTGTCCAGCCGGCCGATGGTGGAGAGGCCGGGCATGCGGGCGCGCCAGCGGGTGGGCAGCAGCTCATAGACGCTGCGCCCGGGCTCGCGGTGGGAGCAGACCACCCCGAGCGGCTTGTGCATGATCAGGGTGAACGGCGCGGGTGGGTCCACCGGGGCGCCGGAGATGGTCATGCGGGCGGGCAGGTCGCGGACGATGGGGACCTTGGCGCCGGCGTCCTTCAGGGTGACCCCGTCCAGCACCACGCCGCCGGCGCGGACCAGGGCGTTGACCTCGCGCCGGGAGCCGTAGCCCAGATTGGCCAGCAGGCGGTCGAGCCGGGCCATCGGGGCCTTGCTCACTTGCGGGCCTCGTAGATCTTGTAGCCGCCGGCCTCGGCCTTGAGCTCGACCTTGGCGAAGGCGGCGGCCAGGGGCCGCTCATAGGGCAGGTGGCGGTTGGCGGTGAGCCAGCAGGTCCCGCCCTTGCGCAGGGCCTTGGCGGCGGTCTCGATGAAGGCCACCCCGAGCGCCCGATCCTCCGAGCCGCCGTCGTGGAAGGGCGGGTTCATCACCACGAAGTCGAGATCCGTCAGGCCCGCCTGGCGCACGTCGCCCCAGACGATGGCCGCCCGGGGATCGGTGACGTTCCTGCGGGCCGCCTCGATGGCCCGGCGGTCGATGTCCACCAGGGTGAGCGCGGTGACCTCCGGGGCGGCCAGGACGGAGAGGGCCAGGATGCCGATCCCGCAGCCGAAGTCGGCGCCCTTGCCCTTCAGCGGCGGCAGGCTCTTCAGCAACAGGGCGCTGCCCGGATCGACCCGGTCCCAGCTGAAGACCCCGGGCTGGGTCCAGAGGTCGCCGACGGCGCGCGGCGCGCCCTTGGCGATGGCCTCGTCCAGGCCGGTGGGATGCTCCGGGCGCTCCACCGTGCAGATGCGATTGTGCTTGCGGGATTCCTCGAAGACCTCGCAGCCGAAGGCTTCCAGGGACTTCTTCAGGCGCGCCCCGCCCTTGTCCTTGGGCGCGAAGGCGGTCAGGCGGCCGCCGGGCTTCAGGGTCCGCAGGGCCTGGGCCAAGGCATAGTCGCGCTCCGCGGTGCCCGGGGGCGCGGCGATCACCGCCTCGTCGAGGCTGGCCTCGGCCAGGCTCTCCAGGGCCGTGGAGCCCGCCTGGATCGGCGAGACCTGGACGGCGCCGGCCGGGACCTCCACCAGGCCGTAGGGCGGGGTCCCGTAGACGATCACGCCGGCCACGGACCTAGCCCCGCTCCCGCGTGCGGTGGAAGGCCACCTGCGGATAGCGCTCGACCACATAGCCCAGCTCCCAGGCCGACTTGGCCAGGAACACCGGCTGGTCGTCGATGTCGGTGGCCATGGCGGTCTTGTGCTTGGTGACGAAGTCCTCCAGCTCGGCCTTGGCGGCCGTGACCCAGCGGGCCTCGGCGAAGGGGCTGGCCTCGAACTGGACCTCGAGCTGGTATTCGTTGGCCAGACGGTCGGCCATCACCTCGAACTGCAGCTGACCCACCGCGCCGACGATGAAGTCCGCGCCGAACTGGGGCCGGAAGAGCTGGGTCACCCCCTCCTCCGCCAGGCCCTCGAGCGCCTTCTTCAAGTGCTTGGCCTTCAGGGGGTCCTTCACCCGCACCCGCTGCAGGATTTCCGGGGCGAAGTTGGGCAGGCCGGCGAAGCGGATGGTCCCGGTCTCCGAGAGGCTGTCGCCGACCCGCAGCACGCCATGGTTGGGGATGCCTATGACGTCGCCGGCGAAGGCCTCCTCGGCCAGCTCGCGGTCGGAGGCGAAGAACATGATCGGCGCGTTGACCGACAGCTGGCGGCCGGTGTTCTGCACCTTCAGCTTCATGCCGCGCGCGAACTTGCCCGAGCAGAGGCGCAGGAAGGCGATGCGGTCGCGGTGGTTGGGGTCCATGTTCGCCTGGACCTTGAAGACGAAGCCGGTGACCTCCGGATCGCCCGGGGCGATGTGGGTGGCGTCTCCGCCCTTGGTGGCGGCCACCGCCTTGGGCGGCGGGGCATAGGCGCCCAGGCCCGCCAGAAGCTGGTCGATGCCGAAGTGGCGCAGGGCCGATCCGAAGAAGACCGGAGTCATGTGGCCCTCCAGGAAGGCCTGGGGGTCGAAGGGCTTGGAGGCCTCCCCCACCAGCATGGAGGTCTCCTCCAGCTCGGCCTGCTCCTCGGGGTCGAGATAGCTGACCATCGCATTGCCCTTGAAGGCGACAGCGGCGGGGTGGCCCTCGTCCTTGTTGTCGGCGGTCTTCTTGGCGAAGGGCAGGAACTGCTGGGTGCGCAGATCCAGCATGCCCTTGAACCGCCCGCCCGAGCCGGCGGGCCAATAGAGCGGCGCGGGGTCGAGGGCGAGCTTCGACGCGATCTCGTCCAACAGCTCGATGGGATCCTGGGCCTCGCGGTCCATCTTGTTGATGAAGGTGACGATGGGGATGTCGCGCAGGCGGCAGACCTCGAACAGCTTCAGGGTCTGGGGCTCGATCCCCTTGGCGGCGTCCAGCACCATGACCGCGGCGTCGGCGGCCGTCAGGGTCCGGTAGGTGTCCTCGGAGAAGTCCTCGTGGCCCGGGGTGTCCAGCAGGTTGAACATCAGCCCGTCGTGGTCGAAGGTCATGACGCTGGCCGAGACGGAGATACCCCGTTCGCGCTCGATCTTCATCCAGTCCGACCGGGTCCGGCGGTTCTCGCCGCGGGCCCGCACCGCGCCGGCCGCGCGGATCGCGCCGCCCGCCAGCAGCAGGTTCTCGGTCAGGGTCGTCTTGCCGGCGTCCGGGTGGGAGATGATGGCGAAGGTGCGCCGGCGCGCGGCCTCGGCGGCGGGAGAATTGCTCATGGGCGGGGACTAGCGCAGCCGGGCGCCTAACGCCAGTCGGTCAGGTTAGGCCGCTAGCCGTCTCCAGACCTGGCGATCGGCCCAGATGGTGTCCAGTTCGCCGACGTCCTGGCGCTTGCTGAGCCGGGCCATGATCTCGAAATCCAGGTTCAGATAGCGCATCGAGACCTCGCTCGCATCGCAGTCGAAGCCCGGGGCGGTGAATAGGGCCGCGTTGATCGCCGGGGCCTTGGCCATGATCAGGGTGGCCAGGCGCTTGGCCCGCTCGGGCCGGCGCAGGTGCAAGAGCGGGTCCTCGGCATAGAGCTCCTGCCCCAGCCGGCTGACGGCGTTGAAGGACAGGGCCCTGAATCGGCGGCCCGAGAGCCTGGGCGTGAGCTTCATGCCGGCGAGGTTGAGGACCACGTCGTTCATAAGGAAGAGCATGGGGGACTACGTCAAAGCTGGGCTTGGGGGAGAACCCGGGCACCGTCGCATCCCCGACTTTCAGGCCCGTGCACAAAGGCGGTGAATCCCCGACTAACCCTCTTCCACGGGCTCGGTGAGGAAGTGGCGGCCCTGCTTGTCCTCGATGTCCATCACCCAGAGATCGGGGTCGATGCGCAGGGCGCGCTGGATGTAGCGGTCGATGTCGGCCTCGTTGTCGAAGAGCTGGGGCCGCATCCAGATGCGCTCCCCGTCGCCGCGGGTGGCCTCCGAATAGAGCCGCGTCGTCTTGTCCTCGAGGTTCAGCACCCGGACCAGGACGCTGCCGGCCCGCGCGTCGCCCTTGCGCGCCACCACGCCAAAGCCGCCCGCCAACTCGGCGCGGCGGATCAGGGCGGCGACCCAGATGTCCGTGGACAGAATCATGACGCGGCTCTCGTAACGGAACGGAAAGGGCGGACGGCCTAGGTTGCCATCCAAGGTCCCGAGCATACGGGACAGGCAGAGAGCATGACGAGCACAACGCGCACAAATGCGCGGCGCGCGGCGTGTTGGTGGGTGGGGCTGGGTCTGACCGCGGCGATCTGCGCCGCGCCAGGGCTTGCATGCGCGAGCAGCGTGGACCTCTTCTACGAACGCACCGTGATGACCGCAGCCGACGCCCGATGCGGTCTGTTCGAGGCCTCGGTGGGCTCGGCCCTGGCCGCCGCAAGGGCCCAGGCGCGTGGCGCGGCCCTGCGCGCCGGCGCCAGCCGCGCCACCCTGACCGCCGTGGAGCGCCGCGCCTCGCAGAAGGCCGCCGGCGCGGCCTGCGATTCCGCCGACCTCAACCTGGCCGCCTCCCGGGTGCGCAGCGCCTTCGAAGGCTACGCCAAGCTGATCAAGATGGACTATCCCGGCGACGTCTCCCAGTGGCGCGCCGACCGCAGCTCCACGCTCACCGCGGCGCGCTGGCGGCTGGCGCAGGACACGACCTTCGACGGCGGGACCATGGTGTTCGGCCTGGCCGGCCGCATCGGCGCCAACCGGCTGATGGCGGTGGCCAGCTTCGACGACGGCGCGACCCCCTACGCCGCCCGCCTGGTGCTGCGCGACGACGGCCTGACCTTCGGCGCCTATCTGGACGCCCGCGGCGACAGCCTCGACCGCCTGCCCCTGGCCCGCCGCCTGCCCCCGGTAGCGGCCCAGATCGCCTACGCCGCCGAGGCGCGCAGCCGGGCGGGCCTGGACCTGTTGCCCAAGGACCTGAAGAAAGGCTGGGCCTTCCGCTTCCCGGCGGAGGCGGCCCGCACCCTGTCGGGACTCGATCCGCGCGAGGCGGTGATGGTGGAGTTCCTGTTCGAGGGTCAGGCCCCGCGACGGGCCTATGTCGAGGTGGGGGACTTCGCCGCCGGCCGCGCCTTCCTGCAGGTCGCCAACGCCAGGCCCTAGATGGTGGACTCTTCCGTCGCCGACGCGGCCACGGGTTCAGGCTCCATCACAGGCAGGCGCACGGTGACCGTCGTCCCCTCCCCCAGCTGGCTCTCGATGGCCATCTCGCCACCGTGCAGCTCGGCGAAGGCGCGCACCAGGGAAAGCCCCAGCCCCGTGCCCCCGGCCCGCTGATCGGCGCCGCCCGCCTGTTCGAAAGGCCGCCCCAGCCTCTGTAGGTCCGCCGCGCCGATGCCGGTGCCGGTGTCGGCGACGATCAGCTCCAGCACCGGCCCCTCGGCATGGGCGGTCACCGTCACCGCCCCGCCCTTGGGGGTGAACTTCAGCGCATTGGAGATCAGGTTGAGCGCGATCTGCTTCAGGGCCCGGCGGTCGGCGGTGACCTCCAGGGGCTCCTTGGGCAGCAGGCCGCGCAGGTTCACTCCGGCGCGGTCGGCCTGGCCGCGCATCAACCGCATCACCGCCGACACCGCATCGCGGGCGTCGAACTCCTCGCGGTGCAGCTCGAAGCGCTCGGCCTCGATCTTCGACATGTCCAGGACGTCGTTGATCAGCTCCAGCAGGTGCTCGCCGGACTCGTGGATCAGGGCGGAATACTCGGCGTACTTGTCGGGCATGGGGCCGAACAGCGACTGCCGCATGATGTCGGAGAAGCCCATGATGGCGTTCAGCGGCGTACGCAGCTCGTGGCTCATATTGGCCAGGAAGCGGGACTTGCCGGCGTTGGCGGTCTCGGCGTCGATCCGGGCCTGGTCCAGGGCCGCCTCGCGGGCCCGCTGGACGCCGGCGTCGCGGATCGAACCGGTCATCCGGGTGGGGTTCACCCGGCGCAGGGTGAGCTCGTGCCACAGGGCGGGCGCGCCGGCCGGGGCGAACCCCACCTGGGCCTGGCCCTCGACGATGGCGGTGCGCAGGGCCTCGTCGATCCGCGGCCGATCGGCGGGCGTGGCCAGCTGCGACAGGGACCGGCCCACGAGAATCTGCCCCTTCAGGCCGCGGGGCGCCTGGCCCCAGGCGGCCGCCAGCTTGCCCCCCGGGTGGATCGAGATCAGCAGGTGGGGCTGATCCCCCAGGGCCTCGCGCAGGCGCGCCTCGATGAGGGCGCGGCGGCGGGTGTCGAGGATCACGCGGCGCTGCAGGACGATGAGGGCCAGCCCCAGGCAGATCGAGATGGTGATCACCGCCACGGCCCCGAGCCCGGCGGCCAGGTCGGGGGGCGGCGGCGCGGGCAAGCTGAGGGTGTAGCCGGTGAGCAGGGACAGGCAGATGGCGGCCAGGCTGATGGCCGCGCCCAGGGCCAGGCGGTCGATCCGCGCCATGGCCGCCGCGGCCGCCAGGGGGGCCAGGTGCCAGGCCGCCATCGGCCCGGCGACGCCGCCGGTGAGCAGGGCGGCCAGGACGCCCGCCGCGCCCCAGTTGAACAGGATCAGGCTGTGGGCGGCGATGTGGCGCGACCGCGCCAGCAGCAGCCCGGCCAGGGCCGGGGCGGCCCCCAGGGCCAGGGCGGCGATCGAGGCCGGGGTCTGAACGATCGGCGCGAACAGCAGCCCGCCCGTCCCCAGCGCCAGGACCGCCAGCCAGGTCGCGTGCCACCACAGGAGCTCCCGCGGCGCCTGTCCGCCGGAAGTGCCCATGGGTCTGGTGGACGCGTTCTCGACCACGATCTGTCTTTGGACCTCCGCCAGGGCGCACGCGCGGCGCCAGCGCGGAACCTTACCGTCGCAGGTGAGTCCCTGCGAGGCTGCTCGCGTGCCGCGCGATGAAGTCCAAGTGCATGAAGTTCCAGCAGGAAACGAAATCGTAAGTGGCCATAGCCCAAGTTGGGGACCAACACTTAGAGGCGCGATCCCTCCCTCATGGCTCAACCGGCCCCCCTTCCGGACTTCGATGCCGCCACGCCGCCGGCCCGTTCGCCGCGGCGGGACGCCCGCGCGCGCCGGGAAGCGGCCCTCGACGAGGCCCAGCGCTCCTTCCTGCGCATGGTCAGTCACGAACTGCGGACCCCGCTGAACTCGATCCTCGGCTTCTCGGAGATCATCTCCCAGGAGCTCTACGGCCCGCTCGGAGCCCCGCAGTACAAGGAATATGCCGGCATCATCCGGGCCAGCGGCCAGCGCCTGCTGAACCTGGTCAATCAGATCCTGGAAATCGCGCGGCTGGAAGGCCGGGCCATGGACATGGACCTGCGCGACGAACCCCTAGACCATGCCCTGGACGATGTCCTCGACGGCCTGCGCGAGGAGATCGCCCAGCGAAACATGATGATCGTCGTCCGCGACGAAGGCGCCCTGCCCCGGGTGAAGGCCGATCCGCGCGGCCTGCGCACCATCCTCACCAACCTGCTGCACAATGCCGTGGTCTTCTCGCCGGAGGGCTCGGCCATCGAGATCCAGGCGCGGCGCGAGGGCGCCGACATCGAGATCTGCGTCACCGACCAGGGGCCCGGCCTGGACGTCGCCGACATTCCCCGCCTGCTGCGCCCCTTCGAGCAGGGGGACAGCGCGCTGACCCGCCGCAGCGAGGGCGCGGGTCTGGGCCTGCCGATCGTCAACCTGCTGTGCCAGGCCATGGGCGGCCGGCTGAAGCTGGTTCCCGCCGCCGCCGGCGGACTCACCGCCCACGTCCGCCTCCCCGCGGCCTGAGCCGGTGGATTCCGAGCCCGCGGTTGCGCCGGCCCGGCCGGGCGCTTAAGTCGCCGACAGCATGCGCACCATCCAAGACGACCTCGCCGACCTGGTCTCGGAGTTCGACCTCCTGGGAGACTGGGAGGAACGCTATCGCTACGTGATCGACCTGGGGAAGGACCTGGCCCCGCTGAGCGACGCCGAACGCAGCGAGGCCAACAAGGTCCGCGGCTGCGCCAGCCAGGTCTGGTTGGTGACCGAGCCCCATGCCGACGGGACCGTCACCTTTCGGGGGGACTCCGACGCCCACATCGTGCGCGGCCTGATCGCGGTGGTGCTGCGGCTCTATTCGGGCAAGCCGGCCAAGGCGATTCTCGACTTCGACGCCAAGGACGCCTTCGATCAGCTGGGGCTGAGCGGCCACCTCTCGGCCCAGCGCTCCAACGGCCTGGCCTCGATGGTCGCCCGCATCCGCCGCGACGCCGGGGCGCTGGTCTAGGCTCTGTCCCGTTTCAGAGCCTGACGGGCGCCTGAACCGGTCGCCACCTCACTGTCATCAGGCCGCGCGGATGCCGCTGCTCGACGAGCTCTGGCCCTGGATTCCGACCACGGCGTCGTAGCCGAGGATCATGTCGACATCGACGCCGTTGGTGGCCAGCGGCAGGCGCAGCCACAGGATCGACATGTGCGAGGCCCCGCGCCAGGACAGGCTGTGGACCCCCACGGCCGGGCGACGCTCCTCGACGATCTTGCCCAGCTCCACCCGCCAGTAGTCGGCGGCGGCGGTATTGTAGACGTCGTCCAGGCCCCGGCCGGTGATCTCACGGCCATAGACGCTGTAGAGGCCGGTGCCGGCCAGGCGCAGGCGGAAGTCCAGGGGATCGCGCCGCACATCGATCAGGCTGACCGTCGGCAGCAGGCGCTTGAAGTCCTCGGGCTTGATGTCGCCACGGCCAGGCAGCCGCGGACCATGCCGGAGCCCCGCCCAGTAGGCGTAGAGCTCCTCATGCGCGCGGGCGGCCGCCGCCGAAGATCCGATCTGTGCCGCCATATTCAGATTCCTTAACAACCCCTTGGAATCACGACGAATCACTTATGGCCTGAGCCGCGAATCGGCGGCAAGGCGAAATCATGACCCGCGGCCAGAAAACCGATTTTGCCGCAGGCTCCAGACAACAAAACGCCCGCCGGGTGGGCGGGCGTTCCGTCGTCACGATGAAATTGGCGAGACGCCTATTTGCGCTTGCGCGGCGCCTGACGACCACCCTGGCCGAGGCCCATCTGCTTGGCGAGGTCCGAGCGCGCCTTGGCGTAGTTCGGCGCGACCATCGGATAGTCCTTCGGCAGGCCCCACTTGGCCCGGTATTCCTCGGGGCTCATATTGTACTTGGTGCGGAGGTGACGCTTCAGAGACTTGAACTTGCGGCCGTCCTCCAAGCAGACCAGATGGTCCGGGGTGATGGAGCGGCGCACGGGAACCGCGGGTTCCTTCGGGGCGGCCTCTTGAACATCGGAGCCCTGCGAGATTCCGGACAGAGCGCGGTGGATGCTCTGGATGAGGGCGGGGAGATCCGACGCTGCGACCGAATTGTTACCGACGTAGGCGGAGACAATATCCGCCGTCATCTCAATGACTTCCGACTTTTCGTCCATAATTCTCGATTCCGTGCTGGGCAACTACCCAAGTTGGGGGGATGACTGATTCACGACATCAGTTGAGGCGTCATTATATGGGACTCAGGACAAGCACAAGCGGCGATAAGCCGCGACATCTTGGCCGAACGCGTTCGCTACAAAGACAAACTAGGGTTTTGCACCGGCAGGTGGCGCCCCGCGTCCAGTAGCCAAATACGATATTCTGCACTGCAACAGTGCGCTGAGGCGCAGATCAACAGCAGCTTGTGCAAGGCAACTTCAATCGCGGCTTTTGCTCGCGCCGAGCCTAACGACCGAATTCCTTGGAGAGCGCGAGCATGGCCGCGCGCTGGGGCACCGAGTACTCATCGGCCCCGTCTTCATCGCCCTCCCGGATCGCCTTCAGCAAGGCCGGGGTCAGGGCCGAGGACAGCGACCAGTTCCAGTAACGCAGAACGGTTTGCGCGCGATCGACCGCGATCATGTCGTAGGTGGTGAGCACCCGCTCGAGGTTGGGATTCGGCGATCCGTCGGCCTCGGTCTCCGGGCGCCGCAGGCCGCGCCACAGGGCCCGCACCGCCTGCTTGGGAAGGCCGGTGGCCTTGCACAGGATGGCCAGGGGTTCGCCCCCCGGATCGGTGAAGATCTTGGCCCCGGTCATCGGCTTCAGGCCCGAGAGGTAGGAGATTTCCTCCGCCGTCTCGCGGGTGAGGCCGCCCTGCGCGGCCGCCACGGCGGCCTCCAGGCTGTCGAAGGGGCTCTTGTCGATCGCCGCGCGGTTGCGCTGGCGCCGCTCGATGAACTGCAGGGCCTTGCGCGCCAGGGGATCCTGCCAGTTCTCGGCCGCCGCCATGGGGAAGATGTCCCCCGCGGCGTCCTGAAGCACTTCGCGGGAGACCGCGAAGCGTTGGAGGATGGTGCGCCTGGCCTCGGCGTTGGCCCACCAGAACAGCACATAGGCGTGAGCCGGCCGCAGCTCTGGGCGGCGCAGCAGATTGGGCGCGGTGCGCGCGTCGCCGCGGGTGGAGGCGACGATGGCCTCGACGCAGGCGTTGGAGAGCTTGGCCAGCTCGTTCTTCAGCAGGCATTCGATGACCTGGGCCTCGCCGAACTCGATCAGCACCTCGCAGACCACCTCGCTGACCCCGCGGCGCATGGCGATCAGCCGGCGGTGCTCCAACCCGGTGGAGCGCGCGCAGTCCAGCAGATCCGAATCGCTCAGCGAGGCGCAGTTGGTGAGCAGGGCCTCGGCGATCTCCACGTGATCGCGCAGCAGCAGGCGCACCAGGCTGGCGGGAATCTCGGTCAGGTTGGCCAGGCGCCGCGCCACCTTCAGCCGCTCTTCCGGCTCGGCCTCGCGGAGCATGTCCACCAGCAGGTCGGCGGTCATGGCCCGCTCGAAGGCGTTCACCCGCGAGGACGGCAGGCAGACGACGTCGGCCATCCGCTTCAACAACGCGGTGCGCGCGCGGAAGACGGGGGGCTGGTCGGTCGGTGTCGCGGCTTGGTTCATGATGGATCCACGCTGATTCCATCATACCGGCCTTAACCGGACGTATTCACCTCACTTGAAGGTGGGGGCGCTCCACTGCTCCCAGATGTCGGGAACATCGGTCGAGACCTTGTCGGTGAAGGCCGGCGGGCGCTTCTCCAGGAAGCTCATCACCCCCTCGCGGGCGTCGGCCATGGCGCCGCGCTTCTGGATGCCGCGGCTGTCGGCGCGGTGGGCCTCCATGGGGTGCGAGGCCCCGGCCATCCGCCAGATCAGCTGGCGGGTGATGGCGATGGAGACCGGGGCGGTGTTGTCGGCGATCTCGCGGGCCAGCTTGCGGGCCGCCGGCAGCAGGTCGTCGGGCGCGTGCAGCGAGCGGACCAGCCCCTTCTCCAGCGCCTCCTGGGCCGTGAAGATGCGGCCGGTATAGCACCACTCCAGGGCCGTCTGGACCCCCACCAGCTTGGGCAGGAACCAGGAGGAAGCCGCCTCCGGATTGAGGCCGCGACGGGCGAACACCAGGCCGAACCGCGCCTCGGTCGACGCCATCCGAATGTCCATGGGCAGTTGCATGGTGACGCCGACGCCCACGGCGGGGCCGTTCACCGCGGCGATCACCGGCTTGAGGCTGTCATAGATGCGCAGGGTCAGCAGGCCGCCGCCGTCGCGCTGCACGCCCTCGCGGGTGCGGGCTTCCTTGTCCTCGCCGCCGCGGGCGTCGTAGTCGAAGGTCTGGGCGCCGCCCGACAGGTCGGCGCCGGCGCAGAAGCCGCGGCCCGCCCCGGTGACGATCACCACCTTGACCGCATCGTCGGCGTCGGTGACGTCGAAGGCCGCGATCATGTCCTTCATCATCTGGGTGTTGAAGGCGTTGAGCTTGTCGGGCCGGTTCAGGGTGATCGTGGCGATCCCGTCCTCAACAGCGTAGGCGAGCGTCTCGAAAGTCTGCGAAGCCATCGTCTTCCTCCCATGATTTTCTTCAGTTCGCGCCGCTTGACGGACGGTCCGTCAAGCACCGCATATGCTCATTAACAACGATAAGTTTGGGAGGAGCCAGGAGCGCCAAAGTGGCGGTCTGGCCCAGTTTTAGGACCCGTCATGCATCCGGCCACCCATGCCACGACCCATCCCGACCGCGCCGCCTACATCATGTCCGGCTCAGGCGAGACGGTGACCTACAAGCAGCTCGACGAGCGCTCCAACCAGGGCGCCCAGCTGTTCCGGTCCCTGGGCCTGAACACCGGCGACGTCATCGCCATCCTGATGGACAACAGCCCCCGCTTCTTCGAGATCGCCTGGGCCGCCCAGCGCTGCGGCCTCTACTACGCCTGCATTTCGTCCAAGCTGCAGGCGGGCGAGATCGACTACATCATGAAGGATTGCGCGGCCAAGCTGCTGATCACCTCGGCGGGCGTCGGCCCGGTGATCGACGAGCTGCCGGCCCTGCTGCCCGGCGTGAAGCTCTACATGGTGGGCGAGGCCCGCGCCCCCTACGAGAGCTTCGAGGCCGCCCGGGACAAGATGCCCACCACCCCGGTGGCCGACGAGAGCGCCGGCGCCGACATGCTCTATTCCTCAGGCACCACCGGCCGTCCCAAGGGGATCAAGCCGGCCCTGACCGGCTCACCCATCGACGACCCCAACCCTCTGGCCATGATGGCTCAGATGCTGTTCGGCTTCCGGCCCGACAGCGTCTACCTGTCGCCCGCGCCCCTCTATCACGCCGCCCCCCTGCGCTGGTGCATGAGCGTCCAGCGCCTGGGCGGCACCGTGGTGGTGATGGAGAAGTTCGATCCCGAGGACGCCCTGCGCCTGATCGAGAAGCACAAGATCGACGTCGGCCAGTTCGTGCCCACCCACTTCGTGCGCATGTTGAAGCTGCCCCAGGAGGTCCGCGACCGCTACGACGTCTCCTCCATGCGCTCGGCCGTCCACGCCGCCGCCCCCTGCCCCATCCCGGTGAAGGAGCAGATGATGAGCTGGTGGGGTCCAGTGATCCACGAGTACTACGCCGGCAGCGAGGGCAACGGCTTCTGCTATATCGGCCCGGAGGACTGGCTGGCCCACAAGGGCTCGGTGGGCAAGGGCACCACCGCCGAGGTCAAGATCTGCGACGACGAGGGCGAGCCCCTGCCGCCCCGCAGCGAGGGCGTCGTCTACTTCGCCAACGGCGCGCCGCTGACCTATCACAACGCCCCCGACAAGATCGCCGAGAACACCAACAAACACGGCTGGACCACCCTGGGCGATGTGGGCTGGGTGGACGAGGAGGGCTTCCTCTACCTCACCGACCGCAAGAGCTTCATGATCATCTCGGGCGGGGTGAACATCTATCCGCAGGAGCTTGAAAACCTGCTGATCACCCACCCGAAGGTGGCCGACGCCGCCGTGGTCGGCGCGCCTCACGAGGAGATGGGCGAACAGGTGGTGGCGGTGATCCAGCCGATGGACTGGGCCGCGGCCAATGATGAGCTGAAGGCCGAACTCGCCGCCTTCTGCCGCGCCAATCTCAGCCACGTGAAATCGCCCCGCCGGATCGACTTCATGCAGGAACTGCCTCGCCATCCGACCGGCAAGCTCTACAAGCGCCTGATCCGCGACGCCTATTGGGGCAAGGAAGGCTCCAAGATCGTCTAGCGCGGTCGCGCATTCGGTGTAGTCTGACTCCCAGCATGAGCCCGCAGACCCGCCTCGCCCAGAAAGTAGCCAATCCCTCCCCGGGGATTGGGCGCGCGCGAGTCTAGCCAGACCTCACCGCCATCCGATCCCCCGCAAGCCTGCGGATGGATCGGACAGACCCTCTCCATCCGCGTCACAGATGGAGACAGACATGACCCAACCCGACTGGTGGTACGACGATCTCAGGCAGGTCGGCCTCGACTTCGAGGACGAAGGCCAGGTGGCGACCTACGACGCCCGCCAGAGGGGCGACGCCGCCGCCGACCGCGCCCTGCTCTCGGGCCTGGGCGTCACCCGCGACACCGCGCTCGCCGACATCGGCTGCGGCACCGGCGTCCTGGCCTGCGTCGCCGCCGGCATGGCCCGCTCGGTCCGGGCCATCGACGTGTCGGGCGCCATGCTGCGCGCCGCCCAGGCCCGGGCCCGCGACCAGGGCCTGAGCAACATCGTCTTCGAGCGGGGCGGCTTCCTCACCTTCCCGGCCAGCGGCGACCTGGACCTGATCGTCACCAAGAACGCCCTGCACCACCTGCCCGACATGTGGAAGGCCGTGGCCCTGACCCGCATGCGCGACGCCCTGAAGCCAGGCGGGCGGCTCTATATCCGCGACGTGGTCTTCAACTGCGCCCCGGACGCCATCCCGCGCACGGTGGAGAGCTGGATCGGGTGGATGACGCGGGAGACCGGCTACAGCCGCGAGGACGTCGCCTGCCACGTGCGGGAGGAGCACACCACCTTCGGCTGGATCCTGGCCCGCATGATCACCGAGACCGGGTTCCGCCTGGTGAGCCGGGTCCATGACGGTGTCTATGGGACCTATGTGGCCGAGGCCGTCGCCTGATGCGCCCTTGCCCGCCGGCCGTCAGGTGTTAGAGGTCGAACACCTGTTTCAAAGACGAGGGAGAGAAGTATGAACCCGGTGGAATTCAAGGATCTGCCCGGCCTAGTGGGCCAGGAGACCGGCGTGTCGGACTGGCTGGAGATCACCCAGGACCGCGTCAACAAGTTCGCCGAGGCCACCGGGGACCATCAGTGGATCCACGTCGACGTCGAGCGCGCCAACCGCGAGATGGGCGGCCCGATCGCCCACGGCTACCTGACCCTGTCCCTGCTGCCCTTCCTGGGCGGCGGGCTGATGCCGGTGAAGGGCGTGACGCGGGGGATCAACTACGGTTCCGACAAGGTGCGCTTCGTGAACATGGTCCGGGTCGGCAAGCGCGTGCGCCTGCGCCAGAAGCTGATCGGCGTCGAGCCCAAGGCCGGCGGCGTGCAGATCCGCAACGAATGCACCATCGAGATCGAAGGCGAGGACAAGCCCGCCTGCATCGCCGAGACCCTGTCCCTGCTGTACGGGGCGTAAGACTGTGAAGACCTCCCGGCCTTACGGCGGGGAGGTTCTCGCCTACCAGTCGGGCGAGACGGCCTCTTCGGCCGAGGCCGCCTTGGCGCCCGTGAACACCTCGTTGGAGGCTGTGGTCACCGGAGCGTAGGGATTCTCCACCAGACCGATGGTCTCGCGGATGTACTTGGCCTGGGTGACGATCCCGATCTCCAGGCGTTCATTGTTCAGCTCCACCTGCTGGGTCAGAAGACCCGCGATGAACTGCGCCGGCTGGGCCTCTGTGGCGCCGATGCGGCGACGCGCGTTGTCGGCCATGAACACCGGCCCGCCCGAATTGCCCGGGAAGACGCTGAAATCCAGCAGGAAGGTCGGGAAGACCTTGGCCGGGGCGATGGGATAGGAGGCCACGCGGCCGGCCCGCAGGATCGGGAAGCCGGCGCGGTTGGCGGCCAGGCCGCGGGGGAAGCCGAGCGCCATCATCTCGTCGCCAGCGCCCACCTGCAGGGTGGCGAAGGTCTGGTCGTCGGCCAGCCAGGTCAGCGGGATCGCGGCCTTGGCGAATTCTTCCGGCGCGGTGATGGAGATCGCCGCGACGTCGCGGGACGGATGATGCGTCCACAGCTCGTGGCCGGCGCTGTCGCGGATCTTCACGGTCTGGGGCGAATAGGTCCAGGAGCCGTCGGGATTCTCGATTCGGTAGCCGATGCGCGCCTCGGCGCCCGGCATCTTGGAGAGCACGTGGTTGGCGGTGACGAGGACGGTGTGCGGCTGGCCGTCGGGGCTGATCGACTGGATCAGGAACCCGGTCCCGACCGTGCGCGTTCCGTCGCCGAGCGGCTGTTCCAGCTGCACCGTCGCGTGGATCAGTTCCACGGATAGGTCGTAGACCATCGACGCCCCCGAAATATCGCAACTCACGCCTGCGATTAGGGGGATAGTTCCTTAAGATCACGGTTAACGCAAAGGGACTTCTTGCTGGCAACCCGTGCGCCCGATTGCCGCGTGGGAAATGGCCCAGGGCCTTGAGAGCGCCTCAGGCCTGGCGCATCTAACGGGCATGACCCGTCCCACACCGCCCACCGCCCGGCGCCAGCCGACGACCCTCACCCAGCTCGGCCGCACCCGCGTCGACGACTACGCCTGGATGAAGGACGACAATTGGAAGGAGGTGCTGCGCGATCCCAAGGCGCTGCGCGCCGACATCCGCGAGCATCTGGAAGCCGAGAACGCCTACACCAAGGCCCTGCTGGAGACGCCGACCCAGGCCCTGCAGGACGCCCTGTTCGCCGAGATGAAGGGGCGGATCAAGGAGGACGATTCGTCGGTGCCGGCCTCCGACGGGGCCTGGGACTACTATGTCCGCTACGAGGTCGGCGCCGAGCATCCCGTGCATGGCCGCCGGCCGCGGGGCCGCAACGACGGCGAGGTGGTGCTGCTGGACGAGGAGGCGCTCTCCAAGGGCAAGCCCTTCTTCCAGGTGGGCGCGGCCCATCACAGCCCCGACCACCGCCTCTACGCCTGGGCCGCCGACGAGCAGGGGTCGGAATACTACACGATCCGGATCAAGGACCTGGCCACCGGCGAGGCCCTGCCCGTCGAGATCGAGAGCGCCTATGGCGACTTCGCCTTCTCGCCCGACAGCCAGTGGCTGTTCTGGATCTGGCGCGACGAGAACGCCCGCCCCTCCAAGGTCTTCCGCCGCCCCGCCCGCGGCGGCGAGGACACCCTGGTCTATGAGGAGGCCGACGACGGCATGTTCCTGGGGGTTGGGACCACCGCCGACGACAGCCACATCGCCATCCATGTGGGCAACCAGGAGACCACCGAGATCTGGCTGATCCCGGCCTCCGATCCCACCCGGCCGCCCTTCGTCGCCGAACCCCGGCGGGTGGGGATCAAGTACGAGCTGGACCACTGGAGCGACCGCTGGGTGATCCGCACCAATGACGACGGGGCCGTGGACTTCAAGCTGGTGGCCTCCGCCGCCGAGATCCCCGCCAAGTCCACCTGGACCGACCTGGTTCCCCACCGGCCCGGCCACTACATCACCGGCTTTTCCGCGTATGCCGGCCACCTGGTGCGCCTGGAGCGGGTCAACGCCAACGACCGGATCGTGGTGATGGCCAGAGGCGGCGGCGAGCACGAGGTGGGCTTCGACGAGGAGGCCTATGCGCTGTCCCTGACCGGCGGCTACGAGTACGACACACCGCTGACCCGCTTCGTCTACCAGTCCCCCACCACGCCCCGGCAGTGGTTCGACTACGACATGGCCACCCGCGAGCGGACCCTGCGCAAGACCCAGGAGATCCCCTCCGGCCACGACCCGGCCCGCTATGTGGCGCGGCGCCTGATGGCCAGGGCCGCCGACGGCGCCGAGGTTCCGATCACCGTCCTGATGCTGAAGGACACCCCGCTCGACGGCTCGGCGCCCCTGCTGCTCTACGGCTACGGCGCCTATGGCCACGCCATGGAGCCCAGCTTCTCGATCCGCAGCCTCAGCCTGGTGGACCGCGGCTGGATCTGGGCCGTGGCCCACGTGCGCGGCGGCTCCGACAAGGGTTGGGGCTGGTTCCTGGACGGCCGCAAGGAGAAGAAGGCCAACAGCTTCACCGACTTCATCGCCTGCGCCGAGCATCTGTCGGCCAATGGCTACGGCAAGGCCGGGAGGATGGTGGCCTATGGCGGCTCGGCCGGCGGCATGCTGATGGGCGCCGTCGCCAACCTGCGCCCCGACCTCTGGGCCGGGATCATCGCCGCGGTGCCCTTCGTCGACGTGCTCAACACCATGAGCGACACCACCCTGCCGCTGACCCCGCCGGAGTGGCCCGAATGGGGCAATCCGCTGGAGGATGAGACGGCCTACGACACCATCGCCGCCTACAGCCCCTATGATCAGGTGGCCCCCCTGCCCTATCCGCCGATCCTGGCGACGGGCGGGCTCTCCGATCCGCGCGTCACCTACTGGGAGCCGGAGAAGTGGGTGGCCAAGTTGCGGCAGTTCTCGACATCGACTGCCCCCATCCTGCTCAGGATCAACATGGAGGCCGGCCACGGCGGCGCCTCGGGACGGTTCGACTTCCTCAAGGAGATCGCCCTGGACTACGCTTTCGCCATCTGGGCGATGGACAAGGGGTGGGAGAAGCCATGATCGTCAGAGCTTCGCTGGAGAGCGACGCGGCGGCCCTGGCGGCCATCTACGGCCACGACGTCCTGCACGGCTTCGGCACCTTCGAGGAGGTCCCGCCGAGCCCTGAGGAGATGGCGGCGCGGCGTCTGGCCATCGTCGAGCGGGGCCTGCCGCACCTGGTGGCCGAGGCGGACGGCAAGGTGCTGGGCTTCGCCTATGCCGGCCTGTTCCGGCCCCGCGCGGCCTATCGCTTCACGGTCGAGGACAGCGTCTATGTCGCCCCTGACGCCAAGGGGCGCGGCGTGGGCAAGGCTGTCCTCACCGAGGTCCTGGCGGCCTGCGAGGCCCTGGGCCTGCGCCAGGTGATGGCGGTGATCGGCGACAGCGGCAACGCCGGCTCCATCGGCCTTCACAGGTCCTTGGGCTTCGAGCACGCGGGGGTCTGCCGCAGCGTCGGCTTCAAGCACGGACGGTGGGTCGACACCGTTTGGATGCAGAAGCCGATCAACGGCGGCGACTCAACCCTCCCCGACGCCGGCGGCCTGGTCCTGACCGGCCACTAGAGCCGGATCAGCCTCAGGCGCAGGGCGTTGCTGATGACGCTCACCGAGGACAGCGACATGGCCGCCGCGGCGATGGCCGGGGTCAGCAGCAGGCCGAAGGCCGGATAGAGCACGCCGGCGGCGATGGGCACCCCCAGGACGTTGTAGACGAAGGCCAGGACCAGGTTCTGGCGGATGTTGCTCATCACCGCCCTCGACAGCCGCCGGGCCCGCAGCAGGGCCCGCAGGTCACCCTGCAGCAGGGTGATCCCGGCGCTCTCGATGGCCACGTCGGAGCCGGCGCCCATGGCGATCCCCACCTCGGCGGCGGCGAGCGCCGGAGCGTCATTCACCCCGTCCCCGGCCATGGCCACGATGCGGCCCTGCGACCTCAGGCGGGCCACCACGGCGGCCTTGTCCTGGGGCAGGACCTCGGCCTCCACCTCGGCGATCCCCAGACGGGCGGCGACGGCCTGGGCGGTGACGCGGTTGTCGCCGGTGAGCATCACCACCCGCACCCCGGCCCCGCGCAGTTCGGCCACCACCTCGGCGGCGTCGGCCTTGATGGGGTCGGCGATGCCGAACAGGCCGGCCAGGGCGCCGTCGACGGCGACGAAGATCCCCGTGGCGCCGTCCCCGCGCAGGGCCTCGGCGGCGGCCTTCAGGGCGCCGATGTCGACCCCGGCCTCGGTGAGGAAGCGGTCGCTGCCGATGGCGAGCTTGCGGCCGTCGACGGACCCGGTGACCCCCTTGCCGACCGGGGAGTCGAAGTCCTGGGGCTCGGCCAGGGTCAGGCCGCGCTCCAGGGCGGCGCGGACCACGGCCTCGGCCAGGGGATGCTCGCTGCCACGCTCCAGGCTGGCGGCCAGGCGCAGCAGCTCGGTCTCAGCGAAGCCTTGCGCGGTATGGATTTCCGTGACGGCGGGACGGCCCTCGGTGAGGGTGCCGGTCTTGTCCACCACCAGGGTGTCGACCTTCTCCAGCCGTTCCAGGGCCTCGGCGTTCTTGATCAGCACCCCGGCCTGGGCCCCACGTCCGACGCCGACCATGATCGACATGGGGGTGGCCAGGCCCAGCGCGCAGGGGCAGGCGATGATCAGGACCGAGACCGCCGCCACCAGGGCGTGGGCGAGCTTGGGGTCGGGGCCCAGGAACCACCAGGCGGCGAAGGCCAGCAGCGCCGAGGCGATGACGGCCGGCACGAACCAGGCCGAGACCCGGTCGGCCAGGCGCTGGATGGGGGCGCGGCTGCGCTGGGCCTGGGCGACCATCGCGACGATCTGGGAGAGCAGGGTGTCGGCGCCGACCTTGTCGGCCCGCAGGACGAAGGACCCGGTCCTGTTGATGGCCCCGGCCACCAGGCGGGCGCCCTTGACCTTCTCCACCGGCATGGACTCGCCGGTGACCAGGCTCTCGTCGACGGCGCCTGAGCCCTCCAGCACCTCGCCGTCGACCGGGACCTTCTCGCCGGGGCGGACCCGGAGGCGGTCGCCGACCGCGATCTGGTCGATGGCGACCTCGTGGTCGGTCCCGTCGGAGGCGATGCGGCGGGCGGTCTTGGGGGCCAGGTGCAGCAGGGCCTTGATGGCGCCGGAGGTGGCCTCGCGGGCCCGCAGCTCCAGCATCTGGCCCAGCAGGACCAGGACCACGATGACCGCGGCGGCCTCGAAATAGATCGGGACCTCGCCGCCGGGGGTCTTGAAATCATTGGGGATCGCGGCCGGGAACAGGGTGGCGAAGGTGGAGTAGAGCCAGGCCGCGCCGGCGCCCAGGGCGATCAGGGTGAACATGTTGAGGTTGCGGCTGAGCAAGGACGCCCAGCCCCGCTCGAAGAACGGCCAGCCCGCCCAGAGCACCACCGGGGTGGCCAGGACCAGCTGGATCCAGCCGTTGTAGGCCATCGGCCAGGGGGTCCGCATGCCCAGCGCGTGGCCGCCCATCTCCAGGATGAAGACCGGGGCGGTCAGCGCCAGGCCGATCCAGAAGCGGCGGGTGAAGTCGACGAGCTCGGGGTTGGGGCCGGCGTCCAGGCTGACCAGCTCCGGCTCCAGGGCCATGCCGCAGATAGGGCAGGAGCCGGGCCCCTCCTGGCGGATCTCCGGGTGCATGGGGCAGGTGTAGATCGTGCCGGGCGGGGGCGGCGGCTCGGGCGCGCGCTCGCCGAGGTACTTGCCCGGGTCGGCGGCGAACTTGGTCTTGCAGCCGGCCGAGCAGAAGCCGAACTCCACCCCCTCGTGCACGCAGCGATGGGTGTCGGTCTTCACGGTCATGCCGCAGACGGGGTCGATGAGGGGGGCTGGTTCAGACATGTCGGTCGCCACGGATGGAAGAAAACGTCACCCCTCAGATATACCCCCTGGGGGCATATTGCAATTACCCTAGGGGGGTATATAAGGGTGGCATGAAACGCGAGAACAAACCCAAGCTGCTGACGCGCCTGAGCCGCATCGAGGGCCAGGTGCGCGGCATCGCGCGGATGGTCGACGAAGACCGCTACTGCATCGACATCCTCACCCAGCTGCAGGCGGTCCGCGCCGCCCTGGCCAAGGTGGAGACCGAGCTGCTGCGCGACCACCTCGGCCACTGCATCGAGGGCGCCATCGTCAGCGGCGACGCCGACGAGCAGCGCAAAAAAGTCAATGAACTCATCGCGCTGCTGGAACGCAGCACCCACTAACCCGAGCGACCTCCCCCATGAAGACCACCCTCCTCGCCGCCGCCGCCCTGGCCGCGCTGGCCACCTCGACCCACGCCCAGGACATGCACGCCGGGCACGACATGAGCGGCCAACATGCGCCGACAAGTGACCCTCAAGGTCCCACCGATCCGCACGCGGGCCACGACATGTCCGGCATGGCCGGCATGGACCCCGCCGCGGTCACCGCCACCGACGACGCCGCCCCCATGGCCATGGACCACGCCATGAGTGGCCACGCCATGACCAGCGCGCTGGGCCCCTTCCCCATGACCCGCGACGGCTCGGGCACCGCCTGGCAGCCCGACGCCAGCCCGCACATGGGCGGCATGGGCATGCACGGCGACTGGATGACCATGAGCCACGTCCTGCTCAACGCGGTCTATAGCGACCAGGGCGGCCCGCGCGGCGACCACAAGGCCTTCCTGGCCGGCATGGTGATGGGCATGGCCCAGCGGCCCCTGGGCGCCGGCACGCTTGGCCTGCGGGCCATGCTCAGCCCCGACCCCTTCATGGGCGCCAAGGGCTATCCCCTGCTGCTGGCGGCCGGCGAGAGCGCCGACGGCAAGACCGCCCTGATCGACCGCCAGCACCCGCACGACCTCTTCATGGAGCTGTCGGCCAGCTACAGCCTGCCGGTGGGCGAGCGCGGCAGCGTCTTCCTCTATGGCGGCCTGCCCGGCGAGCCGGCCTATGGCCCCCCCAGCTTCATGCACCGGCTCTCGGCGCTGGACAGCCCCGAGGCGCCCATCACCCACCACTGGCTCGACAGCACCCACATCACCTTCGGCGTCCTGACCGCGGGCTATGTGCAGGGCGACTGGAAGGTGGAGGCGTCGCGCTTCCGCGGCCGCGAGCCCGACGAGAAGCGCTACGACATCGAGACCGGCGCGCTGGACTCCACCGCCGCGCGGATCTCCTGGAACCCCACCCCGAACTGGGCCGCCCAGGTCAGCTGGGCCGACATCAAGAGCCCCGAGGCCCTGGAGCCCGACCACGACGAGGCCCGCGTCTCCGCCAGCCTGGCCTACGCCCGCAGGCTGGAGGGGGGCGGCATGGTCGCCGCCACCCTGGCCGCGGCCCGCAAGGACAAGTCGCCGGGCCCGGTGCTCTGGGGCTACCTGGCCGAGGCGGCCTGGATGCCCAACGACGCCTGGACCCTCTTCGGCCGCGCCGAACAGGTGGACGCCGACGAACTCACCGGCGTCCACGGCGCGCCGGCGGTGACGGTGGCCAAGCTCTCGGTGGGCGCGATCCACGACTGGACGATCCGGCCGGGGGTGAAGCTGGGGATCGGGGGATTGGTGTCGGGGTTCGACATCCCGGGAGCGCTGGGGGCGAGCTATGGCGAGCCGTCGGCGGGGATGGTGTTTGTAAGGCTGAAGGTGGGGTGAGGCGGGGGGCACCCGCATCTGACCGAGGTGACGCCCATTTCATACAGTGTCACCGTAACTCCCATCACCCTATCTCCAAGGGGAAGAGCTTCGGGGCCGCCTTCGTGGACGGCCCCGAGGGGTGGCTGCGGGACCTAGATGATGTTCGCGTAGCTGATGTCGTTCAGGGTCGCGCCCGTCAGGATGATCGCGTCAGTCGGCGCGTTGCCGGATGAAGCGGCAAACACCAGCACGTCGGCGCCGACCTGGATCGCGGCGGACTTCACGGTCGCCCCGATCAGGGCCTGGGCCAGGGCCTCGGCCGAGGCGAAGTCGGCCGCGGCGGCCTCGACATAGTTGGTCGCCGAGCCGGCCACGGCCAGGTCGAGCTGATCGTCGGAACCCCAGTCGGCGATCTGGTCGGCCAGGCCGGGGACCAGGCCCGAGTCGCCGGAGGCGAACACGAAGACATCCGCGCCGCCGCCGCCGGTCAGCAGGTCGCGTCCCGCGCCGCCGTTCAGGGTCTCGGCGTCGCTGCCGCCCCCGAGGGTGTCAGCCCCGGTGTTCCCGGAGAGGATGTCAGCGCCGCCGAAGCTCAGGATGTAGTCGTCGTCTGCGCCGCCGCTGATGGTGTCGGCGCCAGAGCTGCCGTAGAGGAGGTCCGCACCGGCGTCGCCGTTGATGATGTCGGAAGACATGAGGCCGCGAATATAGTCGTCGCCATCGCCGCCGTTCAGCGTATCGGCATCCATGCCACCCACGATGGCGTCGTTTCCGGCGTCGCCACTGATATTTGCGCCGTAGACGCCGGTCGCAGCGATGTTGTCGTTTCCCTCCCCGCCGATAACCGTGGCTCGGCCCGAGCCGCCCGACCAGATAACGACGACGTCATCGCCCGCCCCGGCGTCGACGTAGGTGGAGATGCCGCTCTGCACGTAGAGTCGATCGTCTCCCGAGCCGGCGTCGATCGAGACGGCCTGGGCGCTAATTGAGAAAAGGTCGACACCGTCACCGCCGTTGGCCACGAGGTCGCCGCCGCCAACAACCGTGATCACATCGTCGCCGCTCTCGCCGTCGATGTAGTCGCTGCCGCCACCGCCGTTGATGATGTCGTTGCCGGCGCCGCCGCCGAGATAGTTGTCCTGGGCGTCGCCGGTCAGGGTGTCATTGCCGGCGCCGGAATAGACACTTTCGATGGACACCAGCGTGTCGGCCCCGTGGCCCACAGCGGTCTGGGTCACCAGGTTGACCGCGACATCGGCGGGGTCGCCATCGTCGAAGCTGGCCGTGTCGGAGCCGAGGCCGCCGTTGATCACGTCGTCGCCCGCGCCGCCGGCGATGAAGTCGTCGCCCTGGCCGCCAACGAGCAGGTCGCCGCCCGCGTCGCCGAACAGCATGTTGGCGGCGGCGTCGCCCGTGAGGGTGTCGGCATGGGCCGAGCCGTAGAGGTTCTCGATACCGATGAGCCGGTCGGTCCCGCCGCCGAGGGTGTTCTGGGCCGTGGTCAGGGACAGGTCGACCTTCACGGCGGAGGTGGCGCTCTCGTAGCCCACCCAGTCGACGCCCGCGCCGCCATCCAGCGAGTCGTTACCAGCGTCGCCCATGAGGTAGTCGTCGCCGATCCCGCCCGAGACGGTGTCATTGCCGGCGTTGCCGCAAACGACGTCGTCGCCGCCGCCGCCGGAAACCTTGTCGTCCCCGCCGTTGCCGTAGAGCGTGTCCGCGCCGGACCCGCCGGTCAGAGTATCCTTGCCGTTGCCGCCGTTGAGAAACATGGACCCCTCCAACCTTCGGCTGATGCGCCGGGCTTGAGCGCAACCTAAGGATGGAATTCAGAGGCACAACGCGCCGCAACCACGACGGCGCGGCTTAACTTTAACGCGTATCGCAGCGGGGGAATTCAACCGCCGGCGCTATCCGAGCTCCATCCGTTCCCCGGGCGATGGTAGGCGGCAAGCCGGGATTACTGTGACACTGCAGGAAATTGCAGGCGCCGCGCACCGCCAGACTTCCCACCCGGATCGCTGCGCGATCTCCCCATGAAGGGGAGGGCCGCGCCGGCTCTCCCCCTTGCGGATGAGGGTGGCAGTTCTGAACTTTCGTAGTCACTCCGGCGCCGAGACGCGCAGTCTTGCTGAGAGAAATCCGGGGACAGGAGCACCCGTCCCCTTGCCGAGGCTATCCCCGCCCAACAGCCGCTCGGCGCCAATAGCGGTCCTTGGGTTCAGGGTCGGCCCTTGCCCGCAAATCCGCGCGCCCGGTGAGATCGACCGAGCCTAGGCGCGCGCCGTCATCGCTTCGAGACCGTCGTAGGTCCGCAGGTAGGCGGGGTCCATGTCGGGTGTCGACAGTTCGATCAGGAAGCGGTTCTCGACCCAGAACTCAATGACGTCGAACAGCGGTTGGCCCGGCGGGCCGCGGTGGAACCGCCGCGTGCGCCAGCCTTCCCGGTCGCCGATCGTCTGGATCGCCGCCTCGTCCAGCTGGACGGAGAGCAACAGGTGGAAGGGCCAATACTGGGGCGGCGCGGGATTGACCTCGAAGCTCCCCGGCGCGCCGTCCACGCCCGGCGCGGCCGCGGCCTGTTCGGGGTAGACCTCGATCTGGGTGCCGTGGGCGTCGCCGGCGGTGGCCATGAACGCGCCCGGGACCGGACCCGGGAACGGGTAGACGCGGCCTTGCATCAGCTCGGCCAGGACGGTCGCCACGTGATGCGGATCGCGCGCGGGAATGGAAACGTGTCGGATCATCGGCCTTCCTTCAGGGCTTCAGGGTTTCGGAATTCAGGGCTTCTGGATCTTCGGCGTAGGCCGCGGCCAGGGCGCGGATCGCCCAGGCGGACGCGCGGGCCGCCTCGGGCGAGGACAGGCCGAACGCCTCCTTCAGCACGATCGAGACCAGGGGAACGGTCAGGGTGTAGGCGGCGGACGCGGCCATGGCGCGGCTGCGCTCGTCGCCACCCGTGAACTGCGCGGCCACCGCCCGGCGCACCTTCCTCGCGCGGTCCGAGCCGAGCCGCTGGCGGCTGGATACGAAGGTCTGGGCGAACATCGCGCCGCGGATCTGGTCTTCCATGGCGCCATAGCGTCCGAACAGCTCCGGCAGGAAGCCGATCAGCTCGTCCAGGGTCTCCAACTCGGGGGTTTCGCCCATCCGAATCTGCATGGCCTGCCAGGTGGCGTCCAGCAGGTCGTCGCGGGTCGGGAAATGCCGGAACACGGTGCGCAGCGCGACCCCCGCCGCCTTCGCCACCTCCTGCATCGTCAGCCCCTCGACGCCGCCGACGATCAGGTCGAGCGCTGCGTCGACGATCCGCGACCGGGTCTGATCTGACTGTTCCCGGCGCAGGGGGCTGACATAACGGGCCGACTCATTCATGGCACGCCTGATGACATGAATACACGCTCCATGCAACAGAGGCGGCGAACAGGCGGTCGAGGGCCCAGCTGCGGGCCAGGTTGCGGACGGCGGCCTTGGTGGCGCTGTTGACGCTGAACGCCGGCGCGTCAGCGACAAGGACCAGCAGTTGAAGGAGCTGGAAGCCGCAGCCGCGCCTCAGCCCAGGGTGAGCCAGCCGGGGGCCAGGCTCGCCACCGACACGCCCAGCAGGATCATCTGATTGCCGCCGCCCATGTCGACCACCGTGTCGGCGCCTGCCTGGCTCAGCTGGAAGGCCGTGCCGGGGTCGAGAAGCACGCGGTCGCCCTCGGACACACGGAAGTCCAGCACCCGGTCGATCCCGCCGAAGGACGCGCCGTGGAAGGTGTCGGCGCCCGCGCCGCCGGTGATGGTGTCGGCGCCGCGGTCGCCGGAGAGGTAGTCGTCCCCGGTCCCGCCGGAGACCACATCGTCGCCCTGGCCGCCGCGCACGATGTCGGCGCCGTCGCTGCCACTCAGGGTGTCATCGCCCAGGTTGCCGTCCACCACGTCGCCGCCGGCGTCGCCGAACAGCAGGTCGTTGTCCTTGCCCCCCACCACCCAGTCGCCGCCATCGCCGCCGTGGGCGGTGTCGCGGCCCATGTTTCCGTTGATGTTGTCGAAGCCGCCGGCGCCCTGGATGGAATCCTCGCCCGCCTCGCCGCGCAGGTAGTTGCCGTCGCCCGCCCGGGCGTCGAGGGTGTCGTTCCCATCGCCGCCGAAGAAGCTCGAGCGGGTCCCGCCCCCCAGCATCAGGTCGTTCCCGCCCCAGGCGCGGGCCAGATAGACCTCGTCGGCGTTGGGGGTCGAGGTGGGCGGGGCGCCCACCACCTCCTCGATGACGTCGTCCCCGGCCAGCAGGGTCGAGGCCCCCAGGCTGTCGTCGCCGACGCTATAGGCCAGGCCCAGGACGGAGGCGTCGGCGTGGGCGCCGGTGATCGAGATCCGGCCGTAGGAGGCGGCCAGGCTGAAGCCGGTGACCACCCCGCCGGTCAGCAGCGCCCCGTTCGGCCCGCCATAGGTCAGGCCCGAGCCGGTGAGCGCCATGAAGTAGCGGTCGGCGTTCCAGTGGAAGACCTCGCCGCCGGAATTGAGCATGACCAGGGTGGAGCCCACCAGGTCGCTGTTGCGGTAGGCGTCGGCGTCATAGCCGTCGAACAACTGCACCTGCGCCATGAAGCCCTCCCCGCGCCAGGTTTTGACGATGACGTCGAAATGGGCGGGAAGCTAGACTTTAGCGATTGTTCTTGGGGGATGCTCGGATGACGGGGCGTGGGGGTGGGTGGGGATGAGCTGAGCTGCTTCGTACAGGCTCACCGCAATTCCAGGCGACGCCCATTTCGTACAGTGTCACCGTAATTCCCCAACTCGCGAGTTTGGCGCACCAAATCAGTTTGTTGTTCAAGATCAAGGCTGGGGTGCTCGCACCACGCGATAATTGCCCTGTCGGGAGAGGGCGAATTGATCGCAAACACCATTCTGGAAAGCATTGGCGACGCGATCTACAGCGTGGCTTCCGACTGGTCGGTCGTCTTCTTCAACCGGCAGGCAGAGCTGTTTTTCGGGCGTTCCCGGACGGACGTGATCGGGCGATCCCTCTGGGATAGCTTCCCGGCGGCGCGAGATTCAGAAGTGGGGGACGTGCTTCGACGGGTCATGGAGACCCGTACGCCCCTCGACATCGTCACCCTGAGCCCCAGCACCGGGCGATGGGCGGACACCCGGATATTCCCGCTGGAGGACGGCGGAATCGCGGCCAGTTGGCGCGATGTCACGGCGCAGAAGAGCCAGGAAGCCGCCTTGGCCGAGGCGCTCCAGAACCAGGATCGCCTCGTGCGGCAGCTGCGCACGCTCACCGACCACTTGCCGGCCATGATCGCCCACTGGGACAGCGACCTGAGGTGCCAGTTCGCCAACGCGAATTATTTGGAGTGGTTCGGCCGTTCGTCTGCGGAAATGCTCGGCATCTCAATACAGGAGCTTATGGGCGAAACGCTGTTCGCCAACAACGAACCCTACATCCGCGCGGCGTTGGCCGGCCATCGCCAAACCTTCGAAAGGACCCTGAAGAAACCATCGGGTGAAATCGGTCACACCTGGGCGCAGTACATTCCCGACATCGATTCCCAAAACCGCGTTGTGGGCTTCTACGCTCTCGTCACGGACGTCACGCCGCTCAAGGAAGCCGAAGAACGGCTCAGGGCGGCCAACCTCCAGCTCAAGGCGGCGCGCGACGAGGCCGAGGCGGCGTCGGCCGTCAAGAGTTCGTTCCTTTCCAACATGAGCCACGAGCTCCGAAACCCGCTGACCAGCATCATCGGCTACGTCGACCTGCTGTCCAAGAGAGGCGGACTAAGCGGGATGGAGCTCAGGTATGTCGCCCGTATCCAGGAGGCGAGCGACGCCCTGCTGACCACGGTCAACGACCTGCTGGATTTCTCGAAGCTGGAGGCCGGGCAGGTTGTGATCGAGCGTCGCCCCGTCGATCCCGTCGCCATCGGGTTGCGGGCGCTGGAGATGTTCGAGCCGGAAATCGAGAGAAAGGGTCTCGGCCATCGCTTCGAGGCGTTCGACGCACCCGCACGCGTGCTGGCTGACGATACGCGGATCCGGCAGATTCTGTTGAACCTGATCGGCAACGCCGTGAAGTTCACCGCCTCGGGAAGCGTGAGCGTTCGGTGCATCTATGAACAGGCTGGCCAAATGCTGCGGTACGAGGTGGTCGACACCGGACCCGGGATTCCCGCCGAGCAGCAATCCCGGCTGTTCCAGCGCTTTTCTCAGCTCGACGCATCGACCACGCGAACCTTCGGCGGGACCGGCTTGGGCCTGGCGATCTGCAAGGGATTGGCGGAGGCGATGGGCGGCGCCACGGGCGTCCTGAGCATCCCGGGCGAGGGGAGCTGTTTCTGGGTCGAGATCCCCGCCGAAATCGTCGGTCCGGACATCGCCGCGCAGCCGGATGTCGCCCATGTTCTCCCCGACCCGGACGCCTTGCGCGGACTGCGGCTGCTGGTGGTGGATGACGAGTCCGCCAATCGGGAACTGGTACGGCTGATTGTCGAGCCCTTCGGCGTGGAGGTCACCGAGGCTGGAAGCGGCTCGGATGGCGTGAACGCCGCGCGGTCCGGCCCCTTCGACATGATCCTGATGGACATCCGGATGCCTGAGATCGACGGCCCCACCGCCGCGCAGCTCATCCGTTCCAAACCAGGGCGCAACGCCTTGACCCCCATGATCGGGTTCACCGCCGACGTGACCGGCGAAATGCCCGCAGCCTGGACACCGATGTTCAACGGCCTGCTGGCGAAACCGATTGTCGCCGCCGACCTGCTCGGCCTGCTTGCGGCCTGCCGGCCAGGTGGGGACTACGGTCACACTGTATGAAATGGCTCAATCCCAGTGGCGAACACGGGGACACGAATACGGGACGCCGCCCTCAATCGGTCGGGGAGCGGGCCGCCGCCAGGGCTTCGACGACAGCGGCGAAGCCGGCGAGATCGGCGGCGGAGACCTGACCGGCGACGGCGGCTTCAAGACCCGCCAGGGCGGCGTGCACCTGGCCCGCCAGGGCCGCGCCCTGGGGCGTCAGGCTGATGAGGAAGGTGCGCCGGTCGCCTTCCAGGACGCCGCGGCTCACCAGGCCGGCCTCGTCCAGGCGGTCGAGGATGCCGGTCAGGGTGGAGCGGCGATGACCGAAGGCGGCGTGCAGCGCCGCCACGGTCGAGGGGCCCTCGGCGATCAGATGGGCGAGGATGTGGCCCTCGGCCTGGCTCACGCCCAGTTGCAGAGAACGGACAAACAGCCCCACCGCATGGGTTGCGCGGTGCAGCGGCGGGACAAGGCGGAGGCTCTCGGGGCGGGCGGACATCTGCTAGGCCGTAGGGGGCGGGCCGGGACGAGTCAAACCAGGCGGTCGCCAAGAAAACCCACCAGCAACGGATTGACCAGGTCCGCGCGTTCCTGGTGAACGTTGTGGCCGGCCTCGGCGATCAGCTCAAGCCGGGACCCGGCGACGCGCGCCTGCAGCCGCTCACCGAAGGCCACCGGATGCCAGGTGTCCTGCCGGCCCCAGATGATCAGCAGCCTGGGCCGCAGCGTCCGGTAGCTCTCGGCCATCCGGTCATAGGCCTTGGAAAAATAGGTCCTGCAGACGCCGCCGAGCACGCCCGTCCCCAGGCGCCCCGGCCGGCCCAGCAGGCGGGCATATTCGTCGATCTGCACGTCGCTCACCTTTTCGGGCCGGAAGTAGGCGCTGCGGAGGGCGAGCGCCGTGAACCGTCGAACGCCTACCAGGCCGACCAGCAGGTCGGTCAGGACGCCGAAGGGGCACGGCGTTCGCTCCGACACCGGCGAGATGACCGCCAGGCGCAGGACCCGGTCGGGATGGGTCATGGCCAGGTAGAGGGCTTCGCCGCCGCCCAGCGAATGGGCGACGATGTTGAAGGCGCCGACGCCGAGCTGATCGACGGTCTTGAGGATCGTCTGCGCCTGATGTTCGACGCTGTAGGACCAACCGCGCGGCGGGATCGCCGACCGTCCAAAGCCCGGCTGGTCGATCAACAGGACGCGAAAGCCCGCCGCGACGAGGGCCCGGGCGTTCTGCCGCCAGGAATAGGTCGAGTCGCCGATGCCGTGGATCAGCACGACCGGCTCGCCGGCGCCGAGGTCGATGGCGTGCATCTGCAGCCCGTCGACGAGGATATCGCGCCGGCGCGGGTCCACGTACGCCGACCAGGCGTCGTCGGTGAGCCGGGGCGACCGGCCCCGCGCGAGCCACGGGAGCGTCGCCAACGCGGCGGCCAGGGGAATGAGCAGGGCCAGAACCGTCACGGCAGCGGCCTGAGGTCCGGCTCCAGCCAGCCTGTCCTGGCCTGCGCGCTGGCCAGGGTTTCGGGCCGGTAGAATTGCAGCGCGTACCCCTTGTCCAGGAGCTCCGGGCAGGCCGCGATGAAGGCCTCGAAGGTCTGGAACCGGCCGGCCGCCACCTGCGCCGCGACCCGGCCAATCCAGAACTGGGTCAGGGTCTCATGGTATTTCGCCGAGGCGCCATGGGCCGCCGCTAAGGCCAGGATCCCGGCCTTGACGCGCCGCGATCCGGCCTCGACGCCATCGCGACGCAGATACGACCAGGTGATGGCGATGTGGTCGCGGTGGTGGAATTCCGTAAGCGTCCCCGCCTCGAAGCGTTCCAACAACCTGGTCTCGTCCATCGCACCCTCCGCCGATCGATGATGCGCCGCCTGCCGCGCACGCTTCTGTCGATTACGGATAGTACGAAAATGAACTATTCGGAAGCGTGAAATTCCCCGCTCCTTTTCGCCCCCACCGCCGCGCGTCCCGAGCCGATCGTCCCGCCGCGTCGCCACACGCTGGGCGCAGAACTTGTCTCCTCAAATTAGACGGCTGGGCGATTGAACCCGCCGCCCGCGGCCGACGACCAGGGCTGGTAACGGCGATCTTCCGGCCTTGCCGCCGCCTCGCCGACCCGAGCAACACCGCAAGGAGACGAATTGCACATGCGCATTTCCCGACGTCTGCCCTGGATCGCTGGAGCCGCCTGGATCGCGGCGATGGCGCTGGCCGCCCCCATGGCGGCGCAAGCCGCCCCCGGCGTCGACATCAAGGTCCAGAAGAGCTGCACCCTCTATCCGGCCAATGGCCCGACCGCCATCGTCTGCCGCATCGACGTGCTGAACATCGGCTCGATGGCCTCGGTCGCCCCCTTGACCATCGTCGACCAGGTCGGAGGCCCCGCGGGGACCACCTACACGGGCTCGCCCAGCAGCACCTTCCCGTGCTCGACGGCGCCGGGCGCGCTGCCGGCGCAGCTGAACTGCGGGGCCAACCTGTCGCTGGCGCCCAACGCCAACGCCGGGGCCGGCGGCTCCTCGGGCAGCACCTTCGTCTACTTCAAGCTGCCCCCCACCGGCGGAACGTTCAAGAACTGCGCGACGGCCAAGAGCGCCCAGAACCCGACCACGCCGGGCGACGTCGATCCCAGCAACAACACCAGCTGCGCCTCGATCACCGTGCCCCCCGTGGGGGGTGGCGCGCCCGACCTCAGCGTGGTCAAGACCTGCACCAAGGGCGCCAACAGCTCGGTGACCTGCAAGATCACCATCAAGAACAACGGCGCCTCCGCATCGGGTCCGCTGAGCCTGATCGACACCCTCTCGCCGGTGCTGTCGGGAACCACCTACACCGGCGCCAGCGGCAATGTGAGCTGCGGCGGGGCCGGCCCCTACACCGCGCCGGTCTCCTGCACCGCGCCGCCGCTCGGGGGCGGCCAGACCCTGGTGGTCTACCTGTCGTTCAAGGTCCTGGGGAAAGGCACCTTCCAAAACAACGCGAAGATCACGCAGGGCGGCGTGGTCGGCGAGGCCAACCTGGCCAACAATTCGTCGAGCGTGAAGGTGTCCATGCCCTGAGCCCCCCGGGCTCCCGAGCCGGCATCTGAGAGACCGCGTGCGGCCGGGGGCGACCCCGGTCGCACGTGGGTTTGGGGGCCGGGGATGACGGTGGTGGGGAGTGCTCCCGCGCCCTCATTCCCGTCAGTTGCGGTAACGGCCGGCGATGCGGCGGATTTCGCTCTCGGACAGGCCGGACGGCCAAGCGAAGTCTGCGCGCCACTTCATCCGCCCGCAGCCTGGACAGTTCCATCCGATCCGCCGGGCTATCGCCTCCAAGGGGGTGGCGTGACCGCCGGCCCTCAACTCGCGCAGCCGGGTAATGATGCGTTCTGGATTGTAGTCCCTCGACCAGCCGCACAGAGCGCAGGACAGCAGCAGGCGCGCGCCGGGATACCGAGGATAGTCCCCCACCGCCGCGCGCTCGCCGCCTGGGGCGGGACGCCACTTCATCTGGAGGCGCCGAGCGGCCCCGACGAGTCGGACGTTGAACCGTAGAAGTGGGCTAGGCGGGTGAAGTGGAAGGCTGCGGTGTCGAGGCACTCCAGAGCGATGGCGAGGGCCTTGTATTCCTGTCCGAATGGGCGGCACCCGCCCTGCATCAGGCGCAGAGCCTTGGCGTAGGGGGAAAGGGCGTCGAAGGCCGCGATGGCCTCCGCCCGGTCCCTCAGCCGACGGGCGCCCTCTCGGGCGGCGGGACGCTCAAGGTAAAAATAGAAGTGCGGACGGCGCGTGAAATGGAAGGCGGCCGTCTCCAGGCCGTCGACGGCGATGCCGATAGCCAGATGGCCTTCGCTGAAGGGCGCACACTCCGCCTGAAGCCACCACATCTCCAAGACATAGGGCGACAGACTGTTGAACTTGGTGACCGCGGCGTCCTTCGGACCGAGGCCGTAATAGGTTCGCGCGACCATCAGAGGGCTCGCACGGCGCGCTTGATCGCCGCTCTGGCCACAGAGCGGCGGCGTTTGGTTTTAGACATCATTGGACAGGGCCATTCTGCGCGTCGCTGTTTTCAAGGGTTCCGCCGCGCCCGAACAAAAGCAGAACATTTCGAGCCTGACGACTCCGCTCAGGCTGTGTTTTCCAACGCGCGGCCCGCCCAGGCTGCAAGCTTGGCGGTGGGCCCTGCCGAGGCCGGCGCTTCCGGCCAGACGCCCCCACCCGGATCGCTTCGCGATCTGTCCCTCCCCTGCACGTCGGCCTTGACGCCGCCGCCCGCGCGCCCGAAACCGTCGGCCATGGCCACCTTGATCCTCAGCGTCGTCGGCAGCGACCGGCCCGGTCTCACCCAGGCCCTGGCGGCCGCGGTGCTGTCGGCCGGCGGCAACTGGCTTGAGAGCCATCTCAGCCGGCTGGGCGGGCTCTATGTCGGCTCGGTGCTGGTGGAGGCGGGCGACGCCGAGGCCCTGCGGGCGGCCGTGCAGGCGGTGGACGCCCATGGCCTGGAGGTGCGGATCGCGCCCACGGTGGAGGCCGAGGCGCCGGGCGCGGACGGCGAGGAAGTGCTGTTCAGCCTGGTGGGCCAGGACCGCCTGGGCATCGTGGCCCAGGTGACCGCGATCCTGAGCGGGCTCGGGGTCAATATCGAGGCCTTCAGCACCCGCATCAGCGCCGAACCCCATTCCGGCGCGCCGCTGTTCCATCTGGAGGCGCGCCTGCGCCTGCCGGCCGGCCTGACGGCGCGGAAGGTCCAGGACGCCCTGGAGGCCATCTCCGGCGAGATCATGGTCGATATCTCGCTGGCCCCCGCCAAGGCGGGCTGAGGCCGGGGGGCAGCCCCCTCCCCCGCCACCAAGGATTGCGCGGCCGCGCGATTGGCCATAGCAAAGCCTCCATGGCCCGCATCGAACTGCCCAGCATCGGGACCCCCGACACCCTGCACGGCGGGCGCTCGGCCCGGGACGGCTATCAGCGGGGCTGGGGGCTGATGCACACCGACCTGGCCCAGAAGGTCGCCGCCGATCCCCTCTACCAGGCCGCGGCCGAGGCCAGCGGCGGGTGGTCGCTGATGGTGGAGGCCAAGCGGATGAACCTGTTCCTGCTGCTCACCGATTTCTTCGAGCGGCTGGAGGGCAAGGACGTCATCGAGTTCGGCTCCTATCGCGGCGGCAACGCCCTGTTCATGGCCCACGTCCTCAAGGCCGTGGCGCCCAAGGCCCGGGTCTATGCCTGCGACACCTATGCCGGCATGCCGGTGACCGACGCCGCCCGCGACCTGCATGGGGCCGGCGACTTCGCCGAGGCCTCCTTCGAGGCGCTGTCGAAGCGGCGCGACAGGCTGAAGCTGAAGAACCTGGTGGTGGTGAAGGGGCTGTTCGCCGACACCTTCCCGGCCATCGCCAAGAAGAAGCCCCGCTTCGGCCTGGCCCACATCGACTGCGACATCTATTCCGGCGTGAAATACGCCCAGGACGCCGTCTGGCCCTACATGACCAAGGGCGGCTATGTCGTCTATGACGACGCCGACGCGCCCTCCTGCATCGGCGCCACCGAGGCGGTGGAGGAGCTGGTGATGGCGCGGTGCCTGCACTCCGAACAGGTCTGGCCCCACTGGGTGTTCCGCGCCGGTCTGTAGGCGCGCGCGCCGCGGGAGCCCGACGTGATCAACGCCCGCCCCATGGACGACCCGGTCTATATCGTCACCGACATCGAGTGCGACGGGCCGACGCCAGGCGCCAATTCGATGATCGCCTTCGCCTCGGTGGCCGTCACCGCCGACGGCGCGGTCCAGGGGGTGTTCGAGGCGGTGCTGGCGCCCTTGCCGGGGGCGGCGGGCGATCCCGACACCCTGGCCTGGTTCGCCACCCAGCCGGAGGCCTGGGCGGCGGCGACGACCGATCCGCAGGCCCCAGCCCAGGTGATGGCCGACTATGCCGACTGGGTGCGTGGCTTTCCGATGGGCCGGGTGTTCGCCGCCAATCCCCTGGCCTTCGACGGGGTGTGGATCGACCACTATCTGCGGCGCTTCACGCCCTTTGGCCTGGTGGAGGGCCATTACGCCAAGGACCGGCTGTTCGACGGGCTGGGCCTGTGCCTGAGCTCCTTCGCCGCCGGCGTGCTGGGGCGCGATCCCTGGGCCTGCGGGCCGGCCCACCTGCCGCCCGAATGGCTGGGAAACCACGAACACACCCACAAGGCCATAGACGACGCCCGCGGCTACGCCCACCTGCTGGGGGTATTGATGGGGATGGCGCGGGCGGGGCGCTAGCGGCGTCGCGCCGCCCTCGGAATGTCGGGATAGACTGGCTGGGGAACTAGGACCCTCAGCGAAACTCTAAAATCTCAACAATTACAATGGCATTTTCGCGACTTGAGAAACGCCTTGTAGCAGTTCTTTGTAGCAGTCGGAAGCCTTTATCGCGGCCTGATCGGCACCTACCAGTCGAGCAACCATTTGAACTGCTGGCGACCTGAAATGCTAAGCTGGGCTTGGGCGCGGGATTGCTCCACACCCTGGCGGACGAGCGACTGTATGCGCTCTCCTTCTTTTCGCTCGTCGAGCACAGCCTGAACATTGGCCTCAAATACGGCTGCCATGTAGGAGAAGGAGCCTTCTTTCTCCGAGAACTTCTTGCGAAGAACGTCCACTTCTTCTTGGCTTGCGGCCACTCCCGACTTTAAATCCTCAGCCAGCCAGTGAATGTAGGCCGATTGAACCGTGGCTGCCTCGCCTTCTTCTTCTGCAATCTGGATTGCTAGACGGTAAGATTCGGCACCTGCGGCGGAATCTCCGCGCCGATAGAGCAAGCACCCGTCAGTAGCCGCCAAACAAGCCCGTGACACAGCCGTCTGCGACTGATGCCGCGCCAGCTTTAGGTCTTGCTCCGCCTCGTCAAGGTGTCCGAGTTGAATGCGAGCGTATGCGCGATTATTCAGTATCATCGCATCATTTGGCATACTCATCAGCGCGACGGTGGAGATGTGTTCGGCAAGAGAGAAGTCTCGAAGAATGTCAGCCGAAATAAAGCACCCGACTGTAGCCGGTCGAGAAGAATATGGCTCGTCAAGCTGCCAAAGCTTGGCATTTTCGCCCGCCGCTATCCAATCACCAGAGCTAAAAGATTGACTGGTCCTAGCTTCAAATGAAAGTTCTGTTGCGAGAAGTCTTTCATCGAAGGGAATTCCCCCTGCTTCATGCGCCCATCTCAACTGGGCAACAGTATTATCGTTCGCCTCTTGAGCACTCAGGCGGAAAAGTTTTCTGGCCTGCTTGAAAGAGCCCGCCGCGAGTTCCAGCGTGCCGACAGAGGCTGATAGCTCGGTTCCTTGTGACGGCGCGACAGCCTCGATAAGTTGTCTAGCGTTCTTGATATTCTCCTGCGGCCTTCTCAATATTTCAGCGACAGCGATCTTGCTAGACAGTATCCACGGGTCATTGATTGGTGCACTTCGAAGTGCAAACCACGCGGCTTCAGGGTCGTTGCTATGGATGAAGAAGCGGACTGCCGACCTCAGGACGTATCTATTGTGAGGGGCTAGTGCCAACGCACGTCGAAATGCGCGCGCCGCCTGCTTCAGTTGGCCGAGGGACACATAATTTCTGGCAAGTTCTACATACAAGATCGGACTGTTCGGATACGAGTTTCGATCAAGCTTTAGGCTCGCAATTGCAGCAATGTGAATGGCAGGTCGAGTAATTGGCTCCGATGGCCCGTCCGTAGCGACCGCTGGGTGAAGATGAGCCGCCATGAGGTGCTTCACGCCAGGGGCAAGGTCAC
>JAZKBZ010000027.1:0-1401 GCA_040388315.1 Pseudomonadota bacterium | reverse complement strand
GCCAAGAAGGAAGCCTACCGCCTCATCTACCTGCGGCGAGCTACCCGTGAGGAATGCAGTCTCCAGCAGAGAGGCTGCGTTCCAGGGTGTTTTTTCATGCTCCCATGCGGCAAACGCCTCTGGAACATCCAACAGCTTCGTTGGCGGAACGATCCGCCTATTGGCCGTCAGCAACTCCGCCGCCGGGGTCGAGGAAAGCCCGCGCCACCTCGGGACCATTTTTCGGTCAACGGCGTCAGGAAGCTTCTGCATAGGACCGTTGGAAGCGGTATTCCAGACGCAGGGAAATGCGATCGAATGAGGATATGAACCGCCGGAGGGAAAACGGGTCACCATGCTTTAGAGCACGCTCCCTCGGGTGACCCCGCGCCCATGGGTCAGGGTCGGTAAGATAAGTCAGAAGCGCAGTCACTTCATCCACGACACCGGGCTCTCCCGCCGCAGCGAACCGGGCGCCAATTTCGTCTCGAAAGCCAGAAACTACTTCACCGTATGCCGCGCGAAGGTACGGAAGCACGTCTTCAAAATAACCACGCCAGCCACCGTCATCTTGAGACAGCGCGGGCGCCCGATGCTCGGGCCTCAAGCGCGAGGCAACAGATGGGGTCAACATCACTCCCGTGAAAAGAAAATATACCATGCTTCCGAGAGAGTATAAATCAGCGGATGCCCTCGCTGCCAAACCATCTTCCATGTGATAGTTATAGAGTTGCTCAGGAGGGGCGTATGATCGCGCGCCAGGAATACTCAACCCATCGTGCGGTGCCTCTATAGTTCTACAGTGCGATCTACCAAGATCAGCCAATTTTGACGTATCCTGCGCCTCAAATACCAGAATATTGGACGGCTTTATATCTTGGTGGAAAATGCCATGGCCATGAAGCTGGCTAACCCCGACCGCAATTTGATGGAGAGACCGCATCGTCCAGGCCGCATCAAACCTGTCGGTCAACACTGCCTTCTGCCGGATGTCACCATCAGCAAGCTCAAATATGAGGTAAAAAATCTCCCCGAAGGGCGCGCCATCTACCTTGATTGATCCGCTGTTGATTGCAGCCACAACTTTACTTAGATTTTGGCCTCGGCATAACTCAAGCACATCTCTTTCAAAATTATATACCCGAGTTTGCTCTTCAAGGGCTCGCATCTTGTCCGCCGCACGATCAGCGTAGCCAAAGTCTAGAGCCTTCAGGAAGCCCATTCGCCCATCGTCGTGGCGCGCCAGATATCCGGTCGAGAACGCACCACCTGTTTGGTAGATTGCCTTGGTAACGAGGCTTTCTATGAGCCACCCGTCGGAGGTCTTTATTCCGGCAAGTTGATGAATTGCGGGTGGATTGTTCAATCTAGCGCACTCTTCCAGCGAGTCAGTCTGATCTCATCAAACCCCAAGACGCCGGA
>JAZKBZ010000026.1:56119-56669 GCA_040388315.1 Pseudomonadota bacterium | reverse complement strand
GGATCAAGGGCACCTGCAAACGGGCGGGCATCGCCAAGCTCGACGCCGGGCCGAAGGGGGTCACGGTCCAGTTCCACAATGACAAGTTCGCCAGTCCCGCCGGGCTGGTCGAGTTTCTGCAATCCGAAGGCGGCGCGGCGAAGGTCAAGGACAATAAAATCGTTCTTTCCCGCACCTTTGCGACGGAAAGCGAGCGTATCAAGGGAGCCTTCGGCATGGCCAGGGCGCTGGCGGAAAAGCTTGCCGCCGCCAAGCCGCAGAAGGCCGGGACCTAACTCGCGGGCGCCGTGATCGAGTGGGGGCGGATCACTTCGACCTCGACGGGCGCCGCATCGAGCCGGTCGGCACGGCGCAGGTCCGGGAACCACTTCGCCCAAAGTCCGGTGACGATCATCGTGCCGATCCCGCCGAAGATCGCCGCGCCGACCGGGCCAAGCAGGCGCGCGGCGACACCGCTTTCGAACTCGCCAAGCTCGTTCGAGCCGGAGATGAACAGGCCCGAGACCGACGAGACCCGCCCGCGCATGTGGTCGGGCGTCACGATCTGCAC
>JAZKBZ010000026.1:44783-56109 GCA_040388315.1 Pseudomonadota bacterium | reverse complement strand
ATGTCGGCCGCCCCAAGCGCGGCCAGCGCCGTGATCGAAAGCACCATGTTGCGCGACAGGGCAAAGACGAGAGTTGCCAGGCCAAAGGCCGCGACGGCCCAGAACATCCGCACCCCCGCCCGGCGCTTCAAGGGCCAGAGCGTCAGGGCGATGGCCATGGCCGCGGCCCCAAGCGCGGGGCCGGAGCGCAGCAGCCCGAACCCGGACGGACCGACCTGCAGCACATCCGCTGCAAAGGCGGGCAGAAGTGCGGTGACGCCACCCAGAAGCACGGCGAACAGGTCCAGCGACATGGCGCCGAATATGATTTTGTTGTGCCAGACATAGACCAGCCCCTCGCGGATCTGGGTCAGGGCATTTCCCGGCTGGCGTTCGGGCGTCGTATTCGCCCGCATCAGCAGGATGATCCCGCTCCCAAGGGCATATAGCGCGGCAGCAACGCCATAGGAGATTGCGATCGAGATCGCGCAGAGCAGCCCGCCGATCCAGGGTCCGATGATCACCGCGCCTTGCCAACTGAGCGACTTGAGCGAGATGGCCTGGGGCATGTCGCGGCGCGGCACCAGCATCGGCACCAGCGCGGTTGAGGCGGGCGACAGGAACGCGCGGGCGGCCCCGAACAGGGCGGCAATCGCAAAGATATGAGTGAACTGCGGGTTTTCTTCCAGGGAAACCGCCGCGAGCGCCGCCGCGCAGGCCGCCTCGATCACCAGACTGACGAGAACAATGGCCCTGCGGCTGATCCGGTCGGCCAGCGAGCCGGCATAAAGCGTCAGGACAAAAAGCGGCAGGAACTGCACCAACCCGACCATCCCCACCAGAAAGGCGCTTTCCTTGATCGACCGCGTCTCGCGCGCGAGGTCGTAGATCTGCCAGCCGATGGTCACGGCCTGAATCTGGACCGCAACATTCACCAGGAACATCGCACCGAAATAAAGGCCGAAATCGCGGTTGCGAAAGAGGAAGGTCAGGGGAGAGGTCATCAAGAAGGTCCGCGCGCTTTGTCGCGGACCTTGATCCCGCATCCGCGGAACTTCAAGCGCGAAACGGCTACTCCAGTTCGATCGTCCCCGGCGGCTTCGAGGTGCAGTCGTAGAATACCCGGTTCACGCCGCGCACTTCGTTGATGATCCGCGTCGCGGTTTCACCGAGGAAGCCGTGGGTGAAGGGGTAGTAGTCGGCGGTCATGCCGTCGACGGAAGTGACCGCGCGCAGGGCCAGCGCATAGTCATAGGTGCGCCCGTCGCCCATCACGCCCACGGTCTTCATCGGCAGGATCGCGGCGAAGGCCTGCCAGATCTCGTCATAAAGCCCGTGCTTGCGGATCTGGTCGATATAGACCGCGTCCGCCTGGCGCAGGATGGCGAGCTTGTCGCGGGTGATCTCGCCGGGGCAGCGGATGGCGAGGCCGGGGCCGGGGAAGGGGTGGCGGCGGATGAAGGGCTCGGGCAGGCCGAGTTCACGGCCAAGGGCGCGAACCTCGTCCTTGAAGAGCTCGCGCAGCGGTTCGACCAGCTTCATGCCCATCTTTTCGGGCAGCCCGCCGACGTTGTGGTGCGACTTGATGGTGACGGAGGGGCCGCCGGAGAAGCTGACCGACTCGATCACGTCAGGGTAGAGGGTGCCCTGGGCAAGGAAGGTGGCGCCGCCAATGGATTTGGCGTGTTTTTCAAAGACTTCTATGAAGAGCCGGCCGATGGTCTTGCGCTTGACCTCGGGGTCGCTGACGCCTTCGAGCGCGCCGAGGAACAGGGCGCTTTCGTCGGCGTGGATCAGGGGAATGTTGTAGGTGTCGCGGAACATGGTGACGACCTGTTCCGCTTCGCCCAACCGCAGCAGGCCATGATCGACGAAGACGCAGGTCAGCTGGTCGCCGATCGCCTCGTGGATCAGGACGGCGGCCACCGAGGAGTCGACGCCGCCCGACAGGCCGCAGATCACCTTGCCCTCGCCCACCTGGTCGCGGATCTTCGCCACCATCTCCTGGCGGAAGGAGGCCATGGTCCAGTCGCCGGTGAGGCCTGCGATGCCGTGGGTGAAGTTCTTCAGCATCTGGGCGCCGCGCGGGGTGTGGGCCACCTCCGGGTGGAACTGGATGCCGTAGAAGCGGCGCGCCTCGTCGGCGATCACGGCGTAGGGCGAGCCCGGCGAGGAGGCCACGACCTCGAAGCCTTCGGGGATCGCGGTGATCTTGTCGCCGTGGCTCATCCAGACGGTTTCGAGGTCGCCGACGTTTCCGAGGCCGGCCAAGAGCGGCGAGGCCTTTTCGATCTTGATCTCGGCGCGGCCGAACTCACGGTGGTGGCCGCCCTCGACCTTGCCGCCCAGCTCGGCGCACATGGTCATCTCGCCGTAGCAGATGCCCAGGACCGGCACGCCGAGCTCGAACACCCGCTTGGTGACCGCGGGGCTCTCGTCCTCATGGACGCTGGCCGGGCCGCCCGACAGGATCACCGCCTTCGGCGCGAAGTCGGCCAGCATGTCCTCGACCTTGTCGTAGGGATGGATCTCGCAGAAGACGCCGCTCTCGCGCAGGCGGCGCGCGATAAGCTGGGTCACCTGGCTGCCGAAATCGACGATCAGGACGCGTTCGTGGGTGGGCTCGGAGGTCATTGGGCTTTGTCGGCGAGGGGTTTGGTACGCTCCAGCACCGCGACGAAGAAGCCGTCGGTGGCGGCGGTGGCGGGGGTCAGGCGGAGATAGCCTTCCGGCGTCAGGCGGGCGGTGAGGTGTTCATCGGACGTCGCGGGTTTCACCACGAAGCCCTCGGTGCGGGCCAGGAAGGCGGCGACCCGGTCCTCGTCCTCTTCGGGCAGGACCGAGCAGGTGACGTAGATCATCCGGCCGCCGGACTTCACGAAGGTCGCGCCCAGGTCCAGCACCGCGTCCTGGTCGGACTGACGGCGGGCGAAGGTGTCCTCGCTGAGCCGCCACTTGGTGTCGGGGTGGCGGCGCCAGGCGCCGGAGCCGGAACAGGGGGCGTCGATGAAGACGACGTCCATCTTGCCTTCGAGACCGTCCAGCGGTCCCTCGTTCACCGGCGAGCGGATCTGCAGGTTGCGGATGCCCGCGCGGTCGGCGCGGCGAATGGTGTCGGCCAGACGCCGCGCCTCGCTGTCATAGGCGTAGATCTGGCCGGTGTTGCCCATGGCGGCGGCGAGCGCGAGGGTCTTGCCCCCGCCCCCGGCGCAGAGGTCCAGCACCTGGGCGCCCTTGACCTCGCCGGCGCAGGCCGCGGCGATCTGCGAGCCGAGGTCCTGCACCTCGAACCAGCCCTTGGAGAAGGCCGGAATGGTCTCCACGGCGCCGGCGCGGTCGGTGGCGGCGGGCGCGGGGATGCGCAGGGCCGTGGCCAGCTCGGCCACGGCGGCGGCGTGGAGGGGCTGGGTCGCCTTCAGCGCGCGGGCCGGGTCGGTCTTCAGGGTGTTGACCCGCAGGTCGATGGGCGCGCGTTCCGAGAGCGCCTCCCCTTCCCGCGCCGCGGCGTCGCCGAAGGCGCGGGCGAAGCTGGCCTCCAGCCACTGCGGATAGTCGCCGCGCACGGAGGGCGGCGCCTCGGCCAGGTCGCGGGGATTTTCGAGCGCCGCGATCTCGGCTTCGGTCAGGGCGCCGTGACCGTGCGGCTCCTCGGTGACGGCCGCGGCGATGCGGTCGATCGGCCAGTCCCACTCGAATTTCAGGACGCCGAGGATCGCGGCTCGCACGCTGTCGTCGCCCATCTTCCAGGCGATGGAGCGGCGGCGGCGCAGGGCGTCGAGCACGAGCCCTGAAACCCAGGCGCGGTCCTTGGAGCCGGCGTAGCGGGCGTCATTGCCCCAGGACTTCAGCGCCAGCCTGGCTGGCCGGTGGCGTTCCTCGACGTCGGTGAGAACCTCGATGGCCGCCGAGAGGCGTCCGCCGTCACGCAAGGAAGATCGCCGCCACGATCATGCCTATGCCCACCAGGCTGACCAGCCAGACCAGGGTGCGCACGCCGGAGATTCCGGCGGCGTAGAGGGGCGCGTAGAGCGCCCGGGCGACGACGTAGAGGACCGCGCCCCACAAGGTCAGCGGCCCGGTCTTGGCCACCAGATAGGCGGCGAAGATGGCGGCGACGAAGAAGGGGAAGGTCTCCTGGAAGTTCTTGAAGGCGCGGTCCAGGCGGGCGGCCACACCGGTGAGCGGCATGTCCTCGTCGCGAGGGCCGGCCGCCCACTTCAGGTCCTGCTGGGCCCGCGCCGCCCCGGCCGCCCAGAGCAACTGGACGACGCCGACGATGATCGCCGCGCCGATGAGTTGAAGTTCGGGGGCTGCGTTCATGGTCTCAGACCGGGCTCGTATAGTTGGGGGCCTCACGGGTCATCATGACGTCGTGGACGTGGCTCTCGCGCAGGCCCGCCCCGGTGATCCGGATGAACCGGGCGTTGTCGCGGAAGGCCTGGAGATTGGCCGCGCCGGTATAGCCCATGGCGGCCCGAAGCCCGCCCACCATCTGGTGCAGGATGGCCGCGATCGGACCCTTGTAGGCCACCTGGCCCTCTATGCCCTCGGGCACCAGCTTCAGGGCCGAGACCTCCTTCTGGAAGTAACGGTCCGCCGAGCCGTTGGCCGTGGACATGGCGCCCAGCGAGCCCATGCCGCGATAGGCCTTGTAGGAGCGGCCCTGGTAGAGGAACACCTCGCCGGGGGCCTCGTCGGCGCCGGCGAAGGCCGAGCCCATCATGGCCACCTGGGCGCCCATGGCCAGCGCCTTGGCCAGGTCCCCGGAATACTTGATGCCGCCGTCGGCGATGATCGGCACGTCGGTGCCGGCCGCGGCGCGGACGGCGTCGGCGATGGCGGTGAGCTGGGGCACGCCCACCCCGGCCACCATGCGGGTGGTGCAGATGGAGCCCGGGCCGATGCCCACCTTCACCGCATCGGCGCCGGCGTCGATCAGGGCGCGGGCGCCTTCATAGGTGGCGACGTTGCCGGCGACGATCTGGACGCGGTTGGTCTCGCGCTTCAGGCGGCCGACGGCGCGGGAGACGTCGGCGTTGTGGCCGTGGGCGGTGTCGATCACCAACACGTCCACCCCGGCGTCCACCAGGGCCATGGAGCGCTCGTATCCGGTGTCGCCCACCGTGGAGGCGGCGCCCACCAGCAGGCGGCCCTGGGCGTCCTTGGCCGCGACCGGGTGGGCCTGGGCCTTCTCCATGTCCTTGACGGTGATCAGGCCGACGGCGCGATAGGCCTCGTCCACCACGATGATCCGCTCGATCTTGTGCTTGCGCAGCAGGGCGCGGGCCTCGTCCTGGCTGCAGCCCTCGCGAACCGTGATCAGATTGTCCTTGGTCATCAGGGCCTTGGCCGGGACTTCGCTGGAGCCCTCGAACCGCATGTCGCGGTTGGTGAGGATGCCCACCAGCTTGCCGGTGCCCGGCTCGACCACCGGGAAGCCGGAGATCTTGCGCCGCGACTTGATGGCCAGGACCTCGCTGAGCGGGGTGTCCGGGTTGATGGTCAAGGGGTTGATGACCATGCCGCTTTCGTAGCGCTTCACCTCGCGCACCTGCTCGGCCTGTTCCTCAGGCGTCATGTTGCGGTGAAGCACGCCCAGGCCGCCGTGCTGGGCCATGGCTATGGCCAGGCGGCTCTCGGTGACGGTGTCCATGGCCGAGGACACGAGCGGTATGTTCAGACTGATTTCGCGCGTGAACCGGGTGGAGGTGTCCACCTGGCCGGGCATCACATCGGATGCGCCGGGTTCGAGCAAAACGTCGTCGAAGGTGAGCCCTTCGCGAATCTCCATTGGAGTCTCCATTTTGCGAGCCGCGTATAAGGCGTCGGGGCGGGGGTGAGCAAGCGCAGCGTCGAGAAGGGTCATGTCACGGGCTCCTTATTGAGGCCGAAGGTCATGACGAACATGACCCGGCAGATGGCGGCGGACTTGGTGACGGTCGTGGAGGGACCAGGGGCCACGATGGGCCGCGGAATGACGCCGCACGCGGGCCCAGGGCCAGCATGATCACGGTCGGGGGCGAGAAGTGTTGCGCCATCCTCAGCTTATGCGCCGATTGCCCAATAGCGGAAACCGACATATTGGGAAGTCTATGTTCGAAAATCTCACATCTGGCCCCCTGCCCTCCCTGAACGCCCTGCGGGCCTTCGAGGCCATGGCGCGGACCGGACGGGCGACGCTGGCGGCGCAGGAGCTGCACGTCACCCACTCGGCGGTCAGCCGGCAGGTGAAGGCCCTGGAAGAGAGCCTGGGGGTGCGCCTGTTCACCGGCCCCAAGCACCGGCTGGAGCTGACGGCGGCGGGCGCGCAGCTGGCCCCGGCCCTGGCCGCGGCCTTCGACCAGATCGCCGGGGCCGTGCGCCAGGCCCGCGGCGGCCCGGCCGACCTGCACATCGCCGTCAACGCCAGCATCTCGGTGAAGTGGCTGATCCCGCGCCTGTCGGGGTTCACGCAGGCCCATCCCGGCGTGCGCCTGCACCTGACGGAGCTCGCCTCCCACGCCACCAGCCAGCGGGGCGCCGACGCGGTGGTGCGGCTGGTCCCCGCCAGCCGGCTGGCCGATCCCCTGGCCACGGCCTTCATGCCCAGCCACCTGGGGGCAGTGATGTCGCCGGGCCTCGCGCAGCGCTTCCCCGACGCGCTGCGGGCGCCGCGCCTGGTGGCCCAGACCCATCCGCAGGGCTGGGCCATCTGGGCGGCCCTGGCCGGGCTGGAGCTGCCGCCCGCGCCCGAACAGCCCTTCGCCCACCTGCACTTCGCCCTGGACGCCGCCATCGCGGGGCTGGGCGTCGCCATCATGCCCTGGCCCCTGGTGGCCGACTATGTGCGCAGCGGTCGCCTCGTCGCGCCCTTCGGCTTCATCCCGGCCCAGAGCGGCTTCGCCCTGCTCGCCGCGCCGGGCGTCAGCAGCCGGGCGCTCGATCAGTTCCGGGGATGGCTGAAGGCGGAGGGGGCGAAGACGCCGGAGCCGGAAAGGGCGCGGGGTCTGGTGTGAGCCGCGGCCAGGCCGCTCTTAGGTCCTTGTAGCTAGACCACCGAGATCAAGGGCTCACCGGCCTCGTCGTCCCGCCAGAACAGTCCGTTCCGCAGGCGCACCTCGAAGAGCGGCGGCGTCGACCAGGTGATCGGCGGCTCACGGCGCCACGGCATGTTGGGACTCGCCCCCCAGAAGGCCTCCAACCCGCCGGCGTCGGCCGCCACATCAAGGAAGTCGCCGGTGCGCGGAGGCCGCGCGCCGCCGCGGTCCAACCGGCGGTTACGGGTCCAGGGCCCATAGAGGCGCATGCCCTGGCTCAGGAGGGATCGGCTGCGGGCGAAGTAGCACACCGGCCGGCGGGACGCCTCGCGCAGAAGACCCTGAATTTCGCGGCGCGTGACCTTGGCGCCCTGCTTGCCACCCGCGGTCATGTAGCGCCAGGCCAGGAGCGTCGGCCCGTCCGCCACATCGGGCAGCAGGTCCATCAGGTTGCGCATCCATTGCACCGGAATGCGCTTGGGGGTGAACCGCACCAGATAGTGGGCGCCCAGGACCGCCGCGGCCGGGTCGGCGTACTTGTGGAACAGGAGGTCGAAGGCGTTATCGACGTCGCCGATGTCGGCCTGGCCGCTCCAGATCTGCTCGGCCCCGGGCAGGCCCGCGGAGGTGACGCCCCCCAACAGGTCGGCGGCCATCGGATTGAGCGGCAGGGCGACCGCCACCGGAACCCGCACCGACGAAGGATTGTCGACCCGCTCCGCCGCGCCTTCGGCGGTCAGTCCATCGGCCAGGAAGGTGATGTCCAGGCCGTCCCGGAAGGGCGGCGCGATGACGATCGGGCCGTACCCCATGGCGTCCAGCAGTCCGAAGGCCTGCACACGCTCGCCCCTCGGGCCAGAGTCGGCGGAAAGCCGCAGCCTGACATAGCCCGCCCCCCAGTCCACCCAGTGGGGGCGCGCCGAAGCGCCGGAGTCCTTGGTGTCCCGCCGCCACCGGCCGTCGGCCCAGGTCCAGCGGCGAAGACGAAAGACCTGGCTGGCGGCGGTCCGCGGCGCGTCCAAGCCCGACAAGGACTTGAAAAGGGCGCTGCCGGGCGACACCGCTCCGGTCTCGTCTGATCCAACCGAGACGATGTCGAACCCGTCCGGCGAAACCGCCGCCGCCTCGATCTCGGGCTCGACAAGCTTGGCCACGTCGCCGATCGCCCGCAGCGCCCGGCCGGCGTCGCCCGAGGCCCCCACCCGAACGCCCATCTGGCTTCGCGCGGCCTCCCGGTGATCCTGCTGGCCCAGATCGTCTGGCAGAGGGGGCACCAGGCCACGCTGCATCGCCTGGTGCAGGAATTCGTTGGGCGATTGGCCCTCCACGCTGAAGGTGGCCTCGCCGCCATCGGGCCCGACAGCCACCTCCCGGGTCAGGGTCTGACCCGAGGGCCGCGTGCCGATGACCACGAAGGTCCCCTCCGCGAGGCCGGGGACGCTCACCCGCCGCTGGGCCGACGACAGCGGCGGCGGCGGCGGCTCGACAAGCCGGCCGCCGGCGCTCACCACCCTCAGGCTGAGGGGGCCCAGATCGCCCGCGGCGGTGATGGTGAGCGTCGCCATGGCTCAGAACACCGCCTCGGCCAGGGGCGGCAGGGCCAGCCTCTGGATCACCCGTGGGCCCTCCGGGAAGACAGCCTCGACCGCATAGGTGGTCCAGGGCGCCACCTGCTGGCGGAAGCGGGCCAGGGCCGCCGGGCCCGGAACCTGCCGACCCACCACCGCGACCGAGGGCGGACAGGTGATGGTCAGCTCCGCCTGGGTCAGGCGGACCGGCGGGTCGGAGCGCACCAGGAGGGTGCACGGCGCCGTCTGGTCCCGCTTGAGCAGGCGCGGGATGTCGTTGGCGTCGGTCTGGCTGACCCGCGGGAAGGTGAAATAGGCCTGGTCGGCGCTCGGCGCGACGCGCACCGCATAGGTCGCGATGGCCCGCTCCAGGCTCTGCTGGTCCACCCACCACTTGCCATCGGCGTCCTGGGTCATGAAGGCGGCGCCGTCACAGGCCTCCAGGAAGGCCTCCATGAAGCGCGAGGCCCGCTGATCCTTGCCGAAAGCCTGGGCGCCGGGGGTCGAGGAGGCAAGTGTCACCTGCGACAGCGCGCCGTACTGATCCTCGGCCTGCTGACGCCCTCCGGCATCCCCCACCAGCAGCGGATCGGGACGCGCGGCCAGGGCTCTCAGGGCCGCGGTGGGGGTATTGGCGCAGCAATCGAAGATCACCCACTGCCTGCGCGGCTTGCGTTCCCCAAGGTTGAAGCGGAAGTCGTCCAGGGCCACGGCGTTCGGCCAGGGGTCTTCGGGATCGGCCCCGAAATCCGCCGCCAGGAAGGTGCGGCTGATCGAGGGCAGCCAGATGCCATGCCCGCAGCAGTAGAACAGCAGGATGTCGTCCTTCTCCGCGCCGGCCAGCCACCGGGTGCGGGCGGCCTTGATGTTCGCGAGCGTCGGGGCGGCCAGCGTCAGGGCCGCCTGGCCGGGTGGGGTGAAGCTGACGCCGTCGGGGAAGCCCGGCGCGTTGACCAGCAGGTCGACGCTGGCCAGCGGCCGCTCGAACAGGTCCTTCCAGGCGCCCAGGACCCGCAGAGCCAGGTCGAGCGCGCTCTTGGCGGCGCTGGAGACGTCGGGGAGGGTCGGCACGCGCGGCTGGGGGACCTGGGCGTTGGGATAGGTTCCGGCGCCCAGGATCAGGACGCGGACCCCTCCGCCGGCGACGGGCGCTTCGAAGACCCGGGTCACGAATAGCCCAGGCCCTGCAGGCGCTTGCGCATGCGCTGATAGAAGGAGGGCCGCTTGAAATAGGCGGTATGGGCGGCCAGCACGTCCACAGCCGTGTCGTAGCCGAAGTCCTGCACGCCGGCGAAGGCCGGAGCGGCCAGGAAGGAGAAGACGTCGGTGAAGTCATAGACGTTGTGCCAGACCGCGACGCCAGGGGGCCTGGCCAGGAGCGTTCCGGTCAGCGGTTTTCCCGAATAGAGCTTCAGGTCGGCGAAGAAGCCCGGCTGCGACCCCACGGTGGCCAGCAGATCGATCTTGAAGCCCGGCGCCTCGGCGGCCAGGCGCGCCAGGCAGTCGGGGTCGGTCAGGAGGTCGTAGAGCAGCACGCCGCCCAGGCTGTGGCCCACCACCACGAAGGGCTCCTTGGGCTGGCGCGCCGCGTGGAAGGCGCCGATGAGGTCATCCAGGATGGGCTTGAACAGACGCGCCTGGACCCCCGTGGCCCCCGCCACCTCGCGCTGGCGCAGATAGACGAAGATGTCGCCCAGGAAGAAGGCCACCCCCTTGCTGAGGTCCCGCCGCTTGGCCTTCAGCGCCAGGTCGCTGGCGCCGTTTCCGAGCCAGCCGCCGACCGTGCCCAGCCCGTTCTTGATCGCGTCGCCGATCCCGCCATAGGCCTCGACTCCCGGCATCATGTTCAGCTGGAGGTCCAGGGCCTCCGCGAACGCCGCGTCGCTGCCCCCGGCCAGGGCGTCGACGCCCGCGGGCGTCTCGTCTGGCGCGTGCTGGTCCAGATAGAGGGCGGCGGCCTTGGCCAGGGCGACATTCCGGCCCGCGGCGAGGTCGGGGTCCTGAGCCATGCCCGCCTCGACGATCGCCTGTTCGAGAACGCCGGCGATCGCCAGGTCCACCGCCTGGGCCGCATCGGCCTGGGCCATGGCCGACAGTCCGATCTCGCCCCCCGATCCGGCCAGGGCGCCCGCGCCATAGGCCTGATTTCCGGACGGATTGGGCAACCACGGCAAGGTCTCGGTGAACTTCACCGCCTGACTTCCCCAGTCGGGGTTGAGCACGACGGCGTCCTTGTGCAGCACCAGGCTCTTGAACAGCGCGCTACGCTGCGCGACCTCGGCCAGATATTCCGGCTTGGGCCGGGTCGCGACGCCATGAACGAACACGAGTGGCATGTTCAGCCCTCCGCACGGACGGCGCCCGGAACGGGGCGACGCCTACTCGTCGCCCACGTGTCGAATGTGTCAAGCTCAACTTGGGAGACCCACCGACCTCACCTCGATTAAGAGGTCGGCCCTAGAGCTGTTCCCGTTTCGAATGAATCGAAACGGGGCTCTAGAGTCCTGAATTGGTCGCTCTTCCTGATCGCCTGACTTGATCCAAGTCAGGCGGGAAGCGCTCTAGGGCTTGGGCAGCTTCCTGTCGGCGCGGCAGACCTTGAGGGGCTTCTGCGTGACGCTGTGGATGCGGGTGATGCGCCGGGCCTTGGCGTCGGTCTCGACCCGCAGGCAGACGCAGCCATAGCCGTAGGAGCTGCCGTTGGTGACCACCCAGTTGCGCTCGGTGAGGTCGGGCACGTTGTCCAGACCGCGGGCCTGGTAG
>JAZKBZ010000026.1:32830-44773 GCA_040388315.1 Pseudomonadota bacterium | reverse complement strand
ACCGTCCACTCACCGGCGTTGTCGAACAGCCACCAGTTGCCCGGCGACGGGTTCTGCAGCCAGCCGCAGCGCAGCTCGCCCACCGGCTTCTTCGGAGCGGCCTGGGACGGCGCGCCGGCCGCCAGGGGCAGGAGTACGGCGAGCATCGCGGCGGCGCGGCCAAGGCGATTGGGGAACAGGGGGGTCATCTTGGCGGTCCTTCGAAGCTTGGTCACCGACCAGGAATAGCGGCCACCTGACGGGCGGACGTGGCATGGTGTCAAGGAGTCGCGCCCATCGACAGCGCAGCCGAACCGGAGACGTTGGCGATGAAGATCCTGGACTGGCTGAGCGGCGCCAAGCCGGCGCCGAGCGGCGTGGCGCGCGAGAGCGTGGCCAAGCTGCGCAAGCGGCTGATGGCCGTGAACCGCCCCACCGCCCCCTTCAAGATCCGCGAGGCCACGAAGAAGGAGCATTGCGACCTGGTGGCGGAGTGGCGGATCGTCGACGCCAAGTGGATCGAGATCTTCGCCAAGGCGGGGATCAAGCGCGTGTTCAAGGTGCGGATGAAGTTCGACGAGGCCAAGGGCGAGGTCCGGGCCGTCGACGAGGAATGGGAGGTGGAATGGCGCGCCGGCGTGCCGACCCTGTCGGCCAGCGCCAACGCGTCGCGCGGCCGGAAATGGGAGAAGAGCTACGAGGCGGTCTACGCCTTCCGGGAGGAGGACCTCTCCTTCGGCAAGATCTACGAATACAGCTTCAGCACAGCTGAGATCAAAGGCCCGCTGATCAAGGCCGCCCACGCCGGCGGCTGGGGCTGGCGGGGCGTGGCCTTCGGGAAGCTCTGAGCCCGAACGCGACCGCCGCCGCCACCGCCGAGAACAGTCCCGCCCGCCCGATCAAGGATCACGATGATGATCGCCACCACCTGGAGGATCCAGTTGAGGGGCGAAGGAATGGGCGTCTTCTGAATCGCCCAGATGGCCAGGGTGAGCAGGACGATGACGACGATGAGAATGGACATCAGGGGCTAACCTGCACGGTGAGCGAAAATTCCGGCGCGTTGACTCCAGACTGGCGCCTGGCCAAGCTTGCCCATGGCGCTGACGATCTACGGCTCTCCACGCTCCCGCACGATGCGGGTCCTCTGGACCGCGGCGGAACTTGGCCTCTCCTATGAACATGTCCCCCTGGAGTGGGATGATCCGGCTCTGAAGGCGCCCGACTTCCTGGCGCTCAACCCCGCGGGCACGATCCCCACCCTGGTGGACGACGGCATGGCCCTGGCGGAGTCCCTGGCCATCAACCTCTACCTGGCCAAGACCTATGGCGCGGGCGGTCGGCTCTATCCCGCGGACCGGGGGACAGAGGCCCAGATCTGGCGCTGGAGCCTCTGGGCCCAGGCGCATCTGGAGCCCTGGGTGCAGCGCGATACGATCGGCGGCCTCCGGGCTCGGGCCGGAGACGAGGTCGGGGTCCTGCTGGCCGCCGGCCTGCGGGCGCTCGACCGCGCCCTGGCCGGGCGGGACTGGTTGACCTGTGAGCACTTCACGGTGGGAGACCTGAACGTGGCCGCCGTGCTGTCGCCCTCGCGGATGGCCGAGGTGTCCCTGGAGGCCTGCCCGAACGTCGCGGCCTGGCTCGCCCAATGCTACGATCGGCCGGCGGCGCGGGAGACGCGTCGTGCGACGGGGACCCCGTAGCCAGCGGCGAAAGGCCCGTGCGCTCGGCGCGCAAAACTTGACCGTTTCAGGCTAGGGTGCGGGCCAGCCAGGAGCCGACGCCCGCAGATGACCCAGCACATGAAGGATCTCGCCGAAGAGATCGTCCGCCTCCAGGGCGATCTCGACCGGGAGATCGAGGCGCGTCGCAAGGCGCTGGGCTGGAAGCTCAAGGAACAGATCGGGCAGTTCGAGCACGGCATAACCGTGGAGCATCGCCGCCTGCGCCTGGGCCTGGACAAGTTCTTCGGCCGGACGTCCCTGGCCGTGGTTCTGACCGCCCCGGTGATCTATTCGCTGATCATCCCGCTGCTCATCGTCGACGCCTGGGTCAGCGCCTACCAGGCCATCTGCTTCCGGGTCTACGGCATCCCACGGGTGAACCGGCGCGACTACATCGCCATGGATCGGGGGCGGCTTTCCTATCTCAACGTCATCGAGGCCATGAACTGCAGCTTCTGCGCCTACGCCAACGGCGTGGTGGCCTATGTGCGCGAGGTGTCCAGCCGCACCGAGCAGTACTGGTGCCCCATCAAGCACGCCCTGAAGGTCTCCGATCCGCACCGGCGCTATTACGAGTTCCTGGAATATGGCGACGCCGAGGGCTACCGCGCCCGGCTCGACGAGTTTCGCGACCGCCTGCGGGCCGAGCCGGCGGGGGCCGAGCCGCCGGTGCAGGAAGCGGGATGACCGCCACCTGACCGGGCCGCGTCCAGACCGTTGAGTTCGCCGCCGTCCGGGCTAACCTGGGGCCAAAGCCCGGATGGGGAGATACGACATGGCTGAACTCGAACACCTGCCCGCCGATGCGCCCATCGAGGCGGTCATGGCGGTCCTGGATCGCGACGGGGCGTTGATCCTGGAAGGGGTCATCAGCTCGGAGGCGGCCGCCGCCCTGGCCGAGGAACTGCGGCCCTATGTCGAGGCGACGCAGCCGGGACAGGACGCCTTCACGGGATTCAAGACCACCCGGACCGGGGCCCTTGTGGCCCGGTCTCCGGGGTGCCGCACAGCCATCCTCGATCCCCGCATCCGCGCCATCTGCGATCAAGTGCTGCTGCCCAACTGCACTCGCTACCAGCTGCATCTGGGTCAGCTGATCCGCATCATGCCCGGCCAGCCGGCGCAGCCGATCCACCGCGACCGCTGGGCCTGGGGCCAATACCTGAAGGGGGTCGAGCCGCAGCTCAACACCATCTGGGCGCTCACCGACTTCACGGCCGAGAACGGGGCGACCCAAGTGGTTCCTGGTTCCATCGACTGGCCCGACAGCCGCCAGGCCACCCCCGAGGAGATCTGCCGAGCGACGATGAAGGCCGGCTCGGTGCTGGTCTATACCGGCACGGTGTTCCACGGCGGCGGGGCCAATACGGGCGACACCGACCGCTGGGGCCTGAACATCACCTATGCGCTCGGCTGGCTGCGCCAGGAGGAGAACCAGTATCTCTCCTGCCCGCCGGAGATCGCGCGGACCCTGGAGCCCGAGCTGCAGCAGCTGATCGGCTACGCCATGGGCTCCTATGCCCTGGGCTACTACACCCCGCCCCTGCCCCCCGGCGAAGGTCCCGAGGTCGTACCGCCGGAGTACGCCCTGACCGGCGACGCGGCGGGATCGCAGCTGGGGTCGGCCGAGCTGCTGGGGGCGATCAGCGGACAGGTGCGCGCCGGCTGACGGACCGCCCGCCCCCTTAGCGGGTGGCCAGGAAGGCGTAGCGGTTGAGGCTGAAGAAGAATTCGTCGCGGGCGATCAGGGCCTGCTGGTCGGCCCACCAGGCCTCGACCTCCTCAGGGGCGAGGCCTGCGCGCTCGGCGTTGGCGCGGACGAAGTTGGCGATGGTGCGCATCATGGCGCCGGCATAGCTGACCGGCTGCCAGCGGGGCGAGAGCATGGGCAGGATCTCCACCCGGCGCACCGTGAACCCGGCGGCCCGCAGCAGGGGCCCCAGGCGGGCCGGCAGGTGGGGATCGGCCAGGTGGGCGTCCCAGCAGGCCAGGACCCGGGCCATGCGGGCCTCGTCGGAGGAATGCCAGACGATGCTGCGCCAGTCGGTGTCGAGGATCAGGACCCGGCCGCCGGGAACCAGGACCCGGCGCAGCTCGGCCAGGGCGGCGGGCATGTCGGCGACATACTCATAGACCTGGGTGGAGACCACCGCGTCGAAGCAGGCGTCGGGGCCGCCCAGGGCGGTGGCGTCGGCCTGACGAACCTGCGCCTGGGGAAAGGCCGCCAGGCGCTCGGCCGAGGCCGCCACCATGGCCGGCGACAGGTCCAGGCCCACCATCGTCCCGCCCTCCCCCACCAGGCGGGCGAGGTCGTAGGCCAGCAGTCCGGGGCCGACCCCCACGTCCAGAACCCGTTCCCCCGGCTGGGGGGCCAGCAGGTCGAGGACCCGGGCCCGCTGGGCGATGACGTCGGGGGTCAGGTAGATGGCCTCCAGCGCCTTGGCGGCGGCCGCGTCAAAGGTCAGTTGGGCCATGGCCGCCTCCAGGACATCGGAAGGGCCAGACCTACACCGCGCCGCGCTGGCCGCCCAGGGTCAGAACCCGCGCAGGAGCGCGAACTCGGCCAGGGGCGCGCGGTCGGTGCGGACGCGGTTGATGGGGGCGTCCTCGTCCATGTGGCCCAGCGCCATGGCGCAGAAGATCATCAGCTCGTCGGGGATCTGCAGCACCCGGCGGATGGTGGCGTGCCACAGGGCCCAGGACTCCATGGCCGCGGTGTGCAGGCCGTGCTCGCGGGCCAGCAGCATGACCGACTGCAGGTACATGCCCAGGTCCGCCCACTGACCCTGCCGCAGGGATCGGTCGATGGCGAAGACCAGGCCGACGGGGGCGCCGAACAGCTCGAAATTGCGGACATACTGTTCCAGTTGGCCGGCCATGTCGGCGTGGTCGACGCCGAGGGCGGCGTACATGGCCGCGCCGGCGGCGAACTTCCGGTCGCTGAAGGGCGGGCCCATGTCCGGCGGGTAGATGTCGTACTCGGTCTGGCCGTCGGAAAGGGCGCCTGAGGCGATGCGGGCCTTGATGGCGCCCCGCAGGGCCGCCAGCTCGGGACCGGCCAGGGCCCAGACCCGCCAGGGCTGGAGATTGCCGCCGGAGGGGGCGCGGGAGGCGGCCGTCAGTATGGCCTCCACGGTGGCGCGCGGGACCGGGGCGTCGCGGAAGGCGCGGCAGGTGATGCGGATGGCCAGGGCCTCCGCGACGTCCATCAGCCCAGGTCCAGGGAGAGTTGCTCGGGGGCCGCGGGCGGGCGCGGGGCGCGGACGCCCAGATAGCCGCTCACGGCGCGGACCAGTTCCTGCTCCAGGGCGGGCCAGCCGGGGAGCTGGGACTGGGGGTCGAAGCCGCCCGTCAGGACCTGTTGCTGGAAGACGGCGGTGAGTTGGCGGGAGACGAACTCGGCGGCCAGCCGGGGATTGGGGTGGCTGAACTGCGCCCGCTTGGCGGCCAGCGCCTGGGCGACCTGGACCAGCAGCTCGGCGTGGGCCTGGCGGGACAGGGCCTGGAACTCCGGACGCTGCTCGCCCACCAGGATGAGGGCGCGGGCCGTCCCCGCCCGGCCGCGATAGGCCTGCGCCAGGGCGTGGACGGTGGAGGCCACCAAGGGCCCGAGGTCCTGGGCGGCGACGGCGGCGGGGTTGAGGCGGGCGTCGAGGCGGGCGCGGACGTCGGCCAGCAGGTCGGCGAACAGCACCGCCAGCAGCTCGTCCTTGTCGCGGAAGCGTTTGTAGAAGGCGCCGGTGGAGGACTCCGCCCGGCGGCAGATCTCCGGGACGGTGGCGACGTGGAAGCCCACCTCGTCGAATAGGGCCTCGGCGGCGGCCAGCAGGCTGCGCAAGGTCTCGCGGCTGCGGGCCTGGCGGGGCGGGGCCTCGACGCTGTGATCGCCGGAAAAGCGCGCGGCCTCGCCCTGCCCCGCCCCCGCCCCCGCCACCTGTCGCTCGCCCATGCCGACCCCCTGTAAGAGAATGATGTTTCTCCCTCTCTTTTAGAGTCAAGAGACGCCCCAATTTTCGCCAGTGCCGCGGCGGCCCGGCCTCTGGAAGGCTGGCCCCCTGCGGAGGCGAACCATGCGACGAACCCTCATCCTGGCCGGCGTGCTGAGCGCCCTTGGCGGACCGGCCCTGGCCGAGAGCGGGTCCTGGGACCTGGGCGGAGCCCAGGCCTGGTCCAATATCTGCCTGTCCCAGGAGACCGGGGATGCGCGGGGCATGCGGGTGATCGTGCGGCCGGCCGGCGCGGCGCCGCGGGTGCTGGTGCAGGTGGCCGAGGGCGCGCCCCTGCCTCCCGCCGCCGTGGCCGCGAAGATCGAGGGTCAGGCCGTGAGCTTCACCACCGCGGGTGGTGAGCGGTTCGCCGGTCAGTTCCAAGGCCAGGACCTGCGGCTGTCGACGCCGCGGCTGGGGACGGTGGTCCTGCATCGCCGGGGCCTCGCCGAGGCCTTCCCGGTCTGCGCCGGCCAGGAAGGGCGGTCGTGAGGCGAACTCTGATCACCCTGGCGGCGCTGGGCCTCTCCCTGGCCGCGGGCGGCGCGGCGGCCCAGGCGCCCCTGCCCCGCCCGGATTTTTCCGGCGCCGACCCCCACTGGGTCCGCGACCCGGCCACCAAGTGCCTGGTCTATACGGGCAGCCCGATCCAGGGCGGCTCGGTCCGCTGGTCGGGGCCCTGCGTCAATGGCGTGGCCGAGGGGGGCGGGACCCTGGTCTGGTACGCCGGAACCCGGCTGGTCTCGAAATATGTCGGCGGGGTCGCCGGCGGGGCCCGCAACGGACAGGGCGTGTTCTCCTATCCCAATGGAACCAGCCTCTCGATCGCCTGGCGCGACGACGTGGCCGACGGGGCGGGCGCCTGGCGCTATCCCGACGGCTCGGAGCTGAGGCTCACCTACAGCCGCGGCCGGGCGGGCGGCGCGGTCGATTACCACCGGCCCGGCCAGGTGATGTACGCCGGGGGCCTGAACGATGTCGGCCAGCTCTATGTGGGAACCCGGCTCCTGGGGCCCGCGCGGCTGGCCTATGCGCCGGGCCGACAGCCGGTGATCCAGACCCCGGACGGCCAGCCCTATCCCCTGCCCTAAAGGGTCACGAAGCTCTCGAAGCCGCCATAGATCATGCGCTTGCCGTCGAAGGGCATGGTCTCTGCGTCCTGCTTCAGGCGCGGATCGGCCATCACCTTGGCGTTGATGGCGTCCCGGTCGGCGCGCGAGGCGTAGACGATCCAGGAGAAGACCACGACCTCGTCGTCCTTGGCCTGGACCGCGCGGGGGAAGGAGGTCAGTTCCCCCAGCGGCACGTCGTCGCCGACGCATTCGACATAGGCCAGCGCCCCGAACTCCTTCCAGACCGCCCCGGCCCGGGTGGCCATGGCGCGGTAGGCCTCAAGGTTGGCCTTGGGCACGGCGAGTACGAAACCATCGACATAGGACATGGGGACCTCCTGTTGCTTCCTGTCCCCAGGACGAACGCATGGGCCCTGATCCGACAGCCCGCCGAAATTCTCATACGTTCCGCGCGCACCAAATCGCGCCGTCCGCGTTGCCGAGGGAGCCAGCCCCATTCCCTCAGGACCTTCGAACCATGACCAAGCCGAAAAGCCCGTCCTCCGACGCCGAGACCCTGGGTCAGGGCGGCGAGCTGCACCAGACCGCCAGCGCCCCGGAGGCGCGGCTGACCACCAATTTCGGCGTGCCGATCAGCGACGACCAGAACTCCCTCAAGGCCGGCCCGCGGGGTCCGACCCTGCTGGAGGACTTCGTGCTGCGCGAGAAAATCCAGCATTTCGACCACGAGCGGATTCCCGAGCGGATCGTCCACGCCCGCGGCTCGGCGGCGCACGGCTATTTCGAGCTGACAGAGTCGCTGGCCAAGTACACCCGCGCCAAGATCCTCACCGAGGTGGGGGTCAAGACCGAGCTCTTCACCCGCTTCTCCACCGTGGCCGGCGGCGCGGGCAGCGTGGACACGCCGCGCGACGTGCGCGGCTTCGCGGTGAAGTTCTACACCAAGGAGGGCAACTGGGACCTGGTGGGCAACAACATCCCGGTCTTCTTCATCCAGGACGCCATCAAGTTCCCGGACCTGATCCACTCGGTGAAGATGGAGGCCGACCGCGGCTATCCCCAGGCCGCCAGCGCCCATGACACCTTCTGGGACTTCATCGGCCTGATCCCGGAGAGCACCCACATGGTCATGTGGGCCATGTCCGACCGGGCCATCCCGCGCAGCCTGCGGATGATGGAGGGCTTCGGGGTCAACACCTTCCGGCTGCTGAACGACAAGGACGAGGCCACCTTCGTCAAGTTCCACTGGCGGCCGAAGCTGGGGACCCAGTCCACCTGCTGGGACGAGGCGGTGAAGATCGCCGGCGCCGATCCGGACTATCACCGCCGCGACCTGTTCGAGGCCATCGACTCAGGCAGCTTCCCCGAGTGGGAGTTCGGGGTGCAGCTTCTGTCCCAGGCGGAGGCCGACGCCCTGCCCTTCGACATCCTGGACGCCACCAAGCTGATCCCCGAGGAGCTGGTCCCCATCAAGGTGATCGGGCGGATGGTGCTGGACCGCAACGTCGACAACTTCTTCGCCGAGACCGAGCAGGCCGCCTTCCTGCCCACCAACATGCCGCCGGGGATCGACGCCTCGGAGGACCCGCTGCTGCAGGGGCGGCTGTTCTCCTACCAGGACACCCAGCTGTCGCGGCTGGGCTCGGTGAACTTCCACCAGTTGCCGATCAACCGCGCCAAGGGCTGCCCCTTCCAGAACCTGCAGCGCGACGGACACATGCAGATGGACGTGCCGGTGGGCAGGGCCAATTACGAGCCCAACAGCCTGGCGCAGATGGGCGAGGACGGCGGTCCGCGCGAGGACCCCAAGGGCGGCTTCCGCTCGGCGGCGGTGGTCAATGACGCCCCCAAGGCGCGGCTGCGGGCCGAGACCTTCGCCGATCACTACAGCCATGCGCGGCTGTTCTACGCCTCCCAGACTCCCATCGAGCAGGCCCACCTGGCCAGCGCCCTGGTCTTCGAGCTGTCCAAGTGCAGCTTCGAGCATGTGCGGCTGCGCATCCTGGGCAATCTGCAGAATGTCGACGCCGATCTCGCCCAGCGGGTGGCGGCGGGCCTGGCCATGGACCTGCCGGCCAAGTCCGAGGCGGCGGTCAAGCCGGTGGACATGGACGCCTCCCCCGCCCTGCGCATCGTCGGCAAGTATCCCCCGAGCCTGATGGGTCGGGCGGTGGCCATCCTGGTGACCGACGGCGCGGACGGGGCGGTGATCAACGCGGTGAAGAAGGCCGCGCTGGCCGAGGGCGCCAGCGTCAAGATCGTCGCCCCCAAGATCGGCGGCGTCACCCTGAAGGACGGCAAGAAGCTGCCGGCCGACGGCCAGCTGGCCGGCACGCCCTCGGTGCTGTTCGACGCCGTGGCCCTGGTGCTGTCGGCCGAGGGCTGCGCCCAGCTGCTGAACGAGAGCGCGGCGGTGGACTTCGTCGCCAACGCCTTCGTCCACCTGAAGGCCATCGGCTTCACGGCCGAGGCGCAAGCCCTGCTGGACAAGGCCGGGGTCGCGCCGGACGCGGGCGTCGTGGACCTGGGCAAGGACGCCGATGGCTTCATCCCGCCGGCGCGGACCCGCCAGTGGGACCGCGAGCCGAAGGTGCGCATGCTGGCCTAGATCGTGGTCGGCGCCCGGCTCGCCGGGCGCCGCTACATCATCGCCGCCATCAGGCCGAAGGCGCGCATGTCGCCGGTGGTGGTGGGGGCCATCTTGTTCATGGCGTAGGCGACCGTCGTGCGCGCATCCATGTCGATGATGATCAGCGAACCGCCATAGCCGCCCCAATAGATGGTGTTGGGGTTGGGCATGGGGACGGCCGCGCTGGGGAGGCCGAAGCCGAGACCGAAGCGGGCCGGACCACCGAGGATCAGGTCGGTCCCCTCCACCTGCAGTTCAAGCGCCTTGCGGCAGCCGGCCTCGGAGAGCAGGCGCTTGCCCTTGGCGACGCCGCCATTGGCCAGCAGCACATGGATCTCGGCCACCGAGCGGGCGTTTCCGGTTCCGCCGGCGGCGGGGATCTCGGCGCCGCGCCAGGCGCGGGTCCGGGTGGCCAGGGGGTCGATCCCTGGATTGCGTGACATGTTGGCGACCAGTTCGGACTGCTCGCCATCGGCGATTCCGCCCCCGGCCGGCGGCGGGATCAGGTCGGCGACGCGGGCGTCCTCGCTGGCCGGCAGGCCGATGTGGAAGTCGGCGTCCAGGGGCTCGGCGATCTCCTGGCGGAAGACGGTCCCCAGGGACTTGCCAGTGATGCGGCGCACCACCTCCCCCACCAGATAGCCCTGGGTCAGGGCGTGATAGCCGGGCTTGGATCCGGGCTCCCAATAGGGCGCCTGGGCGGCCAGCAGGGCGGTGGCCTTCTCCCAGTCATAGAGGTCCTCGGGGGTGATGGGCTCCTTCCAGCCCGACAGGCCGGCGGAGTGGCTCATCAGGTGGCTGACCTTGACGTCGGCCTTCCCGTTGGCCGCGAATTCGGGCCAGTACCTGGCGACGGGCGCGGCGAAGTCGAGTTCGCCGCGGTCGGCCAGCAGCAGGGCGGTGAGCGCCGTCATGGTCTTGGTGGTGGAGTAGACATTGACAATGGTGTCCTCGACCCAGGGCCGAGTGCGCGCCTCGTCGGCCCAGCCGCCCCAGAGGTCCACCACCGTCTCGCCGTCCGCCGTGGCGCAGAAGGAGGCGCCCAGGTCGGCGCCGGACGCCAGATTGGCCTCGAAGGCCTCGCGGACCTTGGAATACTTGTCGAGCGTGAAACCGCCCACCGCGTCGCCGGCCATCGTCGTTTCCCCTCGTTCGTCGACGACGACCTTAAAGCCAAGTCGGGCGGAAGGGGAATGGCGCCTCAGCGGCGGCGGGCGCCGAGGCTCCGCAGGGCGCGCGCCTGCGCCCCCACCCACGCCAGGCACTGGCGGCAACGGGCGGCGGTCAGGGCCGCGCGCCGGGCGCGCTCCACCAGGGCGATCAGGCCGCCGAGGTCCACCGGCTTGGTCACGTGCTGGTCGGCGCCGGCGGCCCGGGAGCGGACGGCGTCCGCCGGCCCGTTCATCGAGGTGACGATGAAGATGCTGGCCCGCGGCCAGCCCGCGACCGTCTCGTGCTCACGAATGAGGCGGGTGGCGGTCAGGCCATCCAGCTGCGGCATGTTCTGGTCCAGAAGGATCAGGTCGAAACGGCGCCCCGTGGCCACCGTGACGGCGCTGCGCCCGCAGTTGGCGACCTCCAACTCGAGGTCCTGCGATCGCAGGATCGCGCCCAGGAGCTGCCGGTTTCCTTCGTTGTCGTCGGCGACCAGGGCGCGCAGGGGCGCCAGCCGAGCGGACGAGGCGGACTTCAGGGGCTGGACGCTCACGAGGTGTTCCTTCGGTCCCGCGGAGCGCGAAGACAGTCCGAAACTAGTCGGCCGGCCGCAAGCTCGACAATTAGACTTGCGGAAGACGGCGTTCTCTCAAGGGGTTAGGTGACCCTGCACCTTGGTATAGGTCCCGGGGCCTCGGCGCTGCCGGCGGAGGCCTCAGACCGGTTCCAGGACCGAGCGGATATGGCTGAGCAGCACATCCTGGTCGCAGGGCTTCTCCAGATAGGCCAAGGCCCCCGCCGCAAGCGCGCGGCGCCGTGGCGCGGGGTCAGGAGAGGCGGTGACGAAGATGATCGGGAGACCGCATCCCTCGGCGATGAGCCGGTCCTGAAGCTCGAGACCGCCGAGGTCGGGCATCTGCACGTCGAGGACCAGGCAGGCCGCTTCACGGGTCGCGTCGGATCTGAGGAAGTCGCCGGCCGATCCAAAGGCGGCGACGCGGTAGCCGAAGGCCTTGATCAAGCCGGCCAGGGCCTCCCGGAAGGAGACGTCGTCGTCCACGATGGCGATGAGAGACCGGGCCGATCCCGCCATCCGGACGTTCCTGACTGCTGAGACGCGGCGACAGGCCTGAGGCCGGCGCCGACCGGGGGAGCGAGCCCCAATTGAAGACCCGGCGGGCTCCGACTTCAAACCGAACTTGGGGTCGGCGGGGGCTCTTCAGGTCTTAGGCGACCTATCCCTTGGTATAGGTCGCCGGGACGACATGGCCTCCGGAGAGGCGGCGTCAGGGGCCGTCCGGCGCGAGACCCAGGCGATCGGCCATGCGGACCAGATCGGCCACCGAGCGGGCGCCCATCTTGCGCATCACCTGGCCACGGTGGACCTTGACGGTGAT
>JAZKBZ010000026.1:23524-32805 GCA_040388315.1 Pseudomonadota bacterium | reverse complement strand
CGTCGAGGAGATCCTGTTCCCGGAACGGCTTGGAGAGAAACTCAACCGCTCCGGCCTTCATGGCCCGCACCGACATGGGGATGTCGCCGTGCCCGGTGATGAAGACGATCGGCAGGCGGATGTCGGCCCGGGCCAGCTCGGCCTGCAGATCAAGCCCGCTCTGGCCCGGAAGGCGGACGTCCAGGATCAGGCAGCAGGGCCCCTCCGGAAGCTTGCCAGCAAGGAACTCGGCCACCGAGCCGAACAACCTGACCTGGAAGCCGACCGAGCGCAGCAGGCTCTCCAGCGACTCCCGGATCGAGATATCGTCATCGACGACGATGATGGTGGGCGGCGCCTCGCTCATGCGGCGACGAGGGCCGCGACGGGGAGGCAGAACCGGAACACCGCGCCATGGGGCGAGGCCGGACCGGCCCAGAGGCGACCGCCATGGGCCTCGACGATGGAGCGCGAGATCGGCAGGCCCAGGCCCACCCCGCCGTCCTTGGTGGTGAAGAAGTGTTCGAACAGGTGATCGCTGGTGGCGGGGTCCAGCCCGACCCCACAGTCCTCGACCTCCACCAGAACCTCGCCGTCAGCCCCGAGCGTGGACCGGACCTGCAGCCGGCGGGGTCGGTCATTGACGCCCTTCATCGCGTCCACGGCGTTGAGAATGAGGTTGAGCATCACCTGTTGCAGCTGGATCCTGTCTCCCCGCACCAGGGGAAGTCCCGACGCGAGGTCTGTCGACACGCTCACCTGGGATCGCCGCCGCTCGTCGGCGGTGTAGAGCAGGACCTCCTCCGCCACCTCGTTCACGTCAAGGGGAGCGTCGTCGGTCCGGGACTTCGCGAGCAGCCCCCGGGTCCGGGCGACCACGCCGCTGGCGCGCTTGGCGTCACGGCTCATGCGCTCGATGGCGGCCCTCACCTCGTCCAGGTCGGGCGGGTCGCGCGCCAGCCAGCGCAGGGCGGCGTCGCCGTTGGTGATGATCGCGGCCACCGGCTGATTGATCTCGTGGGCGATGGAGGACGCGAATTCCCCCACCGAAAGCAACCGCCCGGCCCTCGCCAGTTCCGCCTGAGCCTCGCGGGCGGCGTCCTCGGCGGCGAGCCGCGCGGCCTCGGCCGCCTTCAGCTGCGCCCGATCCTCGGCCACCGACATCGCGAAGGCCAGTTCGCTACCCAGTTCCGAGAACAGGTCCAACTCCTTGGGCCCGAAGGCGTGCGGGCGGGAGGCGTAGACCAGGACAACGCCCACCACGCGACCGTCGCGCCTGAAGGGCACCGTGACGCTCGACCGGATGCCGAAGGGGCGGGCCCGCTCCCGCCAGGGCGCGAACATGGGCTCCGTCAGTGCGTCGCGCATGATCAAGGACTCGCCGCTGCGGATGGCGCGGCCGGTGGGGCCGTTGCCCTCCGGCAGGCTCTCGTCCCAGCTGAGGTTGAGGCCGTCGAGGTAGCCAAGGGCGGGACCGGCCCCCGCCAGCAGACGCACCGGCTTGCCCGGGCCGGAGTCCGCCAAGCCCACCGCGGCGATGACGTATTCCTCCTGGGCGACGATCGCGCCGCAGATGCTGGCCACCAGGTCGTCGAGGGTCTGGAAGTGGATCAGGGCCGAGGAGGAGCGCCCATAGGCCGCCAGCGCCCAGTTCAGCCGGCGAAGTTCGGCCTCGGTGTCCGTCAGGGCGTCGGCGGCGACCCCAAGCGGGCCGTCATCACGCGCGGTCTCTGCGCCCCCGTCCAAATTCAACCCCACAAACCTTTAGCGCGACACCCGACCCAGACGACCCAGGATAGCCTGAGGACTCAGCGGGAGAACAGGCCGCTTAAGGCAATCTACACGAGCATACACCAACTGCTAACGCCGCTCGCCGCTCCGGCCCTTGAACCCCGTCGCCACCAGGTAAGTCTCCGAGGAGTCGGCGCGGCTGGCCTTGGGCTTCATGTTCTTCACCTCGGTGAAGTGGTGCTTGAGGTTGGCGATGACCAGGGAGGTCTCGCCGCCCTGGAAGGCCTTGGCGATGAAGGCGCCGCCGGGCTTGAGCACGCTGATGGCGAAATCCACGCCGATCTCGATCAGGCCCATGATCCGCAGGTGGTCGGTCTTGCGGTGGCCGACGGTGTTGGGGGCCATGTCCGACAGCACGATGTCGGGCGGCCCGCCCAGCATCTCGATCAGCAGGGGACCGCAGGCGGGGTCGGTGAAGTCCATCTCGATGATCTGGGCCGGGGAGATGGGATCGACCGGCAGCAGGTCGACGCCGACGATGTTGACCACGCCGCGCTCGACGGCGACCTGGGTCCAGCCGCCGGGGGCCGCGCCCAGGTCGATGACCCGCATGCCGGGCTTCAGCAGATGCAGACGGTCGTCGATCTCGGTCAGCTTGTAGGCGGCGCGGGAGCGGTAACCGTGGGCGCGGGCCTTAGCGGCGAAGGGGTCATTCACCTGGCGCGACAGCCAGGCCTGGGAGGACGGGGTCCGCATCTTGGCGGTCTTCAGGCGCGCGGGCTTGCCGCGGCCTTCCTCGGTGCCGCCCATGGGCGGCTTGACCATGCGCTTGCGGGCCGGAGGGAGTTCGTCGGTCATTCGGCGGCCTGGGGCAGGGGTTTGCCGCGACGGCCGCGGCGGCGCTTGCGGCGGCCGCGGCCGCCGCCTTCGGACATCAGAGACATGAGGATGCCCTCGCGCAGGCCGCGGTCGGCGACCCGGACGCGGGTGCAGGGCCAGAGTTCCTGGACGGCCTGGAGGATGGCGGCGCCCGCCAGGACCAGGTCGGAGCGGTCGGGGCCGATGCAGGGCTGGTCGGCCCGCTGCTGGGCGGTGAGGCCGAGCAGCAGGTTGGCGGCGCCCTCGCACTCATCCCGCGTCATCCAGATGCCGTCGACGCGGGAGCGGTCGTAGCGCGGCAGGCGCAGGTGCATGCCGGCCAGGCTGGTGATGGCGCCCGAGGTGCCGATCAGGTGGGCGCGGTCCTCGTCGAAGATCGGCCGCATCGGGTCGGCATGGCGGAAGGCGGCGAGGTCGAGCTTCACCCGGTCCACCATGGCCCGGAACCAGGCCTCGGTGGCCTCGGCCCCCTCCGGGAACTGCTCGGCCAGGGTCACGACCCCGATGGGGATGGAGAGCCAGGCCTTGATGGGCAGTTTCGAGGCCACGAAGGTGCTGAGTTCCCCGCCCAGGCCCTCGCCCTTCAGGTCCACCCAGGAGAGTTCGGTGGAGCCGCCGCCCACGTCCACCACCAGGGCGGCGTCGGCGCTGCGGTCCAGCAGGTTCAGGCAGCCGGCGACGGAGAGCTGGGCCTCTTCCCTAGGGGCGATGATCTGCAGGCGCAGGCCGGTCTCCTCGAAGACGCGGTCGATGAATTCCTGGCCGTTCTCGGCCATGCGGCAGGCCTGGGTCGCGATGGCCTTGAGCTTGACCACCCGGCGGCGACGGACCTTTTCGGCGCTGACCTTGAGCGCGGCCATGGCGCGCTCCATGGCGACGTCGGACAGCCGGCCGCTCTGGGACAGCCCCTCCCCCAGCCGCACGATCCGCGAATAGGCCTCCACCACCCGGAAGCTCTTGCCCGACGGCGTGGCGATCAAGAGCCTGCAATTGTTGGTCCCGAGGTCGAGCGCGCCATAGCAGGGCGCATCACTCCCAGACCTCTCCCGGCCATTCCTCATGGCGCCGGGCGCGGACGCGCTTCCAGCCTGCTCGCTCATTCAGGCGCCGGGCAAGCGCGTAAGATAAGAGGGCGAAACACGCATCGCGTGTTTCTGCGCGCCTCAGACATGGACCGCCAACCTGTCCTTCGCAGACGCCGGTACGGGCGCCTCGTTTCAATGCGACTGTACCAAGCAAGTTCGCCTGCCGGAAGGCGCGCCCTTGTACACGGACGCGTGAGCGCTACGTTCATCTCCCAGTTAGGTACCTCGGTGTAGATTCTCAGGTCATGGACGCTCGACTCGAAAAGCCAAACGCAGGCCACCTGCCCAATCCCGCGGCGATCGCGGACATTCGGCTGGCCAAGTTCGCCATCGGCGACGTTGTGAAGCACCGTGTCTTCAATTTCCGCGGCGTGATCTTCGACGTCGACCCCACCTTCGCCAACACCGAGGAGTGGTGGCAGTCGATCCCGGAGCATGTGCGGCCCCGCAAGGACCAGCCCTTCTATCACCTGCTGGCCGAGAACGACGACAACGCCTATGTCGCCTACGTCTCCGAGCAGAACCTGCTGCCCGACGAGAGCGGCGAGCCGGTGGGTCATCCGCAGGCGCCGCTGATCTTCGAATCCTTCAACGAAGGCCACTACACCCTGCGGCCACGCATCAGCCACTAGGCACGGCGTGGGCGCGATTACGCCCTCCTGAGCAAGGTTTTCGCGCCGACCTGGCCGAAACCGGCGCATTGCGAACGGAACTTCCGGCGATTTGGGGGCATTCTGCGGCCATGAGCGCTGACGGCCTTCCCCCGCCCGGAGCCCGGGCCGACTGGACCATCGACCAGGACTGGGCCGCCTATACGCCGGCCGAGCATCAGGTCTGGATGACCCTCTATGAGCGGCAGGCCAAGCTGCTGCCGGGGCGGGCCTGCGACGCCTTCCTGCACGGACTGGACGCCCTCGACCTGCACCGGGGCGGCATCCCCGACTTCTCGCGGATCAATGAGGAGCTGAACCGGCTGACCGGCTGGAGCGTGGTGGCGGTTCCGGGCCTGGTCCCCGACGCCCTGTTCTTCGAGCACCTGGCCAACCGCAGGTTCCCGGCCGGGCGGTTCATCCGCAAGCCGCAGCAGCTTGATTACCTTCAGGAACCCGACATCTTCCACGACGTCTTCGGCCATGTGCCGATGCTGACCGACCCGGTGTTCGCCGACTATATGGCCGCCTATGGCGAGGGCGGCCTGCGCGCCCTGGGCCGGGGCCAACTTCACAACCTGGCGCGGCTCTACTGGTACACGGTCGAATTCGGCCTGCTGGAGACGACCGAAGGTCTACGGATCTATGGGGCCGGCATCGTCTCGTCCCACGCGGAGTCGATCTTCGCCCTGGACGACTCCTCCCCCAACCGCCTGGGCTTCGACCTGGAGCGGGTGATGCGGACCCCCTACCGGATCGACGACTTCCAACAGGTCTATTTCGTGATCCCGTCCCTGCAGGCCCTGCTGGACGCCACCCTGCAGGACTTCGCCCCGATCTATCAGCGCCTGTCGGGCGCCGCCGATATTCCCATCGCGGCGATCGAGGCCGGGGATCGGGTGTTCACCCGCGGCACGCAGACCTACGCCGTGGCCAAGGCCTAGCGGCCCTCCTGCTCCAGCAGCAGCCTGAGGCCCCGATCCATCTCCGCCCGCTGCTCGGGGGTGAACAGGGGGTAGCGCCTAACCTTCGTGCTGGCCGCGGCGGCGATTTCCCGGTCGGTGACGAAGATGATCTGGCCCTGATAGGCGCCGGTCATGGGGACCTTGTGCTTCAGGCGCAGGCCCTCGAGCTGGACGGCGCAGGCCTGCAGGCTCTCGACGCTGTTGGTCATGGGCTTGAAGTCCTGGGCGCCGTTCATGCCCTCGGCCAGCCGCCAGCAGACGCCGGTGTGGGTCGGAGCCCTCAGGGGCCGGTCGCAGGCGGCGAGCGCCAGCAGGGCCGACCCGATCACAACCGCCCGCATCTTCAGTAGTCCTTGCGCCAACGCACGGCGAGCTTGCCGTCGCCTTGGCCAGCCAGCTTGGAGATGATGGACAGGTTCTTGCCCACGCGCCACTCCACCTGAGCCGAGGGGCCGGTTCGGCCACCGCCGGTGAGTTCCAGATAAACGTCGTCGGTCAGATACTTGCCGCCGGAAATTGTCATGCCGCTTTCGCCGCCGCCCCCCAGGGCCAGGCGGTCGAGGCCGGCGAAGGTGCGCAGGTTGCCGATGACGTCGAAGCCGCCGCCCCCGGCCAGGGACGACAGGGCCGAGGCCAGCTGGGCGGCTTCCAGCGGGGAAAGCTGCGAGGCCGAGCGGCCGAACAGCACCTGGGACAGCACCTCGTCATTGGGCAGGACCGGGGTGGAGGTCAGCGTGATCTCCGGCTTGGCCGCCGTGCCGCGGATGCTGACCACCGCCGTCAGCGCCGGGTCGTCGCGGGTGGCCGACAGGCTGAGGCGGATGTCGCGGGGCGAGGTGGCCAGATAGACCACGCCGCGCTGGTCGAACTCGAACCGCTTGCCGGCGAAGTCGTAGTCGCCGCGCACCACCCGGGCGACGCCGGACAGCACCGGCTTGTTGGTGGTGCCGCCGACATGGGCGTCGAGGGACAGCTCCACGTCCAGGCCGCGACCGCGCAGGTAGATCCGGCGCGGGGCGGTCAGGGTGACGTCGAGATTCATCCCCAGCCCCTGGCGGACCACAGCCTGCTGGGCCATCCCCAGGTCGATCGGCTTGTTGACCTCGATGACGTCCATGGGGACCACGCCGGAGGGGGTCGGGGTGCGGGCCGAGACGTCGGCCCGCTCCACCAGCAGCTTGCCGGCCAGGCGGACCTTGCCGGCGGCGTCGCGGTCCAGGGTGACCTGGCCGCTGGCCGAGGCGGTGGCCTGGTCGTTGTCGATCAGCCGGAAGCCGGTGAGGTCGAGCTTGAAGGTGCTGACTCCGTCCTGGCTGATCCGGCCCGAGCCAGTGGCCGAGCCGCCATGGCCGTCGGCCCCGGTGGCGCGGGTGACATTGACCACATTGTCGGTGAGGGTGGCGCGCACGATCACCTCGCGCAGGACCAGGCCGGTGGCCCCGTCGGAGAACCGGCCGTCGTCCACCGAGGCCTCGCCCCGGGTCCTGATGTCGGCCAGGGAGCCGCTCAGGGTCCCGTCGAGCCGCACCCGGCCGGCCAGCTCCCGCTCACCGCCCACCAGCAGGTCCCAGAGCGGCTTGACCTCGCCGTCGGCGAAGACGTGGCCGCGCAGCGGCTTCTGGCGATTGATGGCGACGCGGAAGGGCGCGGCCGAGGCCTCCGCCGGCAACACCAGGTTGGCGTTGGCCTTCAGGCCGCTGGGGTTGGTGAAGGCCGCGTCGATGGTCATGCTGCTGTCGGCCAGGCGGGCGTTCAGCGTGCCGTCGAGGCCCTGGGAAGTCGGCGAGCCTCGGCCCCGCGCCCCGTCCAGCTTGGCGGTCATCACCCCGTCCAGGCGGGCGCCCCTGCCCGACAGGGACAGGCTGGCGTCGACCTTGCCGGTGACGTCCTCGTTGAACAGACCCAGGCCCAGCTGGCGGATCTGGGCGCGGACCTCGGCGCTGTCGCCGGCCAGCCTGGCGTCCAGGTCGATCTGTCCGCCCTCGGCGGCCGCCAGCCGCAGCCGGGCGCTGCGCTCGGGCCCGCCGAAGCGGAAGGTGGCGGTCTCCACGGTCTTCAGGTCGCGGCGCCCGTAGCGGCCCGCGCCATCGAAGGTCAGGAGGCGGCCAGGCTTTGTGTCGGTGAGCAGGCCCCGGCCATCCAGGCTCCACCCGCTGTCACGCGACATGCCCGCGGCCTGGGCCTGGTAGGGCAGCCGGGCGAGCGGACCGTCGGCGGTGACGTGGGCGGTGCGGATCTCCAGCTGGGCGCCGGGCGGGATCGCCTTCTCGGCGCGCAGGTCGAGACTGGCGCGGGGGCCGCCAGGGGCGTCGACGATCTTCACCGCCCCGGTGACGGTTCCGGCGGCCAGGAAGGCGCCCTTGGAGAGCGCGATCTTGAGATCGGCGGACGACGGGGCGCTGCGGCGCAGGGAGAGCGCGCCCGAGGCCTTCAGCCCGCCGGCGTCGACCGCCAGGTCGCTGAGGTCCACCCCGCCCTGCGGGAAGCGGAAGGCGGCCTTGCCCACGGCAGGCCCGTACGCGCTGGCCGCCGCCAGGGTGACCAGGCCGCTGGAGCCGTCGGGGCGGCGCATGAAGGTGAGCGTCATGTGGGCGGCCTTGAGCGGCAGGCGGGGCACGTCCAGGGCGTCGAAATCGGCCAGCAGGTCGGCGCGGGGCTCGGCCAGGGTTCCGGTGATGGCGCCCGAGCCCTTGGCCTTGCCGGTGATCTCCACCGGGCCGGCGCGGAAGGGGCCGTCGGCGGTCCAGTCCAGCTTGAACTTCAGGGCGCCGTCGGCCTCGCGCACCCCGGCTCCGGACGCCTTCACCGCCGCGCCCTTGAGGTCGGCGCTGGCCAGGGAGAGCTTGCGCCCCTCGATATTGCCCTTGGCCGAGAGGCTGGGCGCGCCCCCCAGCAGGCGGTCGAGCTCGGCGTAGCCGGAGGCGAACTTGGCGCCCTTGGCGTCGGCCGACAGGGTCCAGGGCTTGCCGGGGCCAGCCTGGGTCGCGCTCCAGGTGGCGAGGGCCGAGCCGCTGGCGCCGGGGCGCGCGGCGGCCAGGTTGGAGACCTCGGCGCGTCCCTTGAAGTTGAGGCCGCCGATCAGGCCGCGGCCGCCGCTGGCCTGGACCTTGAGCCCGGCCCCCGTCGCCTGGAGATCGCGCAGGGCAAGTCGCCCGTCGGCCAGCCGCTGGCCGTCGAAGCTCGCCACCGGCTTGGCGCCGAGCACCGCGGCCAGCAGGCCGGTCCCCTGCCCGCCCGCGCCCGTGGCCGCCGCCTTGACGCCCCAGACCTTGGCCTTGCGGGTGAGCTGCAGCGGACCGGTGATCCGATCCAGGCCGTAGGATCCCAGCTTGAAGCCGGTGATGGCCACATCGCCGGCGAAGCGCAGGTCGTCGAGGGTCCCGGTGAGCACGCCGACGGCGCGGGAGGGGCCCATCTGGGGGCCGCCGCTGATCTGCGACAGGTTGGGGGTGTCCAGGGTCAGCGCCAGGCCCTTGGGCCCCAGCCGCCGCTCGCCGAGATTGCCCTTGCCCTTGGCGGTGACGGCGAGATTGGCCGAGGTCGCGCGGGCCGTCAGGTCGTAGAGGCCGGGCTCGGCCCGGGTCCCGGTGAGGACGAACACCGCCTCGGGTCCCAGCCGCGCGGCCAGCTTGCGGGTCAGGGTCGAGGCGGTCAGCAGGATCTTGCCGCTGGCCTGGCCGCCCTTCGGAGTCCAGGCGCCCTGGATGTCGATGGGCTTGGTGACGCCGGAGTTGGCGAAGGCGATCAGGCGGCCCTGCGAGGTCTTGCCGGTGGCGCTGACCTGGAGGTCGAAGGGCTGGCCGGCGGGCAGGCCGACGGCGCCGGCCAGCGCCCCGCCCTGGGCCTCGTGGGCGTTGGCCACCAGCAGCAGAGGCCGCTTCTTGTTGACGTCGAACTGGACCGCCAGGCGATCGCCGGGATGCAGCACGCTGCGGACGGAGATCATCCCCTGCTGGCCACCGCCAGCGCGGCGGACATCGAGGTCGCCGGTG
>JAZKBZ010000026.1:11533-23514 GCA_040388315.1 Pseudomonadota bacterium | reverse complement strand
CATGGCGGCGTGCTGGTGGATGAAGCGGTGAGCGCGGACTTGATCCAGCTTGCCAGCGGTTTTGGCGCGCCGGGTCTGTTGATCGCCTACATGGTGTGGGACCGGCGCGGGCAAATGGCGCTGGCCGAAAAGCGTATCGCGGCGGACATCGAGGTCGCCGGTGACGTCGAACACGCCGCGCACCGAGGAGAAGGCGGGCTTCATCTCCAGCCGGGCCTGGATCAGGTCGATGTCGAAGGAGACCGGCAGGCCACGCGACTTCTGCTTGGGCGTCAGGGTCGGGCGGCGCAGGACGGTGACCTGCTGGGCGGTGACCGTCTCGGCGTGGAAGTTTCTCGTGAGGAGTTCAGCATAATGCCATGAGATTTCGAGCTTCCTGGCTTCCAGCCAGATCCCCTTCTCGTCGGAGATGGTGAGCCGGGCGATGGTGAAGTCGCGCCAGACGTCTCCGGCCAGGCCCTCGATCCGCAGCTTGCCGAAGCGGCCGAGCTTCAGCCCATTGGCGCGGGCCTCGATGAGCAACCGCCCCTGGGGCAGCAGGACGCCATAGCGGGTGGTGAGCAGGACGCCGCCCAGGACGATGGCGATGATGGCGCAGATGGCGACGATGGCCTTGGGCAGGCCGCGGCTCTTGGCGACCTTCACCACCTCCTCGGCCACCTCGTGGGCGACCTCGGCGACGGTCTCCTCGATGTCGGACGGGCCGGTCAAAAGCTCTGTCCGATGCTGAGATAGACCTGGAACGGAGCGTCACCCCGGCGCTTCTTCAGCGGGACGGCGATGTCGGCGCGGATGGGGCCGAAGCCCAGGTCGTAACGCACCCCCAGGCCCGCCCCCAGGCTAAGGTCCTTGCCGCTGGGGATCTGGTCGGAGCCCACGGAACCGGCGTCCACGAAGGCCACAACGCCCCAGCGCTTGCCGATCTTCTGACGCAACTCCACCGAGGCCTCCAGCACGGCCAGGCCCCCCTGCGGGGTGTTGTCGGCCAGGCGCGGGCCGATGGCCTGGTAGGCGTAGCCGCGCACCGAACCGCCGCCGCCGGAATAGAACCGCCGGGAGGCCGGGACCTCCGGGATCAGGCCGCCGACGATGGAGCCCGCCTTCAGCCGGCCGGCCAGGACCGTGCGGCCCTTCTCGTCGAAGGGGACGTAGATGGAACCCTGGGTCTGGGCCTTGAGGTACGGCAGGGTGTCGGCGCCCACGATCAGGGTCGGCTCCAGCCGCGCCTCCACCCGCCAGCCGCGCTTGGGATCCAGCGGATCGTCGGAGCGGTCGAGGGCCATGGCCCCCAGCACCGAGGCGGTCACCAGCTTGCGGCCCAGCGACGACAGGGTTCCGGCCTGGCGCTCCTCGGTCTGGCTGTAGTCCAGAGAGGCGCCAACGGTGACGTAGGAGGTCTTGCCGTAGCGCCGCTCCACGTCGGCGCGGACCCCGACGCCGGTTTCGTCATAGGCGTCGGTGCGGACGCGGTAGAGGCCGGCCTGACCCTTCAGGGTCTGCTGGGCCCGGCGCCAGTGCGGCAGGGTCAGCTCGGCGCCCAGGCGGCTGTCCACGGTCGAGGCGCGGCCGTAGTAGGAGAGCGTGTCGGCGCGGCCCAGCACGTTGTAGCGGGTCCAGCGGGCGTCGGCGCCGGCGCCCTCGCTGGTGGAATAGCTGGCGCCCAGTTCGAGGGTCCGGCGCTTGCGGTCGGCGATGCTGACGATGACCGGACGCAGGCCGTCGGGGGTCGCCTTCTCCTTGCCGGCCAGGGCGACGGTGACGCTGTCATAGACCCCGGTGTCCAGCAGCCGGCGCTCCAGCTCGCCGACGTCGTCGGGATCGTAGGCGTCGCCGACCTTCCAGGGGGCCAGGTTCTTCAGCCAGGCGGTGTTGGTGCGGCCAGGCGTCACCAGCTCGACGCCGTCCAGGCGCACCAACTCGCCCGAGACGATGCGGAAGGTGGGGCGCACCGACTGGTCGGCGTGGTCGACGATCACCTGGCGTTCGCCCGGCGCGACATCGGCATAGCCGCGCTTCTGGACCGCGGCCAGGATGCGGCCCTCGGCGCCCAGGACGTCGGCGGCGCGGCCGGCCTGGCCGTTGGCCAGGCCCATCCCCGCCTCCCCGGCCAGCTGCACGCCGGGATCGGGTTCGGGGGCGATCCACTCGACCTTGGGATCCTGGATCCGGAAGCGCTGGCCCGGCGTCACCCGCACGATGGGCTGGGCCGGTTCGGTCTCGGTGACGTCGGCCTCGACGGCGTTGGCGTAATAGCCCTCCGAGCGCAGGACGGCGACGGCGTCCTCGGCGGCCTCGCGGGCGCGGCGGCGGGCTTCGAAGCGGTTCTCGATAGGTTTGTCGGTCTCGCCCACCGCGACGCCAATAGCGGCGCGCAGGCTGTCGCTCAGCTCGCCCTCGACGGCGGCCTTCGGCGCCGCGGCGCGCGCGGAACCCGCCGCCCCCTGAGCGCAAAGCGCCGCCGAGGCGGCGACGGCGAAGACCAGTCGTCCCAACGTCAAGATTCCCCTGCCGCCCCCGTCCTGGGGTCTACAGCGGGTCGCCTAAGATTGTCACCCCGCCCGTCGCGCGGAAGGTGCTTTCAAACCAGGCGGAAGCCTGCCCAAATAGTGGGCAGTCTCCGCCACGACGCTCGCCGATTCCGAAAAGCCGCCCCTTTGGCCAAGGCGCTCCCTAGGGTCGGAACCAGGTCGCGGCGGAAGGATTATCTCAAGGTGGAGTGGGGCGTGGCGACGGCGCGAAGAACGGGTGACACCAACGCCGTAGAGCCGCCATCCGGGGCGGCGACGCCCTATGACGAGATGATCACGGCGTCCGGCGACGTGCGCGACCATTACGCGGCCCTCGATCAGCGCATCGCCACCCTGGCCCAGGAGGACATGTCCGAGCGGCAGAGGACACTGGAGCGGTTCTTCCTGCTGCAGGGCATCACCTTCACCGTCTACGGGGCCGAGAGCTCCACCGAACGGATCATTCCCACCGACCTGCTACCGCGAATTATCCCGGCCGGGGAATGGGCGACCATCGAGAAGGGCCTGACCCAGCGCCTGCGGGCCCTGAACATGTTCCTGGCCGACATCTATGGCGAGCAGCAGATCATGATGGACGGGGTGGTGCCGCGCGAGCTGGTGCTGATGGCCCCCTCCTACCGGCGGGAGATGCAGAACCTCTACGTGCCCCACCAGGCCTACGCCAATGTCTGCGGCTCGGACCTGATCCGCCAGCCGGACGGCGCCTTCGCCGTGCTGGAGGACAATCTGCGGGTCCCCTCGGGTGTCTCCTACATGCTGGCCAACCGCGAGGCCTCCAAGCGGACCTTCCCGGGCACCTTCCGCGCCTCGAACGTGCGGGCCATCGACCGTTATCCCGACCTGCTGCTCTCGACCCTGAAGGGCATGGCCGCAGACTGGCGGCCCAATCCCCAGGTCGTGGTGCTGACGCCCGGCGTCTACAACTCGGCCTATTACGAGCATGCCTATCTGGCCCGGCTGATGGGGGCGCCCCTGGTGGAGGGCCGCGACCTCGTGGTCCACGACAACATGGTCTACATGCGGACCACCACCGGCCTGCGGCGCATCGACGTGATCTATCGCCGGGTGGACGACGACTTCATCGATCCCCTCACCTTCCGCCGCGATTCAGGCCTGGGCGTCGCGGGCCTGTTCAACGCCTACCGGGCCGGAAATGTGGTGATCTGCAACGCGCCGGGCACCGGGGTGGCCGACGACAAGGCGGTCTACGCCTACGTCCCGGAGATCATCAAATACTACCTGGGCGAGGACGCCATCCTGCCCAATATCGAGACCTTCCTCTGCCGCGAGCCGGCCCAGCTCAGCCACGTGCTGGCCAATCTCGACAAGCTGGTGGTCAAGGCCGTCGGCGCGTCGGGCGGCTACGGCATGCTGATCGGCCCCCACGCCAGCGCCCAGGAGCGCAGCGACTTCGCCGACGCCCTGCGGGCCGATCCGGCCAACTACATCGCCCAGCCCACCATCCAGCTCTCCACCGCGCCCTGCCTGATCGACGGCCAGATCGACCCGCGCCACGTCGACCTGCGGCCCTTCATCCTGTCGGGCGAGAAGATCATCGTGACACCGGGGGCGCTCACCCGCGTGGCCCTGAAGAAGGGCTCCCTGGTGGTGAACTCCAGCCAGGGCGGGGGCTCCAAGGACACCTGGATCCTGGCCGGCGACAGCAAGGACGTTCAGCCATGATGCTCGCCCGCGTGGCCGACAGCCTCTATTGGATGGGGCGCTATGTGGAGCGCGCCGAGCACATGTGCCGCCTGTCGGACGTGATGCTGAACGCCACCCTCGACCGCACCGAGGCCGCCAGCCAGGTGGCCCGCATCGTCCTGGCCGCCGTGGGCGACAACGATCCCTCCAAGGCCAGTGCGCCCTATGACGCGGCCCTGTCCCTGGCCCTGGACCGGGAGGATGGCGGCTCGATCACAACCTCGCTGTCCCGCGCCCGGGAGAACGCCCGCCAGGTGCGCGACCAGATCACCAGCGAGACCTGGGAACGGCTCAACCTGATCTATCTGCGGGTCACCGGCCCGGGGGCGGCCAAGCAGTTCGCCGACGGTTCCTCGGCCTTCCTGCATGACATCATCGCCGACCTGCACCTGTTCAAGGGCGCCGCCGACGCCACCATGAGCCACGGCGAGGGCTGGCGGTTCCTGTTGCTGGGGGTCTATCTGGAGCGGGCCCAGCTGATCGGCCGCCTGCTGGAGGTCTGTTTCGGCGACCGCCGCCGGCCGCTCACCGACCACTTCGCGCTCACCAGCCTGCTGCGCATGAGCTGCGCGCTGGAGCCCTATCTGCGGCGCTACACCGCCGACGTGCGGCCCGAGCTGATCCTGGAATTCCTGATGTTCGACGAGGACTTTCCCCGCTCGATCCGCTTCTCCACCGCCCGCATCGAGGAACACCTGTCCGCAGCCAGCCGCTATGTGGACGCCAGCAAGGCCGGGCCCGAGCGCCTGGCTGGCCGCCTGAAGGCGCGCCTGCAATATGCCGACGTGGAGAACATGGAGCTGGTGGGCGCCGGCGCCCTGCTGTCGACCGTGCTGGACGAGTGCCAGGCGATCCACACGGCGATCTACGACACCTTCGTCGCCTATTCCCTCGAGATGCGGTTGCCAGCCTGATGCTTTTGGAAGTGCGCCACGTCACCCAATACCACTACGCCGCCAATGTGCGCGAAAGCGTCATGGAGCTGTGGATGCAGCCTCAGAAGGGCGCCCGCCAGCGGCTGGTGAGCTTCGACCTGGAGCTGGACCCGCCGGCCCAGCTGTTCTCCTACGCCGACGCCTTCGGCAACGCCGTCTACCATTTCGACGTGCCCCAGCCCCATGACCGCCTGAGCATCCTGGCCCGCTCGGCGGTGGAGACCCAGGCGCCGGCCGCCCTCCCCGTCGCCCTGGACACCGGCGAATGGGACCGGCTGAAGAGCGACTTCGTGCGGGGCGAGAACTTCGACTTCCTGCACCATCACGGCTTCGCGGTGGAGACCCAGGCCCTGAAGACCTTCGTCGCCGAGAGCGGCATCGACCAGCTGCGGGGGCGCGACCCGCTGACCGCCGTGCGCGAGCTCTCCACCATCATCTACCAGTCCTTCGGCTACGAGGCCGGCGTCACCGACGCCGAGAGCCCCATCGACCTAGCCCTGAACGCCAAGCGCGGCGTCTGCCAGGACTTCGCCCACATCATGATCGCCATCTGCCGCTCTTGGGGAATCCCGGCGCGCTATGTCTCGGGCTACCTGTTCACCGACCGCAAGGGCGGGGACCGCTCCGACCCGGACGCCACGCACGCCTGGGTGGAGGTCTTCCTGCCCTCCCTGCGCTGGGTGGGCCTGGACCCCACCAACAATGTCGAGACCGGGGAGCGCCACATCGCCGCCGCCGTGGGCCGCGACTACAACGACGTGCCGCCGTCCCGCGGGGTCTACAAGGGCGAGGCCGAGAGCCAGCTGGCGGTGGGGGTGTCGGTGCGCCGGGCGCGGGCGGCGCTCACCGAGCCGGAGTTCATCCGGGTCGCCCAGCCGTCCTTCAACCGCACGGGACGCCGCCGCGGCGCGCCCGGGTCACTGCAGTACGATCAGCAACAGCAACAACAGCAGCAGTAGCGACTACACCAGGCGGAAGAGCGTCAGTCCGAGCAGGAAGGCGCCCACCGCGATGAAGCCGATCTCAACCATCATCGCGCGCCGTGGCGAGGTGCGGAGGGTCACGAGAAATCGGAGTAGATGATCCATGTGCGGCATAACGCCGCCAAATAGTGAATCTCTCGTTAAAGTTGAGAGAGTGTCGTTACGCGCTGAAGATGTATGAGCGCTGGACGGTCAATCCGATGCGCGCGCCGGGCGCCAGGCCCTCGGACGCATTGCGCTCGAAGGCCGCCTCGATCCTCTGGCCGCCGGGTGTCTTGCCCTCGATCCGGGCCACCGGCCCCTGCACATTTATCCGGTCGGCGGTGATGTAGAAACTCTCCTGGCCGGCCGTCGCGCGGATCAGATCGTGCGGGCGGATGTAGGCGATCGCCGCGCCCTCGGCCGCGTCCGACGCCGGGACGGCGATCTCCCCGGCCTGGAAGCGCCCGGCCCGGACGGTCCCCTCCAGCCTGTTGGCCTCGCCGACGAAGCCGGCCACGAAGGCGCCCGCGGGCTCGTCGTGGACCTGCTGCGGCGTGCCCACCTGCTGGATGACGCCGTGGTTCAGGATGGCGACCCGGTCGGCCAACTCCAGGGCCTCCTCCTGGTCGTGGGTGACGAAGATGGTGGTGACGCCGGTGGCGTCGTGGATGCGGCGCAGCTCCTTGCGCAGGGACTTGCGCACGGTGGCGTCCAGGGCGCCGAAGGGCTCGTCCAGCAGCAGGACGCTGGGGCTGACGGCGAGGGCGCGGGCGAGCGCCACCCGTTGGCGCTGGCCGCCGGACAGCTGGGCCGGGTAGCGTTTTCCCAGGCCCGACAGCTCCACGAGGTTGAGCAGCTCCTCGACCCGCCCGGCGATCTGCGCCTTGGGGGGCTTGGCCGCGCCCTTGCGGACGTCGAGCCCGAAACTGATGTTGCGGGCGAGGGTCATGTGGCGGAACAGGGCGTACTGCTGGAAGACGAAGCCCACCTGGCGCGCCGCGGCGCTGGCATAGGTCATGTCCCGCCCGTCGAACAGGATCTGGCCCTTCTCCGGGAACTCCAGGCCGGCGATGGCGCGCAGCAGAGTGGTCTTACCCGAGCCCGAGGGCCCCAACAGGGCCAGCAGCTCGCCGTCGGCGATCTCCAGGCTCACGCCGTTCAGCGCCGGGTAGCGGCCGAAGGTCTTCTCCACCGAGCGGATGGAAATGGTCATGGGGTCTCTTGGTCAGTGACGGGCCGGCCGCGACTGCGGCTGGACCATCTCGAGCAGGGTCTTCAGGGCCAGCGTGACGATGGCCAGGAAACAGAGAAGGGCGGCGACGGCGAAGGCGCCGACGAAGTCATACTCGTTCTAGAGGATCTCCACATGCAACGGCATGGTGTTGGTCAGGCCCCGGATGTGGCCCGACACCACCGACACCGCCCCGAACTCCCCCATGGCGCGGGCGTTGCAGAGCAGGACGCCGTAGAGCAGGCCCCAGCGGATATTGGGCGCCGTCACGCTCCAGAAGGTGCGCAGGCCCGAGGCGCCGAGGGACACCGAAGCCTCCTCCTCGTCCACCCCCCGCCCGCTCGGAGAAGGCGGCGTCCAGGAACTCCGGAAAGCTCTGCTGCATGGCCTTCAGCGCGACCGCCAGCATCGGAATCAGCACGATGGTCGACAGGATGGTGATCGTGACGCCCAGGCTGATGCCGGCGCCTGAAAGGCTGACCGCAGGCGGTCGCCCTAACACGAGAAAACCCCGCCCTCGTAAAGAGGACGGGGCTCCCGACGCCACTAGGTGGGCTATTGCCTAGCGGTTGTAGCCATTGCTCAGAACCTGGACGATCAGGCCGGTGGCCAAGGCGGCCAGGACGTAGTCGTTGTCGGCCCGGACCCAGCGATAGCCACGGGGCGGCTGACGCAGGCCGTAGCGGCCATAGTCGTTCACATAGTAGTTGGCGCTGCGATACTGGCTCGGCAGGCGCTCGCCGCGGCGCCAGGCGTGGCCGCCGTGATGGCGCTGGCCGCCACGATTGTCCCAGCCGCCGCGCCGGTCATCGCGGCGATCCTCGTAGCGATTGTCGCGGCGGTCGTTGTAGCGATCGTCGCGGCGGTCGTTGTAGCGATCGTCGCGCTGGTCCGCGTAGCCTTGCTGATATTGGCCCTGGTATTGGCCTTGATACTGACCCTGATAGTCGCGCTGATACGGCGCAGGCTGGGCCATGGCGGCCGTGCCGCCCAGCAGGGAGAGGGCCAGGGCGGCGGCGATTGCGCGTTTCATGAGCGTGTCCTTTCGGGGGCTTCGAGCCGGAGAGCTGTCGGCGTTGTCCCCAAGGTGCGACTCGGGCGCTGAACCGGCTTTGAACGGCCGTGCTCATCCCCTGTTCATGACGCTCGGCGCCCCCCGCGGATGCTAGAGCAGGGGCGGATCACGCTCGACCGGCGAGAACACGAAGTCGCTGTGGGTCCGGGCCTCGACCTTCTCGCGGATCATGGCGTAGCCCGCCTTCTCGATCAGGCTCAGGGCTTCGGCGGTGTTGAAGTTCATCACCTCGATGACCAGCAGGGGGCGGTGCTTGGCCAGGAAGGCTTCCGCGCCGCGCAACACCCCGATCTCCCCGCCGTCCACATCGACCTTCAACAGGCGGCAGGACGGCAGGTCGAGGCTGTCCAGGGGCATGGCCGGCACCCCGGTTCGTCCGCCTTCGGAGTCCTTGGAGACGTTGGAATAGTCGTTGCGGATATAGTTGAAGAACACCTCGCCCGGCCCGTCGGAGACCGCCTTTCCGACGTGGCGAAGGTCCACCTGGCCTGCGAGGCCCGCGTCCTCCACGACCTTGCGCAGCAGCGGCGCGAGCCTGGGATTGCACTCGAAGGGCGTCACCCGGCACCCGAGTTCGCCGGCGAAGTAGATGGTGTGGTTGCCGATATTGGCGCCAACGTCGACCACCTCGTCGCCCGGCGACAGCAGCGGCGCCAGGCGCTGCAGGGTCTGAATCTCGTAGAACTGCCCCACGGCGTGTCGCAGGGAGATCGACAGGTTCGTCGGCTCGAAGGGAAAGCGATAGGTGCGGGCGGCGCCCTGGACCACCACCTCGCGGGCGCCCTCAAGATAGAGTCTCGCCACCTCCCGCGCCCCGCCGACCATCCTAGGCGCCAGCCGCTCGACGATGGCGCGGTCATCGAGGGCGATGGCGCAGAACAGGGCCGTCTTGGCGTCCTCGGCCAACTCGCGATCGCTACGCCAGCCGTCCTCGTATATCTGCAGGGCGCCGACCATGTCGCCGGAGGTGAACCGTTCGGACAGGCGCTGCCGGCGCCCGTCGACCCCCACCGCCTCCAGGCGGTCGATCAGGGCTAACGCCGCGGCGTGATCGGAGGCGGCTTGGGCGAACCGCATCGCGGCGTCGAGCTCCACCGCGTTCTCCTGCGGGAAGTCAGGGACGCCCTCGAGAACCGCCTGGGATTGGGCGAGGCGATTGCATTCACGATAGGCGATCGCCACGAGAAGCTTCTGGTGGCGATTGAGCAAACGCTTGTTGGGCAGGGCGGCATAGATGTCGGTCAGAACCCGGAACTGGGCGGCGGCCCCCAGGGCCCGGAACAGGGTGTTGATCCCCGCCAGGGACGAGGGATCCTGCTGGAAGGCCCGCAGCGCATAGGCCACCTCCAGCATCTGGTTGCCGAGCCAGCGATGCACGAGGGCCAGGTTGTTGGAGGCCGCGTGATCGCCGGCCCTCGACTTGGGCTCAAGATCGGCGAAGAGCTCGGCCTGGCGGCCGGCGCGGACAAGGGCGGCGAGATCCATGGTTCATCCCTTGGCGGAAGACGGCGGCGTTCGCGGTCAGGCTCTTGAACGACAATAGGTGCGTCGCGAAGCCGATGACTCGCAAGGACATCCTCCCGCCCCGGCGACGACACGTCCGACGGTTTGGTAGGCCGGGTGGGGGTCGAACCCACGACCATTCGATTAAAAGTCGAATGCTCTACCACTGAGCTACCGGCCCTAAGCGCGGCGTGCAGATGCGCGCCGGGCGAAGCGGCGCGGACCATAGGGTGCGGCCCCGCCCTGGGCAAGGCCGCGCGCGGGCTTTCCAAGGCGCGGAGCCAAGCTGTACAATTGATCCATGCGCGCCGTCCTGTCCGCCCTTCCGATCCTGGCCCTCGCCTGTGCCTGCACCACGGCCCCGGCCGACGGATCGCCGGAGATCCAGACGAGATCGGCCGCCAACCGGGAAAGCATGCAGGGCGCGGTCGTCTCACCCCTGCGGGATGTCAATGTCCTGAGGACCAAGATCCCCCAGGTGCTGCTGGACGCCATGGCCGATCCCTACGCCCTGCCCATCCCCACCAACTGCGCCCGGATCACCGGCCTGATCCTGCCGCTGAACGGGGCGCTGGGGGCGGACCTGGACGAGCCGCAGGTGGACGAGGACGACCTGATGGTGCGCGGGCGCGGCGCGGCCCTGGGGGCGGTGGCGAGCGCGGCCTCCAGCCTGATCCCCTTCCGGGGCTGGGTGCGCAAGCTCTCCGGCGCCGAACGCCACGACGGCCTGGTCACCGCGGCGATCAACGCCGGCGCGGTGCGCAGGGCCTATCTGAAGGGCCTGGGGGAGTCCCGCGGCTGCAAACCGCCGGCGACCCCCGCCCATGGCCTGGTGGAGCGCGAGCCGCCGATGAGCGAGACCCTGAAGCCCCGCTTCCCGATCCGCTAGACCGCCAAGCGGCTCTTGAAGTCTTTCCGGAACTGCTCGAACCGCCCCTCGGCGATGGCTTCCCGCATGGCCGCCGTCAGGGCCTGGAAGAAGGCGATGTTGTGCCAGGAGAGCAGGACCTGGCCGAGGATCTCCTCGGACTTCACCAGATGGTGCAGGTAGGCCTTGGAATAGTGACTGGAGGCCGGACAGGGGCTGGTCTCGTCCAGCGGCGTGTCGTCCTCGGCGAAGCGGGCGTTCTTCAGGTTGACGGAGCCTTCCCAGGTCCAGGCCTGGCCGTGGCGGCCCGAACGGGTCGGCAGGACGCAGTCGAACATGTCCACCCCGCGCGCCACGGCCTCCACCAGGTCGATGGGCTTGCCGACCCCCATCAGATAGCGCGGCCGGTCGGCGGGCAGCATCGAGGGCGCATAGTCCAGCACCTCGCACATGGCCTCATGCCCCTCCCCCACCGCCAGGCCGCCCAGGGCGTAGCCGTCGAATCCGGTCTCGATCAGGCGTTCGGCGGACTCCCGGCGCAGGTGCTCGAAGGTGGAGCCCTGCTGGATGCCGAACAGGGCCTGGCGGTCGCGCTCACCGAAGGCGGCCTTGGAGCGCTGGCCCCAGCGGGCCGAGAGCAGCATGGCCTCCCGCGCCCGGTTCTCCTCGGCGGGCCAGGCGACGCACTCGTCCAGCTGCATGACGATGTCCGAGCCCAGCAGGTCGGCCTGGATCTCGATGGAGCGTTCCGGCGTCAGCACGTGCTTGGAGCCGTCGATATGGCTCTGGAAGGCCACCGACTGCTCGGTGACCTTGGCGATCTTGGACAGGCTCATCACCTGGAAGCCGCCCGAGTCGGTGAGGATCGGTTTGTCCCAGCGCATGAAGTTGTGCAGGCCGCCCAGCCGCGAGACCCGTTCGGCGCCTGGGCGCAGCATCAGGTGATAGGTGTTGCCCAGGATGATGTCGGCGCCGGCGGAGGCCACCTGGTCGACGGTCAGCGCCTTGACGGTGGCCGCCGTCCCCACCGGCATGAAGGCCGGGGTGCGGATGTCGCCGCGGGCGGTCTTCAGCACCCCGGTGCGGGCCTTGCCCTCGGTGGCGGTGATCTCGAAGGGGAAGGCGCTCAAGGGTTCGCCCTCCAGAGCAGGCTGGCGTCGCCATAGGAATAG
>JAZKBZ010000026.1:8948-11523 GCA_040388315.1 Pseudomonadota bacterium | reverse complement strand
CAGCATCGGCAGGGTGCGGAACTGCGGGTCCGTGCGGATCTCGCGCATGGTCTCATAGCCCGCGAAGGCGCAGACCAGCATGAACAGGGTCGACTTGGGCAGGTGGAAATTGGTCATCAGGCCGTCGACGACCCGGAACCGGTAGCCGGGGGTGATGAAGATGGCCGTCTCGGCGGCGAAGGGACGGACCACGCCGTCCTCCCCCGTGGCGCTCTCCAACAGGCGCAGGGACGTGGTGCCGACACATACGACCCGGCCCCCGGCCGCCTTGGCGGCGTTGAGGGCGTCGGCGGTTTCCTGAGTTACTTCACCATATTCGGCGTGCATCCTGTGATCGGTCAGGTCGTCGGTCTTCACCGGCAGGAAGGTCCCGGCCCCGACGTGCAGGGTGACGAATTCGATGCCCACGCCCATCGCCCGCAGCCGCGCCATCAGCTCGGGCGTGAAGTGCAGGCCGGCCGTGGGGGCGGCCACCGAGCCGTCGTCCCGGGCATAGACCGTCTGGTAGTCGGCGCGGTCCTGCTCGTCCTCGGCCCGCTTGGCGGCGATATAGGGCGGCAGGGGCATGGCGCCGCGCTCGGCGATGGCGGCGTCGAGGTCCGGGCCCATGAGATCGAAGGACAGGGTCAGTTCGCCGCCCTCCCCCTTCTCGGTGATGGTGGCGTCCAGCTGGCCCAGCAGACAGGCGCGGTCCTGGGTCTCGCCGAAGGCGACGCGGTCTCCCACCGCCAGGCGCTTGCCGGGCTTCATGAAGGCGGTCCAGCGGCTGGGGGACAGACGGCGATGTAGGGTCGCCTCGCAGGCCTGCAGGTTCTCGCCGCGATGGCGGGTCCCCTTCAGGCGGGCGTTGATCACCCGAGTGTCGTTCAGCACTAGGATGTCGCCGGCCCGGAGCTGCTCGGGCAGGTCGGCCACGGTCAGGTCGGCCAGGGGCTGGCCCGGCGCCACCCGCAGCATGCGGGCGGAATCCCGCGGGCTGGCCGGCCGCAGGGCGATGTGGTCGTCGGGCAGGTCGAAGTCGAAATCGGCGAGTTGCATGTGGGGGCGTGAAGGCCATGCGCGCCGTCACGCGTCAAGCGCCAGACCATGCTAGAGGCGAGGCATGGGATTCCTCCGAGTCGCGATTTCCGGCCTGATCGCCGGCCTGATGTTCGCCCAGGGCCTGGCCTGCGCCGTGGCCGCCCTGATCGCCCAGGGGGGGCGGGTCCGACCCAGCCTCGACATCCTGACCCACTTCGCGCCGTTCTGGCTGGCGGGCGCCCTGGTGGTCGTGGGTTACGCCCTGTTGCTGGCGCCCAGGCCGCTGAGGACCATCTTCCTGACCCTGGGCGGGGTGGGGGTCATCGCCGCCGGATCGCTTGTCCTGCCGGAATACGTGCGCCCCATGAGCCCCCGCGCCCCGGCCAGCGCGCCGCATCAGTTGAAGCTGATCCAGTTCAACGTCTGGGGCCGAAACAGCGACGTCTCCGACACCGCCCAATGGATCGTCGACCAGGATCCCGACGTGGTGGTGATCGAGGAGGCCACGCCGGCCATCCGCGACGCGATCCTGCAGCGGCGCGCCTACCACGTGGTCTGCGCCAAGTGCCAGGTGATGATCTTCAGCAAGCTGCCGGCCATCGACAGCGGGGTCGTCGACACGCCCCCCGGCCTGCCGCGGCCGCCGATCGCGCGCGGAGCCTATCGCGGCGCGTCTGGCGACTTCACCGTGGTGGGCGCCCACTACATCTGGCCCACCCAGGGCTCCCTGCAGCAGCAGCAGGGCCAGCGCCTGGCCTGGATCCTCGACCAGTACCCGAAGGACGCCATGATCCTGGCGGGGGATTTCAACTCCACTCCGTGGTCCTTTTCGCGACGGCGCGAGGACCGGATGTTCGGACTGGAGCGGCGGACCCGGGCCCTGTTCTCCTGGCCGGCCGGAGAGGTCTCCCGCGAGCGGGTGAAGGTCCCCTTCCCCTTCCTGCCCATCGACCATGTCTATGCCGGCAAGGCCTGGCGCACGGTGAGCGTCAAGCGGGGGCCCAGGCTCGGGTCGGACCACTATCCGGTGATCGTCACCCTCGCGCGGGCCAGTTAGGCGAGAGTGGCGATTTCCCGGGCGATATTGGCCCGGGCCACCGCCTCGAACAGGCCGCGGAAGGCCGGATCTGGATAGATGACCGGGGCGTCCAGGAAGCGCTGCATCACCTGCCTGCGGCCGGCGCGCCAGGCGTCGTCGGGGACGTGGGCGTACTCCTCGCGCACCTGACGGGCGTAGGCGTCGTAGTCCAGGGGCGCGGCGGCGAGGATGGCCAGGTCGATGGAGACCAGGATCTCGCCTAGCCGGTCCTCTTCCTCCACCACATGGCCGGCGGTGAGGCGGATCAGCCGGGCCACCTCCTCGCGGGCGTGCAGGGAAACGTCGAAGTCGCGGAGATCGCGCTTGGCCATCTCCGCGCTCTTAGCCTCGTTGTCCGAGGCGGTCGGGTCATAGACCGCGTCGTGCCACCAGATGGCGTAGGTCAGCACGTCGCGCTCGGAGTCCATGAGGTCGGGAACCCCGTCGAGCAGCGCCAGGCACTGCTCGATATGGGTC
>JAZKBZ010000026.1:0-8914 GCA_040388315.1 Pseudomonadota bacterium | reverse complement strand
GGAGACGATCTTGCCGGGCGCGCGCGGGGGCTCGCCCTTGGGCAGGCCGTCAACCAGGTCCATGCCCTCGGTGACTTCGCCCCAGACGGTGTACTGGCCGTCCAGGAACTTGGCGTCGTCGAAGCAGATGAAGAACTGGCTGTTGGCCGAGTTCGGGTTGTTGGTGCGGGCCATGGAGCAGACGCCGCGGACGTGAGGCTCCTTGGAGAATTCGGCGGTCAGGTTGGGCTTGTCCGAACCGCTCGTACCGGTGCCGGTGGGGTCGCCGCCCTGGGCCATGAAGCCCGGGATCACGCGGTGGAAGACCACGCCGTCATAGAAGCCCTCGCGGGCCAGTTCCTTGATCCGCTCGACGTGGCCAGGCGCCAGGTCCGGGCGAAGCTTGATCGTCACCGGGCCGCTTTCCAGCGTCATGATCAGGGTATTTTCGGCGTCCATTACTTCACCTCTGAGGGAATCTTGATTGCGCAGGCCGTGAAATCGGCGCCCATCGCGCCGCGCACATTGGCGACCTCGGCCTTGAACCAGGCGCTGTTGGGGTCGATCACCCGGACCTTGGGGCGTTCGGCGGCCGGAATATCCGCCATCACGCGGACCTTCAACATCTTATCGGGATCGACCACAGGTTCGCCGACCTTGATGGCCCGGACCACGTCCAGGCCCGAGATCACCCGGCCGAAGGCGGTGTAGCGCTTCTCCAGGGACGGATAGGCCTGGCGCATCAGGAAGAACTGGCTGTTGGCGCTGTCGTTGGCCTCGCCGCGGGCCATGCCGGCGACGCCGGGGCAGTAGAGGCCCCAGCCGGAGACCATGCCGTCGGTGGTCATGGGCATGAGCATCGAGCTCTGGGTCATGACCGGCAGGGCGCCCACGAAGCCGATCTCGGCCACGGTCTGGTCGGCGACCTGGACGAAGGGGGTGGCGGGGCCGCGGCGGAAGCTGAACTCGGCGGCCAGGTCCGGCTTGTCGGAATTGCCCTCCCCGGTGTCCTTGGGGTCGCCGGTCTGGGCCATGAAGGCGTCGATCACCCGGAAGAACAGGCGGCCATCATAGAGCCCCGTGCGGGTCAGCTCCTTGACCCGGACCACGTGGTTGGGGGCGACCTCGGGGGACAGCTCCACCAGGATGCGGCCCTTGGTGGTGTCGATCACCAGGACGTTCTCGGGATCGGGCGTGCGCCAGTCGGCGGCGGAGGGCGCGCCAGGAGCCGGCGGGACGACGGGAGCGGCTGGAGCCTTGGCCTTGGGCGCGGCGAGCGCGGAGCCGGCGAGCGCCAGGACGGCGGTGGAGATCAGGAGGGTGCGGATCATGGTCTCTCTCCTAGCGGCGCGCGGCCAAGACCGCCACCCCCCGTCCGCAGGCAAGTTAGGCGGCCGCGTGAGGTTCTGAAGGGGGTCGAGAGAGCGTTCGGAGATCGAACTATTTTGCGGCCGCGACCTTGGCCAGGAGAGCCTCCTTGACCCCGGGGCTGACGAACTTGCCGACCTCGCCGCCGAGGATGGCGATCTCCTTCACCAGCTTGGAGGACACCGCCTGATGACGGGGGTCGGCCATCAGGAACACGGTCTCGATGTCGCGGTCGAGCTGCTGGTTCATGGCGGTCATCTGGAATTCGTATTCGAAGTCGGCCACGGCCCGCAGGCCCCGGACGATGACGCCGGCCCCCATCTCGCGGGCGAAGTGGATCAGCAGGCCCTCATAGGGCTGGACCACGATCTCGATATCCTTGGGCAGGCTGGCGGCGAGGTCGCGGAGGATGGCGACCCGCTCGTCGAGGGTGAACAGCGGTCCCTTGCCGGCGTTGATCGCCACGCCGATCACCAGCTTGTCCACCAGCTTCACGGCCCGCCCGATGATATCGGTGTGGCCGTTGTGGATCGGGTCGAAGGTGCCCGGATATATCCCGACGCGGGTGACCATTCGCCTGTATCCCCCAACTGTTCTTGAGCTCGCCTTTGGCCGTGCGGACCGGCGATGGCAAGCGCTAAGTTTGGTCGCCCCCGCCTTCGGAGGCTTCCTCGGCGCCCTCATCCTCGCCGCCGCCCTGGTCGGCCAGGCGCTCGACGGAGACGACGTGCTCGTCCTGGGCGGTGCGGAAGATGGTCACGCCGGAGGTGTTGCGGCTGATGACGCGGACCTGGGCGACGGGGGTGCGGATGAGCTGGCCCTGGTCGGTGACCAGCAGGATCTCGTCGAACTCCTCCACCGGGAAGGAGGCGGCCAGACGCCCACCCTTGCCCTTCTTGGTGAGGTCCTGGGCCAGCAGCCCCTGCCCGCCCCGGCCGGTGCGGCGGAACTCGTAGGCCGAGCTGCGCTTGCCATAGCCCTCGGTGGAGACGGTGAGGATGAACTCCTCGGCCGCGCCGAGCGCCGCGATGCGGTCGGGGGACAGGGCCTCGTCGCCGGCCTCCTCGTCCTCGTCGGGCGCCACGGCGTCCTCGATCTCCTCGCCCTCGCCGGAGACGGCGCGGCGCATGGCGTTGGCGTGCTTCACATACGCCGCGCGTTCGGCCGGAGTGGCGTCCACCGAGCGCAGGACGGCCATGGAGATGACGCTGTCGCCCTCGGCCAGGCGGATGCCGCGCACGCCGGTGGATTCACGGCCGGCGAAGACCCGGACCTCCTCCGTGGCGAAGCGGATACAACGCCCAAGCGCGGTGGTCAGCAGAATGTCGTTGGCCTGGGCGTTGCAGACGCCGACGCCGATGATGGAGTCGCCCTCGTCCAGCTTCATGGCGATCTTGCCGTTGCGCTTGATGCCGACGAAGTCCGACAGCTTGTTGCGCCGCACGCCGCCGGAGCGGGTGGAGAACATGACGTCGTACTGGTCCCAGGTGGCCTCGTCCTCGGGCAGGGGCAGGATCGAGGTGATGCTCTCGCCGGGCTCGATGGGCAGCAGGTTGACGAAGGCCTTGCCACGCGAGGTCGGCGTGCCCACCGGCAGGCGCCAGACCTTGAGCTGATAGACCTTGCCGCCCGAGGAGAAGAACAGCATCGGGGTGTGGGTGTTGGCCGAGAAGACGCGGGTGACCGCATCCTCGTCCTTGGTGGACATGCCCGAGCGGCCCTTGCCGCCGCGATGCTGGGTCCGGTAGGTCACCAGCGGGGTGCGCTTCACATAGCCGCCGTGGGTGACGGTGATGACCATGTCCTCGCGGGCGATCAGGTCCTCGTCCTCGACGTCGGCGTCGCCGTCGACGATCTCGGTGCGGCGCGGCACGGCGAAGGCGGCGCGCACCTCCACCAGCTCCTGACGGACCACGGCCATGATGTTGTCGCGCGACGACAGCAGGCTGAGGTGGCCCTGGATGGCGCCGGCCAGGGTCTCGGCCTCGCCGAAGATCTCGTCACGGCCGAGGCCGGTGAGGCGCGAGAGGGTCAAGGCCAGGATGGCGCGGGCCTGTTCCTCGGTCAGCCGGATCAGGCCGCCGGCTTCCAGGACCGTGCGCGGGTCGGCGATGAGCTCGACCAGGGGCATCATATCGCCCGCAGGCCAGCCCTTGGCGACGATGCGCTCGCGCGCCTCGGCCGGGTCCTTGGACGAGCGGATGATGTGGATGAACTCGTCGATATTGGCCACGGCGATGGCCAGGCCCACCAAGACGTGGCCGCGGTCGCGGGCCTTGGAGAGCTCGAACTTCTCGCGGCGGACGACGACTTCCTCGCGGAACTCGATGAAGGCCACGATCATCTCGCGCAGGCCCATCTGCAGCGGACGGCCGCGGTTCAGGGCCAGCATGTTGACGCCGAAGGAGCTCTGCAGCGGGGTGAAGCGGTAGAGTTGGTTCAGGACCACGTCCGGCGAGGCGTCGCGCTTGAGCTCGACGACCACGCGCATGCCCTGGCGGTCGCTCTCGTCGCGCAGGTCGGCGACGCCCTCGACGCGCTTTTCCCGCACCAGCTCGGCGATGCGCTCCACCAGGGAGGCCTTGTTCACCTGGTAGGGGATGGCGGTGATGATGATGGCTTCGCGGTCCTTGCGGACCTCTTCGATGGCGGCCTTGCCGCGCATGATCACCGAGCCGCGCCCGGTCATCAGGGCGTTGCGCGCGCCGGTGCGGCCGATGATCTCGCCGCCGGTGGGGAAGTCGGGGCCGGGCACGATGTCCAGCAGCTCGTCGGTCCCGATCTCGGGATTGTCGACATAGGCCAGGCAGGCGTCGACGATCTCGCCCAGGTTATGGGGCGGGATGTTGGTGGCCATGCCGACGGCGATGCCGCCCGCGCCGTTCACCAGCAGGTTGGGGATGCGCGAGGGCAGGACCACGGGCTCATGCTCGGAGCCGTCGTAGTTGTCCTTGAAGTCGACCGTGTCCTTGTCGAGATCGGCCAGGATGGCCATGGCCGCCTTGGTCAGACGGCACTCGGTGTAGCGCATGGCCGCCGGCGGATCGTTGTCCACCGAGCCGAAATTGCCCTGACCGTCGATCAGCAGCTGGCTCATGGAGAACGGCTGGGCCAGGCGGACCAGGGTGTCGTAGATCGCGAGGTCGCCGTGCGGGTGATACTTACCCATCACGTCGCCCACGACGCGGGCCGACTTCACATAGGAGCGGTCAGGGGTGTGCCCCTGCTCGCTCATCGAGAACAGGATGCGGCGATGCACCGGTTTCAGGCCGTCGCGCACGTCCGGAAGGGCGCGGCTGACGATGACGCTCATGGCGTAGTCGAGGTAGGACTTCTTGAGTTCGTCCTCGATGGCGATAGGGGCGATGCCCCCGCGCCGGCCGTCGTCCGGAGGGATAGTGCTGTCGTCGCTCAAGGGGAATTTTTCGCCGTTGGAATCGGACTGGAAATCAGAGTTCAGTTGTTAACATCCCAGGACCCCCGAGGCCAACCTTCGTGAGCCCGGGAAACGCCTTAGGAGCCGCCATGAGATATGCCCTGCTCGGACTGATCGCCAGCGTGACCGCAACCGCCGCCCTCGCCGCCACACCGCCGGCCAACCTTCGGATCGACTTGAAGAATTCCACCGGCGGCTCAGCCGGCGTCGCGACCCTCACCGGCGCCCCGAACGGGGTGCTGCTGAAGCTGGAGATCAAGGGCCTGACGCCCGGCTGGCACGGCCTGCATTTCCACGAGAAGGGCGACTGCTCGGCGGTCGGCTTCACCTCGGCCGGCGCCCACGTCCATGGCCAGGCCAGCGTGGTCCACGGCCTGCTCAACCCCGACGGCAACGAGGCCGGCGACCTGCCCAACCTCTATGTGGCCGCCGACGGGACCGGGACGGCCGAACTGTTCTCCACCTATGTCACCCTGGGGGGCGGCGGCGCCAAGCCCGACCTGATGGACGCCGACGGCTCGGCCCTGGTGATCCACGCCAATCCCGACGACCACAAGACCCAGCCCATCGGCGGCGCGGGCCCGCGCATCGCCTGCGCGGCGATTCCAAAGGGGTAGGCGCGCGGCTTCGGCGCTCAACAGACGCCTTGCAACCGTGAGCGCCGGGCCGCAAACCTCAAGAATGGCTATGGTTCTGGGCGCCCTGGCGCCGCGGTTCGTCTGCCCGACGACCAGCAATCCGCGTTACACCTCGGCCGCCTTCGGGGGCCGTTACATCCTGCTGGGCTTCCTGCCGACCGACGAAGCGGGCCGCCGTCGGGCCCTGGCCCAGATCGTGGCCCACCGCGACCTGTTCGACGACGTTCGCCTCTCGGCCTATGGCGTGCTGCGCGACGAGGGCGCGATCGCCATGGCGCGCGATCAGCAGGGCCTGCGCTGGTTCCTGGATCGCGACGGGGCGGTGAGCCGGCTGTTCGAGGCCCTGGACGCCCAGGGCCAGGCCCGGCCCCGCTGGGTGCTGCTGGACCCGGCCGAGTGCATCCTGGGGATCACCGACATAGACAAGGCCGAGCGGCTGTTCGAGCTGCTGCGCAGGCTGCCCGCCCCGGAGGACCATGCCGGGGTTCCGCTGCACGCCCCGGTGCTGATCGCCCCGCGCATCTTCGAGCCCGACCTCTGCCGGCGGCTGATCGCCCACTACGAGGCCGACGGCGGCACGCCCTCGGGGGTGATGCGGGAGATCGGCGGCAAGACGGTCGGCATGCTCGACGGCTACAAGAAGCGCCGCGACACCATGATCAGCGATCCCGACCTGGCGCGGGAAACCCGGCTGGCCCTGACCCACCGGCTGATCCCGCAGATCCGCAAGGTGTTCCAGTTCAAGGTCACCCACATCGAGCGTTACCTGGCGGCCTGCTACAGCGCCGAGGAGGGCGGCTACTTCAAGCCGCACCGCGACGACACCACGCCGGGGACCGCCCACCGCCGCTTCGCCTGTTCCATCAACCTGAACGCCGAGGACTTCGAGGGCGGGAATCTGACTTTCGCGGAATTCGGCAGCAAGACCTATCGCCCGCCCACCGGCGGAGCGGTGGTGTTCTCCTGCGCCCTGCTGCATGAGGCCACGCCGGTGACCAAGGGCCGCCGCTACGCCTTCCTGCCCTTCCTCTATGACGCCGAGGCCGCCGAGATCCGACGGGCGAACCTCGGGAGCCTGGAGGATCAGATCGGTTCCGACAGCTAGGCATGCCAGTGCGACAGTTCGTCTATTTCCACGGCCAGCCGGGCGGTCCGGCTGAGTTGAGCCTGTTCGAAGGCGCCCCCAAGGATGTGTTCGCACCCGATCGAGGCCCCGCCTGGCCGTCCCTTCCCTTGCCGGCCTATCTGGACCAGCTGGCGCTGGAGATCAGGGCGCGGTTTCCCGAAGGGGCCATCCGGTTGGTGGGATTCTCCCTGGGCGCCTTCGTGGCGTTGGAGGTTGCGACCCGGCTAGCCGGGCGCGTGAGCCGGATCGATCTGGTGTCGGCCGCCGCGCCGCTCGAGACCGGGGACTATCTGGATCAGATGGCCGGAAAACCCGTCTTCCAGGCGGCCCGCCGGTCCCCCTGGCTCCTGGCGCTGTTGACCTGGGTCCAGGGTCGGATCGCCGAGATCGCGCCGCGGCGTCTGATCGCTCAGATCTTCGCCGGCGCCCGGGGACAGGACATCTTACTCCAAGACGACCCCGCCTTCGTCGCGGGCGTGAGCGCCCTCTTCCGCCGGGCCCTGACCGAGGGCGTGCACGGCTACGCCCGCGAGGTCTGCGCCTATGTCCAGCCGTGGGGGGAAATTGCGCCCAAGATCGCCAGTGACGTGGTGCTCTGGCACGGCGACCTGGACAACTGGACCCCACCGGCCATGGCCGAGGCCCTGGCGCGGCGGCTACCCAATGCTCGACCCGTCATCCGCCTGCCAGGCCTGTCGCACTATTCGACCCTGCAGGCGGCCTTGCCCGAAATCTTCAGGGCGCCCGGACCCCACGCGCCGCCTTAGGTTTGGAGCCTGACGGGCGCCTGAACCGGTAGCCGCCTCAAGCCCTAGAATGGAATTTCGTCGTCCAGGTCGGCGGAGAAATCTTCCCGAGGGGCCGCGCTCTGGGCGCGGGGACCGGAGGAGAAGCCGCCACGGTCCGAGGCGCCATAACCGCCGCCTTCGTCGCGTTCGGCGTCGCCGCGGCCGTCCAGCATGGTGAGCTCACCGCGGAACTTCTGCAGCACGATCTCGGTGGAGAACTTCTCCACGCCCGACTGGTCGGTCCATTTGCGGGTCTGGATCGAGCCCTCGATATAGACCTTGGAGCCCTTCTTCAGATAGTTCTCGGCCACCTTCACGAGGTTCTCGTTGAAGATCACCACCCGGTGCCACTCGGTCTTTTCCTTGCGCTCGCCCGAGCTCTTGTCACGCCAGGTCTCCGACGTGGCGATGCGCAGATTGGCGACGCGATCGCCCGAGCCGAGGCTGCGAATTTCGGGGTCGGCGCCCAGATTGCCGACCAGAATGACCTTGTTGACGCTGCCCGCCATGTCGCTGTTCCTGTCTTTTCCGTAGATGCGGACCGTCGGTCCATGCGCGGCACGCTAGACGAGGCGTCGCGCGCGATCAATGTTAATGTTCTGCCTTCGTTCACGTTTGGCGCAGACCGTCCACAGCCCATTGGCTCGGCGGCGCGTGGCGTAGGGTCGCGCGCCTATTCCCGCGGCATGGCCCCGGGGACGGCGAGCCGGCCGTCGCCGGTGCGGACCAGGGCGACATAGCGGTGGGCCTCCAGGGAGGGCGCGGTCAGCACCCCCTCCTTCTGCAGGAAGATGAAGTTGCCCTGATAGGCGCCGGTGATCTCGTATTGGCTGCCACCCATGCGCAGGAACTTGACCCGCATGGCCTCCAGGGACGCGGCGCAGTGCTCGAGATCCGAGAGGCCGCTCACCAGCTTGTTGTACTTCAGCGTCCCGTCCTTCTGGAACTGGACCACGTAGCAGACGCCCACGTCGCCGGGCGGCACGGTGCGTTTGGCGCAGGCGCCGAGAGCGATGAGGGCGGCGCCGAGCAGGAGGAGATTGCGAACCATGGCGTCAGACTACACAGCCCGATTGCGGCGCGCGAGTGGCCTTTGCGCTAGAGCATTTTCCGATAAGTGTGAAACGGTTATCGGATCGAAAAATGCTCTAACCTTTGGAAGTAGAGCCCTTTTCATCCGATCTGATTGAAACAATCAGATCGGAAAGGGCTCTAGCCGATCGACGGGATGGCGCAGCCGGGGCCCTGCTCCACCAGGGTGCGGAAGCTGCGGTTGTCGCCGGAGACCTCGACCTTGCCCGGGACCAGACGCAGGGTCTGGGCCATCCAGCGGCCATAGGTCGCGCCGCCGGAGCGTTCGCAGTGACCCGCGAACAGGGCCTGGACGCAGGCGCCGAGCGACATTTCCGAGGGCAGCTTGGACCAGGCCGCGCCCGAATAGCGCCAGCAGGTTCCGGCCGGGCCGCCGGCCGCGGGGGCGGCCGGCGTGCTGGCGGCGCTCGGCGCGGCGGCGGCGGCGGGCGCCTGGGCCAGGACGGGCTCGGTCTGGACCGGCGGCAGGGGGGTCAGGACGGTGCCG
>JAZKBZ010000025.1:0-1121 GCA_040388315.1 Pseudomonadota bacterium | reverse complement strand
CTTGTAGTTGCGTTGCACATCGGTCAGGCCCTGAAGGATGTCGGCCGCCTCGCCAGGGTTCATGCCCTCTTGGAGTGAGCTCTTAATGCGCTGATAGTAGGTGTGAAAAATCTTCGACGCGTCCTCGGCCTTGGCCCCGACAGGCGAGCGCAATTCCGCGCCCTGCTCTTTGATGTAGGGCTCCATCTTGTCGTACACCTTGCCAGCCACATCGAATTTATCCCCCGACATATCCTCGTGGAGATAACTCATCATGTTCTGGTAATTCTTCCCGGCCCCTTTGGCGACATCGAGAATCTTATTCTGAGCATCGCGACCGAAGCCCTGCGCTTTTTCCTTGGCTGTCTGAGCGATCCCCTTAGCCGCTTCCAGGGCGCGCGCGATGGGCTTGTTGTCAGCGTCGGTCGTCATGCCTTGACGAGCATACCCGGCGACCTTCTCACCCGCCTTGTCGAGCGTTTCCCAAGCCGCCGCAGGGATGCCGCTAAAGAGGCTCCCCGACCGCTCGAGCGCGCCGGACGCAAGAGCCTTCCCACCGCGCCAGATGGGGGCGGCAACGGCTTCGACCGCAGGGGCCGCGAGCTCGCCGATGGCGTATTCTTTGCCCACCTGGGCCGCTTCGGCCGGGGCAGGATCTCCGGCCACGGTAGAGGCCGCAAGCGTGCCCAGGCCCGCCGTGGTGCCCGCGGAGGCCGCACCGGCGGCCAGGCGCGCGGCGGTGAAGCCCGCGCGGCCCGCGGCGGGGGCATAGCGCAGGGCGGCCAGGCCCGCCAGGTCGGCGGCGCCCGCCGGCGGGAAGAGAGCTGTCGCGGCCAGGCCGGGGCCGTAGCGGCCCGCCATGTTGAGCGCCTGCGCCTCGGGGTCCTGGCTGTCCGTCTCGTGCTGCCGAAGGCCATCAAAGCCCGCCTTGGCGCGTTCCACGGCCTTTCCGGGCTCCATGGCGTCATAGAGCGGCCCGGCCATGGGCACCGTCAGGCGGGTCGCGGCCTTGGTGTAGCCCATGAGCTTGTCGAGCAGGGGGCTCTTGCGCTTGGGCTCGTCAGCCACCTGATCGGCGGGGATGACCCGGCGCCCGGAAGGGGGCGCGGGGGTGTCGTCGATCTGATCGGCCGGGATGATGC
>JAZKBZ010000024.1:24669-25073 GCA_040388315.1 Pseudomonadota bacterium | reverse complement strand
CTTTGAGGGAGCGCGGATCGGATTGATGCGTCATGGCCGAGGATTCGGCCGAAGCCGACGCAGGCTTTCGCGCGGAACATGGTCCTGACAGGCAGGACGTCCTCCGGCGCGGCCGCGACATTGCAACACTAAGCTGAAAAAAGAAAGACAATCGGCTTCAGCCCCGGTTCAGCCTGGAGGGGTTAACCGTTTCTCCACGCTGTTAAGGGGTATATGGGGTTCAAATCAGATGCGTGTGGTGTGGGGCCGGATGCTCGCGAAAGTAGGCGGCGTCTTCAAAAAGTTCGGAAAGCGTACCCTGGCGGCGGTCGCCGCGGGCGTGTGCTGCCTCGCCTTCGCGGCCGTGGGCCAAGCCAGCGCCTCGGGCGGCGTCTCACCGTCAGCCGTGTCGGGAGCGGCAGGCC
>JAZKBZ010000024.1:17577-24659 GCA_040388315.1 Pseudomonadota bacterium | reverse complement strand
ATCGTCATCGACCTCGACCGCTCGGCCACCGGCAAGGTGGCCTCCGACGGCCAGGATGACCGCCGCGTCGTCATGAACCTGCCGGGCGTCAATGTGGACCGCACCCTGCAGGGCGCGGGCCAGGGCCTGGTGAAGACTTGGGTGCTGGATGGCGGCCCCATGGGGGCGCGCCTGCGCATCGACCTGGCCTCCGACGCGGTGATCAAGCGTCGCTTCCTGCTGCCGCCGGCCGACGGCGCCGCCAACTACCGTTATGTGATCGACCTGGCCGCCGCGACGCCCTCCGCCGCCGGCGCGGGCCGGGTGATGATGATCTCGGCGCCCGCCGCCATTCGTCCGCCGCCGCTGTCGCTCAAGAAGACCGTCGTCATCGACGCCGGCCACGGCGGCAAGGATCCCGGCGCCATCGGCTCCAACGGCTACGAGAAGGACGTCACCCTGGCCGCGGCCTTGGCGCTGAAGTCGCGCCTGGAGCGCACCGGCCGCTACCGCGTCGTCATGACGCGGTCGGCCGACGTCTATGTGCCCCTGGAAACCCGAGTGCCCATCGCCCGCAAGTCCGGGGCCGACCTGTTCATCTCGCTGCACGCCGACTCAGGCCCGACGACAAACACCCGGGGCGCCAGCGTCTACACCCTGGCCGACCGCGCCGTGGCCCGCTCCGCCAAGCTGGTCTCCAAGGACGACTGGTTCATGAAGGCCGGGCTGCAGGGCGACCGGGGTGTCTCGGGCATCCTGTTCGACCTGACCCAGCGCTCCACCAAGAACCGTTCGGCCAAGTTCGCCGAGATGTTGCTCGACCGGATTTCCGACGGCGACATGATGCTGCTGCGCCGCAGCCACCGCGAAGCCGGCCTGGCCGTGCTGCTGGCCCCCGACGTGCCCGCTGTGCTGCTGGAGATGGGCTTCGTCAACAACGCCGAGGACGAGGCCTTCCTGCGCGATCCGGCCGGCCGCGCCCGTCTGATGAATGCGGTGGGTGACTCGATCGACGCCTATTTCGCCCAGGAGACGAGGCTGGCTTCCCGCTAAGTCTGAGGCCCGCGCAAATCCGGCTTTCCCTTTTTCGAAAGCCGCTCTAGACGATGGCGATGCGGGAGGAGGGCGCCCGCGGAGGTCTGTCAGTCTTGAACCCCCCGGAAAGATGGGTCGCGATCGCCGGCGTCGCCGTGTTGAGCGCAATCGCGGTGGCTGGGTTCGCCATCGCCATCTATGCGGCCTGGCTGTTCCATGACATGCCCGATGCGGGAGATCTGGTGGATTATCGTCCGCCCACCGCCACCCGGGCCTATGCCTGGGACGGCACCCTGATCGGCGAGTTCTCCCGCGAACGCCGGATCTTCGTCCCCTATGACAACATCCCGCCCCAGCTGGCCCAGGCCTTCCTGGCGGCCGAGGACCGCAACTTCTTCCAGCACTCGGGCGTGGACGCCATGGGCCTGACCCGGGCCATGATGCGCAACGTGCTGAACGCGGCCCGCGGCAAGCGGCTGGAGGGCGGCTCCACCATCACCCAGCAGGTGGCCAAGAACGTCCTGCTCACCAGCGACGCCACCGTCGGCCGCAAGCTGAAGGAGGCCATCCTGGCCCGGCGTCTGGAGCAGACGCTGAACAAGGAGCAGATCCTCGAACTCTATCTCAACGAGATCTGGCTCGGATACCGCTCCTATGGCGTGGGGGCGGCGGCCTACAACTATTTCGGCAAGTCGATTTCCGACCTCAGCCTGGCCGAGTGCGCCTATCTGGCGGCGCTTCCCAAGGGGCCGGACAACTACCATCCGATTCGGCGCAAGGCGAACGCCATCGCCCGCCGCAACTGGATCATCGGCCAGATGGCCGACCTGGGCTGGGTCAGCCGCGCCGACGCCGACAAGGCGCTGAAGGAAGACCTCAAGGTCCAGAACGCCCCCAGCCGCGCCAAGTACCGCGACGCCGACTTCTTCGTGGAGGAGGTGCGCCGCCGCGGCCTGGCCACCCTCGGCCAGAGGCTGAACGAGGGCGGCTACTACATGCGCACCACCCTCGATCCGCATATGCAGACGGCGGCCCGCGTGGCCCTCATGCATGGCCTGGAGCAGTATGACCGCCGCCACGGCTGGCGCGGAGCCTGGGGCCACGTCACCATCGCCCCGGGCTGGGAGGCCCTGGCCAAGAAGAAGACCCTTCCCGCCGAACGCCGCACCTGGCGGCCCGCCGTGGTCACCGAATCCTCCAACACCAATGTCCGCATCCAGGTGGCCGAGAGCGGCGACACCGGCGCCCTGGTGGGCGAGGACGTCGCCTGGGCGCGCGCCGGCAGGGGGGTCCCCGTCGTCGGCGACCTGATCTTCGTGGAGCCCGTCGAGGGCGGCGGCTATCGCCTGAAGCAGGTGCCGGCGGTCAACGGGGCCCTGGTGGCCATGGAGCCCAATTCCGGGCGCGTCCTGGCCATGGTGGGCGGCTATTCCTTCTCGCTCTCCAACTTCAACCGCTCCACCCAGGCGATGCGCCAGCCAGGTTCGGCCTTCAAGCCGCTGGTCTACGCCACGGCGCTGGAGAACGGCTACACCCCGGCCAGCGTGGTGATGGACAGCTCCATCACCCTGAAGGGCAACGCCGGCGAGGACTGGACGCCGGAGAACTACAACAAGAAGTACTATGGGGCGCTGGCCCTGCGGAAGGGCCTGGAGCTGTCGCGCAACGCCATGACGGTGCGCCTGGCCCAGGGGGTCGGCATGTCGAAGATCCGCGACATGGCCATCAAGCTGGGCGTCGTGCGCGACATGGAACCGGTTCTGGCCATGGCGCTGGGCGCCGGCGAGACCACTCCCTTCAAGCTGACCGCCGCCTACGCCTCCTTCGTCAACGGCGGACGCAAGGTCGAACCACACCTGATCGAGCTGGTGCAGGATCGCGAGGGCAAGACCATCTTCCGCGCCGACAAACGCGACTGCCCCCGCTGCGACGCCGGCTTCAACGGCGATGAAAGCCCGCGCGTCGCGCCGGGCGGGGCCCAGATGATGGACCCCATCACCGCCTATCAGATCACCTCCATGCTGCAGGGCGTGGTCCAGCGCGGCACGGCGACCTCCGCCTCGGTGCTGGGCCGCCCGGTCGGCGGCAAGACCGGCACCACCAACGAGTACCGCAGCGCCTGGTTCGTCGGCTTCACGCCGCAGATCGTCGCCGGGATCTTCGTCGGTTTCGACGACAACCGCAGCCTGGGCGAGGGCGAGACCGGCACCACGGCCGCGGTGCCGATCTTCACCGAGTTCATGATGGAGGCCACCAAGGGCCTGCCCAAGACCGAGTTCAAGGCGCCCAAGAACGCCAAGTTCGTCATGGTCCGGGGCATCCGCGAGGCCTTCAAGCCCGGCACGGAGCCCAAGGTGGCCGTGTCGGCGGGCGCCTACCGTCCTAGCGAGGGGCCGCAGCCCTACAGCCAGGTCTGGCCCGACGGTCAGCCGACCGGTGCGCCCGCGCCGCCGGCTCCGCCCAAGAAGCAGGACGATATGAGCGGGTTGTACTAGGGCGGGCAAACCGCTACTGCCCCCGGCTCACCTTTCGAAGGAATTCCCCATGAGAGCGGATGTTGAGGCTGCCAAGGCCGACATCGAGCAGTCGATCGAACTGCTCAGGAGGCGTCTTTGACTGGGAACCGGCGCTTCGAAAACTTCACGAGCTGAACGCCCGGGTCGAGGACCCGACCCTCTGGGACAACGCCGCGGCCGCCCAGGCCATCACCCGCGAACGCAGCCAGCTGGCCGCCAGCGTGGAGGCGGTGCTCGCCATCGAACGCGACCTAGAGGACGCGCTCGGCTATGCCGAGCTCGCCGACGAGGAGGGCGACGAGGCGACCCTGGATGAGGCGCGCGCCCAGCTGAAGGCCATCAAGGAGCGCGCCGGCCGCGCCGAGCTGGAGGCTCTGCTCTCGGGCGAGGCCGACGGCAACGACGCCTTCATGGAGATCAATTCCGGGGCCGGCGGCACCGAGTCCAACGACTGGGCCGGCATGCTGCTGCGCATGTACACCCGCTGGGCCCAGGCCCACGGCATGACGGTGGAGTTCCTGGAGGAGACCTCCGGTGAACAGGCCGGGATCAAGTCGGTGACCCTGCAGATCAAGGGCCACAACGCCTATGGCTGGCTGAAGACCGAGGCCGGGGTCCACCGCCTGGTGCGCATCTCGCCCTTCGATTCGGCCGCCAAGCGCCACACCAGCTTCGCCTCGGTCTGGGTCTATCCGGTGGTGGACGACACCATCGTCATCGACATCAACCCCTCCGACGTGCGCACCGACACCTACCGGGCCTCCGGTTCGGGCGGCCAGCACATCAACAAGACCGACTCCGCGGTGCGCCTGACCCACATTCCCACCGGCGTGGCGGTAGCCTGCCAGGCCGGGCGCTCGCAGCACCAGAACCGGGAAGAGGCCTGGAAGATGCTGCGGGCCCGCCTCTACGAGCTGGAGCTGCAGAAGCGCGAGGCCGAGGCCCAGGCCATGGAGGACCAGAAGACCGACATCGGCTGGGGCCACCAGATCCGCTCCTACGTCCTGCAGCCCTACCAGATGGTCAAGGACCTGCGGACCGAGGTGGAGACCTCCGACACCCAAGGGGTGCTGGACGGCGATCTGGACGCCTTCATGGGGGCGTCCCTGGCCCAGCGGGTGGGCGTCACCCGCGACGCCTGACGGAGGCCGGCATGATCCGTTGCGAGTGGGCTCGGGAAGGGATCGAGGCCTTGAGGCCGCGGGTCTCGGTCTTCGTGATCGTCGATGTGCTGTCCTTCTCCACGGCGGTAGATATCGCCGTGGAGCGCGGGGCTTGGATCTATCCTTTCCCGCTGGGCGACCACGAGGCGGCGAAGGCCGCGGCCGAGGAAGTCGGCGCCATGGCGGCGGCCCCCAAGCGCGCCGCGGGCGGCCAGTTCAGCCTGTCGCCCGCCAGCCTGCGTGACCTGAACCCCGGCGACCGCCTGTTGCTGCCCTCACCGAACGGCTCGCGGCTCTCGCTGGCCTGTGGAGACACCCCCGTCCTCGCAGGCTGCCTGCGCAACGCCAAGGCCGTGGCCGCCAAGGCCCGGGCGCTGGCGGGGCAGGGCGACATCGGCCTGATCCCGGCGGGCGAACGCTGGCCCGGCGACACCCTGCGCCCGGCCCTCGAGGACCTGATCGGCGCCGGCGCCGTCATCGACGCCCTGGACGGTGAGATGACCGCCGAGGCCCGCCTGGCCCGCGACGCCTGGCGCAGCGCCGCGCCCGACCTGGAGGCGCTGATCCGCGATTGCCAGTCGGGCCGCGAGCTTATCGAGCGCGGCTTTGCGATCGATGTGGACCTGGCCCTCGAGCTCGAGGTCAGCGCTGCGGCGCCGATGCTCCGCGACGGCGCCTACGTCACCGTCTGAGTGTCGGGCGCCGGCGGAACGGTGGCCTTCGGATCGGGGCCGAAACGGTTGTCTCCAGGCGTCCCTTCCAGGACCATGAAGATCAGCACCACCAGTTGACCCAGGATCGGGATCAGGCCCAGCAGCAGCCACCAGGCCGTCCGGCCGCTGTCGTGCAGCCTGCGGAAGCTCACCGCCAGGGCGGGCACGAAGACGTAGAGGCAGAAGCCGATATAGGCGAGGGCGACGATCGCCGCGGCCGGCGATCCAAAGGGATCACGCTCCAGATCGCCGCCGACGAACCAGGACAGCACCCTGGCCAGGATCTGCACGATCAAGATGAACAGGAAGAAGAGCCAGTATTCCGAGCGACGGGCGCGGCCGTTGAATTCGGCGTACTTCCGTAGCGGTTGCAGCATCTGGTCCATGTCGCGCTCCCATACCCACGGGCAAGCTTAGCCCTTGCGCGCCGGGCCGCAACCTTGCGGTTTGGAGACGGCGAACTCGGCCTAGACCGGCTTGGGCGCCAGACCCGGGGTCGGGGCGGGGGCTTGGGCGAGCGGGCTCGGGGCCGGCGTGGGCGGGGTGGCCGGACGCTGGAACTTCAGGCTGCGGCCCTGGAAGAAGGCGCCGGTCTCCATGGCCAGTTGCTCATGGGTGATGTCGCCGTCGACATAGGCGGTGCCGTAGAGGCGCACCTGCTTGGCGGTCACCGCCCCGATGATGCGGCCACGGGCCTCGATGGCCTCGGCGTAGACGCCGCCCTCGATGTGGCCGGTTTCACCGACGGTCAGCTTGCCCACCCGCACGTCGCCGCGGACGACGCCGTCGATATGGACCTCGCCCTCGCCGGTGACATTGCCCTCGATGGTGATGTTCTCGCTGATCAGCGAGGCCGCGCGCGGCGCCTTGCGCTGGGGCTCGGCCGCCAGGGGAGCGGGCGTGGCGTCGAACTTCACCGGAGGCTTGGCGGGGGTCTTAGCTGTCTTGGAGAACATAATCGCCGGCTTTCACGAAACGGTCGGGGTTCTGGGCGCGTCCGTTGACCCAGACCTCGTAATGAAGATGCGGACCAGTGGAGCGGCCGGTCGAACCCATGGCCCCAATCCTCTGACCCACGGCCACGCGCTGCCCGGTGCTGACCCCGATGGCCTGCAGGTGGGCGTAGCGCGTCTTGAAGCCGCCCCCATGGTCTATCTCGATGGTGTTGCCATATCCCGAACGCTGGCCGGTGAACGACACCACGCCCGGCGCGGTCGTATAGATCGGCACCCCGAACCCGCCCACGAAGTCGAGGCCGGAGTGGAAGGCCGGGCGCCGGGTGAAGGGATCGAAGCGGACGCCGAAGCCGCTGGACTGGCCGGTGTGGTTGGTGGGCCGGGCGAAGGGCAGCTTGGCGGCGGCCTCAGCCAGGGCCGTGGCCTCCGACATGTTGGTGGCCGCATGCTGAATGCGCACCGCGAAGCCCTCGTCGACGTCCAGCACGGCGGCGAGCGCGCGGGGATCCTTGGCCTCGATCAGCGGTCCGCCAAGGGAGCCGCCCTTGGGTGTGTAGGAGGTCGGCGTCAGGCCGGCGAGGCGGAAGGCCAGGCGCAGGCGATCGGCCCGGCTCTTGGCGAAATTGTCGGCGGCGTCGATCAACCGCTCCTGACTGGCGCGCACCAGTTCGATGCGCCGCATGGGGTTGGTTCCGGCCGGAACGCGGCTGGCGCGGTTGA
>JAZKBZ010000024.1:13336-17567 GCA_040388315.1 Pseudomonadota bacterium | reverse complement strand
GGGGGCCAGGGCCTGGGTCAGGCCCGGCGCGCCCTTCACGTCGGTCAGCAGCATGGCGAGGGCCGCGTGGCGCTTCTCGATGGTCAGGGCCAGTTCGTCCACCGAGCCGTTGGAGGCATTGAGCTGGGCCACGGCGCTGTTGAGTCGCGCCTGGCGGTCGGCGATCCAGCGCTCGTACTTGGCCTGGGTGCGGGCGATCTCCTGATCGGTCGCCGACAGGGCCATGGCGTTCACCATCATGGCCGCGGTGCAGACGCCCATCCACAGGGCGCAGACCGCCAGGACCGAGGCGAAGGTGAGTTGTTTTCCGGTGGTCAGAACGAACGCCCGCATCTCTCCGCCGGAGCGGACATAGAGGTGACGTTCGGGGAAAAGCTCTTCCAGCGATCGGCGAAGGCGCGAAAAGCGTGACATACACACCGCGACGGCTAGGAACTGAAGTTCCGGCGATATGCGATGAGATTTTGAAAACACGCAAGGGGCTTCGCGCCACGGGGGAGCGCAAGCCGGATCAGCCCAATTCTTAACCTGACTGGTTAACCGCGCGTGAACGGCCGCGCTAGCTTCTCAGACAATTCAAGGGCGTGTCTGAGGCGTAAACCGGCAGCCCGCGACAATTCTACAACAGCCCTGGGACGCGAAGGTTCCCGCTGCACGCGATCATGGCGGGTGGGCGACTCCGCGCCGCGAGTCCCCGCGAAAGCTTGAGCTTAAAGGCTTTTCGCGGCCTTCAGGACGTCAGCCGCGTGGCCGGGGACCTTCACCTTGCGCCAGATCCGGGCGAGCCTGCCGTCCTGGATCAGGAAGGTGGAGCGTTCGATGCCCATGTACTTGCGGCCATACATGTTCTTCTCGACCCAGGACCCGTAGCGCTCGATGACCGCGCCCTCGGGATCGGACCCCAGGGGGATGGCCAGATCGTATTTCGCCGTAAACTTCGCGTGACTGGCCACGGAGTCCTTGGAGACCCCGATGAGACTCACCCCGGCCTTGGCGAACTCCGCCGCGAGCGCCGAAAACTCCTGGGCCTCCTTGGTGCAGCCCGAGGTGTCGTCCTTCGGATAGAAGTAGAGCACCAGGGCCTTGCCCTTGAAGTCGGAGAGCTTCATCGGCCCGTCTGCGCCGGCCAGTTCGAAGTCGGGGGCGGGGGCGCCTTCGGTCACGTCGCTCATGGTCGTTCCTCGATTGGGAAGGGCGACGACGCCGTCGTCGCCCTCCGCAGATGTGATCAGACCGGCTTGATCAGCACGATCTTCTTCTTGCCGGCCGAGAGCTTGATGACGCCTTCCACCAGGTCGGCCGCCGTCAGGGTGCGATCGCCGTCGGTCTCGGCCGCGTCGTTCACCCGCAGGCCGCCGCCCTTGGCCAGGCGACGGGCCTCGCCGCGGGACCCAGCCAGGCCTGCGTCGACGGCGAGCGCCGCCAGCACGATCCCGACCTCGAGCTCCGTCATCGGAATCTCGAAGGTGGGCAGGTCGGCTGAAAGCGCGCCCTCCTCGAAGGCCTTGCGCGCCGCCTCGGCCGCGGACCGGGCCGCCTCGGCTCCGTGCAGCATGGTGGTGGCGACATTGGCGAGCACCTTCTTGGCCTCGTTGATGTCGGCGCCCTGCATGGCCTCGTAGCGCTCGATCTCCGCCAGCGGCAGGTCGGTGAACAGGCGCATGAAGCGGCCGACGTCGGCGTCCTCGGTGTTGCGCCAGAACTGCCAGTAGTCGTAGGGGCTGCGCATGTCGGCGTTGAGCCAGACGGCCCCGCCCACCGTCTTGCCCATCTTCTGGCCCGAGGCCGTGGAGAGCAGGGGGGTGGTGAGGCCGAAAGCCGGCTTGTGGTCGACGCGGCGGATCAGCTCCACCCCGTTGAGGATATTGCCCCACTGGTCGGAGCCGCCCATCTGCAGGATGCAGCCGAACTTGCGCTCCAGCTCCAGGAAGTCGGTCGCCTGCATCAGCATGTAGTTGAATTCGAGGAAGGTCATCGGCTGCTCGCGCTCAAGCCGCAGCTTGACGCTCTCGAAGCTGAGCATGCGGTTGATCGTGAAGTGCACCCCGAACTCGCGCAGGAACTCGACGTAGCCCAGCTTGTCCAGCCAGTCGGCGTTGTCGACCATCACCGCGTCGGTGGGGCGGTCGCCGAAGGTCAGGAACTTGGCGAACACCGTCTTGATGTTGTTGATGTTCGACTGGATCTGGGCCTCGGTCAGCAGGGGCCGCGACTGGTCCTTGTCGGTGGGGTCGCCCACCTTGGTGGTGCCGCCGCCCATCAGCACGATGGGCTTGTGGCCGGCCTGCTGCAGGCGGCGAAGCATCATGATCTGGATCAGGCTGCCGACGTGCAGGCTGGCCGCCGTGGCGTCGAAGCCGATGTAGCCGGTGATCGGCCCGGCCACCGCCGCCTCGTCCAGCTCCACCGGATGGGTGATCTGGTGGATGTAGCCGCGGGCCTGCATGGTCTTCAGCAGCTCGGACTTGAAGGCGGGTTGGTCGGCGGACATGGATCGAGACTCTTCAAAGGACGCGTGCGGCTCTAGCACGCGCTCATCAGCGATTTCGAGGGACATCTGACTGGGCTCCTGCATGGCGAGAGGCCGGAGACCGTCATTTCAGGGGAGGGGCGCCGACCGGGTTACGGGTGGCGCGAGAGATCGATCCGCACCTGCTCTAGGGCAGGCGGTAGTAAAGTCCGGCGAGGGCGGCGCGGGTGATCATGGGGTTAGCTACCGGCGCCGGGCCCGTCTCGTCAAGCTTGCGCCCCGGGGCCGCGAATTGCTCTCCACCTTGCGCGCCGGGGCCGCTAGCATGCCGCCATGCGTCTAGCGTTGGAACGGCACCGAGACTCGCAGGGCGCGGCGGCCACCGGTGTGGAGGTCGATCTTGCCTGGGCGGCCCCGGGAGATTTGGCCCTGACCTATGTCGTGCGCGGCGACATCGCCGCCCTCGCCCTGCCGCCGCGGGCCCCCAGCACGCGTACCGACGAGCTATGGCGCCACACCTGCCTGGAAGCCTTCGTCGGGGAGGTGGGCCACCCCGGCTATTACGAATTCAACCTGGCGCCTTCGAGCCAGTGGGCGGCCTACCGGTTCGGCGGCTACCGCGAGGGCATGGCCCCTTCGGCCGACGCCGTCGATCCGCGGATCGCCACCGAGGCGACCGCCGACCGCTTCACCCTGCGGGCCGTCCTGGCCCTGGACGCCTTGCCAGGCTTGGCGCGTGCCGCCCCGTGGCGCCTGGCCCTGTCGGCGGTGATCGAGCAGACCGACGGCCTGAAATCCTACTGGGCCCTGGCCCATCCGCCCGGCCGGGCGGACTTCCATCACGCCGATGGCTTTTCCCACGAAATCACCGCAGCAGAGCGCGCATGAAATTTGGCCTCGACCGACTCCTCGCCGATCCCACCCTGCGCGCGCCGCTCAAGGGCCGGCGCGTGGCCCTGGTGGCCCATCCGGCCTCGGTGACCCAGGACCTCACCCATGCGCTGGATGCGCTGGCGGCCTGTGATGGGATCCAGTTGACGGCGGCCTTCGGGCCGCAGCACGGCCTGCGCGGCGACAAGCAGGACAACATGGTGGAGTCGCCCGACTTCGACGATCCGGTGCTCGGCATCCCGGTGTTCAGCCTCTATGGCGAGGTGCGCCGGCCGACGGGCCAGATGATGAGCACCTTCGATGTGGTGCTGATCGACCTGCAGGACCTGGGCTGCCGCATCTACACCTTCGTCACCACGCTTCGGTACATGCTGGAGGCCGCCGCCCAGCACGGCAAGGAAGTCTGGGTCCTGGACCGTCCCAATCCCGCCGGCCGCCCCATCGAGGGCCTGACTCTACGCGAGGGCTGGGAAAGCTTCGTCGGCGCCGGACCGATGCCGATGCGCCACGGCCTGACCCTGGGCGAGATGGGCTCCTGGTTCATCAAGATGCTGAATCTCGACGTCGCCTACAGGGTCATCGAGATGGAGGGCTGGGCGCCCGAGGCCGCCCCCGGCCACGGCTGGCCGCTGGGCGAGCGGACCTGGGTCAATCCCAGCCCCAACGCCCCCAACCTCTGGATGGCGCGTGCCTATGCCGGGACGGTGATGCTGGAGGGCGCGACCCTGTCGGAGGGCCGCGGCACCACCCGGCCCCTGGAGCGGTTCGGCGCGCCCGACATCGACGCGCGCGCGGTGCTGGCGGAGATGCGGGACTTCGCGCCCCAGTGGCTCAAGGGCTGCCTGCTGCGCGAGTGCTGGTTCGAGCCCA
>JAZKBZ010000024.1:3464-13326 GCA_040388315.1 Pseudomonadota bacterium | reverse complement strand
CAAGCATGTGGGCAAGCTCTGCAACGGCGTGCAGATCCACACCGAGGATCCCAGCTACGACCACCAGGCCTTCAAGCCCTGGCGCGTCCAGGCCCTGGCCTTCAAGGCGATCCGCCGGCTCTATCCCGACTACCCGCTGTGGCGCGACTTCCCCTACGAGTACGAGCTCGGGAAGCTGGCCATCGACGTGATCAACGGCGGCCCGCTGCTGCGGGAATGGGTGGACGATCCGGCCGCGACGGCCGACGATCTGGATGCGATCACCTTGCCCGACGAGCAGGCCTGGCGGATCGCGCGCCAGCCGCACCTGCTCTACTAGGCGAGGGCCCTAGATCGGGTCGGCGGCGATCCGCTTGTCCAGATAGGCGCCGACGCGCTGTTCGACGTCGGGCAGGTTCTCGGCCCAGAAGTGGGTGGCGCCCTCGATCACCTCGTGGTCGATGACGATGCCCTTCTGGGTGCGCAACTTGGAGACCACGCGCTCCACCTCCACCGGCGGCACCACGGTGTCGGCCCCGCCGTGCAGGATCAGGCCGGAGGCCGGGCAGGGGGCCAGGAAGCTGAAGTCGTACATGTTGGTGGGCGGCGAGACGGAGATGAAGCCGTCGGTCTCCGGGCGGCGCATCAGCAGCTGCATGCCGACCCAGGCGCCGAAGGAGTAGCCGGCAACCCAGCACTGGGAGGCGGCGGGATTGGTGGTCTGCAGCCAGTCCAGCGCCGTGGCGGCGTCCGCCAGCTCGCCGATGCCGGCGTCGAACTCGCCCTGGCTGCGGCCCACGCCCCGGAAGTTGAAGCGCAGGACCGAGAAGCCGCGCTTCATGAACAGGTGGAAGAGCTGCACCGCCACGGGATGGTTCATCTGGCCGCCGGCGCGCGGGTGCGGGTGGAGGATCAGCGCGATCGGCGCCGTCTCGCTCTTCCCCGCCGAGTACCGGCCTTCGATGCGTCCGGCCGCACCGGTCAGAACCACTTCAGGCATGCCATCCTCACGTCGAATAGTTGACTCAGGCGCTTGGTCTTCCTAGATCACGCCCATCGGACGAGCTCCTGGGATATGGCCCCGCGCAAGGCGGCGGCTTTAGCACAGGGGCCTCGTCAAACGCTCGAAAATTCGCAATCGGACCTCGCCGCCCATGCGCCTCAGCACCAAAGGCCGATACGCCGTGATGGCCATGGCCGATCTCGCGCGCCGCCAGGGCTGCGGCGAGGAGGGGGAGCGCGCCGTCTCCCTGGCCGAGATCGCCACCCGCCAGCAGATTTCGCTGTCCTATCTGGAGCAGCTGTTCGCCCGTCTGCGCCGCCGCGGCCTGGTGAAGAGCCTGCGCGGTCCCGGCGGCGGTTACCTGCTGGCCCGCACGGCCGAGACCACCAACATCGCCGACATCGTCATGGCCGTGGACGAGCCCCTGCGCGCCACCCGCTGCGCGCCCAAGGGCAAGGGCTGCATGCTGAAGGGCGAGCGTTGCCTGACCCACGACCTCTGGGAAGAGATGGGCCGCCAGATCGAGGGCTATCTCGCCTCGGTCAGCCTGGCCGACGTGGTCACCGGCAAGCTGCGCGCCGCGCGGGAGGCCGCATGACCGGCGTCTATCTCGACTACAACGCCACCGCGCCCATCCGCCCCGAGACCATCGCGGCCATGACCACGGCCCTGGAGAGCGTCGGCAACCCGTCCTCGGTCCACGCCGCCGGCCGCGCCGCCCGCGCCGTGGTGGAGCAGGCCCGCGAGTCCGTCGCCGCCCTGATCGGCGGTCCGGCCTCCACCGTGGTGTTCGCCGGCTGCGGCACCGAGGCCAATGCGCTGGCCATCGAGAGCGCAGTGGCCACCGGCTCCCGGCGCCTGATCGTCAGCGCCATCGAGCACGAGAGCGTGGTGGAGACCGCCAAGGCCAGCGGGGCGGCGATGGAGCTGCTTCCGGTCGGCGCCGACGGCCTGGCCGACCTGGCCTGGCTGAAGAGCCGGCTGGAGTCCTGGGACGCCGCCGACGGCAAGCCCTTCGTGGCCCTGATGCTGGCCAACAACGAGACCGGCGTCATCCAGCCGGTGTTCGAGGCCTCCGAGATCGTGCGCGCCGCCGAGGGCTGGCTGCACGTCGACGCCATCCAGGCCGCCGGCAAGATCGCCGTCGACAGCCGGGCCCTGGGCGCCGACACCCTCACCATCTCCGGTCACAAGTTCGGCGGGCCCCAGGGCGTGGGCGCGCTCACCTTCGGCCCCCGCGCCACCTTGGTGCGCCGCCAGCACGGCGGCGGGCAGGAGCGGGGACGCCGCGCCGGGACCGAAAACGTGGCGGGCATAGCCGGCCTCGGCGCCGCGGCCCGCGCCGCCCTGCGCGACCTGGAGGTCTTCGCCGCCCAATCAGCCTGGCGCGACCTCGCCGCCGCCTGTCTGGAGGTCGAGGGCGCCGTGGTGATCGCCCCTGACTCCCCGCGCCTGGCCAACACCCTCTGCGTCGCCAGCCCCGGCCACGCCTCGGACTTGCAGGTGATGGGCCTCGACTTGATGGGCGTCATGGTCAGCGCCGGCTCGGCCTGCTCTTCAGGCAAGGTCAAGGCCAGCGCCGTGCTCACCGCCATGGGCCTGACCGACCTCGCCCCCTACGCCATCCGCGTCAGCGGCGGCTGGGGCGCCACCGAGAGCGACTGGGCGGCCTTCGTGGCCGCCTGGAGCGATGTTCATTCCCGTCACGCGGCTCGCCGCCGCGCGCCGGCGGCTTAGGAGTCCCGTCATGGCCGCCGTCAAGCAGACCGTCGAGCACGTCGAGGCCCTGGAGAAGTACCAGCATGGCTTTGTCACCGACATCGCCCAGGACTTCGCCCCCAAGGGCCTGAACGCCGACATCGTGCGCTTCATCTCGGCCAAGAAGAACGAGCCGGAATGGATGCTGCAGTGGCGCCTTGAGGCCTTCGAGCGCTGGCTGGTCATGGACGAGCCGCAGTGGGCCAAGGTCCACTTCCCGCGCATCGACTATCAGGACAGCTACTACTACGCGGCCCCCTCCGAGAAGAAGGGTCCCAAGAGCCTGGACGAGGTCGATCCGGAGATCCTGGCCGTCTATGCGAAGCTCGGCATCCCCCTGAAGGAACAGGCCGTCCTGGCTGGGGTCGAGGGCGCGCCACGCTACGCGGTGGACGCGGTGTTCGACAGCGTTTCCGTCGTCACCACCTTCAAGAAGGAACTCGCGCAGGTCGGCGTGATCTTCTGCTCCATGAGCGAAGCGATCCGCGAGCATCCGGAGCTGGTGAAGAAATATCTCGGCTCGGTGGTGCCCGTTTCGGACAACTACTACGCCTGCCTGAACGCCGCGGTCTTCTCCGACGGTAGCTTCGTCTACGTGCCCCCGGGCGTCCGCTGCCCCATGGAGCTGTCGACCTATTTCCGCATCAATGCGGAGAATTCCGGCCAGTTCGAGCGCACCCTGATCATCGCCGACAAGGGCGCCTACGTCTCCTACCTGGAGGGCTGCACGGCCCCCATGCGCGACGAGAACCAGCTGCACGCCGCCGTCGTCGAGCTGGTTCTGCTGGACGAGGCGGAGATCAAGTATTCCACGGTCCAGAACTGGTACCCGGGCGATCCGGTGACGGGGAAGGGCGGCATCTACAACTTCGTCACCAAGCGCGCCGATTGCCGCGGCGACCGCTCCAAGGTCTCCTGGACCCAGGTGGAGACCGGCTCGGCCATCACCTGGAAATATCCCTCCTGCGTCCTGCGCGGCGAGGGCTCGGTGGGGGAATTCTATTCCATCGCCATCACCAACGGCCGCCAGCAGGCCGACACCGGCACCAAGATGATCCACCTGGGCGCCAACACCCGATCGCGCGTGATCTCCAAGGGCATCAGCGCCGGGAAGTCCTCCAACACCTATCGGGGCCTGGTCTCGGCCCACCCCAAGGCCAAGGGCGCGCGCAACTTCACCCAGTGCGACTCCCTGCTGATCGGCAAGACCAGCGCGGCCCACACCGTGCCCTATATCGAGGCCCGCAACGGCTCCTGCGTCTTCGAGCACGAGGCCACCACCACCAAGCTCTCGGAAGACCAGCTCTTCTACGCCATGCAGCGCGGTCTCTCCCAGGAGGAGGCCGTCCAGCTGCTGGTCAACGGCTTCGTCAAGGACGTGCTGCAGGAGCTGCCCATGGAGTTCGCCGTGGAAGCCCAGAAGCTCGTCGCCATCTCCCTCGAAGGGTCCGTCGGATGACCCTCGCCCCATCGGAACGGATCTCCGCCATGTCCTTCAGGCAAGCCTTTGAAGCCGAGCGTCTGAAACGCGACGCCGAGCGCCGCGCCCGCGAGGACGCCGAGCGCGTCCGCCAGGAGGCCGACGAGGCCCGTTCGGTGGCGCTCTACGAGATTCTGGCCGCCGATCCCGGCTTCCTGGCCGAGAAGAAGCTGACCCTCGACCGCTCGCGCTACACCGTCATGCTCGAGCATCCGGACTTCCGCCTGCGCGCCTATTTCGAGGACGGCCAGGTCAATGTCACCGCCGCCGACAAGCGTTCGGCCACCACCATCACCGCGGCCCCCACCAAGCAGGAGTATGTCGACACCGTCGAACAGGCTCTGGACGTGCTGGCCCGCTACCTCGCCGACGAGACCGTCTGATGCTGCATATCGAAAACCTGCGCGCCGAGGTGGACGGCAAGGAGATCCTCAAGGGGCTGAGCCTGGATGTGCCCGCGGGCGACGTCCACGCCATCATGGGTCCTAACGGCGCCGGCAAGTCGACGCTCTCCTACGTGCTCACCGGCCGAGAGGGCTATGAGGTCACCGGCGGAACCGCCACCCTGGACGGCGTGGACCTCCTGGCCCTGGATCCCAACGAGCGCGCCGCCAAGGGCGTCTTCCTGTCCTTCCAGTATCCCCTGGAGATCCCGGGCGTTCCCGCGCTGACCTTCATCCGCACGGCCATGAACGCCCAGCGCAAGGCGCGCGGCGAGGCCGAGATCACCGCGCCCGCCTTCCTGAAGCTGGCCCGCGAGCATGCGGCGGCCCTGAAGATCGACTTCGAGATGCTCAAGCGCGCCCTGAACGTCGGCTTCTCCGGCGGCGAGAAGAAGCGGATGGAGATCTTCCAGATGGCCATGCTGGCCCCGCGCTTCCTGATCCTCGACGAGACCGATTCCGGCCTGGACATCGACGCCCTGAAGATCGTGTCGGAGGGGGTCAACGCCATGCGCGCGCCCGACCGCTCCATGCTGGTGATCACCCACTACCAGCGCCTGCTGGACTACATCAAACCCGACAAGGTCCACGTCCTGTCGGCGGGGCGCATCGTCGCCACCGGCGGGCCCGACCTGGCGCTCGAGCTGGAGCGCGAAGGCTACGATAAGTACGCGAGGGCCGCTTGAGTCTCGCCACCGCCCTCAAATCCGGCGATGTCACCCTGCTGCCCGGCAAGCGTGACGAGGACTGGAAGTGGACCGACCTGCGCGGCCTGCTGCGCGTCCTGCCGGCCGCATCGCCGGCCAGCGACGTCGCCCTGCCGCCCGGCCCGTTCGGCGACCTGGGCGAGGCCGAGATCGCGCTGATCAACGGCCGCCTGCGCGGCGACCCCGCCGTCCTGACCCTGGCCGCCGGCGAGAGCCGCGTCCTGCGCCTGCGCTTCGTGTCCACCGCGCAGGGGTCCCACGCAGCTCACATCGCCATCGAGCTGGGGGAGGGCGCGACCCTGACCCTGCTGGAGAGCTATGAGGGCCTGGCCGACGGTTACGTGGCCGACGCGGGCCTGGAGATCACCCTGGCCAAGGGCGCCCGCCTGGAGCGCGTCGTGGTCGCCGCCGACGCCGAGGGCGCGGTGTCGGTCAGCTCGACCGTCGTGGTCCTGGCCCCGGAGGCCCGCTTCGCCCAGACCCTGCTCACCGACGGCGCCAGGCGCCAGCGGATCGAGACCCGCATCGCCCATCCGGGCGCCTTGGCCGAGGTCCGCCTCGACGGCGCCTATCTGCTGGCCGGCAAGCGCCACGCCGACCTGACCACGGTGGTAGAGCACCAGGGCGTGGACGGAACCACCAGCCAGCTCACCAAGGGGGTGGTCCGCGACCAGTCCCGCGGCGTCTTCCAGGGTCGGATCGTTGTGGAGGAGGGCGCTGACCGCACCGACGCCCGCATGCGCCACAACGCACTGATCCTGTCGGACCGCGCCGAGGTGGACGCCAAGCCGGAGCTGCTGATCTTCGCCGACGACGTGCAGTGCGCCCACGGCAACACCATCGGGGCCCTGGACGAGGAGGCGTTGTTCTACATGCGCCAGCGCGGCCTTCCGGAGACCGAGGCGCGCGCCCTGCTGATCGAGGCCTTCGTCGGCCAGGTCATCGAGCGCATCGACCACGAGCCGGCCCGCGACCTCGCCCGGGCCTGGGCCGCCAACCGGCTGAGGGCCTGACCATGGCCTTCGACGCCGAAGCCATCCGGGCCGAGTTCCCGATCCTGGCCCGCCAGGTGAACGGCAAGCCCCTGGTCTATCTCGACAGCGCCGCCTCGGCCCAGAAGCCGAGGGCGGTGATCGACGCCATGGTCCACGCCATGGAGCACTCCTATTCCAACGTCCATCGCGGTCTGCACACTCTCGCCAATGAAACCACAGAAGCCTATGAAAAGGCCCGTCAAAGCGTCGCCGACTTCATTCACGCAGACCTGGCCGAAATCGTCTTCACCAAGGGTGGGACGGAGTCCATCAACCTGGTCGCCGCGAGCCTCGGCGCCACGCTGAAGGCCGGCGACGAGATCCTGCTCACCGAGATGGAGCACCACGCCAACATCGTGCCGTGGCACTTCCTGCGCGAGCGTCAGGGCGTGGTCCTGAAGTTCATCCCCGTCACCGACGACGGCCGCCTGGACCTGGACGCCATCCCCGACCTGCTGACCGCCAGGACCAGGGTCGTGGCCCTGACCCACATGTCCAACGTCCTGGGCACGGTGAACCCGGTGGCCGAGATCACCCGCATGGCCCATGCGGCCGGCGCCGTGGTCCTGCTGGACGGCTGCCAGGCCATCGTCCACCAGCCGGTGGACGTGAAGGCCCTGGACGTCGATTTCTATGTCTTCTCCGGCCACAAGCTCTACGGCCCCACCGGCATCGGCGTCCTCTACGGCAAGGCCGAGCGCCTGGCCGCGCTGCGGCCCTATCAGGGCGGCGGCGAGATGATCGCCTCGGTGGCCCTGGACGAGATCCGTTACGCCGACCCGCCGCACCGCTTCGAGGCCGGCACCCCGCCGATCCTGGAGGCCATCGGCCTGGGCGCGGCCATCGACTGGTTCGCCAAGCTGGACCGGACCGCCGTCGCCGCCCACGAACACCGGCTCTATGACCGGGTCCGCCAGGGCCTGGCCGGGGCCAATTGGCTGAAGGTGATCGGCGAGGCGCCGGGCAAGGGCGCCATCCTCACCTTCTCCATCGACGGGGCCCACGCCCACGACGTGGCTCAAATCCTCGACCGTTACGGCGTCGCCGTGCGGGCCGGGACCCACTGCGCGGAACCCTTGATGCGGCGCTTTGGCGTCACCTCGAGCGCCCGCGCCTCCTTCGCCCTATATAATACGGAGCGGGAAGCCGACGCCTTCGTCGACGCCCTGACCCGTACTCAAGCCTTCTTTGCGTAAGAGCCCGGACCCATGGACGACGCTTCTTCCATCACGACGCCGCAACTCAGCCAGACCGAGCTGGACGCGATCACCGATCAGCTCATCGAGCAGCTGAAGACGGTGTTCGATCCCGAAATCCCGGTCGACATCTATGAGCTGGGCCTGATCTACAAGGTCGACGTCTCCGACAACAAGGACGTGGCCATCGACATGACCCTGACCGCCCCGGGGTGCCCGGTGGCCGGGGAAATGCCGGGCTGGGTGGAAGACGCGGTCCGGAAAATCCCCGGCATCGGCCAGGTGAAGGTCGATCTCGTCTTCGACCCGCCGTGGGATCCCTCGCGGATGTCCGACGAGGCGAAACTTCAATTGAACATGTTCTGACCCATATAGATGACATGACCGATCTGAACCTCACGCCCGCCACCCGCGTCCGCCGCCCCCGGCCCAAGGTCGTCACCCTGACCGACGCTGCGGCGGAGCGGGTGCGCGAGATCATGGCCCGCGCCGAGGTTCCCTATGCCGGCCTGCGGGTGGGGGTGAAGAACGGCGGCTGCGCCGGGTCCGAATATGTCATCGAATATGCCGAGACCGCCGGGCCCCTGGACGAGGTGGTGGAGGACAAGGGCGTCACCATCCTCATCGATCCCAAGGCGGTGCTGTTCCTGATCGGCACCGAGATTGACTACGAGAAGACCAAGCTCTCGGCCAAGTTCACCTTCCGCAATCCCAACCAGACCGACGCCTGCGGCTGCGGCGAGAGCGTCACCATCGAGCCCGGCAAGGTGATGGACGCCTGAGGCGTTGCCGATCTTCTCCATAGTTCGGCTCTATGGTGCGGATCGGAACAATCGATTTCCCCAATCGATCAAAATGGGTCTTTCTAGCGGCAGTTGAGTTGGTCGCCGGGCCATCATGCTCGGCAGGATCCAAACGCTAGGGAGACAGAGATGGCTGATGACAACGCTCCGGGCCAATGCCCGATGGGTCACGGCGCGACGCGCCGGACCAACCGCGACTGGTGGCCGCAGAATCTGCGCCTGGAGGGCCTGAACCAGCATTCGCCCCGTTCCAACCCCATGGGCGAGGCGTTCGACTACGCCCAGGCGTTCAAGAGCCTCGACCTGGACGCGGTGATCGCCGACCTGCGCGCCCTGATGACGGATTCGCAGGACTGGTGGCCCGCGGACTTCGGGCACTATGGCGGGCTCTTCATCCGCCTGGCCTGGCACAGCGCCGGCACCTATCGCACCTCCGACGGCCGCGGCGGGGCGGGCGGCGGGCAGCAACGCTTCGCGCCTCTGAACAGCTGGCCCGACAACGCCAACCTGGACAAGGCCCGCCGCCTGCTGTGGCCGATCAAGCAGAAGTACGGCGCCAAGATCTCCTGGGCCGACCTCTACGTCCTGGTGGGTAACGTCGCCCTGGAATCGATGGGCTTCAAGACCTTCGGCTTCGGAGGCGGCCGGGCCGACACCTGGGAGCCGGAGGAGCTGTTCTGGGGCCCCGAGGGGTCTTGGCTGGGGGACGAGCGCTACAGCGGCGAGCGTCAGCTGCACTCGGCCCTGGGGGCCGTGCAGATGGGCCTGATCTACGTCAATCCGGAGGGGCCGGGCGGCAATCCTGACCCCGTCGCCTCGGCGCGGGACATCCGCGAGACCTTCGCCCGCATGGCCATGAATGACGAGGAGACCGTGGCCCTGATCGCCGGCGGCCACACCTTCGGCAAGACCCATGGCGCGGGCGATCCCTCCTTCGTCGGTCCGGAGCCGGAGGGCGGGGCGATCGAGGACCAGGGCCTCGGCTGGCGCAGCAAGCACGGGACCGGCTTCGGCGCCGACGCCATCACCGGCGGGCCCGAGGTCACCTGGAGCCAGACCCCGACCCAGTGGAGCAACCACTTCTTCGAGAACCTCTTCAAGTTCGAGTGGGAGCTGGAGAAGAGCCCGGCCGGCGCCAAGCAGTGGCGCGCCAAGAACGCCCCGGCCGACATCCCCGACGCCTTCGACGGCGCGAAGCGGCATGTGCCCAAGATGCTGACCTCGGACCTCGCCCTGCGGTTCGACCCGGAATACGAGAAGATCTCGCGGCGCTTCCTCGCCAATCCCGACCAGTTCGCCGACGCCTTCGCCCGGGCCTGGTTCAAGCTGACCCACCGGGACATGGGTCCGATCGGCCGCTATTTGGGCCCGCTCGTCCCCAGGGAGACGCTGATCTGGCAGGACCCGATTCCCGCCGTCGATCACCCGCTGATCGACGGCGCCGATATCGCCGCGCTGA
>JAZKBZ010000024.1:0-3454 GCA_040388315.1 Pseudomonadota bacterium | reverse complement strand
CTCTCGGTTGCGCAGCTGGTCTCCGCCGCCTGGGCCTCGGCCTCCACCTACCGCGGCTCCGACAAGCGGGGCGGGGCCAATGGCGCCCGCGTCCGCCTGGCGCCCCAGAAGGACTGGGAGGTCAACGATCCGTCATCCCTCGCCGAGGTGCTGTCCGCCCTGGAGGTCATCCGCGGCGAGTTCGAGGCCGGCGGCAAGAAGGTCTCCCTGGCCGACCTCATCGTCCTGGCCGGCTCCGCGGCGGTGGAGAAGGCCGCCAGGGACGCCGGCACGGCCGTGACGGTTCCCTTCACGCCGGGCCGCATGGACGCCTCGGCGGACCAGACCGACGCGGCCTCCTTCGCTCCCCTCGAACCCACCTCCGACGGCTTCCGCAACTACCGGCGCGGCGAGCAGTTCATGACCCCCGAGGAGGCCCTGGTGGACCGGGCGCAACTGCTGCGGCTGAGCGCGCCGGAGATGACCGTGCTCGTGGGCGGCCTGAGGGTTCTGGGCGCCAATGCGGCCGGCTCCAAGGACGGTGTCTTCACCAACCGCCCGGGCCAGCTGACGACGGACTTCTTCGTCAACCTGCTCGACATGAACACCGAATGGCAGGCGGCGGGCTCGGACAACGCCTTCCGGGGCGTCGACCGCCACACCAAGGCGCCGAAATGGACCGCCACCCGCGTGGACCTGATCTTCGGCTCCCACGCGGAGCTGCGGGCCCAGGCGGAGGTCTATGCCTGCGCGGACTCACAGGAGAAGTTCGTCCACGACTTCGTGGCGGCCTGGACCAAGGTGATGAACGCCGACCGTCTCGACCTGATCTGACCCCTCGCGGCGGCGTGACGGCCCGCGCGGCCGCCCCTATTCGCAAACCCACGGTCCGCAGTTCACCGAGGCATCGCCGCCCGCGAGGGTTTGCTAAACCTGCTCCTGAGTTCATCGACTGACACATCTCACCGTGCCAGATCGGAAGGGCGATCACCGTTCATCCCCGGCACGCGAGGGATAGATCATGTCGAGAACCACCGTTTCCCTGCAGACGCAGGACGTCTCCAGCTTCGCCAAGGCCTTGCGCGCCCAGCTGCTGGAACGCACCGCGGCCCCCAGCCACGTCGAACTGCTGAATATGCTGGCCCGCGCCGTGGGACGCCGCAATTTCCAGGACCTGAGGGCCCAGACCGACGCGCCGACGCCATCGGCGCCTGAGCCGAAGGAAACCGCCGACTTGGCCGCTGTGGAGCGGGTCGCCCGTTGCTTCGGGCCTGAGGGCCGCCTGACCCGCTGGCCAGCCAAGCGGGGCGACCAGATTCTGGCCCTGTGGGTCCTGTGGTCGAAACTCCCCGCGCGCGAGGAGCTCAATGAGAAGCAGATCAGCGACCGCCTCAAGGCGCTCCACGACTTCGGCGACCACGCCTTGCTGCGCCGGGATCTGATCGGGCTGGACCTCTTCTTCCGCACGGACGACTGCCGCGTCTATCGCCGCATCGAACAGGCCCCGCCGGTGACGGCCCTGGCGCTGATCGGGCGGGTTCAGGCGTAGGCGTAGGGCCCGCCCTTCTCCAGCGCCCGCCGATAGGCCGGGCGGGCGTGGACCTTCTCGAGAAAGGCGGCGAGGCGCGGACGCCCGGTCAGCGCGCTGGCCCGGTCGGCGGCGGCTTCGAGGGGAAAGCTCATCATGATGTCGGCTGCGGTGAACTCGGGCCCGGCGAACCATTCGGTGCGAATCAGGACCTGCTCAAGATAGTCGAACAGGGTCTTGAGCTGCGGATCGACGAAGCCGGCCTGGGCGCGGGCCGCGATAGACCTCACCAGGCCTCGCAGCAGACCGGGCGCGCGGGCGGGAAGGGCGCTGAACACCAGCTTCAGCAGCAGGGGCGGCATGGCCGATCCCTCGGCGAAGTGCAGCCAGTAGGTCCAGGCCAGGCGCTCGGGCGTGTTGGGCGGCGGGATCAGCCGTCTCTTGCCATAGCGGGCGACGATGTAGTCGACGATGGCGCCGGTCTCGGCGAGGACGCCGCCGTCCACGGTGATCACCGGCGACTTGCCCAGGGGATGGGCCGCCTTCAGCTCCGGCGGCGCCAGCATGGTCTGAGGATCGCGCTGGTAGTGTTTGATTTCGTAGGGAGTCCCCAACTCCTCCAGCAGCCAGAGCACCCGCTGGGAGCGGGAATTGTTCAGGTGATGGACCGTAAGCATGGGCGCCTCCGAAGGGGGTTCACGACCGGGGGCCGGGGAGGTCGGGGCAAGGCCAAACCTAGGTCCTGCGCCGACTCCAGACGATGAGGATGAGGCCCACGACCACGGCGATCCCGCCATAGATGGCCCATTTGATATCCCCGGTCATGAAACTGCCCGGCAGGATGTTGAGCCCCTGCAGGACCCAGACCCCGCCCAGCAGCGCCAGCAGGGCGCCGAAGATGGTGACGATCAGCTTCATGGGCATGTCCCCCGTTCAGGCCGGGCGGACGCTGCGCGGACCTACCGGCCCGTGAACGCCGCCGGCCGCTTCTGCAGGAAGGCGACCACGCCTTCCCGGGAGTCTTCGGTCCGGCCGGCCGCCTTCTGGGCCATGCGCTCGGCGTGCAGCTGGTCGGTCCACTCGGCGTCCAGGCTGTCCCAGATCAGCTTGCGGATCGAGCCCAGGGCCCAGGGGCCGGTGGCCAGCGCCTTGGCCAGCTCCATGGTCGTGGCCATCAGCTGGTCGTCGGTGACGCAGCGGTTGATCAGGCCCCAATCCAGGGCGGTCTTGGCCGGCAGGCGCTCCCCCAGCAGCGCCATCTCCATGGCCCGCGCCTTGCCGATCAGCCGGGGCAGCAGATAGGTGGAGCCGCCATCCGGCACCAGGCCGATGCGCCGGAAGGCCTGCAGGAAATAGGCGCTCTCGGCGGCGACGATGATGTCGCCCATCAGGGCCAGCGAACAGCCAACCCCGGCGGCCACCCCGTTCACCGCCGTGACGATGGGGACAGGGTAGTCCCGCAGGCCCTTCATGAAGGGGTTGTAGACGCTCTCCAGGGCGGCCCCGGCGTCGGGGCCCTCGGGATCAGGCGCCGGCGCCTGGGGCCCGCCACGGCCCGAGAGGTTGGCGCCGGAGCAGAAGCCGCGGCCCTCGCCGGTCAGCACAACACAGCGGACCCCGGCGTCCTTCTTGGCGAAGGCGTCGAAGGCCTGCTGCAACTCATCCATGAGATCCAGGCCGGCCGCATTCAGCGTGCCGGGATCGGTCATGGTGATCAGGCCGATACCGTCCTGCACGGACGTCTTGAGCTTGGAATAGGCCATGGTTTCCTCCCGGGCGTCGTTGCGCACGATCTAAGGAAGGATACCCCCGCGTCAGGCTAGGGGAAAAGCGTCCTGGACCGGAAGCTTTATGCCGCCACGGCCACGGATTCGGCTCTGCTGACCCGGTTGCGGCCGCCGCGCTTGGAGGAATAGAGGGCGCCGTCGGCGCGTTCCATGAAGTTGT
>JAZKBZ010000023.1:0-6401 GCA_040388315.1 Pseudomonadota bacterium | reverse complement strand
GAGGGCGAGGCCCGCGACACCTATCAGGCCGAGGGCTGCGACGCCTTCACCGCCGACGTCTCGGCCCTGGCCTCGGCCCGGTCGCTGATGAACAACCCCAACGCCCACGTCATCCTGCCCACGGTGATCTCCAAGGAGCCCCTGGGACCCGTGGTGCGTCAGGACGACCCGGCCTGGACCGACATCGTGCGCTGGAGCGTCTACGCCCTGATGCTGGGGGAGGAGCTGAAGCTCAACGCGGCCAATGTGGCCGGGGCCCGGGACACCTCGCCCGATCCGCGCGTGCGCCGCCTGCTGGGGGTGGAGAGCGATCTTGGCCCCCGGCTCGGATTGAAGTCCGACTGGGCCTTCCAGGCCCTCCATCAGGTGGGAGCCTACGACGAGGTCTTCCGCCGGAACCTGGGCCAGGCCTCGGCCCTGAAGCTGGAGCGCGGCCTCAACGCCCTTTGGAACGCCCCGCAGCCGGGCCTGCACTACCCGCCGCCGGTGCGGTAACGCGGCGGGGCCGTCGCCAGATGGTCCTTGCAATACAGTGTTCGGTTCGTCGTGATTGACCCAACGACAAGAGAGCGTGCGCCCATGAGGCCCGCCCGTCAGGGAGAACGACCATGAGCGACGGTTCCGTCGATATCCGCCATGAGGCCCGTGAGCAGGCCGCGGCCCTGCCTCTGGACAAGCTCAATCCCGCCCAGGCCGAGCTGTTCAGCCAGGACGCCATGTGGGCCCAGTTCGAGCGCCTGCGCCGCGAAAGTCCGGTCCACTACACCGCCGAAAGCGACTACGGCCCCTACTGGTCGATCACCAAGTACAACGACATCATGGCCGTCGACACCAATCACCAGGTGTTCTCCTCGGCCGACGGCATCGTCCTGGCGAGCCTGGAGTCCAAGGCCGAATCGGCCGGCCGCCCGACCCGCCCCAGCTTCATCTCCATGGATCCGCCCAAGCACGACGTGCAACGCAAGGCCGTCAGCCCGGCCGTGGCGCCCCACAACCTGCACCTGATGGCCCCGGTGATCCGCGAGCGGGCGGGCGCGATCCTGGACGGCCTGCCGATCGGCGAGACCTTCGACTGGGTGGACCTGGTCTCGAAGGAACTGACGGCGATGACGCTCGCCACCCTCTTCGACTTCCCCTTCGAGGACCGTCGCAAGCTGACCTACTGGTCGGACATGATGACCAACCCGCCCGGTCACGGGGTCTGCGAGAGCTGGGAGCAGAAGCGCAGCGAGCTCACCAAGTGCTTCGACGCCTTCGACGGCCTTTGGGCCGACCGGATCAAGGCGACCGAGCCGAAGTTCGACATGATCTCCATGCTGGCCCACAACCCGGCCACGCGGGACATGGACGAGCACGAATACCACGGCAACGTCACCCTGCTGATCATCGGCGGCAACGACACGACGCGGAACACCATCTCCGGCTCGATCTACGCCCTGAACCAGAACCCCGGCCAGTACGCCAAGCTGAGGGCCGATCCGTCCCTGATCCCGTCCATGGTCTCGGAGACCATCCGTTGGCAGACCCCGCTGGCCCACATGGCCCGGACCGCCACCGAGGATCACGAGATCGGCGGCAAGACCATCAAGAAGGGCGACCGGGTGGCCATGTGGTACGTCTCGGGCAACCGCGACGACGAGGTCATCGCCAACCCCGACAGCTACATCATCGACCGCGAGCGGCCCCGCCAGCACCTGTCCTTCGGCTTCGGCGTCCACCGTTGCGTCGGCAACCGCCTGGCCGAGCTCCAACTGCAGATCATCTGGGAGGAGATCCTGGCCCGCTTCCCCACCGTCGAGGTGATGGCCGAGCCGCAGCGGACCCACTCGGTGTTCGTGAAGGGCTACGAGACCCTGCCGGTGCGAATCCCCGCGCGGAACTAGAGGGCCAGCCGCATGGCGCAGCGCTCCTCGAGGTTGCGCGCGCGCTCGGCCTCAAGGGTCTCGGCGAGATGCGACGGCATGTCGGCGTCGGAGATTTCGGCGAACCCCATGGCCGCGTAGAAGGGTCCGTTCCAGGGAATGTTCCGGAACGTCGTCAGGGTCAGCTCCGACAAACCTTCTGTGCGGGCCCAGCCGATGACGTGGTTGAGGAGCTGGCGGCCCAGTCCCTTGCCCTGATGAGCGGCTGCGACGTCGAACTCGAGGATATGAAGCTCGCCCCCGTCCCGGTGCGCGCCCAGGAAGCCGATTGGCGTGCCCTGTTCATCATCGACCACCCAGAGCGTGGCGTGGTTCAGGGCGTCGCGCCACCCCTCGGCGGGAGTCGAAGTTGACAGCGGCCCAGGCGGCATCGAGGTGTTCAGGAAGGCGTCGACGGCCGAGAGCTCGATCTTCGGCAGTCTGGGCAGGTCAGCCTCGGTGGCCAGCCGGACCCTCAAGGACCGGTCACCACGGCAGTGTCCGGCCGGCCGCCCCACTCGGTCCAGGAGCCATCATAGACCGCCACGTCCTCTCGCCCCAGGCGCGCCAGCGCCAGGGCCACCACCGAGGCGGTGACGCCCGAGCCGCAGGTGGTGACGATGGGGGCGGTAAGATCGACCTTGGCGGCGCGGAACAGCGCCTTCAGCTCCTCGGCGGACTTCATCGTGCCGTCGGGGTTCAGCAGGCTGTCGAAGGGAGTGTTGCAGGCCCCGGGCATGTGGCCCGAGCGTAGGCCGGCGCGGGGCTCGGGCGCCTCGCCCCGGAAACGCGCCGCGCCGCGGGCGTCCACCAACTGGGCCGCCTTGGAGGTCAGCAGGTTCTTCACCGCGCCCAGGTCGCGCACCAAGCCGGCTTCGAGGCTCGGACTGAGGTTGGTGGCGGGCAGGGCGGCCTGGCCGGTCTCGGTCGGCCGGCCCTCGGCCAGCCATTTCTTCAGACCGCCGTCCAGGACGAAGACCTTCGGGAACCCCATCACCCGCAGGGTCCACCAGACCCGGGCGGACGAACGGACGCCGAAGCTGTCATAGGCCACGATGGTGGCGTCTCGCGACAGGCCAAGCGCGCCCGCCGCCTCGGCGAAGTCTTCGGCCGTCGGCAGCATGTGGGGCAGGTCGACGGTCCTATCGGCGACGGCGTCGATGTCGAAGAAGACCGCGCCGGGGATGTGGGCCGCCAGATAGTCGGCGTGGCCCTCGCGGCCCTCGTTCGGCATGAACCAGGTGGCGTCCACCAGCTGGACCTCCCCCAGATGGGCGGCCAACCAGTCGGTGGAGACGAGGGGATCGGTCATAGCCAGCCGGGAGCCGGCAGGCCCCGCTCCTTCAGGAACTGCGGATTGTAGATCTTGCTCTGATAGCGGGAGCCCTGGTCGCACAGGATGGTCACGATGGTGTGGCCGGGACCCAGGTCCCTGGCCATGCGGATCGCGCCGGCGACATTGATCCCGGTGGAGCCACCCATCACCAGACCCTCGTGCTCCACCATGTCGTAGATGGCCAGCAACATCTCCTCGTCGCCGATGCGGTAGGCGTGGTCGATGGCCAGGCCTTCGAGGTTGGCGGTGATCCGCCCCTGGCCGATGCCCTCGCTGATGGAGGTCCCCTCCGACTTCAGCTCGCCGTCGGTGAACCAGCTGTAGAGGGACGCCCCGTGCGGGTCGGCCAGGCCGATGGCCACGTCGGGCTTTTGCGCGCGCAGGGCCTGGGCGATCCCGGCCAGGGTGCCGCCGGAGCCGACGGCGCAGATGAAGCCGTCCACCTTGCCGCCGGTCTGTTCCCAGATCTCCGGCCCCGTGGTCTCCACGTGGGCCTGGCGGTTGGCGATATTGTCGAACTGGTTGGCCCAGATGGCCCCGGCCGGCTCCTTGGCATTAAGTTCCTCCGCCAAGCGCCCGGAATAGCGGACATAGTTGTCGGAGTTGGAGTAGGGGACCGCGTCCACCTCCACCAGCTCGGCGCCCAGGAGGCGGATGGCGTCCTTCTTCTCCTGGCTCTGGGTGCGGGGGATGACGATGGTGGTCTTGTAGCCGCTGGCGCCGGCGACCATGGCCAGGCCGATGCCGGTATTGCCCGCCGTGCCCTCCACGATCCGCCCGCCGGGCTTCAGCAGGCCGCGCCGCTCGGCGTCGCGGATGATGTAGAGCGCCGCCCGGTCCTTCACGGACTGGCCGGGGTTCATGAACTCGGCCTTGCCGAGGATTTCGCAGCCCGTGGCCTCGCTGGCGCGGGCCAGGCGGATGAGCGGCGTGTTTCCGATGGCGTCCAGGACGCTGTGTGCGACGGTCATCCCCGCTACTTAAGGGGCGTCGGCGCTCCAGAACAGGGGGCGGTCAGGCCTTTGACAGGCCAAGCTGCACCACGTCGGTCCGCCCGGTGCGGAAACCGGCGTCGCAATAGCTCAGATAGAACCGCCAGATCTTGCGGAACTTCTCGTCGAAGCCGAAGGCCTTGATCTCGTCCCAGCGGGCGTCGAACCGCTCGGCCCACTGGGCCAGCGTGTCGGCATAGTCCTGGCCGAAGCGGGAGACGCCGGTCCAGGCCAGGCCCGCCCTGTCGGTCTCGGCCTTGAGCCGGCTCTCCGAGGGCAGCATGCCCCCCGGGAAGATGTACTTCTGGATGAAGTCGGCGCGCCGCCGGTAGTCCTCGAACAGCGCCTCCTGGATGGTGATTATCTGCAGGCCGGCCCGGCCGCCGGGCGCCAGGACCTGAGCGATCTTGTTGAAATAGGTGGGCCAGTAGCGCTCGCCGACCGCTTCGAACATCTCAATGGAGGCCACGCGGTCGAAGCTGCCTCCGACGTCGCGATAGTCGATTAGCCGGATGTCGGCCTTCTCGGTCAGGCCCTGGTCGAACATCCGTTTCCGCGCGAAGTCGTATTGGGCCTGGGAGATGGTGATGCCGGTGACCTTGGCGCCCACCTCCTTGGCGGCGAACTCGGCGAAGCCGCCCCAGCCGCAGCCGATCTCCAGCACGCTCTGGCCGGCCCGCAGGTCCATGGTCTGGGCCAGGGTGGCGTACTTGTTGCGCTGGGCCTCGGCCAGGCTCTGGCCGGCATGGTCGAAGCGGGCCGAGGAGTAGGTCATGCTGGGGTCGAGCCAGCGGGAATAGAAGTCGTTGCCCAGGTCGTAATGGGCGTGGATGTTGCGCTTCGACCCCTGGCGGGTGTTGCTGCGCAGGGCGTGGTTGATGAAGTTGAACACGCCCACGATGGGGTTGCCCTGGGTGATCCGCCGCAGGTTGTCATAGTTCAGGGAAAAGACGCTGAGCACCGCGGTCAGGTTGGGGGTGTCCCACTCGCCGGCCGCGTAGCCCTCGGCGAAACCGATGTCGCCGGCCGCCAGGGCCCGGCGGATGAAGCGGAAATCCCGCACCACGATCCGCGCCTGGGGCCCGCCTTCGCCCTCCAGCTTCAACTCATGACCGTTGGGCATGACGAAGGTGAGCTCGCCGGCCATCCAGTTGCGCGCCATCAGCCGCAGCGCGGTGCGGAAGATCTCCGGCACGTCGGCCAGGGCCGGCAGCCTGCGGAAGGCGCGGGGGGAGGCCGCGAGGGCCACGAGGGACGATTCATGCGCCAGGGTCATGGTCGCAACTCCCGATCTCTTAACTGGATACTAACACTGGTTTGGCGTCGGGAAAAATCGAGCGGCCCTTGCTGAACCTACGGCCCTGTTTGGGCCACGGATGCAGGCCAACAATTGCCGCTTGTGAAGAGCCCCTCCGCGCGCCACTTAGGCGCCGACCGCAAAGCCCCCGACCGACCGGAGCCCCGTCCATGGCCGTCCTGACCCTGAACAAGTGGAACATCTCGATCGGCGACGGCCAGCCGCTGTTCGTGATCGCCGGCCTCAACGTGCTGGAGGACCTGGAGCTGGCGCGGGTCACCGCGCGGCATCTGAAGGCGATCACCCGCGACCTGGGCCTGCCCTTCGTCTTCAAGGCCAGCTTCGACAAGGCCAATCGTTCCTCGATCCACAGCTACCGCGGGCCTGGGCTCGAAAAGGGCCTGGAGATCCTGCAGGCCATCAAGGACGAGTTCGACGTGCCCATCTGCACGGACCTGCACGAGGTCAGCCAGGCCGAGCCGGTGGCCGAGGTGGCCGACATCGTGCAGATTCCGGCCTTCCTGGGACGGCAGACCGACCTCGTGGTCGCCACGGCGCGGGCGACCCACAGCCGGGGCGGCCTGTTGCACCAGAAGAAGTCCCAGAACATGGCCCCCTGGGACACCAAGCAGATGGTGGACAAGGTGCGCGAGGCCCTCGGCGGCGCCCAGATCAGCATCCTTTGCGAACGTGGCACCACCTTCGGCTACAACAACCTGGTGGTGGACATGCTGGGCATCGGCGAGATGCAGAAGCTCGGCGTCCCGGTGACCATCGACGCCACCCACGCGGTCCAGCTGCCGGGGGCCGATCCGCGGACCCAGGGCGCCTCGACCGGCGGACGGCGTGAAGGCGTGCCCACCATCGCCATGGCG
>JAZKBZ010000022.1:0-20701 GCA_040388315.1 Pseudomonadota bacterium | reverse complement strand
GAGCGCCACGGCGTAGTAGGCGGTTCGGGGACGCAGCAGGCGATAGACCGGGGTCTGGCGGACGACGCGGGCGGCCACGGCGGCGTCGGTGTCGTAGGCGATCAGCCCCTTGGGCCGGCCGACCTTCTCCATGATCTCATCGCAGGCGTCGATGCACAGGCCGCAGTTGATGCACTCCAGCTGGGAGCCGTCGCGGATGTCGATGCCGGCGGGGCAGACCACCACGCAGGCGTTGCAGTCGATGCAGTCGCCGCGGCCCTCCCAGGACGCGCCCTTCTTGTGGGGCCCGCGGGTCTCGCCGCGGTCGCGCCGGTAGGTGACCTGCAGGGAGTGCTCGTCCAGCATGGCCCCCTGGATGCGGGGCCAGGGGCAGAGATAGGTGCAGACCTGCTCGCGCATGAAGCCGGCGAAGGCGTAGGTCGTCACCGTCAGCAGGGCGCAGAAGATGTAGGCCGTGGCCGGCGCCTGACCGATCCAGAAGTGGCGGATCAGGGTCGGGGCGTCGTGGAAGTAGAAGATCCAGGCCCCGCCCGTGCCGAAGCCGATGGCCAGCCAGACCGCGTGCTTGCCGATCTTGCGCCAGGCCTTGTTGAAGGACCAGGGATCGGCGTCCAGCTTCATGCGGGCGTTGCGGTCGCCCTCGAAGGCCCGCTCCACATAGATGAAGAGGTCGGTCCATACCGTCTGCGGGCAGGCGTAGCCGCACCAGAGTCGGCCGAACATGGCGGTCACCAGGAACAGGGCCAGCGCCGAGATCACCAGCAGGCCGGTGATGAAATAGACCTCCTGCGGCCAGAGCTGAATCCAGAAGAAGTAGAACCGGCCGCCGGCGAAATCGACGAGCACCGCCTGGTCCGGAAGGGCGCCGGGGCGCTCCCACCGGATCCAGGGGGTGACGTAGTAGATCGTCAGCATGACGATCAGCAGGATCCACTTGATCCGCCGCCACTGGCCATGGACCAGCTTGGGATAGATCGGGGTCCGGGGCTTGTAGAGACCCAGGGTGAAGCCCTTGGCCCGCGCCTTGGCCGCCGCCGAGATGGGGCCGGAGCCCTCTCCAGGCGGGGGCGGGGTGGGCTTGGTCCGATCGATGACGACGGTCATGGGGGGTACGCTCTACTGGCCGCCGGCGTTGGCGTGGATGTAGACCGCCAGGGCCTTGATGGTTTCGGGACTGAAGCGGGCTTCCCAGGTGGGCATGACGCCGCCCTGGCCGTTCCAGATCTGGTTGTGGATATCCGCACGTTCCGGCCCGTAGAGCCAGTCGGCGTCGGTCAGGTCAGGGGCGCCTTGCTTGATGTCGCCCTTGCCCTGGGGACCGTGGCAGGCGGAGCACTGTTCGATGAAGACTGGGGCGGCGCGCTTGATGGCGGCCACATTGGCCGGCCGCCGCGAGAGGGCGACCACGAACTCGGTCAGGTCGTCGACCTGGGCCGGCTGCAGGATCTGATCCCGACCGAAGGCCGGCATCTGCGACTGGCGAGTGTGCGGGTTGTCCGATCGAATCCCCACCTGGATGGTCCGCTGGATGTCCTCCAGCGTCCCGCCCCAGAGCCAGACGTCGTCGCGAAGGTTGGCGTAGCCCTTGGCGCCGGTGCCGCCGACGCCGTGGCAGGTGGCGCAGTTGTCGCCGAACACCGACTGGCCCACCGCCAGGGCGTAGGCTTGGAGTTTGGGATCCTTCTCGATGGTCTCCAGCGACGCGGTCCGGAGCATGGCCCCCTCGGCGCCGCGCAGGTGCTGAAGTTCAGCCAGTTGCTTGGCCACCTCGACGCGGTCGGACTGATGCAGGACCCCCTTGGCGTAGCTGTTGACGCCCGGCCAGGAGGGCATCAGCACCCAGTAGATCGCCGCGATGACGATGCAGCCGTAGAAGATGTACAGCCACCAGCGCGGCAGCGGATTGTCGAGTTCCCGGATGCCGTCCCACTCGTGGCCGGTGGTTTCGACGCCGGAATGTTCGTCGGTTTCACGATGGGACATGGTCGTCCTCACTGTCCTCCAGCGGCAGGGCCGCGAGGCGTTTGAAATCTTCGGCGTGACGCGGCCACAGGGCGTAGATCAAGCCGGCGAAGAACAGCAGCCCGAAGTAGAGGGTGCCGCCCTGCTGGGCGAAGCGCGCGAGGGCCTCGTAGGAAAGGTCGCTCATCGCTGATTCTCCGGGCTTTCCGCGTGATAGGTGCGGAAGTCCACCAGGCCGCCCAGCATCTGCAGATAGGCGATCAGGGCGTCCATCTCGGTCAGCCGGCCCGGGTCCCCGTCGAAGTCGCGCTGGGCGATCTTGGCGCCGTAGCGCTTCTTCAGGGCCGTGGCGCGGGAGTCGAACGGATCGGCCTGGGCCTCCAGGTCATCGACCGCGTGATCGATCTGATCCTGGGTGTAGGGCACCCCCACCCGCGTCATGGCCGTGAGCTTGGCCTGCATGTCGCGGTAGTCGAGGTCCTTGTCCCGCAGGAAGGCGTAGGGCGGCATGACCGATTCCGGCACCACCGACCGGGGATCGGTCAGGTGGTCACGGTGCCAGCCGTCGGAGTACTTGCCCCCGACCCGGGCCAGATCAGGCCCGGTGCGCTTGGAGCCCCACTGGAACGGATGGTCGTACATGCTCTCGGCGGCGAGGCTGTAGTGGCCGTAGCGTTCGACCTCGTCGCGCAGGGGGCGGATCATCTGCGAGTGGCAGACATAGCAGCCCTCGCGGACATAGATGTCCCGGCCTTCAAGCTCCAGGGGGGTGTAGGGGCGCACCCCTTCCACCTTCTCGATCGTGCTCTCCAGATAGAAGAGCGGCGAGATCTCCACCAGGCCGCCGATGGAGACGACGATGACGATGCCGATGATCATCCAGAGCGAGTGACGCTCGAAGTTGGCGTGTTTCTTCCACATGGTCTGGCCCCCTACTCAGCCGCGACGAAGGCGGGGAGGGAGCTGGCGCCTTGAGGCAGGGCCTCATGACCCGGCATCCGAACCGTCCGCCACAGGTTGTAGGACATGATCACGGCGCCCGAGAGGTACATGAGACCTCCAAGAGTACGGATGATGTTCTCGATATGCTTGGCCGCGACAGTCTCGACGAAGCTGTTGGCCAGGAAGCCTTGCGGCGTGTACTCGCGCCACATCAGGCCCTCCATGATGCCGGAGACCCACATCGCGGCGATGTAGAGCAGGATGCCCGTCGTCGCGATCCAGAAGTGCCACTCCACCAGCTGGTTGGAGTAGAGCCGGTCCTTCTTCCATAGCCACGGAACCATGCAGTAGACGGCGCCGAAGCTGATGAAGCCGACCCAGCCGAGGGCGCCGGAGTGCACGTGGCCGATGGTCCAGTCGGTGTAGTGGGAGAGCGCGTTGACCTCCCGCAGGCTCATCAGCGGGCCTTCGAAGGTGGACATCCCGTAGAAGGCCAGCGCCACCACCATCATCCGGATGACCGGGTCGGTGCGCAGCTTGTCCCAGGCGCCCGAGAGCGTCATCAGGCCGTTGATCATGCCGCCCCAGGAGGGCATCCACAGCATGATCGAGAAGGTGGCCCCGAGCGTCTGGGTCCACTGGGGCAGGGCCGTGTAGTGCAGGTGGTGCGGGCCCGCCCAGATGTAGATGAAGATCAGCGACCAGAAGTGGACGATGGACAGACGGTACGAATAGACCGGCCGCTCGGCCCGCTTGGGCACGAAGTAGTACATCATCCCCAGGAAGCCGGCGGTGAGGAAGAAGCCGACGGCGTTGTGGCCGTACCACCACTGCACCAGGGCGTCCTGGACCCCGGCGTAGACCGAATAGCTGCGATGGTTCAGCAGGCCCACGGGCAGGGCCATGTTGTTGACGATGTGCAGGATGGCGATGGTGATGATGAAGGCCAGGTAGAACCAGTTGGCCACGTAGATGTGGGGTTCCTTGCGCTTCCAGATAGTGCCCAGGAAGACCAGCAGATAGGCGACCCAGACCACGGCCAGCCACAGGTCCACGTACCACTCGGGCTCGGCGTATTCCTTCGATTGGGTGATCCCGGCCAGGTAACCGGTGGCCGCCAGGACGATGAACAACTGATAGCCCCAGAAGACGAACCAGGGGGCGACGCCGCCCGCCAGCCGCGCGCGGCAGGTCCGCTGCACCACCCAGAAGGAGGTGGCGATCAGGGCGTTGCCGCCGAAGGCGAAGATCACGCCGGAGGTATGCAGGGGGCGCAGGCGACCGAAGTTCAGCCAGCCGGCCTCGGGGAAGTAGAGGAGGTTGGGCCAGGACAGCTGAGCGGCGATGACCACCCCCACCAGCATGGCGACCACCGCCCAGAACATGGTGGCGATCACCCCGGCGCGGATCACGCCGTCCGAATAGCGTCCCGGGTCAGGCTTGAACCTCCCGTAGGCCACGCCGGCCGTCATGCCCGCAGCCCCCATCACGAAGGCGGCCAGGAAGACATAGGCGTGGAACCGGAACAGCGGATCCTGGGTGAACGCCGCGGCGAGCAGGGCCGCGAAGGCCCCGACACCTGTGAATATGTAGAGCAGGACTGCGTCTAGTGGCGCGCCCTCGTCCTGCCGGATCGAAATCTGTGTCATGAATCCCCAACCCGCTTAGCGAATGTCGTCGGGGGATGCCGGGTATCCCCGCGTAAGGCCTTGACGTAGATCAACGCCGCCCGAGACGTTGCGCGACACAAGTGTTCAAGCCGGATATTCGGCGTGGAGCAGGAACCTCATGCCTCGTTCTCAACCGGCGGACCCAGCGCTGTCCGCCCTGTTCGCCGCCGTCGCGGCCCTGGCCGCCGCCGCCGCGGGAACCGCCGGCGTGGCGCTGGCCCACATCTGGACGACCTCGCAACGCGGGGTGATCTGCGGCCTCGACCAGGCCGGGGACGCCCACTGCTGGGCCTGCTACACGGCCCCCCTGCTGGCGCTGGCCGCCCTGAGCCTGTGGCGCGCCGTCGAACAGCGCCAGGTCCGGGTCGCCGCCAAGGCCCCGCGAGCCCGCTGATGCCCCGCCCCGTCGCCTGCGCGATCCTCGCCGCCCTGGTGTTTACCGCGGCGGGCGCGGCCCAGGCCGCCGCCGATCCGGTCGCGGCCGCCATATCCCGCGGCCGCGCCTTCGCCGAACGCAACTGCGCGGCCTGCCACGCCGTTGGCCCGACCGGGGCGAGCCCGCGCCGGAAGGCGCCGCCGTTCCGCGTCCTCGCCGGCCGCTTCGTTCCCCTGACCCTGCAGCGCCGGCTGACCGAGATCAGCGAGACCGGTCACTACGAGATGCCGCCTTTCGCGGTCCACTCCGACGAGGCCAGCGACGTCGCCGCCTACCTGAACAGCCTCGATCGGCCATAGAGCTCGTCCGTCAAACAGGCTCGTCGGCTCATGTTCAGGGCGGGACGGGCGCCTGAACCAGCATCGGCTGCAGGCTGTCACGCCCTGGCCCAGGGGCCCTGATTTCCACCCCGCCGGGCGCCCGAGCAACCGGTTCTCCCCTTTGCGCACACCGAAAAGTCGCCGTCCGGTATTCGCCGGGCGCCACGCCGCGGCGACATGGCAGGCCCCTCCCGCGCTCAGTTTTGAGAACTCGCGTCGGTTGCACTACCCGATCTGGTGAAATTCAAAACTCAAGTTCGCTGAGCGATTTCTACCCAATATGAGTATAGCCCCGGTTTCAGGACACCGGTGGCGCCGCGCCCAGGTCGCGGAGTCCGCTTCCGAAGGGCGTCTGGAATGGCCAGAGCATCTGCCATTGAGACTGATTTTCAAGTATAAACCCCGAGAACACACGGTTTTCGGGGCTTTTGGCCGCCTCGGCCGCCGCATTGTCGGGGTGCGACCGTCATGCCGCTTTGCAAAGTTGTAATATTCGCCTTTACTCACCGAATCTTGCAGTGACGCGCTGGTTCCCCCCAATCGTGCGCGCCGAGAGGCGGAGGAGAAAAAACACCGTGGCGGAGCTATCCAACAAGACCCCCGATCCGATGGACGTCGCGCTGGGCGCGGCGGTGCGGATTCGCAGGCGCACCATCGGGATGTCGCAGGAAGCTCTCGCGGAACAATGCGGGGTCAGCTTCCAGCAGATTCAGAAGTACGAGAACGGCGCCAACCGCATCTCCTTCTCGCGCCTGGTCCAGATCGCGCGCGCCCTGCGCTGCCGCGTCGTCGATTTGATGGACGTGCTGGACACCCCTGGCCATGACGCCGTCGGCGACCTGGACCTGCTGTCTCGCATGCGCACGCCTGGAGCCCTCGAGCTGCTCGCCGCCTTCGAAAAGCTGCCCCAGGACGCGCGCGCCTCGCTGGTGAGCTTCATGCGGGCCCTGACCGGACCGGAGGGCGCTCTGCGCAGCAAGCAGAAGGAAATGGCCTAGCGGTCCCAGGGGGGAACTGGAACGGCGCTGCGGCCTCGCGCCGGCCGAGCGGGGGAATTGGGACGCCGAGCCGCAGGCTTGGCGGCGATCGCGTCGCCCCCAAACTCATGAACCGACGCCGCCGCCGAGAGGGAGCGTCGGCCGAAAGGTTCGGAATCGGGCCTTGAGCCCTACTCCGCCTTCAGGTCGACCGCGGCGATCTTCCCGCGCTCTTCCTTCTCCTGGTAGCTCACCTTCTGGCCCTCGTTGAGGGCGCGAAGCCCCGCACGTTCGACCGCGGAGATATGGACGAAGACGTCCTTGCCGCCGTCGTCGGGTTGGATGAAGCCGTAGCCCTTGGTGGTGTTGAACCACTTGACCGAACCGGTGGCCATGTCGTGTCGCTCCCTGACAAGCCGTTTCAGGTGGGCGCTGCGCAAGCTCGCCCGGATAACAATCCTGATGGTCTGGGAACGGCGCTTGTTCGGGTCCGCCGAGGGCGGGGAAAGAACGTCTGCAGGCCCAAATCCGCGATTGCGGGAGAATTTGTTCAACGCCCCGGCGAAACGGTCAACCCAAAATGGCGGTCAGCTTTCGGCCAGGACCTTGTCGATCACCGCCTTGGCGTCGGGCCCCGACCAGTCGGCGCCGCCGGCCAGGCGCGCGCGCTCGACCCCGTCCTTGCCGAAGATGACGGTGGTGGGCATGCCGGTGGCGGCGGGCTTGAAATCGTAGGGCAGCTTCAGCTTGGGGTCGCGGTAGAAGACCAGCGGCGCATGCTGGGCGATGAAGGCGCGCGCCTTGTCGGCGTCGCGGTCGCCATCGACACTGACCGCCACCACCGCCACGGGCTGGCCCTGATACTCGGCCGCGAGCTTGGCCAGGGTGGGCATCTCGATCACGCAGGGACCGCACCAAGTGGCCCACATATTGACCACCACGACCTTGCCCTTGAAGTCGGCCAGGCGGAGCGTCTCGCCCTTCGCGCCCTGGAAGCTGGTGGCCGGAGCGGGGCCGGCCTCGGCCGGGAAGACCAGCTTGGCCATCTCGCCCTTGGCCAGGCTCTTGAGGCTGGTTGTCTGGCGGGGGTTTATGGATGCCTGCGCCATGATGTAGACAACCGCCGCGACGCCCAGCAGGGCGACGCCCCAGAGCGCGCCTTTCAGGAGGCCCGATCTGGGCTTCGCCGTCTCCTCGGGTGCTTGGCTCATATGTCCGACGACTCCACTCACGGTTCTGACAAGCCCGCATCTGGCCAGGCCATGTGGGGCGGAAGGTTCAGCGCCAAACCGGCCGAACTGATGCAGGCGATCAACGTCTCCATCGGGTTCGACAAGCGTCTGGCGCCGCAGGACCTGGCGGGGTCCCGCGCGCACGCGGCGATGTTGCGCAAGCAAGGCGTCATTACAAGCGCCGACGAGCAGGCCATCCAGGGTGGGCTGCAGGCCATTGAGGCCGAGATCGCCGCTGGCACCTTTCCCTTCCGCGACGAGTTCGAGGACATCCACATGAACGTGGAGGCCCGGCTGCGGGAGCTGATCGGGCCGGTGGCCGGCCGGCTGCACACCGCCCGCTCGCGCAACGATCAGGTGGCGGTCGATTTCCGCCTGTGGGTGCGCGACGCCTGCGACCGCACCATCGCCCAGCTGCGCGCCCTTCAGCACGCCCTGATCGCCAAGGCCGAGGCCCACGCCGAGACCCTGATGCCGGGCTTCACCCATCTGCAGCCGGCACAGCCCGTCACCTTCGGCCACCACCTGATGGCCTATGTGGAGATGTTCGGCCGCGACGCCGGACGTTTTTCCGACGCGCGGCGCCGCATGAACGAGTGCCCCCTGGGCGCGGCGGCCCTGGCGGGCTCCCCCTTCCCCATCGACCGCGACGCCACGGCCCGGGCGCTGGGCTTCGACCGGCCCACCGCCAATTCCCTCGACAGCGTCTCGGACCGCGACTTCGCGCTTGAGGCCCTGGCGGCGGCCACCATGGCGGCCATCCACTTGTCGCGCCTGGCCGAGGAGATCGTGGTCTGGATGACGCCGCAGTTCGGCTTCATCAAGCTGACCGACGCCTTCACCACCGGCTCGTCGATCATGCCGCAAAAGAAGAACCCCGACGCCGCCGAACTGGTCCGCGCCAAGGTCGGCCGACTGCTCGGCTCGTTCACCCAGCTGACCGTGGTGATGAAGGGCCTGCCGCTGACCTATTCGAAGGACATGCAGGAGGACAAGGTCCCCACCTTCGAGGCCTTCGACGCCCTGGAGCTGTCGCTGGCCGCCATGGCCGGCATGGTGGCCGACATGGAGCCTGTGACTGAGCGCATGGCCGCCGCCGCCGGCGCCGGCTTCTCGACCGCCACCGATCTCGCCGATTGGCTGGTGCGCACCCTGGACATGCCGTTCCGCGACGCCCACCACGTGACTGGGGCCGCAGTGAAGAAGGCCGAGAGCCTGGGCTGCGACCTGCCGGGCCTGCCGCTGGCCGACCTGCAGGCGATCGAGCCGCGCATCACGTCCGACGTCTATGAGGTCCTGACGCCGCAAGCGTCGGCGGCCAGCCGCAAGAGCTACGGCGGAACCTCGCCGGAACAAGTCCGCGCCCAGATCGCGCGTTGGAAGGAGAAGCTGTCATGACCCTTCGTCCCCTGCTCGCGATCGCCCTGATCGGCGCGACGGCGCTGGCCGGCTGCGGCAAGATGGGCGCCCTGGAGCGTCCCGGCCCGCTGGTCGGCAAGGGATCGGGCGCCGACGCCGGGGCCGACCCCGGACGCACGATCCACACCGTCGATCCGCGCAACCGCGCCGACCGCCCGGCGCCGCCGCGCACCCTGCCGGTCGACTCGGCCCAGAACCCCACCTCCAGCGCCCCGCAGGGCGCCCTTCCGGACCCCTACGCGAACCCGCGATGAATCATTTCGAGCTGAAGGAGGGCGAGCTCTTCTGCGAGGGCGCGTCCCTCACCGACCTGGCCCACGCCGTCGGCACGCCGGTCTATGTCTATTCCAGCGCCACGCTGGAACGGCACTACACGGTGCTGCGCGACGCCCTGGTGGCTGAAGGCGTCAAGGGCGACAACGGCGGCGATCCGCTGATCGCCTTCGCCGTGAAGGCCAACTCCAACCTGGCGGTGCTGAAGACCCTGGCCCGCCTGGGCGCCGGCGCCGACACCGTGTCCGAAGGCGAGATCCGCCGCGCGCTCGCCGCCGGGGTTCCGCCCGAGAAGATCGTGTTCTCCGGCGTCGGCAAGACAGCCGACGAGCTGGCCTTCGCACTCAAGGCCGGCGTCGCCGAGATCAATGTCGAGTCCGAGCCGGAGATGCGGCTGGCCAGCCAGGTCGCCCAGTCGCTGGGCGCCCGGGCCACCATCGCCATCCGCGTCAACCCCGACGTCTCGGCCGGCGGCCACGCCAAGATCGCCACCGGCAAGGAAGACAACAAGTTCGGCGTCTCGTTCTCCGAGGCCGAGCGGCTCTACGCCAACGCCTCCAACGATGCGGGTCTCAACCCCGTCGGCGTCACCTGCCATATCGGCAGCCAGATCACCGACCTGGCCCCCATGGAGGCGGCCTTCACCAAGATGCGCGGCCTGGTCGAGCGCCTGCGCGGCGAAGGACTGTCGGTGCAGCGGCTCGACCTGGGCGGCGGCCTGGGCGTGCCCTATTTCAACCAGCCGACGCCGCCCTCGCCGGCCGACTACGCCCGCATGATCGCCAAGACCATGAACGGCCTGAACATCGCCTACGCCTTCGAGCCGGGCCGGATGATCGCGGCCAACGCCGGCGTCCTATTGGCCAAGGTGCAGCACATCCACGAGCGGCCGGGCGGCCGGAAATTCGTGGTGCTGGACGCGGCCATGAACGACCTGATCCGGCCGGCCATGTACGACGCCTATCACGACATCCGCCCGGTGAAGGTCCGGGCTGGCGACCCGGTCACCTATGACGTGGTGGGGCCGATCTGCGAGACCGGCGACACCTTCACCCGCGACCGCGACCTGCCGCGCCTGGAGGCCGGCGACCTGGTGGCCTTCATGAGCGCCGGCGCCTATGGGGCGGTGATGTCGAGCGAGTACAACAGCCGCCTGCTGGTCCCCGAGGTCCTGGTCAACGGCGACCAGTTCGCCGTGATCCGCCCACGTCCGACCTACGAGGACATGCTGGCCAAGGAGCGGATGCCGGACTGGCTGGCGCCGACGACCTGACGGATGGCATCAGGAAGGTCGGAACCGCGCGTCCCGCCCCTCGTTGCCTAGGGTGACCTAGGAGGTCCCCTCATGAGTACGCGAGTCTATATCGCCGCCATTCTTGGCCTGATGGTCGCCGGCGTCCTGTTCGGCATGGGCGCCATTCCGGTGCTGATGATCCCGGCCCTGTCGGCGAAGGCCAATGTGCTGCTGCCGATCGTCGTGGTCCTGTCGATCATCCTGACCCCGCCGATCGCCTGGAAGATCGCGCCGAAGCTGCGCGCCAAGCCGCACGCGCCCTAGATCAGTCCAGCGCCCCGATATAGGGCAGGCCCCGCAAGGCCCCGGCCGCGTCCATGCCGTAGCCCACCAGATACCGCGCCGGCGCCTCCCAGGCCACGAAGTCGGGGACGATGGCGCGCGGGGTGGGCCAGGGCTTGGAGGCGAAGACGCAGGTGAAGGCGTGGGCCGCGCCCGCGTCGCGCACCAGGCGCTGGGCCTCGGAGAGCGAAAGGCCGGTGTCGATGACGTCGTCGATGATCAGGGCGGTGCGGCCCGACAGCGGGCGCTGCAGGTCGGCGCGGACCTCGCAGCGGCCGAGACTGGCGCGCTCGTCGCCATAGGAGGCCAGCCACAGGGCGTCGAAGCGGACATGTCGACCCTGGCGCGACAGGGCCCGGGTCAGGTCGGAGGCGAACCACAGCCCCCCGGTGAGCAGGCAGACGGCCACGGTGTCGTCGTCGATGCGGGGCGCGATCTGGGCGGCCAGGGCCTCGACCCGGGCGGCGACCTCGGCCTGGCTCAGCAGGACGGTTGGGACCCGCCCCTCGACACTGGGATCAGCCATGGGGCTCCAGGGCGTAGGGGCTGTCGGAGGTCAGGGGCCTGGCCTCCACCGGGGCGGGACCGGCCCCCGGCGCGTGGGTCTCGGGCTCCGTCGGCTCGGCGGCGCCGCGCAGGGAGGGGGCGTGGGAAGGGACCGGGATCGGCGCCTTGGCGCGGGCCTTCTTGCCCTTTGACCTTTCGGTGTCCGGCGCGAACGAGATCTGCAGGTCGTGGGCCGTTGTGGGCGGGTCGAGGATAGCCAGGGCGAAATGGCGGGTCTCGCCCGGCGGCACCACCGGATCGGCGGGGCGGGCGATCTTGGTGACGATGGCCTTGCCGGCCTTGTTCAGCAGTTCGATCTTCAGGGGCGGGGTGACGATCGGGTGATCCTCGACATTGCGGATCATGCCCGAGATGGACAGCGCCGCATGGCCATCCTGCAGGGCGGGCTCGGCGCGGGGCCCCTCGATCACCAGGCCAAGCGTGTTCACCGGCAGGCCGGCCAGGGCATAGGCCTTGGCCGAGCCCGGCATGATCTTGACCACGTCGACGCGGAAGACGACCGCCAGGCCCACCACGACGGCGAGCGTCGCGGCCATGCCGGCCCAGACGATGCCGTGGGCGGCGGCCTCGCGCACCTTGCGGCTGGTCTCCACCTTGGCGCGGATCACCTTGGGCAGTTCCGCGCCCGGCAGGTCGCTCAACGCCGCGGGCTCGTCGGGCTCGGACTCGGTCGCCTCGCGAGCGATCGCGCCCTCCTCCTCCGACAGGTCCAGCTCCAGGGCCGCCTCGGGATAGGCCGTCCACTTATGGCCGCAGGAGGCGCACTTCACCGTGCGGCCTTCCGGAGCGATCTTGCGATCGTCCACGAAGTAGCTGGTCGTGCACTCTGGACAGGTGAGGATCATGAAGGCTGAATTGGTCTCTTAGCCCAAGCTATTGGTTTCGAACGGCCTTCTCGAGGCCGTCCCGGTATCATCTGTCGTATCGGCGATCAAATCCCCTCCGGCCCCCGGACCGGACTGCGACTCCAGCGCGCAGTCTTATCGCGATTCCTGGAAATTGGGACTTGCGCCCCCGCAATTCCGTGGGCGACGGATTGTCCTCCCGAGATTCGCGCCTCGGGCGAGTGACGCCCTCGGGAGCCCGGCCGAGGCGGCGGTTCCGCTGGCGCATCGCCCGAGCTTAGGGTAGCCGGGAAGGCCGATGTCCAGACAGCCGCATGCGCAGGGCGCGCTCGACGCCGACCGGGCCATCCTGGCCTTCGACGATGTGTCGATGCGCTATGGCCGGGGCCCGGAAACCCTGAAGGACCTGAACTTTTCCCTGGCCCCGGGCTCGTTCCACTTCCTCACCGGGGCGTCCGGCGCGGGCAAGAGCTCGCTGCTGAAGCTGATCTATCTGGCCGCCAAGCCCTCCAAGGGCCTGATGCATCTGTTCGGCCAGGACGTGTCGGCCATCCCGGTGAAGGAGCAGCCGATGCTGCGCCGGCGGATCGGGGTGGTGTTCCAGGAGTTCCGGCTGCTGGACCACATGACCGCCTTCGACAACACCGCCCTTCCCCTGCGCATCGCCGGCCGCAAGCCCGACAGCTACCGCCAGGACGTGGCCGAGCTGCTGGCCTGGGTGGGGTTGCGCAGCCGCATGCACGCCATGCCCGCCACCCTGGCCGGCGGCGAGAAGCAGCGGCTGGCGATCGCCCGGGCCGTGGTCAACCGGCCCGACATCCTGCTGGCCGACGAGCCCACGGGGAATGTCGACCACGAGATGGGCCTGCGCATCCTGCGCCTGTTCGTGGAGCTCAACCGCCTGGGCACCACCGTGCTGATCGCCACCCATGACCAGGACCTGGTGGCCCGCTCGGGCAAGCCGGTGCTGCACCTGGAAGACGGTCGGCTGACGGCGCTCGGGCCCGTCGGAGGCGCGGCATGAGCGACTTCGATCCGGGCCGCTGGAAGCCCGCCCCCTTCCTGCCCGAGGCCGACGCCCGGGATGGGGCGCTGACCTTCGTGGTGGCCACGCTCTGTTTCCTGGCCTGCCTGACGGCGCTCACCGTCCTGGCCACCGACCGGGCCGCCCGGGGTTGGAGCGACCAGCTCACCGGCCAGGCCACGGTGATCGTGCGGCCCAAGGGCGCCGAGACCCCCGACAGCGCCGCCGCCCGCGCCGCCGAGGCGCTCTCCGGCGTGCCCGGCGTCGGCGAGGTCCGCGCCCTGGAGAAGGAGAAGGCCGAGGCCCTGGTGGCCCCCTGGCTGGGGGACGCCGCCGATCTGGACGACCTGCCGGTGCCCCGACTGGTGACCGTGGAGCTGGACCGCAAGGCGCCGGCCACGGCCCAGGCCCTGGACAAGGCCCTGAAGGCCCAGGGCCTCGACGCCGTGGTGGACGACCACTCGGTCTGGCTGAAGGACATCCAGCACGCCGCCGGCTTCGCCCGCTGGATCGGGATCGGGGTCTTCGCCCTGATCGCCGCAGCCGCCGGGGCCGTGGTGGCCTTCGCCACCCGCGCAGGCCTCACCGCCCGCCACGAGGTGGTGGAGGTGCTGCACCTGGCCGGGGCCGAGGATGACTTCATCGCCCGCCTGTTCCAGGTGCGGTTCGCGCGCATGGCCGCCATCGCGGGCTTGTTCGGCGCAGCCGGGGCGGCGATCATGGGGGCGATACTGCGCCTCATGGGAGGGGGCCAAGGCTTGACCCCTGTGCTGCCCGTCGCCTGGACCGACCTGCTGGCCGTCCTGCCCTGTCCCGTGGCCGCGGGACTGGTGGCGGCGGTGGCCGCGCGCCTGACCGCCCAGGCCCTGATCGCGAAGATGACATGAGAAGCCTGGTCGCCCTGCTGGTTCTGGCCGTGATCTGGACCGCGGGCCTGTTGTCCTTCACCGCGCGGGTCGCCAACTCCACCCCGCCGCCCGAACCGGCGCGGGCCGACGGGGTGGTGGCCCTGACAGGGGCGGGCTCCAACGAGCGCCTAGCCGCCGGCGTCAGCCTGCTGGAGGACGGCAAGGCCGCCCGCATGCTGGTCTCCGGCGTCAATCCCGAGGCCAGCCGCGAAGACATCCGCACGGTGAGCAAGGCCGTGCGCCGGCTCTATGACTGCTGCGTCGACCTGGACTTCACCGCCGCCGACACCGTGGGCAATGCGCGGGAGACCGCCGACTGGGCGCGCAAGCTGCGCTACAAGAGCCTGATCGTGGTGACCGCCGACTACCACATGCCACGCGCCATGCTGGAGCTGCGGGCCACCATGCCCGACATCGACCTGCGCCCCTATCCGGTGGCCACAAGGATCGTGGACTCCAAGCGCTGGTGGCGCACCAGCGGCGGCGCGCGCCTGATGATCGTGGAATATTCCAAGTACCTGGCCATCCTCGGCCGCGAAGCGGTGCGGGGGATGGGTCCCAAGGACTCCGGGGACGCCGACAAGAACAAGAAGGCCTGATCTTGCAGAACCTGCGCTCCATCCTTTTCGTCGTGGCCTTCTATCTCTGGTCGGCCTTCGTCGCCGTCGTGCTGCTGCCCCCCCTGCTGATCGCGCCGCGCAGCTGGACGATCGCGGTGTTCCACCTGTGGAGCCGGGGGATCATCTGGCTGCTGAAGGTGGTGGCCGACATCAGGGTGGAGGTGCGCGGCCGGGAGTTCATCCCCAAGACCCCGGCCCTGGTGGCGCCCAAGCACCAGTGCATGTTCGACGTCTTCGCCCAGTTCTCCCTGCTGCCCGACGCCTGCTTCGTCACCAAGAAGGAGCTGATGTGGATCCCCTTCTTCGGCTGGTTCGCCCAGAAGGCGACCATGATCGAGGTGGACCGCGCCGGCCAGGCCACGGCCCTGCGCAAGCTGGTCAAGGACGCCAAGGACCGCTTCAAGATCCCCCGCCAGCTGGTGATCTTCCCGGAGGGCACCCGGGTCGAGCCCGGCGTGCCCGGCGACTACAAGCCCGGGATCGCGGCCCTGTATCGCGAGCTGGACCTGCCGGTCTATCCGATGGCCACCAACGCCGGGGTCCACTGGCCCCGCCACGGCTTCCAGCGCATCCCGGGCACCATCGTCTTCGAGTACCTGGAGCCGATCCCGCCGGGGCTGAAGCGGGCGGAGTTCATGCGCACCCTGCAGGACCGCATCGAGACGGCCACCAACCGGCTGGTCAACGAAGATCCCGCTCACGTTGGTCGACCATACCCAGCAGACGCGACATGACCACGTCGTGGACGCCTTCCTCGCGAAGGTGCTCCACCAGGTCGCGCAGGTAGTCGACATTCCTGCCCGACAGGCCCGTCGCGCCGGCGATCAGCTCGGCCTGGCGCTCCAGGCTCAGCGCGCCCGCCCACTGCGGGTGGCCGGTGTCGGAGAGGAAGACCAGGGTCTCCACCCGGCGGCCGTCGGCCAGGCGCACGAAGGCGGCGCTCTCCACATAGGTCTCGGTCGGCTGTTCGCGCTCGCGCAGATAGGCGTAGGTCTCGCTCCAGGCCGCCTCGTCCACCCGATAGGCCGCCCCGCGCACCGCGCCGCCCGGCGCGAGACCCAGCACCAGGCCCGGGCGTTCATAGGTGCCCCGGTGATGGACGGAATAGATGCAGAAGGCGCGGCGGCGGCCATGTAGGGTGGCGCCCTGGCGCTCGACATAGTCAAAGCCAGGCCGCCACATCAACGACCCGTAACCGAAAACCCAACGCTCAACAGACATGGCCCGCCGTTCCAAGACCCCCGAAGCTCCCCCTGTGCCCGATCCGGAACCCGCCCGCAAACCGCGACGGTTCTGGCTCTACGCCCCCTTCGTCCTGCTGCTCGTCGGCGTGGCGCTTTGGACGACGCTCTGGTTCCAGGTGCGCGGTCAGGCCACCACCCGGATGGACGCCACCGCCGACCAGCTGCGCGCCGCGGGCTACGAGGTCGCCTGGAAGGACCGAGTGCTGGGGGGCTATCCCTTCCGCCTGGACGTGGTGCTGACCGAGGCCCGCATCCGTGACCCGTCCGGCTGGGCCGTGGCCGCGCCGAAGCTGGAGGGCGAGGCCTTCCTCTATTCCCTGGGCCACTGGATCATGGCCGCGCCCGAGGGCCTGACCGTGACCCGGCCCATCGGCGGCGCGGTGGAGGTGCGCGGCGAGCTGCTGCGCGCCAGCCTGGGGGACCTCGGCAAACGGCCTCCCAGCTTCTCCTTCGAGGGCCGCAAGCTGACCTTCGCGCCGGGCGCCGGCGCCCAGCCTTTCGGCCTGTCGTCCGCCGACAAGGTGGAGCTGCACCTGCGGCCCGGACCCGACGACCAGGGGGCGGTGATGTTCAAGCTCGACAACGGCAAGGCCCAACTCAGCGGCCTGTTCGCCCGCCTGGCCGGCGACAAGCCCGTCTCCATCGTCTGGGACTCGGTGCTCACCAAGATGAGCGGCTTCAAGGGCCAGACCTGGCCGTCGGCGGTGCGGGCCTGGAGCAATGGCGGCGGCCTGATCCAGGTGCGCCAGGCCGGGGTCACCGCCGGCGACGCCCTGATCGGATCTCAGTCCGGCCAGCTCGGCGTGGGTTATGACGGGCGGCTGGTGGGCTCCATGGACGTCACCCTGCGCCAGGCGCCCCAGGCGTTGGCCGCCATGGCCGCCAACGGCTCGATCCCGCCGGAGACGGCGCTCGCCGCCGCGGCCGTGGCCGTCGCCCGCGAGGACAGCGCCTCCACCGCGCGGGCCACCCTGACCTTCGAAGCCGGGCGCACGACCCTGGGGCCGGTGGCCATCGGACCCTCGCCCCGGATCTACTGATGCTCGGACAGCCCTCCGCCACCCCCACCGCCTTCTCCCGCCGCCGCACGGGGCCGAGCCTGGGGACCGGAGGCATGGCAGCCGCCGCCCACCCGCTGACCGTCGCCACGGCCCTCGACGTGCTGCGGCGCGGCGGCAATGCGGTGGACGCCGCGGTGGCCGGCGGCCTGACCGCCGCCGTGGTCATGCCCGAGATGTGCGGCCTGGGGGGCGACCTGTTCGCCATCGTCCATGCCCCGGGCCAGGCGGCCCTGGCAGCGCTGGGCAGCGGGGTCGCCCCGCGCGCGGCCAGCCTGGAGCAGATGCGCCGGCATGGCGATCCCAGCCCCACCGGGGTGAAGGCGCCCTTCCGCGGCCCGCTCTCGGTGGGAACGCCCGGCATGGTCCACGCCTTCGGGGCGCTGCTGGCCCGCTTCGGGAGCCGGCCCCTGGCGGAGCTGGCCGAGCCCGCCATCGGCTATGCCGAGGGCTTTCCCCTCACCCCCATCGGCGCCCACTTCCTCGCCACCTCCGAAGCGCTGTTGCGCCAGTTCCCGGCCTCGGCGGCGGTCTTCCTGCCAGGCGGCGAGGTTCCGAAGGCCGGATCCATCCTGCGCCAGCCCGACCTCGCCCGCACCCTGAGGGCCATCGCGGCCCAGGGGGCCCAGGCCTTCTATTCCGGCGACATCGCGGGCCGCATCGGCGCCTTCATGGCCGCCCAGGGCGGGGCGCTGTCGGCCGACGACCTGGCCCGCCACGAGACCGTGCTGGCGGCGCCGATCACCACGACCTATCGCGGCCACACCGTCTTCCAGACCGGTCTGCCCAGCCAGGGGATGATCCTGCTGGAGGCGCTCAACATCGCCGAGCGAGTCGACGGCGCGACCCTGGCCCGCGGCGATGCGGCCGCCATCCACCTGCTGGCCGAGGCCATCAAGCTCGCCTATGCCGACCGCCTGGGCTTCGCCCTGGACCCCGCCTTCGGAAACCCGCACCTGGAGACCCTGATCTCCAAGGCCTGGGCCGAGAAACGCTTCGCCGCCATCGATCCCGAGCACGCCAACCCCACCGTCCCGGCCGGCGAGATGGCCGGGGGCGACACCACCTATTTCTGCGTCGCCGACGGGGCCGGGATGATGGTCTCCCTGATCCAGTCAGTTTCCTCCAACTTCGGCAGCGGCCTCGTGGCCGGCGACACCGGGGTCGTGCTGAACAATCGGGTGGGCCGCGGCTTCTCTCTGGAGGACGGCCACCCCAATCTGTTCGCGCCAGGCAAGAAGACCATGAATACGCTGAACTGCTTCTCGGTGGCCGACGCGAGCGGGACGCCGGTGATCGTCGGCGGCACGCCGGGCGGCGACGGCCAGCCGCAGTGGAACCTGCAGACCCTGGTGGCCCTGATCGACGCAGGCCTGGACGTCCAGGCCGCCACCGAGGTCCCGCGCTGGACCGTCTGGCCCGGGACCGATCCCTCGACCCTGCCCAATCCCTACGAGCTGCAGGTCGAGACCCGCGCCGGCGAGGCGGTCCTCACGGGTCTGGAGGCCCGCGGCCACACCCTGCGCCGTTTCTCCCCCTGGGGCGGCGGCGGGGCGGCGCAGGTGATCGCCCGCGATCCGGAAACCGGCGTCCTGGCCGGCGGCTCCGATCCCCGCGCCGAGGGCATGGCGCTCGGGTTCTAGGCCCTGAGGGCGCCGGGCAGGTCCCGCGGCGCGGCGCACAGCCCGTGGGCGCCGGCGTCCAGGAGCTCGGCCTCCGAGCCATAGCCCCAGAGCGCCCCGATGGCGGTCAGGCCGTTCCTGCGGGCGGCGATCATGTCGTAGCTGCGGTCGCCCACCATGACCGCGCGGGCCGGGTCGATCCCCTCGGCGGGGATCATGTGGGCGATGAGGTCGGCCTTGTCCTCGAACCGACCGCCGAGTTCCGCCCCATAGACGCCCGCCAGATAGGGGCGCAGGCCGAAGTGGTCTGCGGTGGCCTCCGCGAAGGGCTGGGACTTGGCGGTGCAGATGAAGACCCGGCCAGCATAGGCCTCGCGCAGCTCGGCCAGGGCCTCGAAGATTCCCGGATAGACCGCAGCCTCCTTGAGCCCCCGCTCGGCGACATAGGCGCGATACAGACGCACGCCCTCCTCGACGTCGCCCTCCTCCCCCAGCAGCCGTCGGAAGGAGACGCGGATGGGCGGGCCGATCATCGAGAGCAGGTCGTCCTCGGCCGGGATCTCGCGGCCCATCGCGGTCAGGGCGGCGCGCGCGCCGCCGAGGATGCCGGGGGCGGGATCGGTGAGCGTGCCGTCCAGATCGAGCAGCAGGGTCGGGACCATGACCGACCTCTAGACGAGGACCCGCGCCACCGCAAAGTCGGCAACCGGTTTCCCGTGCAACTTTATTGCGGCGGACGGCCCTATTGCGCGGGGTCCCGCGATGACTTAAGCGCCGAACCTTCGTTTTCGGGGGACAAAATGGCCGACGCCGATCCCAAGCCAGCCGCGCCGTCGCTGGACGCCGTGCGCGCGCGCCTGGACGAGATCGACGCCGCCCTGCTGACCCTGATCGACGAGCGCGCCGGCCTGGCCAAGGATGTGGCCGCCGCCAAGCAGGCCGCCGGCGACGGCGACAAGTTCGCCCTGCGTCCCGGCCGCGAAACCGCCCTTCTCCGTCGACTTCTAGCCAGGGAGCGCCTGGCGGCGAGGCCCAGCCTCGTCGTCCGCATCTGGCGCGAGCTAATCGGCGATAGCCTCTCGCGCCAGGGGCCCTTCCACATCACCGTCTGGGGCGGCAAGGACGCCGCCCGGTCGGTGGAACTGGCCCGCCACCGCTTCGGCGCCGCTCCGCCCTTGCGCAGCGTCCCCAAGGCCGAGGAGGCGCTGGCCGCGGCCAAGACCCTGGGCGGGGTGGGGGTCCTGACCCTGGCGGTCGACACTCCCTGGTGGGGCCGGCTGCTGGCCGATCCCAAGCTGCAGGTGTTCGCAGCCCTGCCCTGCCTGGCGGCCTGGGGGCCGATGAGCGCCCTGGCCGTCGCCGAGGTGGAGGTGGAGCCCACGGGCGATGACCGCACCTTCTGGGTCACCGACGCCCCGGGTTCCGCGGCCGCCATCGAGGAGGCCCTGGGTCGAGACGGCGTGGCTGGCGACCTGATCGCCGAAGCCGGCGGCCTGAAGCTTTTCGCCCTGATGGGCTTCTACCAGGCCGGCGACGAACGCCTGGCCCGGGCGCCCGGGCGCCTTTCCGGGGTTATCGGGGCTGCGCCGGCGCCCCTGGACGTGTAAGAGGCGGGCCTCATCCCCGCTTGAAGCGTCCCATGTCCGACACCGTCCTCGACCGCGCCGCCGCCCCGCGCCCCACGCCGAAGCCCGGCATCCTCGACATCGCCTGCTATGTGCCCGGCAAGTCGAAGGTCGAGGGGATCGCCCATCCGCTGAAGCTGTCGGCCAATGAGAACATCCTGGGCTGCAGCCCGGCGGCCAAGGAGGCCTTCGCCGGCGCCATCGACCAGCTGCACATGTACCCCGACGGCCGCACCACGCTCCTGCGGACCGCCATCGCCGAGAAGCACCGCCTGGCCCCCGAGCAGCTGATCTTCGGCTGCGGCTCCGACGAGATCTTCCAACTGCTGAACCAGGCCTTCCTCGAACCCGGCGACAACATCGTCCAGGGCGAGTTCGGCT
>JAZKBZ010000021.1:123764-149384 GCA_040388315.1 Pseudomonadota bacterium | reverse complement strand
CATCCTGCACGAGAAGATGGAGAAGCGGCTGCTGGGCCTGGGCGCCCCGGACCTGGCCGCCCTGCGCCAGGGCCGCGAGGCCCTGCGCGGCCACATGGTCTATATCGACGGCCTGCTGGCCGAGCGCGACTGGCTGGCCGGCCAGCGCCTGTCCCTGGCCGATTTCGCCGCGGCGGCCCATCTCTCGGTGATCGACTATTTCGGCGACGTGCCCTGGGCGGACTTCCAGGCGGTCAAGACCTGGTACATGAAGCTGAAATCGAGGCCGGCCTTCCGGCCGCTGCTGGCCGACCGCTGGCCCGGCCTCGCGCCGGCGCCGCATTATGACGACCTCGACTTCTGACCTGATCGCCGCCAAGGCCGCCGAGCTGGGGTTCGACGCCTGCCGCGTCGCCCGCGTCGATACGCCGTGGGCCGCCGGCGAGCGCCTCCAGCAGTTCATCGGCCAGGGCCGCCACGGCGAGATGGACTGGATGGCGACGACGGCGGAGCGCCGCTCCCATCCGAACGCCATGTGGGACGGCGCGCGGTCGGCCATCCTGCTGGGGGTCAACTATGGCCCCGACACCAATCCGCTGGAGGCCCTGGCGCACCCCGACCTGGGCGTCATCTCGGTCTACGCCCAGGGCGACGACTATCACGAGCTGATCAAGGGGCGGCTCAAGCAGCTGGCCTCCTGGCTGGCCTCGAGGTTCGGCGGCGAGCTGAAGGTCTTCGTCGACACCGCCCCCCTGATGGAAAAGCCCCTGGCGGCCCAGGCGGGCCTCGGCTGGCAGGGCAAGCACACCAACCTGGTGAGCCGGGAGTTCGGGTCCTGGCTGTTCCTCGGCTCGATCCTCACGGAGCTGGAGCTGACGCCCGACGCGCCGGAGACCGACCATTGCGGGTCCTGCCGGGCCTGCCTGGACATCTGCCCGACGGGGGCCTTCCCCGCCCCCTACCAGCTGGATGCGCGGCGCTGCATCTCCTACCTGACCATCGAGCTGAAGGGGCCGATCCCCCGGGAGTTCCGCGCGCCGATGGGCAACCGCATCTATGGCTGCGACGACTGCCTGGCGGCCTGCCCCTGGAACAAGTTCGCCGCCACCGCGCGCGAACAGCGACTGCAGGCCCGCGACGCCCTGAAGGCCCCGGCCCTGGCCGACCTGGTCCGGCTGGACGATGCGAGCTTCCGCGCCCTGTTCTCCAAGAACCCGGTCAAGCGGATCGGACGGGACCGGTTCGTGAGGAACGTGCTCTACGCCATCGGCAATTCCGGCGAGCCCCGCCTGGCGACGGAGGCCGAACGGCGGCTGGACGATCCGTCGCCGCTGGTGCGCGGGGCGGCGGTCTGGGCGCTGTCGCGACTGCTGCCGGCCGAGGCCTTCGCGCGCCTGAGGGCCCGCCACGTCCCCGCCGAGGCCGACGGGGACGTGCGGGCCGAATGGAACTAGGCCGCCTCGCGCAGGCCGGTCAGGGCCAGGGACAGGGCGTCCCACTCCCCCACCGGCAGCACGCCGCGGACGCCGGCCTCCACCGCGCCATAGACCTCCGGCGGGGCGCCGGACCCCAGGTCGGCCATCAGCATCACCCGCTCCTGGGGGCTGGCGGCGGCGATGATCAGCTTGAAATAGGCCACCAGCCGGTCGAGGGGGATCGAGGCCTTGATGCGGTTGTGGATGGCCTCCAGCGCCGCGTCGTCGAACATGTCCTGCAGGCGCGGCAGGGCCTCTTCCTCCTCGCGGGCCATGTGCAGCAGGTCCTCCCCCACATGGCGCGAGAAGCGCAGATAGAGCCGGTGGCCCGCCCGGCGGCGCCCTTCGTCATCGGCCCGCTCCACCTCGGCGATGGCCTGGTCCAGGCCCGCGAAGCCGGCGCGATGGTCGTCATGGTCGTGGTCGAGCCGCTCGCCCAGGCCCGCCGCCCTGTCGCGCAGGATCACATTGATCTCGCCGTCCTCGTGATCGAGGTGCTTGGCCAAGAGGACCAGATGGGCGCGCAGTTGTTCGAGCAGTTCGCCGGAAGCCTGGGCGTGGCTCCAGTCGACGCAGCCCAGGGCTGTCAGCAGGCGACTGGAGCCCAGGCGCAGGCCCTTGTGGATCGGGCCGTAGAAGTCGTGACGTTCAGACATAGGTTCTCCTTCGCCGCCCACCGCGGGCGGCCGTTGATGTCGGAATGGGAAGGCGGCGGCGCCGGAGGCGTCAGACCGCGATGGTGTCGCGCCGGCGCTCGGTCCAGGCGTCGAGCTGGGCCCGGGCCTTGCCGCGCGCCATCGAAAGCACCTCGTCGCGCCGCGGCGTGGGGACGGCGAGCTCGACCACGTAGCCGTTGGGGTCGCGGAAATAGGTCGAGCGGATGAAGTCGTGATCCGAGGGGCCGCGGATCTCGAGACCGCGCGCCTTGGCGGCCGTCACCGCCGCCTGCAGCGCGGCGAGATCGGCCGCCAAGGCGATGTGCAGATCGAAGTCGTGCTGCGGCTTGAACTCGAACGGTTGGCCCGGGACTTCGAAGAAGGCCAGGAACGAGCCGTCGCGAATCTCGAAGAAGCTGTGCAGGGCTTCGATGGGACGGCCGGTGGCGCTGGTCGTCAGTTCGAGGACCGCGGCCAGCGGCAGGCCGATCACGTCCTCGTAGAAGGCCCGGGTCTCCTCGGTGTCCCGGCAGCGGAAGGCCATGTGGTGGAGCTGAATGATCATGATCGACGCCTTATGCCGCGGGCCGGGTACGCAGGTTGAAGGGAATGAAGCGCGGCGGGCGCGCTGAACTCTTGGCCAGGGTGATATTCCCGGCGAACAACGTTCTCAATCCGCACTATTGCCAAGCTAGGCTGCAAATATGCAGTATCGGTCCATGGACTGGGACGATCTGCGCATCGTGCTGGCGGTGGCGCGGTCAGGGGCGGCCCTGAGCGCGGCGCGGGCGCTGGGCGTCAACCAGACCACCGTGATCCGCCGGATCGCCCAGATCGAGCGCGCCGTGGGCGCGCAGCTCTTCGAGCGCCAGAGGACCGGCTACCGCCTGACGGAACTGGGGGCGCGGGTCACCGAGACCGCCGAGCGGGTGGAGCGGGAGGTCCAGGCCCTGACCAGCCTGATGGAGGCCGAACACCGCGCTTTGAGCGGCGTGGTGCGCCTGACCACCAGCGAGACCCTGGCCAACTGCCTGGTGGCGCCCGGCCTGCGGCAGTTCCAGAAACGGCATCCCGGCGTGCTGATCGAGCTGATCACCCAGGACCGTCGCCTGGACCTGGCCCGCGGCGAGGCCGAGGTGGCCCTGCGCGCCGGATCGCGGCCGGAGGGCGCGGGCATCGTCGCCCGCCGCATGCCCGACGCCGCCTGGAACGTCTATTGCAGCCGGGTCTATGCGGAGGAGCATGGCGCGCCCCGGCGGCGGGAGGACCTCCGGGGACACAGCATCATCGGCATGGAGGGGCTGATGGCCAACGTCCCCCAGCCCATGTGGCTGCAGGCGTCCGCGCCCGACGCGGTGATCCGCTTCCGCTCCAACAGCCTGACCAACCTGGTCTCGAACCTGCGGGCCAGCCTGGGGGTCGCCATGCTTCCGTGTTTCGTGGGCGACGGCGAGCCGGACCTCGTTCGATGCCTTCCGCGGATCGCCGAGCTGGACTCCGAGATCTGGCTGATCGTGCGCGAGGACATGCGCAACGCCCGGCACGTCCGCGCCTTCGCCGATTTCCTGGCCGAGTACATCCACGGGGAGAAGTCCCGTCTGCAGGCCCGATGAGCGTCGTCAGGCCTGCCAGGTCGCGGCCGGGGCGTCAGCCTGCGCGGCCTTCGCCTTCCGGAACCCCTCGCGGTCCTGCAGCCGCGCCCAATAGCCGGCGACGGCCGGGCTGAACCTCTGATCCAGACCCAGGGTCTCGGCCAGCAGCAGGGCGTAGCCCACCGAGATGTCAGCGCCCGTGAACCGCCCGGCGCAATACCAGCCATCGTTGGCGGCCAGCCGTGGCTCCAGCCCCTTGAGGCGGGCGTTGAACCAGCGGCCATAGTCCTCGGCCACCTGGGGATTGCGGCGCTCCCTGGGCTCCAGGCGCGTGTAGCGGAGCACCAGGGTCTGGGGGAAGGTGAGCGTCGCCTCGCCGAAGTGCAGGCCGTTCAGCCAGTCGCCATAGGCGGGGTCGCCAGGCTCCACCGAGAGCGCTGTGGGCCCGTCGCGGGTGGCGAGATACTGGACGATGGCCGCGCTCTCGGTCATCCGCGTCGCCCCATCCACCAGCAGGGGGATGGTGCCCAGCGGGTTCTCCGCCAGATAGTCAGGCGCCAGGGCCCGGGGCGGGAAGGGCAGCAGCTTCAGCTCATAGGCCAGCCCCAGCTCCTCCAGGGCCCAGAGGGCCCGGAAGGAGCGCGCGTCGGCGCAGTGATAGAGGGTTGGGACCACGGATCAGTCCGCGAAGACGGCCGGACGCTTCTGCATGTTGGACATCACCGCCTCCACCTGGTTGGGGGAGCCGATCAGGGCGCCCTGTTCCTGGCTCTCGGCCAGCAGGATGGCGTGCTGGTCGGCGTCGTGGACCATGTCCAGCAGGCGCTTGGAGCCGCGGATGGCGGCGGGGTTCTTGCCGGCGATCTCGGCGGCCAGGGCCAGGGCCTCCTCCAGGGGATCGGAGCAGACGCGGGTGGCGAAGCCCAGGCGATAGGCCTCCTCGCCGTTGAAGATGCGGCCGGTATAGGTCAGCTCCCGGGCCACGTCGTCGCGCACCAGGCGCTTCATCAGCACAAGCCCGCCCATGTCGGGGACCAGGCCCCACTTGATCTCCATCACCGCCATGCGGGCGTCGGGGGTGACGAACCGCAGGTCGGCGCCCAGGGCCAGCTGGAAGCCGCCCCCGAAGGCCACGCCGTGGATGGCGGCGATCACCGGGACCGCCTGCTCGCGCCAGACCATCACCGCGTGCTGGGCGCGGTTGGAGCCCCCCGCGGTGCGCTTGGGCGTCAGCAGGGCCTCGCCGGTGGAGGATTGGCCGCCCGAGCGCTCGCCCGAGGCCATCTTGCCGAAATTGCCCATGTCCAGGCCGGCGCAGAAGGCGCGGCCCTCGCCGGAGAGCACGATGGCGCGGACACCCTTGCGGGTCTTCAGCTCCTCCCCTGTGTCGATCAGGGCCTGAAACATGTGGTCGTCGAGGGCGTTCATCTTGTCGGTGCGGACCAGGCGCACGTCGGCGACGCCATCCTTCATCTCAACCTTGATGCGGTCTTCCATGGCGGGCTCCTTCAAATGGGCTTGGCGCGGACGGCGATGTAGCCGGCGCGGGGGAAATGGATGTGCAGGGCGCCCAGCTCGGCGGAGTCGCGGGCGATCACCAGGCGGTCGGGGGTGGCGGCCACCAGGGCGCCGGCGATGGGGTCGCGGCCATAATCGTCGGCCATCACCGTCACGTGGGTCCCGGGCGCGAGGCCCAGGGGGTCGGCGGGGTCGTGGGCCGGCGGGATGCGGGGCCGGGTGTCGCGGGCGATCTCCAGGGCCACGTGGGGCGCCATCTCGGTGCGGACCCCTTCGCCCAGGGCCGCCATGCGCTCGCGCCAGGCCGGCAGGCGGGTGAGACCCGCCGTCAGGCTCGCGGCGGTGGCCGGCAGGGCCCTGTCCAGCCAGACCACGTTCATATAGGCGGCCACGTCGGCCAGGCCGGGCGTCTCGCCCGAGAGGAAGGGCTGGGCGGCCAGGCCCCGGTCGATCCAGGCGGCGTGGGCCCGCCACTGGGGCCGCATCACCCCGGCGGCGGCCTTCATGGCCGCGACGTCGAAGGGCCGGCCCGAGAGCTTTTCGCGATCCTCGATGAAGGCCTGGGGCACGGCGTCCCCCAGCTCCCCGAAGATCACCGGCACCGTGGTCTGGAAGAACAGCCGGTCGGCCCAGAAGTTCACCGCCCAGGCCGGACCCGTCGCGGCCGGCGGCTGCGGGGCTATGGCCTCGATCTCGGCCAGGATAACTTGCGTGTCGCAATAGACGTCGGCGCCGATCTGCATCACCGGCGCCCGGCGATAGCCACCGGTGAGCGGGGTGAGGTCGGGCTTGGGCATCATGTTGGGGGTGATCACCGAAGACCAGGCCAGACCCTTCAGCCCCAGGAAACACCGCACCTTCTGGGAGAAGGGCGAGGCCTCGTAGTGGTGCAGGATGATCCCGGTCATGACGTCCGTCCCCGGCGGGTCTGAGGCGCCCGCCCAGGGATCACGCTGTCACGGAATCCGGCCCGCGGAAACCGTGACGCGGGGGCAGGGATGCTTGTCATGTCCTTCTCCCCTTGTGGGAGAAGGTGGCGCGCGAGGGCGCGCCCGATGAGGGGTCGCGCTCCGCTTTCAGAACAATCCCCGTCATCCCGGCGGCGTGGTTTGCCGGATAGGTCTATCGACCCCTCATCCGACCCTGCTCCGCAGGGCCACCTTCTCCCGCAAGGGGAGAAGGACCTCAAGTGTCGCTATTCCGCCGTCCAGCCGCCGTCCACCGAGAGGTTGGCGCCGGTCATCTGCTTGGCGGCTGGCGAGCAGAGGAAGACGGCGATGGCGGCGACCTCCTCGGGGGTGACGAACTGCTTGGTGGGCTGGGCCTCCAACAGCACGTCGTTGATCACCTGTTCGCGGGTCAGGCCGCGCGAGGCCATGGTGGCGGGGATCTGGTACTCCACCAGCGGGGTCCAGACATAGCCCGGGCTGATGGCGTTGACCGTCACCCCGAAGGTGGCCAGCTCCAGGGCCGCGGTCTTGGTGAGGCCGGCGATGCCGTGCTTGGCGGCGACATAGGCCGACTTGAAGGGGGAGGCCACCAGGGAGTGGGCCGAGGCCGTGGAGATGATTCGGCCCCAGCCGCGGGCCTTCATGCCGGGGACCGCCGCGCGGATGGCGTGGAAGGCGGCCGAGAGATTGATGGCGATGATCTGGTCCCACTTGTCGATGGGGAAGTCCTCGATGGGCGAGACGAACTGCACCCCGGCGTTGTTGACCAGGACGTCGACGGCGCCGAACGCCTGTTCCGCCTGGGCGATCATGGCGGCGATCTCGGCGGGCTTGGTCATGTCGGCGGGGGAATAGATCGCCTTGACCCCGAACTCGGCCTCGATCCCGGCCCGTTCCGTCTCGATGGCCTCGGGGGTTCCGAAGCCGTTGATCAGGACATTGGCGCCCTCGGCGGCGAGCGCGCGGGCGATGGCCAGGCCGATGCCGCTGGTGGAGCCGGTGACGACGGCGGATTTGTCTTTCAGGATCATGCGGGCGTCCTTGGGGCCGGAGAGCTGGGTTCGTCGCGATTGGGGTCGAAGGCCTTGGCCTCGCCGGCGGCCGGCGTGGCGAGGCGCTTGCGCAGCGCGTGGCGGGCGTCCTCGACGCCGGAGGACCAGTGGTCGAGCATGGTCTGGCGGGAGAACTCGAAGTCGGCGAAGCCGCCCTCATAGGGCTTGCGGCGGTAGATGAGCTGGACCACCGCCACCGAGCTTTCCCGGGCCAGGCCCGACAGGAAGGCCACATTGGGGTCGGCCGCCAACTGCTCGGGCAGGATCTTCACCAGGGCGCGGATCGCCGCCTTGGCCTGGCGCAGTTTCAGGTTGGCGTCGGTGTTGAGGCGGGTGCGGCTGGAGAAGCGGATGTCCTTCTCCCGCTCGGCGGCCTCGGCCAGCGTCCGGGGCATGGGGCCACGGGCGTTGAACAGGTCCACCTGGTGGATGAGCAGATCGTCCTGCTCGTCCTCGTCCAGCACATATTCCAGGGGGGTGTTGGAGACGATGCCGCCGTCCCAGTACCACTGGCCCTCGATCTCCACCGGCGGAAAGCCGGGGGGCAGGGCGCCCGAGGCCATGATGTGCTCGGGTCCGATCCTCTGATGGTCGTTGTCGAAATAGGCGAAGTTGCCGGTGTGGATATTGACCGCGCCGACGCTCAGCCGGGTCTCGCCGGCGTTGAGGCGGTCGAAGTCCACCAGCCGTTCCAGGGTCGCCTTCAGGGGGGCGGTGTCATAGAGGCTGAGCGCCCCCGGCGAACCGGGCGGCTGGAACACCGGTCCTGGGATGCGCGGGGTGAAGAAGCCCGGCGCCCCGAGGGTGGCGGTCCAGGCGGCGCTGGCGTCGCTGACCATGGCCCGACCGTGATCGCCGAAGCTGGCGATCGGCGGCTCCCAGCCCGAGGAGACCAGGGTCCAGAACTCCCGCAGGCGCGCCACCCGCGTCTCCGGGGGGTTGCCGGCGATGATGGCGCAGTTGATCGCCCCGATGGAAATGCCCGCCAGCCAGTCGGGCTGGGCCCCGGCCTCGTGCAGCGCCTCATAGACCCCGGCCTGGTAGGAGCCGAGCGCGCCGCCGCCCTGCAGGACCAGGACGTGGCGGGGGGTGGGGATGTCGGAGATCGGCATGGCGACCGGTGTGAGAAGCCGAAGGAAGGTCGGCTATCCACGCTCATATTGCGGCGCACAAAAGGCGCAAGGAGATTTGTCGGGACCCTGCCGCGCGCGCCCAAGGGGGCGAGGACCTTCGCGCCTAGACCGCCTTGCCGTCCAGCACCGGAATGGCCGGCTCGGTGGAGACGCTCTCGATGATCGGCGCCTCGGCGTACTGGGCGTCGCGGTCGTCGAGGTCGCGGCGGATCTGGGCGTGGCGGTCGGCGTCCAGGCGCCAGCCGACGACGCAGGCGCCCCCGAGCATCACGAAGATGATCGGGCCGGCGATATAGGCCCATTCCAGGCTGCGGATGGCGGCCGGCGTGTTCACCGCCCCCTCGGCGGCCTTGTAGCCGAGCCGGGCCAGCAGGGGGAAGGTCAGGCCGATGGAGAAGGCCGAGGCGATCTTGGCGGCCAGGGAATTGAGCGCGTAGATCAGGCTCAGCCGCTCCTGGCCCTGTTCGAGCCGCACCTCGTCGCCGACATCGGCCAGCATGGCGCGGATCATCAAATCAAAGCCGGCGGCCATGAAGCCGCACCAGAACATCACCGGGATGGCGGCGAGCACATTGGCCTTGGGCACCACCATCACCATGCAGAGCCCCAGGGAATAGGCCGTGGTGGTGACCATCAGGGTGCGGTGCTTGGACAGCCGTCGCGCCATGAGGGCGGTGAGCGGGGCGCCGACGATGCCGGCCAGGATATAGACCAGCAGCAGGGCCGAGGCCTGGGTCGGGGTGTAGCCGCGGCTGTCGGTGAAGAAGAAGACGTAGAGGGCGCTCATCCAGCCTGGGCCGAGCGTCAGGGCCATCTGGGCCAGGAACAGCCGCAGCAGGTCGGGCTTCACCAGCAGGGAGACGTAGTCGCGCAGGCGGAACTGCGGGTGGCCGGTCTCCGGCGCGATCCGCTCAGGCGTGCGGAACACCATCCAGGCCATGGAGACCGGCACCAGCCAGAAGATGAACCAGCCCATGTCGGGCACGATCTCGGCGGTGCTGCGGTGCAGGGCGTTGGCGCCGATGGGGATCAGCAGGACCACGACGGCCCCGATGACGCCAAGCGCCGCCACCACGCCGAACAGGCGCGAGCGCTCGTGATACTCGGTCGACAGGTTCGCCCCCCAGGCCGAGTGGCCGAGGCCGAGGATCGAGGTTCCCAGGTAGAAGACCAGCAGCCAGCCGATCAGGTAGAGCGAACCGATGCCGTGGGGCGCCTGGAACAGGGCGTAGGTGGCCAGCATCAGGATCGGGGCGCCGATGATCATCCAGAACCGGTAGCGGCCGATCCGGGTGCGGGTGCGGTCCATGATCAGGCCCAGCACCGGGTCGACCCCGATGTCCAGCAGCCGGACGATGGCCCAGGCGCTGCCCACCACCGTCAGGCTGACCCCCAGGTGACTGGCGAAATAGGGCGGCAGATAGACCGCCACGGCGACGGCCAGCGCCCCCAGCGGCAGGTTCGAGAGCGAGAAGCCCAGGATGGTGGACAGGCCGAGCCTGCTGGAGCCTGACGCGCCCTGATTCACGAAGCCTGCTCCCGATCGGCGCCGATCAACCGCGGCGCTCTGACGCGGCACAGGAAGCGATTTCCACAGGCGAGAGCAAGGGCCGAGGCGAAGGATGACAACAAATACATCAAGCCGGGACCGGGGCCCCCTGGGTCTCGGCCTGGTTGGGGTGGGTGACGTAGAAGTCCAGTTGCGCCAGCAGCTCGGTCCAGGCCTGGTCGATCTCCGGGGTCCAGTCGGCGCCGATCACCTCGCGGACGGTGGCGGCCACCGTGCCGAAGAACACCCGGAAGACGTCGGGGGGCACGTCGTAGCCGGCGTGGTTGATCACCTCGGTCTGGATCAGGGTGTGGGCGTAGAGGCGCTCGCCGATGAAATCGAGGATGGCCGAGAACACCTTGGACAGCATCTCGCCGCGGATCGCCCAGTTGGTGTCGCCCCAGAACATCGCCTCCATCTGCGGATGCTCGGCGAACAGGCGGGCATAGACCAGCGGCGTCAGGTCCTCGCAGCGTTCGGCCGCCAGTTCCAGGCTCCGCTCGATGAGTTCTGCGTTCATGGTCGCCTCCCGCGAGATGTTGACGCGATCATCGCGCGCCCTCAGCTTATCGGCAATCACCTAGGCGCGTCCGGCGTTCCCGTCGGACCCGCGCGAGGGTGGAAACCTTCCTAGGTGAAACGACCTTGACCGCAGACCTGTTCGCCCCGCTGAGCTTCGCCCATGGCCCGGCGATGAAGAACCGCTTCATGCTGGCCCCCCTCACCAACCTGCAGAGCCACCCCGACGGGACGATGAGCGAGGACGAGTTCCGCTGGCTGACCCTGAGGGCCCAGGGCGGGTTTGGCCTGACCATGACCTGCGCGGCCCACGTCCAGCGGATCGGCCAGGGCTTCCCCGGCCAGATGGGAATCTGGTCGGACGCCCACCTGCCGGGCCTGACCCGGCTGGCGGCCGCCATCAAGGCCGCCGGCAGCCTGGCGGTGGTGCAGTTGCATCACGCCGGCTTCCGCTCGCCCAAGGACCTGATCGGCGAGGCGCCGGTGGGCCCCTCCGACGACGAGGCCACCGGCTCGCGGGGCCTGTCCACCGCCGAGGTCGAGCAGCTGGTGGAGGACTTCGTGCTGGCCGCCCTGCGCGCCAAGACCGCCGGTTTCGATGGGGTCGAGATCCACGGGGCCCACTCCTACATCCTCTGCCAGTTCCTCAGCGCGGGGCTGAACCGCCGCACCGACCGCTATGGCGGCTCGGCGGAGAACCGTGGGCGGGTGATCGTCGAGATCCTGCGGGGCGTGCGCGAGCGCTGCGGCGGCGACTTCCTGCTGGGCCTGCGCCTGTCGCCGGAGCGGTTCGACCTCGACCTGCGCGAGATCGCCGACTTCGCCCAGGCCGTGATGAGCGCCAAGCTGATCGACTTCCTCGACATGTCCCTGTGGGACGCCTTCAAGGAGCCGACCGACCCGGCCTATCAGGGGCGCACCCTGATGAGCTACTTCACCGAGCTCGACCGCGGCGCGGTGCGGCTGGGGGTGGCGGGCAAGATCATGAGCGCCGCCGACGCGCGGGCCATGCTGGAGGCCGGCGCCGACTTCGTCCTGCTGGGCCGGGCGGCCATCCTGCACCACGACTATCCTCAGAAGGTCGCCGCCGACCCGGACTTCAAGCCGGTCAGCCTGCCGGTCACGGCGCAGTACCTGAAGGCCGAGGGCCTGGGCCCGGCCTTCGTCGGCTACATGTCCACCTGGAAGGGCTTCGTGACCGAGCCGGAGGCGGCCGAGGCCTGAGCGCGCGTGGCGCGCGCCCCTGGCCTTGCGGGCCGGGCGGGCGCATACGGGCCACGGGACGACGAGTTTAGGACTTCTACATGACGCCTCCGGACGAGCGGCTCGAACAGCTGCTCAACACGCCCGACCTGGCCGGCGTGCTCGAAAGCAGCAGCTTCCGCCAGTTCCTCGACCAGGTGCCGATCGCCATCGCGGTGTCGGAGCTCGAGCCGGCCGAACGCATCGTCTACGCCAATGTCGAGTTCGAGCGCCTGACCGGCCGCGCCGCCGCCGACCTGGAGGGCGAGGTCTGGACCACCCTTTCGGGCCAGGCGGCCGGGGTGGAGGACGGTCGCCGGTTCAGCGACGCCATCACCGAGGACCAGGACTTCATCGGCGCCTTCGACCTGACCGCCGGGGAACAGGCCCAGACGGTCGACGCCTGGTCCAACCTGATCCAGGACTCCACCGGCGACCCGGTGTTCCGCATGCTGGCCCTGGTGGAGGCCGCCCGCCGCGGCGAGCTGGACCTGAGCGACTTCGAGCAAAGGATCCACGACAAGGACGTGCAGCTGAAGGAGCTGCAGCATCGGGTGGGCAACAATCTCCAGATGATCACCGCCCTGATCCGCATCGAGGCGCGCAACGTTCCGGAGAACGCCAAGGACGAGCGGTTCGCCCGCCTGGCTGGCCGGGTCGAGGCCCTGGGCCTGCTCTACCGCTCGCTCTCCGAGGAGGGCCACGGGGAGAGCATCGACCTGGGGGTCTATCTGAGCCAGATCGCCTCGGCGGTGATGAAGGCCCATGCGGTGGAGGGTATCCACCTGGACCTGCAGGTGGACACCTGGCCGGTCTCGATCAATGTCGCCATGCCCGCCGGCCTGGTGGTCAACGAGTTGCTCACCAACGCCCTGAAGCACGCCTTCAAGGGCCGCGAGGGCGGCACCATCAAGCTGCGCAGCCTGGTGGACGAGACCGGGTGCCGGGTGATCGTCGCCGACGACGGGGTGGGTCTGGCCCCGGGCGAGGTCTGGCCCCGGGCCGGCAAGCTCAGCGCCTTGATCGTCCAGTCCCTGCGTCAGAACGCCAAGGCCCAGGTCGAGGTCGAGCCCAACCCCGGCGCCGGCCTGCGGGTGAGCGTCTTCTTCGCCCGCGCCGACGCCGCCCCGGAAACCTGAGACCTCAGGGAAGCACAGCCTTGCCGCCGGCCTTGTAGACGGTCCCGCCCTTCATCACGAAGCCGACCCGCTCCAGGGTGGTGACGTCGGCCAGGGGGTCGCCGTCGACGGCGATGATGTCGGCGTAGCGGCCGGCCTGGATGGAGCCGATGTCCTGGGCGTCGCCGATCAGGTCCGCCGCGCTGGCCGTCGCCGCGGTGATGGCGTCGGACGGGGTCATGCCGGCCTTGACCATCAGGGCGAACTCCTGGGCGTTCTCGCCGTGGGCCGACATGCCGAAGGTGTCGGTGCCAAACGCGATCTTCACCCCGGCGGCATAGGCGTCGTGCAGGTTCTTGACCATCACCGGCACCACCTTGAGGGCCTTTTCGGCGGTGGAGGGGTTGAGCTGTTCGGGGTGGGTCTTGGCCCGGTCATAGACCTTGGCGCCCACCAGCATGGTGGGGACGAAATAGGTCCCGTGGGCCTTCATGATCCGGTAGCTCTCGGCGTCGGCGAAGGAGCCGTGCTCGATGGAATCGACCCCCAGGGCGGCGGCCTTGTCGATGGCCAGCTTGCCATGGGCGTGGGCGGCGACCTTCATGCCCAGCGCGTGGGCGGTCTCGATGACGGCCTTGATCTCGTCATCGGCCATCAGCTGCAGGTTGGGGTCGTCGCCGATGGACATCACCCCGCCCGAGGGCAGGATCTTGATCAGGTCGGCGCCCTGGCGCTGCAGGGTGCGCACCACGCGCCGCGCCGCCTCGGGGCTGTCCACCAGGGTGTCGGTCCAGCCAGGATGCTCCAGTTCCGGATCCAGGCCGTTGGCGGGGTCGCCGTGGCCGCCGGTGGGGCTGATGGGGGCGCCGGAGGTCCAGATACGCGGGCCCGGGATCTCGCCGGAATTGATCGCCCTCTTCAGGGCCACGGCGACCCCGGTCTCGCTGCCCACGTCGCGGACCGAGGTGAAGCCCGCCAGCAGGGTGGCCCGGGCATAGTTGGTGGACTCGATGGCGGTATCGTAGCTGGTGATCGTGACGGCGTTGCGGATCGGGTCGCCCTTGTGGAAGCCCGAGGTGATGTGGTCGTGGGTGTCGATCAGTCCGGGCAGCACCGTACCGCTCTTCAGGTCGATGACCTCGGCGCCGGGGGGCGTGACGTAGCCGGCCTGCACGCCGGTGATCCGGTCGTCGTGGGTCAGGATGGAGACCTCGGCGCGCGGCGCCTTGGAGACCCCGTCGATCAGCCGCCCGGCATGGATGACCATGTCCTTCGCGGACGCGGGCCCCGCGCCCAGGACCAGGGCCGAAGCCGCCACACTCGCCAGCCAACCGATACGCATAGGAACCCTCACGAAGCTTTGCGGCGAAGCTACCGAGGGAGGCGCCGCTGCGCTAGTCGGCGCGTGGGAACCGCGCCCTGAGACGCGGCCAGGCCCAGCGGCCGAGATGGAAGAGGACGAAGGCCACGGCCAGGACCACGGCGGCGACGATCACGCGGTGCTCGACGTTCTTGTAGCGGCTGAAGGTGGTCTCGATGGTCTGGCCGAACCAGTAACCCAGGCCGGTGAACACCGCCGCCCAGGCCAGGGCCGAGGCCGCGTTCAGCAGGGCGAAGGTCAGGGAGGGGATCTGGGTGACCCCGAGCGCGATGGGGCTGACCATCCGCAGGCCGAACAGGTAGCGGAAGGCGAAGATATAGCTCACCGGGTAGCGCTCGATGAAGGTGAGCGCCTTGGCGAAGGCCGGGGTCTGGGCGGTGCGGATCACGAAGTTGGTGCTGCGGAAGCGCCGGCCGGCCAGGAACAGGCCCTGGTCGATCAGGCAGGAACCCGCCGCGGCGCAGGCCAGCGCCATCCACAGGGTCACCAGGTGCTGGTGAGCCAGGAAGCCGCCAGCGATCACCGCGGCCTGCCCCTCGAAGGCGGCGCCCAGGAAGATCGCGATAGGTCCGTAGGCGGCCAGGGCCTGCTGCAGGTCGCCCATGGGCGAGACGTCTTTCTACCGATATCGGATCAGGGCTTCCTGGGTGGCCGAGGCCACCAGGGCGCCGTCGGGTCCGTAGATGGACCCGCGGTTGAAACCCCGGCCGCCGGAGGCCGAGGGACTGTCCTGCACATAGAGGTGCCACTGCGAGAAGTCGCTAGCCTTGTGGAACCAGAGGGCGTGGTCGAGGCTGGCCACCTGCAGCCGGCCGGAGTCCCAGTCCACCGCGTGGGGCCGCAGCGACACGTCCAGCAGGGTCATGTCGGTGCCGTAGGCGAGCGCGCACTGGTTGAGGACCACGTCCTCCCCCAGGGAGACGCGGGCGCGGAACCAGCACATGTCGGAGGGCTCGCGCGCCTGCGCCACCCCGTGGGGGGAGGGATCGACGGGGCGCACCTCCACCGGCCAGATGCGGCGGCTCGCGGGATCCAGGCCGGCCTTGGCCCGCAACTGTTCCTCGTTGAGCAGGGTATCGGGATCGGCCGCGGCGGGCATGTCGAACTGGTGCTCGAAACCCTCTTCCGGGATCTGGAAGGAGGCGGCCAGGTTGAAGATCTGCTTGCCGTGCTGCAGGGCCACCACCCGGCGCACCGCGAAGGTCCCGCCGTCGCGCACCCGCTCCACCTGGAACAGGATCGGGACCTTGGGGTCGCCCGGCCGCATGAAATAGCCGTGCATGGAGTGGCAGAGCCGGCCGTCTTCGATGGTGCGGTAGGCCGCGGCCATGGCCTGGGCCACCACCTGGCCGCCATAGATGCGGCTGCCGGCGCCGGCCGGGGTCTGGCCGCGGAACAGGTCCAGCTCGATGGGCTCGAGCTCCAGGATGGAGACCAGCTCGGAAACCTCGGCCATCAGAAGCTCACCGGGGCGAGATCCTTCAGGCGCGGGGCGCCCTTGTCCTTCTCCGACAGGCTGGCGCCGGCGAAGTCAGGCCAGTCGATCCCGATATCGGGGTCGTTCCACAGAACGGCGCCCTCGGTCTGCGGCGCATAGAGGCCGTCGACCTTGTAGGCGATCTCGGTGTCGGGGGTCAGGGTGCAGTAGCCGTGGGCGAAGCCGCGGGGCACGAAGAGCTGCTCGCCGCCGTCGGCCGTCAGGGTGGCCGAGACCCAGCGGCCGTAGGTGGGCGAACCGGGGCGGATATCCACCGCCACATCTAGGATGGATCCGCGCAGGGCCCGCAGCAGCTTGGCCTGGGGATGGGGGGCGGTCTGGAAGTGAAGGCCGCGCACGGTGCCGGCCTCGGCGCTGAAGGCGTGGTTGTCCTGCACGAAATCGACGTCCAGCCCGGCGTCCGCAAAGGCGCGGCGGCTCCAGGTCTCGACGAACCAGCCCCGCGCATCGCCATGGCGCTTGGGCGTGATAAGCAGGACCTCGGGCAGGGCGAGCGGCGTAATCGTCGTCATGGCGCCTCAGTTGGACGGAGTGACGCTTGCGATGGCGCGGGTTGGCGGGAAAGACAAGTCCTTGACGCCCGCCGTCAGCATCATCGTGGTCGCCTATCAGAGCGGTCGCCACCTGGAAACCTGCCTGGCGGCCCTGGAGCGCCAAGGGTTCACCGACCACGAGATCATCCTGCTGGACAACGCCTCCAGCGACGGCGCGCCGCAGGCCGCGGTCGCCGCCCATCCGGGGGTGAGGTTCGTGGAGGCCGGCGAGAACCTGGGCTTCGCGGCCGGGGTGAACCGGGCCGCGGCCCTGGCGCGGGGCGCCTGGATCGCCCTGATCAATCCCGACGCCTTCGCCGACTCCGACTGGCTGGAGACCCTGATGGCGGCCACGCGGACCTGGCCGACCGTGAAGTGCTTCTCCTCCCGCCAACTGATGGCCGACGATCCCGGACGGCTGGACGGGTTGGGGGACGTGATGTCGGGGGCGGGCTTTCCCTTCCGGGGCGGCTATACCGGCGCCGATCCGGGACCGGTGGCGCCCGGCGAGGTGTTCTCGGCCTGCGGCGGCGCCATGCTGGTGGCGCGGGATTTCTTCCTGGCGCTGGGCGGCTTCGACGAACGACTGTTCTGCTACTGCGAGGACGTGGATTTCGGCTACCGCATGCGGCTGATCGGCGAGCCCGCCCTGGTGATCCCCGCCGCCGTGGTGCGGCATGTGGGCTCAACGGCGTCCGGCGGGCCAAGGTCGGAGTTCGCGGTCTTCCACGGCACCCGCAATCGGCTGTGGGTCTATTTGAAGGACACCCCGCCCCTGCTGCTGTGGCTGACCCTGCCCCTGCACCTCCTCACCACCGCCCTGCTCTTCCTGCGCCATGCCGACCGCCACGAGATTCGCGCGCCCTGGCGGGGCCTGATGGCGGGGCTGAAGGGCCTGGACGTGGCGCTCGCCGCGCGACGGGAGGCCCAGGCGACCCGGACGGTCAGCTCCTGGACCATCGCGCGGGCCATGACCTGGAACCCGCTGGACCTGTTCCTGCGTCGGGTGGTGATCAAGCGGGGGAAGTAAGCGGCCTCAAGATGCTCCCCCTCTGGATCTTGGGCTCCCTATTCCCCCGCCGCGGCCCATTCCACCAGCCGTTCCATGAAGGCCCCGCCGCGGTCCATCTGGACGGCCTCGACATATTCGTTGGGCTGGTGGGCCTGGTCGATGGAGCCGGGGCCGCAGATGACGGTGGAGAAACCCGCCCGCTGGAACTGGCCGGCCTCGGTGGCGAAGGCCACCACCCGGGGCGGGCCATTGTCGCCGGTCAGCCGGCGCGCGAAGACCTCGGCGGCGCCGTCGGGCTCGGGCGCGAGCGGCGGGGTGGCGGAGCGGCGCTCGACCCTGACCCCGGCCTCGGGGGCGCGGGCCTTGAGCTCGGCGTCCAGCGCGCGGCACTGGGCCAGGAAATCGGCCAGGACGGCGTCGGGGTCCAGCCCCGCCGGATAGCGCAGGTCGAACTGGAACACGCACTCCCGGGCCAGGATGTTGCCCGCCGTGCCGCCGTTCACCAGGCCGATGGTGAGCGTCGCCTGCTTGGGCGTGAACAGGGAGGCGGGGTCGGCCTCGCGCTCCAGCCTGGCGGCCAGGTCGCGCAGGGCGGCCATCAGGGGCACGGCCTCCATGATCGCCGAGACCCCGAGCTGGGTCTGGCTGGAATGGGCCTCGTGGCCGTTGACCGTGACCCGGTGGTTGATGATGCCCTTGTGGCCGCGGACCGCCTCCATGTTGGTGGGCTCGCCCACCACCACCAGGGCCGGGGCCGGCAGCTCCTTGCCGATCAGGCGGATGAGATCGGGCGCCCCCAGACAGCCGATCTCCTCGTCATAGGAGAAGGCCAGGTGGACCGGCTTCCTGGGGTTCGCGGCCACCAGGTCGGGGACGGCGGCCAGGGCCAGGGCCAGGAAGCCCTTCATGTCGCAGGTCCCGCGCCCATAGATGCGGCCGTCGGCCTTCGGGGTCAGCTTGAAGGGGTCGGTGACCCAGGGCTGGCCGTCCACCGGCACCACGTCTGTATGGCCCGACAGCACCACGCCGCCAGGGATCATCGGGCCGATGGTGGCCAGCAGGTTGGACTTGGTCCCCTCGGGGCTGGGCGCCCGGCGGTGGGGCACGCCGTGGCTGTCCAGATAGGCCTCCACCCATTCGACGAGGGCGAGGTTGGAGAGGTGCGAGGTGGTGTCGAAGGCCACCAGGGTCGCCAGGATGTCGAGGGCGCGGGACGTCAGGGTCATGGGCCACCCTAGAGCGCAATCCGACGAAGTGGACACCGGTTCGTCGGAAAATTGCGCGACAAGCCAGGAAGCTTGGGCCGCGATGGGCTCCACCCGCCAGCGCGCGCAACTGACCGTGAGCGGCTTGACGTCCGCCCGGCGATCAAGCCTTAGGCAGAGCCATGATCCTGACCCTCGCCTGTCCCGACCGCCCCGGAATCGTCGCCCGCGTCTCGGCCTTCCTGTTCGAGCGCGGCGGCAACATCCTCGACGCCCAGCAGTTCGACGACGAGGAGACCGGCCGCTTCTTCATGCGGGTGGTGTTCGACGCCGGCAAGGAGAGCGCCGAGAGCCTGCGCGAGGCTTTCGCCCCCCACGCCCAGGCCTTTGGCATGGACTGGACCCTGCGCGGCGCCCGAGAGAAGAAGCGGGTGATGATCCTGGCCTCGCAGCAGGACCACTGCCTGGCCGACCTGCTCTATCGCTGGCGCCGCGGCGAGCTGCCCATGACGCTGGCGGCCGTGGTCTCCAACCACGCGGCCGACACCTACGCCCACCTGGACCTCTCGGGTGTGTCCTTCCACCACCTGCCGGTGACCCGCGACACCAAGATGGAGCAGGAGGCCGCCCTGTGGCGGCTGATCCAGGAGACGCAGACCGAGCTGGTGGTGCTCGCCCGGTACATGCAGGTGCTATCGGACGGCCTGGCCGCCAAGCTGGAGGGCCGCTGCATCAACATCCACCACTCCTTCCTGCCAGGCTTCAAGGGCGCGCGCCCCTATCACCAGGCCCACCAGCGCGGGGTGAAGGTGATCGGGGCCACCGCCCACTACGTCACCGCCGACCTCGACGAGGGCCCGATCATCGAGCAGGACGTCGAGCGCATCAGCCACCGCGACACGCCGAAGGACCTGATCCGCAAGGGCCGCGACATCGAACGCCGGGTCCTAGCGCGCGCCGTCCGCTGGCGGCTGGAGGACCGGGTGCTGCTGAACGGGAGCAAGACGGTGGTCTTCACCGACTAGCCTCTCAGCAGCTTCATCGACTCCAGGTCCAGGGCGTGGGCGCTGTGGCGCCGGGCCATGGTCAGGAACATCTGGTCGCCGCGGTCGGTCTGCTTGGTGCTGACCGAGGCGAAGATGGCGGTGAAGACCCCGTGCAGCAGGTAGTGGCGGTAGGCGCTCCAGGCCTCGTCCCAGCTGTAGGTCACGCCGTAGCGGGCGAGCGCGTCGAGCCAGCGGCGCAGCAGGTCCTGTTCGTGGCGACGGCGCTCCTGCGTGGGCAGGCCCGCGCCGATGAAATAGGCTACGTCCTGCACCCCCGGGCCCTTGGCCGCCGTCTGCCAGTCCAGCACCGCCAGGGGCCAGCGGCCCCCCTGGGGTTCGAACAGCATATTGTCGAGGCGGAAGTCGGCGTGCTGCACGGTGGGCGGCGCGGCCGGGCCGGCGTAGTAGCCGCCGAGGTTGTCGGCGAAGTCCTGGCAGAGCGCCATGTATTCCGGCTCCAGGGCGTCCTCGTAGCGCTGGCGGAAGGCGGCCATGATCCCACCGAACATGGCCACCAGGGCGGCGGGGTCGAGCATCTGGCGGTTGAGGAACTCCACCTCGTCCAGCTTCGGATCGGCCCAGCGCGGGCCGTGCAGGGCCGCGGCCTCGTCCATCACCGTCTGGGCGTCGGCCAGGGAGCAGCCGGTGAGCTGGTTTCCGCCCCGGGCCGGGCCCATGTCCTCCAGCAGCAGCACGAAGTCGCTGGTCTCCGGGTCGATGGCCGCCACGAAGGGCCGCGGGGTGCGGATCGCCACGGTGTGGGCGATCTCCTGGTAGAAGCGCACCTCGTTCAGATAGAGGCCGATCTGGCCGCCGGTGGCGCGGCTGACCGGATCGGCGGACGGGAACTTGCCCACCAGGCTGGCCGGGGCGCCCTCGACGGGCTTGGCGTAGGTCAGGTTGAAGCGGACGCTTTCCCCCAGCATGCCGTCCCCCACCTTCTGGGTGGTGAAACCCTCCACCTGGGCGGCGACGCCGGCGCGGTTGAGGGCGGCGGTCAGCCAGGCTGAGTCGACGGCGGCGGGGTCGGTGACGATGGGAAGTTCGCTCACGCGGCCGGCCCCAGGGTGTGGACATAGACCTCGTTGCGGCCGATGCGGTCGCCGTCCATCAGCACCAGGTCGAAGCCGCGCAGGGCCGGGGCGGTCGCGTCCCCGATGGTGCAGTACCAGCGGCCGCAGAAGCCGCCGGCGATGGGCCACAGGGCCTCGGCCTCGTAGCGCATGGGCGGGGTGGCTGCGAAAAGCCCGCGCAGATAGGCGCCCAGCGCCTCCTGGCCGTGCAGGCCCTGGGGGACCTGCTGGTCGAAATAGAGGGTGTCGGGCGTGTAGAAGCCCAGCAGGGCCTCGACATCCTTGGCGGTCCAGGCCGCCAGCCAGCGTTTGTTGAAATCTTCCATCAGGCCTCTCCCAGGACGCGGGCGCGGTGTTGCGGGGTGAAGACGTCGGGCGGCAGCATTTCCGGTCCGGCCATCACCGCCAGGGTGTGGGCCCGCAGGGAGGGATCCTGCAGGGCGCGTTGATGCAGGCTCTCGCGCCGCGCGCGGGGCCCCTCGCCGAACTCCGCCTCCAGGGCCGAGACCAGGCCCGCGGTGAACCGCAGCCGGCGCAGGCGCTCGGCCCGCTCCTGCGCGTAGGGGGTGAAGTCGGCCTCGGCCCAGTCGGGGCTGGCCTTGAGGATGTCGGTCACCAGGCGCACGTCGCGATAGGTGATGGACAGGCCCAGGCCGATGATCGGATCGTTCCAGCCGCCGGCGTCCCCCACCAGCACCGCGCCGGGAGCGAAGGGCTGGTCGGTCCAGGCGTCGTTGTTGAAATAGGCCAGCAGAGGTCCCGCCGGCGTGCCGCGGGCCAGGTGCTCGTTGTCCGGCGAACAGGACATGCGGAAGGCCTCCAGGAAGGCGCGCGGTCCGTCGGGACCCGCGAAGCGTCGGCGCTGGTCGAGGCCGAAGGCGCCGTAGAGCCGGGCCCGGCCGGCGCCTTGCGGGAAGGCCAGGAAGGAGAAGTCCCCCTCCACCCCGATGGCCTGGACCTTGTCGTCCCAGCCCGCCGCGCCGTCGACCAGCAGGCCCGCGAACATGTGGTGCGGGGCGTCCTGGTGCAGGACGATCCCCAGGCTCTCGCGGACCATGGAGGCCCGGCCGTCGGCGCCGACCAGCAGGCGGGCGGTGGCGGTGGTCTCGACGCCCTCCTGGCGGAAGGTGACGCTGGGCGCGGCCCCGGCGGTCACCGACATCACCTGCACCCCGCGCCGGGCGTCGACGCCGCGCCGCACGGCCTCGTCGAACAGGGTCTGGCAATGGTGCGGATGGCCGATGCAGAGCGGGCCCGGCACGTCGGGAGCGAAGACCCCGAGCGGGATCGGCATCGACCGCGCCGCCTGCGGATCGCGGTTCTCGTCATAGGAGATGTGGGTCTCCAGGTGATGCCCGCCGGCCCCCACCAGCAGGTCGTAGAGTCCCAGTCGCTTGACCTCGCTGACGCCCCAGGGGGCGATCCACTCGCCGCGCACCTTGTCCTCGTAGGCCAGCGACTGCTCCAGCAGCAGGACGCGGGCGCCCGCCTGCGCCATGACCGCGGCCAGGGCCGAGCCGCCGATGCCGCCGCCGACAACGATCAGGTCGTAGTCCATGCGCTGTTTCCGTCCCTTGGCCGGCGCTCTGACGGCGCGGCTCTAAAACGATCTCAGCAGGCTTCCTTAGGGGATGACAAGGGCATGACGGAAGGCCAGCGCGCCGCCAGTCCGGCGCCACAGGCTTAGCGGGACGTTCACCGGGGCCTAAGCATTGCCCGCCATGCTGGCGCCCGAAGAACCGGGGCGGAGGGCGCCATGTCGATAGCTTTGGGCGAGACCGCGACGCGCGCCGCCGCCGCGGCGCCGCGGCGCTACCTGTGGGGCCCGGTCGCCGACTTCCTGCTGCTGGGGGGCGGGTCGCTGCTGGTCTTCCCGGTCCTGCTGCTGCTCCCGGCCGACCAGGTGGCCGCCCCGCTGGCGGCGGCGATGTGGATGGCGATCAACGTCCTCAACCACCCGCACTTCGCCCATTCCTATCAGATCTTCTACCGCGACTACCCGGCCAAGGCCTTCTCGGGGACCCACGCCCCGGCCCTGCGGGGCCGCTACATCTTCGCCGGCCTGGTCGCGCCCCTGGCCCTGGCGGCCTTCCTGGCCACCGCCCTGATGAGCCGCGACAGCCGGCTTCTGGGCTTCGGCGGCAACCTGATGGCCTTCTTCGTGGGCTGGCACTACGTCAAGCAGGGCTACGGCATGCTGATGGTGGACTGCGCCCTGAAGAAGCGCTTCTTCAGCGCCCTCCAGAAGAAGGTGTTCCTGGTGAACGCCTATGGGGTCTGGGTCTTCTCCTGGCTGAACGCCAACCACCAGGTGAAGGTGACCCACCTCTGGGGCCTGGACTACTACGCCCTGCCGATCCCGCAGGCCCTGCTGACGGTCGCGGGCCTGGCCGCGGCGCTGACCACGGCGGCGACCCTGGTGGTGATGGGAAGGTCCTGGAAGACCCTGCCCTGGAACGGGGCGGCGGCCTACGGCGCCAGCCTCTACGCCTGGCTGGTCTTCATGCGGATCAATCCCCTGTGGCTGCTGGTGATCCCGGCCTTCCACTCCCTGCAGTACCTGGCGGTGGTCTGGCGCTACCAGGGCAGCGTCGAGCGCGCCAAGTCGGGGAACTGGAAGAAGGGCTTGGCGATCTTCGTGGCCTCAGGCCTGGCCCTGGGCTTCGTCGGTTTCTGGGGCCTGCCCAACCTGATGGACGCGGTAATCCCCTACGACCACGCGGTGTTCGGACCCACCGCCTGCCTGTTCGCGGTGTGGATCTTCATCAACATCCACCACTTCTTCCTCGACAACGTCATGTGGCGCCGGGAGAACCCCGACACTCGCCGGCACCTGTTCAGTTAGGCTGTTGCGCTAACCCTGGGCCACCGAACCCGGGCCCGGCAGGACGCCGAGCAGTTCGATCTTGAAGATCAGCACGCTGTTGCCGGGGATCTCGCCGCCGCCCGCGCCCTCTTCGCCATAGCCGAGCGCCGGCGGCACATAGAGCACCCATTCGTCGCCGGGCCGCATCAGCTGCAGGGCCTCGATCCAGGCCGGGATCAGGGCGTCCAGCGGCATGGCGGCCGGCACGCCGCGCTCGTAGGAGCTATCGAACACCTTGCCGTCCAGCAGCTTGCCCTCGTAGTGGACCTTCACCTCGTCGCCGGCGTGGGGCCGAAGCCCGTCCTTGGGGCCCGAGCGGACGATCTTGTATTGCAGGCCCGAGGGCAGGGTGACGACGCCCGCCGCCTTGCCGTTGGCGGCCATGAAGGTCTTGGCGGCGCCGAGGTTGTCGGCCGCCTTCTTGTTGGGCCCGCAGGCGGCGAGCGCGATGAGCGCCAGGGCCAGGACGATACGCTTCATTGCATTCTCGCTTCTCAGACGGCGCGGGGCGGGTAGCCGCTCTCGCGCAGGGCGTCCATGATTTCCTGGGTGTGCTGGGCGTCGCGGGTCTCGATCATGATGTCGAACTCCGCGCCCTTGGCCGGCACGTCCAGAGCCAGGCGGTTGTGCGCCACCTCGACGATATTGGCCCCCATCTTGCCGATCAGCACCGAGACGGTGCCCAGCAGGCCCGGCCGGTCGTCGCCGATGATGCGCAGGGAGACCAGGCGCTGTTCGCGCACCAGTTCGCGGGTCAGCACCGAGGCCAGCAGCCGGGTGTCGATATTGCCGCCGGTGATGATCAGCCCGACCTTCTTGCCGCGGAACTTCTCCGGATAGGCCAGCAGGGCGGCGAGCGAGGCCGCCCCGGCGCCCTCCACCACCGTCTTCTCGACATTGCAGTACAGCGCGATGGCCCGCTCGAAATAGGGCTCCTCGATCAGCAGCACGTCGTCGATCAGCGGCCGGGCGATGGCGTAGCTCTCCTCGCCCACGCTCCTGACCGCAATGCCCTCGGCGATGGTGGCGCCGCCGGTGGCCGCGCCGACGCCGCGCATCTTGGCGGTGAAGGAGGGGTACATGGCCGGCTCGACGCCGTAGATCTCGACCTTGGAGTTCAGCGACTTGGCCACCGTGGCGCAGCCGGCGATCAGGCCACCACCGCCGATGGGGATGGGCAGGACCTCCAGGTCCGGCACGTCCTCGAACATCTCCAGCGCCACGGTGCCCTGGCCGGCCATCACCTTCACGTCGTTGAAGGGGTGGACGAAGACCAGCTCCCGCTCGGCGCACAGGGTCTTGGCCAGGGCGGCTGAGTCGTCATAGGTCTCGCCGTCCAGCACCACCTCGGCCCCGAAGGCGCGGGTCTGCTGCACCTTCACGAAGGGGGTGTTGCGGGGCATGACGATGGTCACCGGGATGCCCAGGCGCGCGGCGTGATAGGCCAGGCCCTGGCTGTGATTGCCGGCGGACGCGGCGATCACCCCGCGCTTGGCCTCGTTGTCGGAGAGCTGCAGCAGGGTGTTGAGCGCGCCGCGCTCCTTGTAGGCGGCGGTGAACTGCAGGTTCTCGAACTTCACCCAGACGTCGGCCCCGGTAATCTCCGACAGGGTCCGCGACTGGCGGCAGGGCGTGCGCTCGATGCGCCCCTTCAGCCGCTCGGCGGCCGCGCGGATATCGTCGATGGACAGGGTCATGATCAGGCCAGGGGTGGAAAAGGACGCCACCTCTAACGGCGGCGAGCCCTTATCGCAATCAGCGCAAGCCGCGCAGCACGTCCATGCGCCGCATGGCCTTGCCGGGCAGGGCGGACATCTTGCCCAGCGGCAGGGCCTCGGCGGCGGCGCGGACGCCGTAGGCGGCGTGGCGGACCAGGGCGGCCGGCGCGACGCCGCCGACGAAGCCGTGGGTGACCCAGACGCCGGTATTGGCCAGTTCGCGCTTGAACCGGTAGTCGCCGGGGCCAAGGTCCAGGCGCGTATAGGGGGTGGCGTCCATCCAGCGCAGGATGTCCTGGAACAGCAGGATGCCCGGCGAATAGCGCTCGAACTCCGGATCGTGGGCGATCAGCCAGCCGTGGATGGTCTGCTTGCCGTGCAGGTGCAGGTGGACCGCGGCCAAGCGGTCGCCGAAGTGGAGGGTGAACAGGGCCGCGCCGAAGTCGGGATCGCGGCGCTCGAACAGGTCCTGCATCAGCCGCAGGGTCCAGCCGGCGTCGAAGAT
>JAZKBZ010000021.1:97133-123754 GCA_040388315.1 Pseudomonadota bacterium | reverse complement strand
GGCCTCGCGAAGCGTCAGGGCGCGCGAGCCGAAGGCGCGCTTCCAGGCCACCAGCTGGTCGAAGTCGGCCTGGCTGCGGGAGAAGGGGGTGAAGATGGCCGGTCCGATCTCGCGCTCGACCTTGCGGCGCTTCTTGTCGCAATCCTTCAGGACCGAGGTCCCGGCCTCCCGGCGGGCGGCCTCATAGGCCTCATAGCCCTCGGCGACATCCACCACGTGGGACAGGTCGCGGCCCCGGGCATAGGGGGCGAAGGCCGCCTGGGCCTCGATCATGTGGCAGAAGTCCAAGCGCTGGACCCCGAGCGCCTGGACCATCCTGCGGATGTCGATCCGGGCGCCCGGCTCGGCCACCAGGCCCTGGTAGTCGCACATCGGCGCCCCCACCGGCATGGCGGTGAGGTGGCCGACGCGGGCCGGCAGGAAGGCGACGTCGCGGCCGTCCTCCACCGCCACGGCGACGCGGACCTGGCGGGAGGTCTGGCGCTGGACGCCTTCGACGGCGCGGGCCCAGTCGGGCGACAGGAAGGGGCTGTCCAGGGTGATGTCGGTGGCCTGCAGAGTCGCCCAACGGGCCAACCGCTGCGCCGTCATGTCCTGCGGACGGAGGACTTCGATGTGCAAGACGGCCATCCCGGGGCGGCGAAAACGCGACTACAGGACGGCGAACTTAACCAAGAAGTCTTTCCGCGAAGTTGCCGGAAGGGGCCGAATGCAACTTCCGCGAAGCGCCGACCACCCCAGGTTCAGAGCAGCTCGCCGCGTCCCTGGGTCTTCAGGGCGTCCACGGCGGCGCGCACCGAGGCGGTGGCCTCGCGGCGGGTGACCAGGACCACCCCGTTCTCCACCACCACCACCAGGTCCTCGACCCCGGCGAGGACCACCACCGGCCCGTCGGTGCGGGCGAGATTGCGGGACGAGTCCACCAGGACCACGTCGCCGTCGGCGACGTTCCCGGCGCCGTCCTGGGCCGAGCCCTCCCAGAGCGCGTTCCAGTTGCCCACGTCGCTCCAGCCGATGTCGGCGCCGACGACGCTGGCGTGGGCCGTCTTCTCCATGATGGCGGTGTCGATGGCTTCCGATGGCGCGGTGAGGAAGTCCGGCGACAGCGCGATCAGGTCGCCGCGCCGCGCGGCCTTGGCGACCCCAGCCTCGGCCGCGGCGGAAATGACGGGCGCCAGCTTGCGGCACTCGGCCAGGAAGGCTGCGGCGCTGAACATGAACATGCCGGCGTTCCAGCCATAGTCGGGATCGGCCACGAAGCGCTGGGCGGTCGCCAGGTCCGGCTTCTCGACGAACTGGGCGACCTTGCGCACCAGGCCCTCGCCGGCCCCGGCGCGGATATAGCCGTAGATGGTCTCCGGCCCCGTCGGCTTGAGGCTGAAGATCACCACCTCGCCGGCCTCGGCGGCCTTGCGACCGGCTTCGACGGCGCGGTGCATGGCCGGGACGTCGGAGACCAGGTTGTCGGCGTGCAGCAGCAGGAAGACCCCGTCGGGATCGATCTCGGCGGCCACGGCGGCGGCGGCCACGGAGGCCGCGGCGGTGTTGCGCGGCGCCGGCTCGGCGATCAGGGCGCGAGGCGTGATCCCCACCCCGGCCAGCTGGTCGCGGGTCAGGTCGGCGTGGGCGGCGGCGCAGACCACGATGGGCGGATTGAACATCTCGCCGGTCACCCGCAGGGCGGTGGCCTGGATCAGGGTCTGCGGCCCCCCCAGCCGGTGGAACTGCTTGGGCTTGGCCTGGCGCGACAGGGGCCAGAGGCGCGTGCCCGCGCCGCCCGACATCAGGATGGGGGTGATCTTTCCGCTCATGGCTTGGCGCTCTAGGCCGCTTCGGCCGGCGGGTCGAACTCCGAGACCAGGTGGCCGGGGGCCACCTCCTTCAGCTGCGGCACATAGACCTGGGAGAGCGGGTCGGCCGAGAGCCGGGAGGGCAGGAAGCGCAGGGCGCTGCGCGGGTCCATGGGGCTGGGGGGCTCGCCCGACAGCTTCAGCCGCTTGCGGGCCCGCTCGCGCACCGGATCGGGGATCGGCGCGGCGGACAGCAGGGCCTGGGTGTAGGGGTGGTGCGGGTGGGCGTAGATCTGCTCGCGGTCGGCCTGCTCCATCACCCGGCCCAGATAGAGCACCATGACCCGGTGGCTGATCTCGCGGACCACCGCCAGGTCGTGGCTGATGAACACCATGGCCAGGCCCATCTCCTTCTGCAGCTCGATCAGCAGATCGATGATCTGGGCGCGGATGGAGACGTCGAGGGCCGAGACCGCCTCGTCGCAGATCACCAGCCTGGGCTTGAGGATCATGGCGCGCGCGATGCCCACCCGCTGGTTCTGGCCGCCGGATAGCTCGTGCGGGTAGCGGTTGATGAGGGCCGGCGGCAGGCCGACCTTGGCCATCATGGCGGCCACCTCTGTGTCGCGCTCGGCCCGCTTCAGCTCCGGCTTGAACACCTGCAGGGGCTCGGCGATGGAATCGCCGATGGTCATGCGCGGGTCGAGGCTGGCCAGGGGGTCCTGGAAGACGATCTGCAGGTCGCGGCGCGACGCCCGCACCGCCTCCTTGTCCGCGCCGGTGATGTCGCGGCCCAGCAGGGTGACCGCTCCGCCGGTGGCCGGGATCAGGTTGATGACGGCCCGCGCCAGGGTGGACTTGCCGCAGCCGCTTTCGCCGACGACGCCCAGGGTCTCGCCCTCGCGCACTTTGAAGGAGACGCCGTCGACGGCCCGCAGGTTGCGCTTGGCGCCGAAGACCCCCTCATGGATCGGGAACCAGACCTTGATGTCCTTGCCCTCCACCACGACGGGCGCGTTGGGGGCGACCGGCGACAGAGTCGGCCGGCCGCCGCGATCGGAGCGGTCCAGGCGCGGGATCGCGTCCAGCAGGGCGCGGGTATAGGCGTCCTTCGGCGCGGCGAAGAGCGCCTCGGCGCCGCCCTCCTCCACATAGGCCCCGTCCTTCATGACGCAGACCCGGTCGGCGAGGCGGGCGATGACCCCCATGTCGTGGGTGATCAGCACCATGGCCGTGCCGGTCTCGCGCTTCAGCTCGTCCATCAGGTCGAGGATCTCGGCCTGGACGGTGACGTCCAGGGCGGTGGTGGGCTCGTCGGCGATCAGCAGGGCCGGTCCGCCGGCCATGGCCGCGGCGATCATCACCCGCTGGCGCATGCCGCCCGACAGCTCGTGCGGATACTGCCGCAGCCGGCGGGCCGCGTCGGGGATGCGCACCCGCTCCAGCCAGTCCTTGGCGTGCTTGCTGGCGGCCTCGCCGCTCATGCCGGCGTGCAGGCGCAGGGGCTCGGCGATCTGTTCGCCGATCCGCACATGGGGGGTCAGAGCCGTCAGCGGGTCCTGGAAGATCATGGTCATCTTCGAGCCGCGGATCTTGTTGAGGGCGCCGGGCTTGAGGTTCAGCAGCTCGGTCCCGAGGAACTTGGCCGAACCGCTGGCCTGGCCGTTGCGGGCCAGCAGGCCCATCAGGGCCATGAAGGTCTGGCTCTTGCCCGAGCCGCTCTCGCCCACCACCCCCAGGGTCTCGCCCCGGGCCACGTCCAGGGAGACTCCGCGCACGGCGTTGACCATCCCGTCATGGGTGGCGAAATCGACCCGCAGGTCCTTGATGGAGAGAACGGGCGAAGCGGCTGAATCGGCCAAGGCGACCTCGGAAACTGGAAGGGTTCATCGACCATAGAGCGTGACAGCCTGAAGTGGATACCGGTTCAGGCGACCGTCACGCTCTAAATCTATCAGACCGGGGCGATGTGTCGGCGAAATGGCGAGTTACGAAAGCTTAAGCCCAGACCCCCGCGACGCCGCGCGGCCTTGGCGTTACAGTGCTCCTGTGAGCGCGCCCGACCAGTCCCCCCGCCCCGCCCTGTTCCTCGATCGCGACGGGGTGCTCAATGAAGACCCCGGCTATGTCTATCGCTGGGAGGATTTCGTCTGGATTCCAGGCGCCCGGGAGGCCATCGCCGCCTTCAACGCCGCCGGCTGGTGGGTGTTCGTGGTGACCAACCAGTCCGGGGTGGGCCGCGGCTACTACACCGAGGACGACGTGCGGAAACTGCACGCCCAGATGAGCGCGTCCTTGGACGAGGTCGGCGCCCGGGTCGACGCCTTCTACTATTGCCCGCACCATCCCGACGCCGCCGACGAGATCTATCGCCACCCCGATCCGCCGGGCCGCAAGCCCAATCCCGGCATGCTGCTGCAGGCCATCGCCGAGTGGCCGGTGGACCTGGCCCGCTCCATCATGGTGGGCGACAAGGACGGCGACGTGGAGGCCGGCCGCCGCGCCGGGGTCCGCGGACTGAAGTTCACCGGCGGCGACCTCAAGGCCTTCCTGGAAGGGGAGCTGACATGACCGCGATGATCGAGGTTCGCGAGGTGGTCTATGACTACCCCTCGGCCCGCGCCCTGCATGGGGTGTCCTTCGACGTCCAGGCCGGCGCCGTCCTGGCCCTGGTGGGCCCCAACGGGGCGGGGAAGTCGACCCTGATGCGCTGCATCGCCGCCCTCGACGTCCCCACCGAGGGGACGATCGCGGTGGCCGGCCTCGACGTGGAGGCCGATCCCCGCGGGGTCCACGCCGCCATCGGCTACCTGCCCGACTTCTTCGGCCTCTATGACGAGCTTTCGGTGCGCAAGGCGCTGACCTACGCCGCCCGCTCCCGCGGCGTGTCGGTCGCCGACACGCCCTCCGCCGTCGAGGCCGCCGCGGCCCGGGTGCAACTCAGCGACCGCCTGGAGGCCCGGGCCGGCGAGCTGTCGCGCGGCCTGAAGCAGCGCCTGGCCATCGCCCAGACCATCGTCCACCGCCCCCGCGTCCTGTTGCTGGACGAACCCGCCGCCGGGCTCGATCCCGAGGCGCGGCGCAGCCTCTCGGACCTGATCCTGTCCCTGTCGCGCGAGGGCATGACCATCGTGGTCTCCTCCCACATCCTCGCCGAACTGGAGGACTATTCCACCCAGATGCTGATGATCCGCGACGGCGCGGTGGCCGGCGGCGGGGTGCTGGCGGCGGGCGGCGGCCATCGCGACGGGTCCCGGGTGGAGGTGGTCTTCGCCGAGACCCCGCCCGACCTCGGCGACCGGCTGGTGGCCCTGGGCGTCACCGTCGAACGGCTGGAGGGCGACGCCGCCACCCTGGTCCTGGCCGACGGCGAGGACGACTCGGCCCTGCTTGCGCAGCTGATCGGGGCGGGCCTGAAGGTCCGGTCCTTCCAGGCGACCCGCAAGACCCTGGAAGACGCCTATCTGGCGGAGGTGGCGCGATGAACCCGGAGTTCCAACGCAATCTGTGGTTGGAGGCCTCGCCCCGCCGCGTCGCCTGGGCCGCCGTCACCCTGATCCTGATCTATGGCGCCACCGCCCTGCTGGCGCGGGACGCCGGCGGCGGGCCCTTGCCGGCCCTGGCCGGGGTGGGGGGCTTCGTCTTCCTGATCTGCGGCGTGATCTGGGGCTCGCGGGCCGCCGGCACGGCGGTGCTGGCGGAGATCGCCGACCGCACCTGGGACTTCCAGCGGCTCTCGGCCCTGACCCCCTGGGCCATGACCTGGGGCAAGCTGCTGGGGGCCTCCAGCCTGGCCTGGCTCTGCGCGCTCACCGGCGTGGTCCTGATGGCCGGACTGATGGTGGTCCAGGGCCAGCCGGGCGCCCTGTGGATGCTCGCCTTCCTGGTCGCGCTCGCCCTCCTGCTCCAGGCCGTCAGCCTGGGCGCGGCCCTGATCGGGGTGCGCAAGGCCCGGGCCGAGGGCCGGGTGGCCCGCGCCGGCGGGGTGATGGGCGGCCTGATCCTGGGTCTCTTCCTGCTGAGCGTCGTCGCCGGCTCCTCCGGTTTCCAGAAGGGCGCCGGCCTGGCCGGGATTCCGGCCTTCCTCTACGCCCGCGGCGACGTCACCTGGTGGGGCCAGGTCTTCCCGGCCACGGGCTTCCGGACCCTCGCGACCCTGGCCTTCGCCGGTTGGGCGCTGACCGGCGCCTGGCGGCTGATGCGGCTGGAGCTGCAGATGAAGAACGCGCCGGTGGTCTGGCCGGCCTTCCTGATCTTCCTGGCGGTGTTCCTCGGCGGCTTCGCCCATGCCGGGGGCGGCCTGGCCGCGGCCCTGCTGGTGGGCGCCCTGGCCGTGGCGCTGGCGGCCTATGCGGCGGCCTTCGCCGAGCCCGCCGACCGGGTGCGGCTGCGCCAGTTCGCCGGCGCCCTGGGCAAGGGCGACCTCGCCCGGGCCCTGCCCCTGACGCCCGCCGCCATCGCCCCCTTCCTGCTGGCCCTGATCCTGGTGGCGGCCGCCTTCGTGATCGGCGGCGCCGGCTCGGCCTTCGACCAGGGTCCCGATCCGGCCCAGGCCGCGGCTCTGCTGGCCTTCATCCTGCGCGACCTGGGCGTCATCGCCCTCTTCCGCTTCGGCCCGAGGCCCCAGCGCGGCGACTTCGGCGCGGTGGTGGCGCTCGCCCTGCTCTATGCGGTGGGCGGCATCGTCGGCGGGGTGATCAGCCCCGGGACCGGCCAAGCCCTGTTCGTGCCCCTCTCCGTGGCCCCCTGGGCCAGCCTCGCGTCGGGCCTGGCCCAGGCCGTCGTCGCCTGGGCCCTGGCCTGGCGGCGGATCCGGGCGCCGGAGACGCGCTAGCGCCCCTCCATCTGCGCCAGCATCCGCTCCAGGGTGGCCAGCGCGTCGGCCTCCCCGGCGGGCTTGTCCCAGCGGATGCGGTGGATGCGGGGGAAGCGCATGGCCACCCCGGACTTGTGGCGGGTGGAGCGCTGCAGGCCCTCGAAGGCCACCTCGAACACCAGGCCGAAATGGGGTTCGGCCTTCACCGAGCGCACGGGGCCGAACCGTTCGAGGGTGTTGTCGCGGACGAACTTGTCGATCTGTTTCAGCTCCTCGTCGGTGAAGCCGAAATAGGCCTTGCCGACAGGGGTCAGGGTCCGCCTGCCCTCGACCTCCGTCCAGACCCCGAAGGTGTAGTCGGAATAGAAGCTGGAGCGCTTGCCGTGGCCGCGCTGGGCGTACATCAGCACCGCGTCGATCAGGAACGGGTCGCGCTTCCACTTGAACCAGGGGCCCTTGGGCCGGCCGGCCTCATAGATGGAGTCCCACCGCTTGAGCATCAGCCCCTCGGCGATCTGCGGGTCGCCGGGCGGCGGCGAGGCGCGTACAGCCGCCAGCTCCGCCCAGGTCTCGAAGGGCTGCAGGGGCGAAAGGTCGATCCGCGGGGTGGCGATCCGGGCGACGAAGGCCTCCAGCCGGTCGCGGCGGTCCTTGAAGGGCAGCACGCGAGTGTCCTCGCCCTCCTCGGCCAGCAGGTCATAGGCGCGGATGCCCGCCGGGTGTTTGGCCATCAGCTTGGCATCGACCGTCTTGCGGTTCAGCCGCTGCTGCAGGTCCCCGAAGCTGGCCACCCCGTCATCGCCCATCACCAGCAGCTCGCCGTCCAGGGCGCCTTCGAAGTCCAAGACCTGGAGCACATCGGGAAACGTCTTTGAAATGTCGTCGCCATTACGGGTGTAGAGGCGGCGCACGCCGTCCTCGTTCACCGCCTGGACGCGGATGCCGTCCCACTTCCATTCCGCCGCGTAGTCGGCCGGATCGAGCCGCCCGAAATCGACGGCCTCGTCGATGGCCTGGGCCAGCATGGTGGGGCGGAACCGGCCCGGCGAATCCGGGCGCGGGCGATCCGACCGTCCCTCCAGCCAGGCGAACAGGTCCTCATAGGGCGGGTGCAGGGCGTGCCAGACCTCCTCGACCTCGGAGACCGGCACGCCGCCCAGGTCGGCCACGGCCTGCTTGGCCAGGCGCGCCGACACGCCCACCCGCAGGCCGCCGGTCATCAGCTTGAGCAGGGCCCAGCGTCCCGTTGGCTCGAGAGCATCCAGCCAAGCCTCGATCAGCCGCTGAACCTCCGCCCGCGTGGTGCCGCGCAGGGCGTCGATCACCTCGGCCAGCTCCGGCTCGCGATTGGCGCCGGGCCGCGCGGGCCAGACCAGGGCCACGGTCTCGGCCAGGTCCCCCACATAGTCGTAGGACCAGCGGAACAGCAGCGGATCCATCCGCGCCTCCACCGCCTTGCGGATGAAGGTGGGCTTGGCGGCGGCGAAGCTGAGGTCGCCGGTCAGGGCCGCCAGCGCCCAGCCCCGGTCAGGGTCGGGCGTCTCCCGCAGATAGTCGGCCACCAGGATCAGCTTGGCGTTGCGCGACGCCGTCAGCGACAGGCGGTCCAGGAGCTCGGCGAAGGCGCGCACCTAGCCGTCCTCCTCGTCGTCGTCATAGCCGACCAGGGCGAGCGCCCGGGCCTTGATGTCGTGCAGCTGGGCCCAGCGGGCGAGCGCCTCCTCCCGGCCGTGGGTGATCCACAGTTCGCTCGGCCGCAGCTCGTCCACCGTGGCGGTCAGTTCGTCCCAGTCGGCGTGGTCGGAGATCACCAGCGGCAGCTCCGTTCCCCGCTGGCGGGCCCGGGCGCGCACCTGCATCCAGCCCGAGGCGAAGGCCTGGACCGGATCGGGAAAGCGCCGCGACCAGCGGTCCTGCAGGACCGAGGGCGGGCCGATCACGATGGCGCCGGCGAAGTCCTGCTTGGTCGCCACGGTGGCGGGCTCCAGGGGCCCCAGGTCTATGCCGTGGTCCTCATAGAGCCGGTTCAGCCGCTCCAGGGCGCCGTGGACGAAGATGGTCTTGTCCCATCCCGCCTCCCGCAGCAGGCAGATCACCCGCTGCGCCTTGCCGAGCGCATAGGCGCCCACCAGGTGCGAGCGCTCCGGGAACTGGGCCACCGAGCGCAGCAGCCGGGCGATCTCGCCCACGTCCGGCGGATGGTGGAACACCGGCAGGCCGAAGGTGGCCTCGGTGATGAAGACGTCGCAAGGCACGGGTTCGAAGGCCGCGCAGGTGGGATCGCGCCGGCGCTTGTAGTCCCCCGACACCACCATGGTCAGGCCCTTCCAGGCGACCACCGCCTGGGCCGAGCCCAGGACGTGACCGGCCGGGACCAGGGTCACCTCCACCCCGTCGCGATGGACGGGCCGGCCGTAGGCGGCCGCCTCGGCGGCTCCGGCGAAGCCGGCGCCATAGCGCTCGGCCATGATGGCCAGGGTCTCCGGCGTCGCCAGCACCGCCCCGTGGCCGGCGCGGGCATGGTCGGAATGGCCGTGGGTGATCACCGCCCGGTCTACTGGCCGGGTCGGGTCGATGTAGAAGTCGCCGGGCGGGCAGTAGAGGCCGGCCGGGGTGGGGCGCAGCAGGGCTTCGGGCTTGATCATCCGGGCCGCCGGCTCATGGGAAACTCCACCTTACAGAGTATTCATATTGTGAAATCGACGTCATGACCAAGACTTAACGAGTATTCGCGAGGGGCCGCTCCTATACCCCCGCTCGAGACGAACGCGCCTCCCCGCGCTTCGCTCCGAACCGAAAGAAAAAGCCATGTCTCACCCCTTCAACCCCGACCGCGCCAGCGGTCTCGCCACCCTCCTGATGGCCGCCCTGCCCATGCTCGCCATCGCCCTGGTCGCCCTCACCACCGGCTTCGTGGCCGCCTAAACCTTCCCTTGGGTCGTCCTTGACCCTGGGGCGGGCCTGGCCCAAACCGAGGGCATGAGCGCCTCCGAACACCCCCTGCGCGAGATGGCCGTCCACATGGTGGAGACCGTGCCCCAGGCCGCCGCACTCGGCTTCAAACTGGTGTCCGTGGCCGACGGCCGGGGCTCGATCCTGGTTCCCTGGCGGGCCGAGCTGGTGGGGGACCCCGCCACCGGGGTGATCGCCAGCGGCGTCGTCACCTCCCTGCTGGACCACTGCTGCGGCCTGGCCATCTCCTCGGCCAAGAACGAGCGCTTCCCCACCGCCACCCTGGACCTGCGCATCGACTATATGCGCCCCGCCGCCCCACGCGCCGGGGTCACGGCCCTGGCCCACTGCTACAAGATGACCAGGTCCATCGCCTTCGTCCGCGCCCATGCCTGGGACGAGGACCCCGAGGACCCCATCGCCACGGCCCAGGCGGCCTTCATCCTCAATGGCGCGCCCGCGCCCGGAGCGGCCCGATGAGCGAGGCCGGCGACCGCCTGCAGGGCTTCCTCGCCTCGGTGCCCTATATCCAGTTCCTGGGCATGCGCTGCGAGCTGGCGGGCGACGAGATGACCGCCATCCTGCCCTTCGCCCCGCATCTGGTGGGCAACATCATGCTGCCGGCCCTGCACGGCGGGGTGATCGGGGCCTTCATGGAGATGACGGCGCTCGCCCAGCTCTCCGTGGTCCAGCAGACCCCGAAGGTCCACAAGACCATCGACGTCACCATCGAATACCTGCGCCCCGGCCGGGCGCTCACCACCTATGCCCGCGCCGACCTGCGCAAGGTCGGCCGCCGCATCGCCAATGTCACGGTGGAAGCCTGGCAGGAAGCCCGCTCCAGCCCCATCGCCGCCCTGCGCGGGCACTTCATGCTGAGCAGCGACGAGTAAGACGCCGCTCATCCTGGCGAAGGCCGGGACCCAGATTCATCCTGGGCGGTTCGTGGGCTTCACCTGGATCCCGGCCTTCGCCGGGACGAGCGGGTTCAGACTCACACCGCCGGCTTCAACGCCTTCTCTTCCGCATGCACCGCGTCCAGCTCGGCCTGGGCCTTGGCGATCGCCGCGGCGTCGCCCTTGGCCTTGGCCTCGAGCAGCAGCTTGGTGGCCTCCATCTCGCGCACCGGCAGCAGGTGCGTCGCGTCGGCGCGCTTGAAGGGGCCGCTCTGGATGCGCCGCAGATTGTCTCTCTGGCGCACGGCCTCGGGCCCCGTCCCCACCCCGTAGGTGAAGAAGAACTCGCTGATCTTCGCCTTCAGCGCCGGGTCCAGGTCCTTGCGCCAGACCATCGGATCCTCGGGGATGGTGGGCGAGGTCCAGATCACCTTGAGAGCCGCCAGGGTCTTGGCGGCGGTCGCGCTGTCCTGCTGGGTCAGCCGCTCCATGGACTGGGTGTTGTTGGTGGCGGCGTCCAGCACGCCGTTGGCCACCGCGAACAGGTTGGACTCATGATTGGCCGAGCGGACGGTCTTGAAGCAGGTCTCGGGACTGATCCCCCGCGGCGCGAACAGGTAGGTCATGGGCGCCAGGGTCCCGGAGGTGGACTTCACGTCCCCCATGCCGAAGCTCAGGGTCCTGTCGCACTTGAGCAGGGTCTCCAGGGTGAGCGGGCTGTCCTTGGCCACGATGATCACCGACTGGTAGCCGTCCTGGCCGCCATCGGGCTTGGTGGTGCGGGCGAAGACCTCGCCGCCGGAGCGGCGCACCGCCTCCAGGCCCGACTGGTTGGTGAACCACCCCATGTCGGTCTGCTTGAACCGCATGGCCTCGATCAGGGACGAATAGTTGCTGCCGAAGAAGGGCTTCACCGTCAGGCCCGTGGCCTTCTGCATGTCGGCCAGGACGGGCGCCCAGTCGGCCGCCGCCGTGGAGGCCTTCTCGGTGGACATGATCGAAAAGGTGATCGTGTCGGTGGCGGCGGGCTTTTCGGCCGGCTTGGCGCAGGCGGCCAGGCTCAGCGCCGCCACCGCCGCGGCCAATCCACTCCGGAACCAGATCATTGCAGCACCCCTCAAGCCGTCCATCCCCCTGTTTCGCCTGTTCTTGTGACGCTTGTCCGACAACGGCCAGCGAAAACTAAGCTTGAGGCCCGCCCCTTTGGGCGCTAACGCCCGCCCATGTCCCTGCAAGGTCTTTCCCACCAAGCCCGTGAAGCCAAGAGCTGGCCCTTCGAACAGGCCCGCCTGCTGCTGGAGCGTATCCTGCGCCTGCGGCTCACCGACGCCGAGCGCGATCTCGCCGTCACCCTCATCGCCCAGGGGAAGGCCGCCGAGGCCGTCGCCACGCTTCCGGCCCTGGTGAAGCCGGTGGTGTTCCAGACCGGCTACGGTCCGTCGGGCCTGCCGCACGTGGGCACCTTCGGCGAGGTGGCGCGGACCACTATGGTGCGCGTGGCCTTCCGCGCGCTCACCGACGACGCCGTCCCCACCCGGCTGATCGCCTTCTCCGACGACATGGACGGCATGCGGAAGATTCCGCCCAACGTGCCCAACCAGGAGATGCTGCTCGAGGACATCGACAAGCCGCTGAGCGTGGTTCGCGACCCCTTCGGCACGGACGGCAGTTTCGCGGGCCACAACAACGCCCGCCTGCGCGCCTTCCTCGACGGCTTCGGCTTCGACTACGAGTTCATGTCGTCCAGCGAGACCTACAAGTCCGGCCGCTTCGACGCGACCCTGCTGACCGCCCTGGCGCGTTTCGACGCCATCCAGAAGGTCATGCTGCCGACCCTCGGTCCCGAGCGGCGCGCCACCTATTCGCCCTTCCTCCCGGTCAGCCCCAGGACCGGCAAGGTGCTGCAGGTCCCCACCCTGGAACGCAATGTCGAGAAGGGGACCATCGTCTTCGACGACCCCGACGGCGGCCGCACCGAGGTCCCGGTCACCGGCGGCCACGTCAAGATGCAGTGGCGTCCCGACTGGGCCCTGCGCTGGACGGCGCTGGAGGTGGACTACGAGATGTCGGGCAAGGACCTGATCGACTCGGTCAAGACCTCGACGGCCATCGCCAAGGCCCTGGGGGGCGCGCCTCCGGTGACCTTCAGCTACGAACTCTTCCTCGACGAGAACGCCGAGCGGATCTCCAAGACCAAGGGCAACGGCTTCTCCATGGAGGAGTGGCTGCGCTACGCCCCGCCGGAGAGCCTGGCCTATTACATGTTCCAGTCGCCGCGCTCGGCCAAGCGGCTCTATTTCGACGTCGCGCCCAAGGCCACCGACGAGTATCTGCAACAGCTCGACGCCTATAACCGCAAGCGGGCCGAGGGCTCCAACGAGCCGCAGATCGACAATCCGGTCTGGCACGTGCACCACGGCGCCCCGCCCGCCGAGGGGTCGCCGGTCTCCTACTCCCTGCTGCTGAACCTGGTCTCGGCCGCCGACGCCTCCACCAAGGACATCCTCTGGGGCTTCCTGGAGCGCTATATCCCCGGCGCCAGCCCGGCCACCCAGCCCCTGCTGGACCACCTGGCCGGCTACGCGATCAACTACTATGAGGACTTCGTGAAGCCCTCGAAGACCTTCCGGGTCGCCGACGTGCAGGAGCGGGCGGCGATGGAGGACCTGATCGCCCGGTTCAAGGCCCTGCCCACCGGCTGCCAGGACGCCGAGCTGATCCAGAACGAGGTCTACGCCGCGGGCAAGGAGGCCGGGTTCGAGCCCCTGCGCCTGTGGTTCACCGCCCTCTACGAGGTTCTCCTGGGCCAGAGCCAGGGACCCCGCTTCGGCTCCTTCGCCGCCATCTTCGGCCTGGAACGCACCATCGCCCTGATCGAGCGCGGCCTGGCGGGAAAGTTGGTCAACTAGAGCACGTCAGGCGGAAGTGGTTACCGGTTCCGCCGCCCGACGTGCTCTAATCTTTTGAATCTAGACCCTGACCGTTTCAGATGAGCCCATCTGAAACGGTCAGGGTCTAGCCACCTGGGTTAGTACGCCCCGTCGTCCCCGATCGGCATGCCCGGCGGCACGGTGGGTTTCAGCTTGGGCTGGGCCAGGACCCGGGCCATCTCGTCGCGGTCTGTGATCAGCCCGGCCAGCCGCAGCCGGTGGGCCCGGTCGGCGCCCTCGCCAGGCGAGGCCTTCAGCCGCGCGGCCAAGTCGGCCAGCCTCTGGTCGATCTCCGCCGACACCGCCGGGGAGGTCCCGGCCCTGCGCGAGACCTCGGCCAGGTCCAGCACGGTCCTCGCCTGCGTCCGCCGGGCGATCTCGGCGCCGCGCCCCGACGCCGGGGCGAAGGCGGTGGCGATCAGCCGGTCCAGCACCTCGCCGGCGCCGGGCAGGGTCACGTCGCGGCGGTGCTGTTCCACCAGCCGGCCCAGGCGGTCCGGCGCGGTCAGGGCCTCGATGGTCAGGCCGGCGGCCACGTCGGCGGCGGTGAGCGGGTCGAACACCGGATCGCCGTCGAACACCTCGATCTCGAACTGCCGGTCGCTGTCTCCGGACTGTCCGGCCGAGAGCAGGGGGATCAGGGCCTCGGGCGTATCCAGCTCGGCCGGCTTCAGGGTCGCCAGCAGGGCGTCGAGGGCCGCGCGCTGCTGGGCGGCCGGGACGATGGGGGCGGCCTCGCGAGCGTCGCCCTTCACCGCATAGGGATAGTCGATCCCGGCCAGCTGCTTGGCCGCGGCGTCCACCTGGTAGCGGTGCAGCAGGAAGATCGGCGCGTACTTGCGGCGCAGGTTGGCCACCGGCTCGCCGGTCCTCAGGGCGGAAAGGCCGAAGCGATCGAGGGCGGCGCGGCGCACCCCCATCATCCGGGTCAGCTCGGCGGTGGGGTCGGCCCCATCGTCCCACAGGGCGCCCCAGGGCTGGGCCGCGCCGGCCGGCCGGGAATCGCCGTCGGTGACATAGCGGGCGCCGGACGCCATCTCCGCCCGGGCCTTGGCCGCCAGCGCCGCCTCCCCTGCCGCGCCGGCCGGGACCTGACCGTAGAGCCAGTCGACGATGAATTTGTCCCAGGCGCCCAGGCCCACCCCATAGGCGTCGGAGAGGTCGGGCTTGCCCGCGACCAGGGTCACCCGCGGGGCCGGATAGTCCATCACCGAGGCGCGATCCTGGGTGCTGCCGGCGAAGTTGTGGGCGAAGCCCAGGGAATGGCCCACCTCGTGGGCGGCCAGCTGGCGAAGGCGGGCCAGCGAGACCTCGACCGGATCGTTGGGCCCGCCGGTCCCCACCTTGTCGGCGCCTGCCAGGCCCTCGAAGATCAGCATGTCCTGCCGCACCCGCAGGGCGCCGAGCAGCACGCTGCCCTTGAGAATCTCGCCGGTGCGCGGGTCCCGCACCGACTGGCCCACCGACCAGCCGCGGGTGGCGCGGTCGACCCAGTTGATGACGTTGTAGCGGACATCCAGGGGATCGACCCCCTCGGGCAGGATCTCCACCCGGTAGGCGTCCTGATAGCCCGCCGCCTCGAAGGCCTGGGCCCACCAGGCGGCGCCCTCCTTCAGGGCGGTGCGGATCGGCTCGGGCGCGGCGCGGTCGACATAGAAGACGATGGGCTTCTTGACCGGCGAGCGGGTCGCCGTGGGATCGGTCTTCTCCAGCCGGAAACGATGGGCCACCTGGCCGACGATATCGGCGCCCAACGGAGCGGCGTAGTCCAGGACGGTGGAGCCGAACACGCCCGCGCGGGGATCGAACCGGCGGACCTCGTAGCCGGGCGCCGGCAGCTTCACGAGGCTGTGGCGCACCTGCAGGGTGATCAGCTTGGCGTCGGGGGCGATGTTGCGGCTCTCGGGGCCCGGCGTGTCGGACTGGTAGGTCTGGCGGGCCTCGAACTCCAGGTTCTCCGGGAACACCTTCACCATCGAGGGGTCGGCCGCCGAAAGCTCCGGGACCAGGCGGTAGCCCTTCTCGTCGGCGCGCTTGAGGGCGTCGGCGGCGCCCATGACGTCGCGGGTCAGGAAGGACGAGATGTCCACCAGGATGCGTCCGTCGCCCTCCGTCCCGACCACCTCGCCGGCCCAGACGGTGGAGGTGGCGAAGGCCTGCCGCGCCGCGGTCTGTTCCGGGGCCGGGGCGCCGGCGGCGCGGAAGCGGGGGTTCTCGTACTCGGCGAACACCTTCTTGCCCAGGCGGCGGAACACCAGGACCTGGGTGTCGCCGATCGCCGCGCGGTCCAGGCCCACGGGCGCCGAGCCCATGCCGGTGCGCAGGGCGCTCAGATAGAGGAACCGGCCGCTGACCCCGTCGGCGTCCGGCGCCGGCAGGGAGAGCAGGATCGTCCCCTTGGCCTTGTCCACATAGACCGGCAGCAGGCCCTCCTGGCGCTGGGCCCCGGCGGTCGCCGCCGGGGCCTTGTCCCGGGCGCTCGCCGGCGCGCCGGTCAGCAGGACCAGGGCCGCCGCGCCCGAGCAAAGCCAGATACTGCGTGTCATCGAACCGCCCCCAGATGGAGCTGTCAGCCTAAGGGTCCGGACGCCGATCACAAGCCTGGGAGCTCGCGCAAGGTGATCAACGATCATGTTGACGTTAACGGAATGCAGGCTTACGTTCCGGGCAACCAAGAAAACTCCGACGGAGGACATCCAGTGCCCATGGAACTGCGCCGTCCGGCGCGCACCTTCACCATCCGCCAGCTCTGCCTGGAGTTTAAGTGCACGCCCCGGGCGCTGCGTTTCTACGAGGACAAGGGCCTGCTCTCGCCCGCCCGCGACGGCATGAACCGGGTCTATTCCTACAAGGACCGCGCCCGGCTGCAGCTGATCCTGCGCGGCAAGCGCGTGGGCCTGGCCCTGTCGGAGATCGGCGAGATCCTGGATCTCTACGAGGTCGACGACGGCGGGGCGGCCCAGAACATCAAGTCGCTCACCAAGTTCCGCGAGCGCATCGTGGCCCTGGAGGCCCAGCGCCAGGACATCGACAAGGCCATCGAGGAGCTCCGCTCCGGCTGCGACGCCCTAGAGGGCCAACTGGCCCGCACCCGGCCCGATCTGCTGCCCCGGGCCGCCGACTACGATCAGGTGCTGCGCGCCCGCCTGGGCGACCTCGAACACGCCAAGTAGTCTCCGGCGCCTTAGCGGCGGCGAGAACCTCAGCTAGTATCTCTCAAGGGCTCCCGACCCGTCGGGGGCCCTTTTGACAATTCCGGAGCGGACATGACCTACCAGCCCCCCGTGCGCGACCACGCCTTCCTGCTGCGCGACGTCCTGCAGATCGAGAAATACGCCGACCTGCCGGCCTTCGCCGACGCCTCGATGGATGTCGTCCAGCAAATCATCGAGGAGGCCGGCCGCTTCACCAGCGAGGTCCTGGCCCCCCTGAACGCCGTGGGCGACAAGCAGGGCTGCACCTGGCATGCGGACAATACGGTCACCACGCCCAAGGGCTTCAAGGAGGCCTACGCCCAGCTCGTCGAGGGCGGCTGGCCGGCCCTGGGCGCCGAGCCCGCCTATGGCGGCCAGGGCCTGCCCCACGTGGTGAACCTGTCGTTCTCGGAGATGAGCTCCTCGGCCAACATGGCCTTCTCCATGTATCCGGGCCTGACCCACGGCTGCTATTCGGCCATCCTCAACGGCGGCTCGGACGAACAGAAGAGCCTCTACCTGCCCAACCTGGTCTCGGGGAAATGGGGCGGGACCATGAACCTCACCGAGCCCCAGTGCGGCACGGACCTCGGCCTGCTGCGCACCAAGGCGGTCCCCCAGGGCGACGGCAGCTACAGGATCTCGGGCCAGAAGATCTGGATCTCGGGCGGCGAGCACGACATGGCCGAGAACATCGTCCACCTGGTCCTGGCCCGCATCGAGGGCGCGCCGGCCGGGGTGCGGGGCATCAGCCTGTTCATCGTGCCCAAGTTCATCCCCGACGCGCAGGGCAAGCCCGGCGCGCGCAACAGCGTCTTCTGCGCCGGCCTCGAAGAGAAGATGGGCATCCACGGCAACGCCACCTGCGTCATCCAGCATGACGAGAGCACCGGCTGGCTGGTGGGCGCGGAGAACCAGGGCCTGCGCCTGATGTTCGTGATGATGAACGAGGCCCGCATCGGGGTCGGCCTGCAGGGGATCGCCCAGGCCGAGGCCGCCTACCAGGCCGCCGCCGCCTTCGCCAAGGACCGCCTGCAGGGCCGCTCGCTGACGGGGCCCAAGAACCCCGACGGCCCCGCCGACCCGATCATCGTCCACCCCGACGTCCGCCGCATGCTGATGGATAGCCGCGCCATCATCGAGGCCGGCCGCGCCTTCCTGTTCTGGACCGCCCTGCACGGGGACCTGGCCCACGCCAGCCCCGACGAGGCCGCGCGCCAGAAGGGCTCCGACTACATGGCCCTGATGACCCCGGTGGTGAAGGGCTTCCTCACCGACAAGGGCCTGAAGGTCTGTTCCGACGCCCTCCAGATCCACGGTGGTTCCGGCTTCACCGAGCACTTCCCGGCCAGCCAGTACATGCGCGATGTCCGCATCGCGCTCATCTATGAGGGCACCAACGGCGTCCAGGCCCTGGACCTGGTGGGCCGCAAGCTGGCGGCCGACGGCGGCCGCGGAGTGATGGGCTTCTTCGCCGAGATCGACGCCTTCATCGACGCCAATGCCGCCGACCCAGCCCTGAAGCCCTTCATCGAAGGCCTGGCCGACGCCAAGGCCAAGCTGCAGGAGGGCACCATGTGGCTGATGCAGAACGGGCTGATGAACCCCGACAACGCCGGCGCCGCCTCGACCGACTACATGCACCTCTTCGGCCTGACGGCTCTGGCCTACATGTGGGCCCTGATCGCCAAGGCCGCCCAGGCCAGGATCGCCGCCGGCGACGCCGATCCCTACTTCGCCAACAAGCTGGTGGTGGGCCGCTACTACATGCAGCGCGTCCTGCCCGACGCCGGCGCCCACCTGACCAAGCTGGTCACCGGCTCGGAGCTGATGATGGCCCTGCCGGCCGAGGCCTTCTGAGCATGGCGAAATACGTCGCCCAGGTCGTCTGGACGCTGAAGGAGGGCGAGGACTTCGCCAAGGGCCGCTACAGCCGCGGCCACACGCTCGCCTTCGACGGCGGGGTCGAGGTGCCGGCCTCGGCCTCCCCCCACGTGGTGGGCAAGTGGGCGGTGGAGGCGGCCGTCGACCCGGAGGAGATGCTGGTGGCCGCGCTCTCCAACTGCCACATGCTGACCTTCCTGCACCGCGCCCGGCTCGCCGGTTTCGTCGCCGTCCGCTACGACGACGCCGCCGAGGGGATCATGGAGGAGATCGCCCCGGGCCGCATGGCGGTGACCCGGGTCTGGCTGCGCCCGGCCGTGACCTGGCAGGGGGCGCAGCCCACGCCCGAGCAACTCGACCGGCTGCACCATGAAGCCCACGAGGAGTGCTTCATCGCCAATTCGGTGAAGAGCGAGATCGTGGTTGAGCCGCGGCGGGCGGCCTGAGCCCGGCGCAACGGCAGGGCCGCGGCGCTTTACCGATGGTTTAGGCCCCTGGGCTAGGCTGGGTCTCCAAGGGGCGTGTTCACACCCCAGGCCCGGGAGCGCCGACCATGGTGCAGAACTCTACCGACGATGGTCTGTCCAAGACCATGTTGGCCCGCGCCGCCGGGATGCGCACCCGCATGGTGTTCGCCGCGGTCTACGCCGTGGTCCTGGCGCCGGTCGCCGGCTGGACCCCCGCCGCCTGCTGGATCGCCGCCTACGGCCTGCTGCACACCGCCGAATACCTGCTGTTCGCCACCGAAAAGGCGCGGACGCGCGCCTTCCGGCCCCGGCTGGCCCTGGCCATCCTCAGCCTCAACTCCATCATCTATGGCGCCCTGGCCCTGATGGCGATCGTGGGCGGCGGCTCGGCGGGCCTGATCTGCGGCGGCCTGTTCCTGGCCGGCGCCGTCCTCAACACCGTGGTCACCAACCAGAGGTCGCAGGCGGCCTATGTGGCGGCCATGACCCCCTTCGGCGTCTATCTGCTGCTCACCGCCGGCATGGCCTGGGCGATCAGCGGCGCCTCCACCTACGGGATCGCCGTGGGCATGGTGGGCGTGCTGCTGGTCTTCTCCTCCACCATCCTGTGGCGCGCCGCCGCCGAGGCCCTCGACGCCCAGCGCCGGGCCCGCGAGGAGGCCGAGCGCGGCCGGGGCGTCGCCGAGGCCGCCGCCGAGGTCAAGTCGGCCTTCATGGCCATGGTCAGCCACGAGCTGCGCACCCCCATCAGCGCCATCCTGGCCGGGGCCGAGGTCATCGAGCGGCGCGGCGGGACCGACGCCGCCGCCGGCGCCCTGATCTCCCAGTCCGGGCGCATGATGCGCACCCTGCTCAACGACCTGCTGGACCTCTCCAAGATGGAGGCCGGTCGGATGAGCATCGAGACCATCACCTTCGACCTCGACGCCCTGGTGAGCGACACCAGCGCCTTCTGGCGGGCCGAGGCGGAGAAGAAGGGCCTGCGCCTGGAACGGCTGGGCGCCGAGACCCTGCCTGCCCGCGTGGCCGGCGACCCCACCCGCCTGCGCCAGATCCTCAACAACCTGATCTCCAACGCCATCAAGTTCACCGACCGCGGCGCGGTGATCCTGGCGGTGAGCCGCGAGGGGGAGGCCTTCCGCTTCGCCGTGGCCGACACCGGCCGCGGCCTGACCCCCGACGAGATCTCCCGCCTCTTCTCGCCCTTCGAGCAGGGCCAGGCCTCCACCGCCCGCACCCATGGCGGCACCGGGCTCGGCCTCTCCATCAGCCGCCAGCTCGCCCGCCTGATGGGCGGGGACCTGGTGGCCGAGAGCCTGCCGGACCAGGGGGCGGTCTTCACCCTGTCCCTCGACCTGGCCGAACCCGCCGACGAGACCGATGAAACCGTCGATGTGACCGCCCCGGCCCCCAAGGCCGAGCTGGGGGCCGTGCGGGTGCTGGTGGTGGACGACCACGAGGTCAACCGCCGCGCCGTGGCCCTGATGCTGGAGCCCTTCGGGGTGGAGCTGACCGCCGTCGCCAGCGGCGAGGAGGGGCTGGCCCTGGCCGCCGCCCGCGTCTTCGACGTCATCCTGATGGACGTCTACATGCCCGAGATGGACGGCCACGAGACCTGCCGCCGCTTGCGCGCGACCCCCGGCCCCAACCGGAGGACGCCGGTGATCGCCTGCACCGCCTCGGCCAGCCCCCAGGACTGGGCCGAGTGCCAGGCCGCCGGCATGACCGACCACGTCGCCAAGCCCATCGACCCCGCCGCCCTGACCGCCGCCATCGCCCGCGTGCTGCCGGAGGTCGAGGACGACGCCGTTCCGGCGGTCGCCTAGGCTCTTGTCCTCTCCCGCTTGCGGGAGAGGGTAGGGTGAGGGTCCTTTCTGAAGGTCCGTTGTTACTCCGAGGCCGAGACGCGCAGCGCTGCTGCGCGCCCCCTCACCCTAACCTCTCCCCCTGAACGGGGAGAGGAGAAGAGTCTCCAGCCGCGCCGTCAGCGCCCCGGCGTCCTTCAGCTCGCACTCCCAGATCGTCTCCACCCGCCAGCCGAGGGCCAGCAGCGCGTCCCGCGAGGCGGTATCCCGCGCCCGGTTGCGGGCCACCTTGGCGACCCAGTAGTCGCGGTTGGCCTTGGGCACGCGGGCGCCGCGGGCGCAGTCGTGGCCGTGCCAGAAGCAGCCGTGGACGAAGATGGCCAGCCTGCGCCCCGGCAGGACGATGTCCGGCTTCCCCGGCAGGTCCTTGCGGTGCAGGCGATAGCGGGCGCCGAGCGCCGTGAGCGCCCGGCGCACCTTCATCTCCGGGGTGGTGCCCTTGCCCTTCACGGCCCGCATCACCGCCGAGCGCTTCTCCGGGCCGTAGACGTCGGTCATGGCGCCCGATCGCGGGGTGTCAGAGCCCGTCGAACAGGGCCGTCGAGAGGTAGCGCTCGGCGAAGCTCGGGATGATGGCCACCACGGTCTTGCCGGCGAACTCGTCGCGCGACGCCAGGTCGAAGGCCGCCGTCAGGGCCGCGCCGGAGGAGATGCCCACCGGGATGCCCTCCTCGCGGGCCACCCGCCGGGCCATGGCGAAGCTGTCGTCGTTGGAGACCTGGATGATCTCGTCGATCACCCCGCGGTCGAGGATCGAGGGGACGAAGCCCGCCCCGATGCCCTGGATCTTGTGCGGCCCGGGCTTGCCGCCCGACAGGATGGGCGAGGCCTCCGGCTCCACGGCGATCATCTTCACCGAGGGCTTGCGGGCCTTCAGCACCTGGCCGACCCCGGTGATGGTGCCGCCGGTGCCGACCCCGGAGACCACCGCGTCCACGGCGCCGGCGGTGTCGTTCCAGATCTCCTCGGCCGTCGAGACCCGGTGGATCAGGGGATTGGCGGCGTTGTCGAACTGCTGAGGCATGACCGCGCCCGGCGTGGCGTCCACCAGCTCCTTGGCTCTCGCCACCGCCCCGGCCATGCCGCGCTCGGCCGGGGTCAGCTCCAGCTTGGCGCCCAGGATCAGCAGCATCTTGCGTCGCTCGATGGACATGCTCTCGGGCATGACCAGGGTCAGCTTGTAGCCCTTGGACGCGGCGACGAAGGCGAGCGCGATGCCGGTATTGCCGCTGGTGGGCTCGATGATGGCGCCGCCGGGCTTGAGGATGCCGCGGGCCTCCAGGCTCTCGATCATCGCCACCCCGATGCGGTCCTTCACCGAGCCGATCGGATTGAAGAACTCCAGCTTGGCCAGCACGATCCCCTTGGGCTTCAGCGCCTTGGTCAGGTTGGGCAGGGCCACCAGGGGCGTGTCGCCGATGGTGTCGATGATGGAGTCGTAGATCTTGCCGCGGCCGGCGCGCTTGTAGCGGGCGGCGTCATAGGCGGAGGTGTCGGCGGCGTCGGCCATGGCGGTTCCCTAGAGCCTGTCCGTTTCAGATGGCCTCATCTGAAACGGATGAACAGGCTCGGTTTCTTATGTTTGGAGCGTGACGGGCGCCTGAACCGGCATCCACTTCAGGCTGTCACGCTCCAAGGGGTCTCTTTGAGGCCAGACCCTAACCCCGTGGCGCGGATTTGGAAGGCAGGTTCTTGGCGTCGGAGGCGCAGGTTTTCTAATGATAACCGCTCCTCCCGGCGAAGGCCGGGACCCAGGTGAAGCCCACGGACTCTGACGGAGTTCAAGGTCGAGCCTTGAATCATCCCCAATCGGCCCGGATGAATCTGGGTCCCGGCCTTCGCCGGGAGGAGCGGAGGAAGTTACTCCGCCGCCAGCACGGTCGCCTCGCCCGCCAGCAGCGGCTCCAGGATGTTCGCCGCCAGCCAGCGCACCGCCGGGACCGCAACCCCGTCGCCGATCACGTGCAGGGCCGAGGTGGCCGCGCGGGGCAGTTGGTAGGTCTCCGGCAGGCCCATCAGCCGGGCGCCCTCCCGGGGGCTGAGCAGGCGGGTGCGGACCTGGCCGGCCTCCACCACCACCAGGGTCTGGCGCGAGGACCCGCCGCGCGGGGTGCGCAGGCAGCCGGCCAGGCCGTCGAAACGGGCCTCGGCGCGCTGCACCCGGGCGCCGTTCTCCGTCCGCATGCGGCGGAAGAGGCCGCCCACGGCGCGGACGCCGCCGGCCTGGAGTGTCTCGATCCGGGCGCGATGCAGGGGCGCCATCAGGTCGATCAGGGCCTGGGTGCGGGCGGACGAATGCCAGGTCACCGCCGCGTCGGGCTCCAGCAGGCTGGCCAGGTCGGTGTTGCGGGCGGCCGGCGCGCGGCCCCGCCACCAGACCCAGTCGGCGGCCAGGTCTTCCGGCAGGCGACCGTGGGCCTCGCGCACCAGCCGGGTGTGGAAAGGGCTCTCCCCGGTCAGGCCCGCGGGGACGGGCTGGCGCGTGGCCACCACGAAGACCCGGGGCCGCGACTGGGGCAGGAAGCGGGCGGCGTCGATCTCCAGGGCCCCGAACCGGTAGCCCTGGGCCGTCAGGGCCCGGCAGAGGGCGGTGAAATCCTCACCGGCATGGGAGGTGAGCAGGCCCGCCACGTTCTCGATCACCACCGTGCGCGGCGCGCGGCCCTCGGCGGCCAGGGCCTCCATCAGCCGCCAGAAGCCGAAGAAGGCCGAGGACCGGCCCCCGGTCAGCCCCGCCCGCGCGCCCGCCAGGCTGAAGTCCTGGCAGGGGGAGGAGGCCCAGGCGAGGTCGGCCTGGCCCGGCAGGTCGGCGGGCGCGAGCTGCCAGACGTCGCCCTGGCGGAAATGGGCCGGCGCGTCTGCGAAATTGGCGCGATAGGTGGCCGCCTTCACCGGGTCGAAGTCGTTGGCGAAGGCGCAGGTCCAGGCCTCGCCCAGCCCCAGGCGGGCCATGCCGCCGCCGGCGAAGAACTCGTAGAAGGGGCGAGGGGCGTTCCGACTCATCGAAGGAGAGTCTAGCCTGCTTCCGTCCCCGCGAAAGGATCGCCGCCATGCGCCCCATCGTCCTTGCCGCCTGCGTCCTGATCCTGGCCGCCTGCTCGCCCCAGGCGCCCGACGGCGCGCTCGCCCCGCCCCCCGCCGACGCCCCGGCGACGCCGCCCGCGGCCACTTCGCCGCCGGTCGCGGCCCCGATCCCCGAGGAATTCTCCGGCGATCTCGACGCGCGCGGGACCGAACCCTTCTGGGGCGTGCAGATTCGCAGCCCCCAGATCACCCTGCAGCGCCCCGACCATCCCAACCTGGTGGCCGCGAACCCGGGCCTGACCATGCAGGGGCCCAAGGCGGTCTGGAGCACCACGGCCGGCGCGGTTCCGCTCACCGTCACCCTGACCCTGCAGGCCTGCTCCGACGGCATGTCGGACCTGAAGTACAGCTATTCGGCGCAGGTGACGCTGGGCGCCGAGACTCTGAAGGGCTGCGCCGGCAAGGCCGGGGCGATGCCGAAGGAATGACTTCGCCTCGCCCCCTTCAGGGGGAGAGGATGGGTGAGGGGGCCTCCGCGCAGCGGAGGTCTTGCTGAGATCGGAGCGCAACGGCCCTTCAGAAAGAGCCCTCACCCGACCTCTCCCGCAAGCGGGAGAGGAGCGCGCAATGCCGACCTATGATCAACCCCCAGAGAGGGCGCATCTTCGATCGAGCCTACCCCGCCCCCAGCGTCATCGTCGCGATCTGGCTCTCGCCGGGGGGGCCGGCGTGCTTGTTCGGCGTCGGAAGCATCAGGCCCACCAGGACGGCGGCGAGGGTGGCGGCGGTGAAGAAGGTCTTGAGCGCCATGGGAGGGTCCTCCCGAACCCCTTGATCTTGGCCACAGCCTAGCTTGCCGCGGTTAACGCTTCGGATAGGGCCGGCGAAATAGCGGGCGCCCTGACCTCGCGGCGCCCTTGACCCCGCCACCCCTCCGGGCGCCCAATTCGATCCAACGAAGAAGACGATAGGGAGACCGCCATGGAACGCGCCTGGGACCTGGTGATCCGCAACGGCCGCGTGGTGGATGGCTCGGGCGGCGAGCCCTACGCCGCCGACGTGGCCATCAAGGACGGTCTGATCGCCCAGGTGGGCGAGGTCCGCGGCCGGGGCGCCGAGGAGATCGACGCGGCGGGCAAGATCGTCACCCCCGGCTTCGTGGACATCCACACCCACTATGACGGCCAGGCCACCTGGGATTCGCACATGCAGCCCTCGGCCTGGCATGGCGTGACCACCGTGGTGATGGGCAATTGCGGGGTCGGCTTCGCGCCCTGCAAGCCCGCCGACCACGACCGGCTGATCCGCCTGATGGAGGGCGTGGAGGACATCCCCTTCCCGGTGCTCGCCGAGGGCCTGCCCTGGACCTGGGAGAGCTATCCCGACTATCTCGACACCCTGGCGGCCCGCAGCTTCGATGTCGACATCGGCAGCCAGCTGCCCCACGCGGCCCTGCGGGTCTATGTGATGGGCGAGCGCGGGGCCAACCGCGAGGACGCCACGGCGGCCGATATCGCGGCCATGGCGGCCGTCGCCAAGCGGTCCATGGAGGCCGGGGCGCTGGGCTTCTCCACCTCCCGGACCCTCAACCACCGCACCAGCGACGGCCAGCCGACCCCCACGCTCACGGCCTCGGAGGCCGAACTCACCGGGATCGCCATGGGCCTGGCCGCGGCCGGCAAGGGCGTCCTGCAGTTCGTCTCCGACTTGAACGACGGGGCGCAGGAATTCGCCATGCTGCGGCGGATCGTCGAGGCCTCGGGGCGGCCCCTGTCCTTCTCCCTGATCCAGAACCCGCGCCAGCCGCGGCAGTATGAGTTCCTGCTCGACCAGCTCAGCGAGGCCAACGCGGCCGGCCTGGAGATGCGAGGCCAGGTCGCCGGCCGGGCGGTGGGGGTCCTGTTCGGGCTGGAGCTGACCCTCAATCCCTTCACCCACCGCCCCAGCTACCAGGCGATCGCCAAGGCGCCGCTCGCCGAGCGGGTCGCCAAGCTCAGCGATCCGGTCTTCCGCGCCGAGCTGTTCGCGCAGGGCGCCGCCGCCGACCCCGCCTTCGCCGCCAACATGACCCAGAACTGGAAGATCATGTTCCTGATGGGGGAGGAGCCTGACTACGAGCAGACCCCCGACCGCACAGTCGCGGCCCTGGCCGTCGCCAAGGGCGTGACGCCCGAGGAGGTGGCGCTGGACCACATGCTGGAGAACGGCGGGCGCGGCATGCTCTACCTGCCCTTCCTCAACTATGCCGACGGCTCCCTGGACCCCAGTTTCGAGATGCTGACCCATCCCGACACCGTGCCCGGCCTCTCGGACGGCGGGGCCCATGTGGGCATGATCTGCGACGGCAGCTTCCCCACCTCCAACCTCACCCACTGGACCCGCGACCGCACCCGGGGCCCGAGGCTCTCCCTGCCGCTGATGGTCAGGATGCAAAGCCGCGACACCGCCCAGGCCCTGGGTCTGTTCGACCGCGGCCTGATCGCCCCGGGCTACCGGGCCGATCTCAACGTCATCGACTACGAGAACCTGACCCTGAAGGCGCCCCAGGTGGCCTATGACCTGCCGGCCGGCGGTCGTCGGCTGATCCAGCGGGCCGACGGCTATGTGGCGACGATCGTGGCCGGCCAGGTCACCTATCGCAACGGCGAGCCCACCGGCGCCCTGCCCGGCCGTCTGTTGCGTGGCAGCCAGATGGCGCCCGCGGCGATGGCGGCGGAGTAGCCACGGCCAAGCTTTGCTGAATGATTTCAACGAACGCGTTAGGCGTCCGTTAGGGGCGGACGTGGCACCCAAGGGGCATGTC
>JAZKBZ010000021.1:0-97123 GCA_040388315.1 Pseudomonadota bacterium | reverse complement strand
AGCCGCTCGCTGCACCGCTTGATCTATGCCAGCCGCCAGGCCTTCGCGCCCGACATGGTGGCCGATGACGAGATCGACGCCCTGATCCGCGCCTCGATCCGCAACAACCGGCTGACATCCCTCACCGGCCTGCTGCTGGTCCACGACGGCTGGTTCGTCCAGGCCCTCGAGGGGCCCGCCGCGGCGGTCATGACCACCTATCAGCGGATCCTCAACGATCCCCGCCACACCGACAGCCGGGTGGTTTCGGCCGGCCCCGCAGAGGTCCGCGAGTTCGGCGACTGGAACATGTGCGCCCGCCGGTTCAGCCCCGCCGACGACGCCATCCTCGATACCCTGGCGCAGAAGCGGATCTTCGATCCCACCACCCTGACCGACAAGTCGGCCCTGCGCCTGCTTAAGGCGGTCCGCGGCATCCAGGATCGCACGGCGCTCACAGCCTAGGCGCTTTAGCCCCCTTCGCGCGGGCCCCGACGCACGGCATAAGACCGCCATGCTATCCGCCTCCCTCGACGAGGCGCGGGAGATCCTGCGCCGCACCTTTGGCCATGCCGAGTTCCGCGGACGCCAGGCCGAGGTGATCGCCGAGATCCTGGCCGGGCGCAGCGCCATGGCCGTCCTGCCCACTGGCGGCGGCAAGAGCCTCTGCTACCAGATCCCCAGCCTGATGCGCCCGGGCCTGGGCCTGGTGGTCTCGCCCCTCATCGCCCTGATGACCGACCAGGTGGCGGGCCTGGTGCAGTCGGGGGTGGCGGCCGCGCGGCTGGATTCCAATATCGAGCCCTGGGAGAAGGCCCAGACCTGGGAGCGGATCGAGGCCGGGAAGCTCGATTTGCTCTACATCTCGCCCGAGGGCCTGATGAGTTCCGCGGTGATGGAGCGCCTGCGCCGCACGCCCCTGGCCCTGGTGGCCATCGACGAGGCCCACTGCGTCAGCCAGTGGGGCCACGACTTCCGCCCCGAATACCGCATGCTGGGCCGCCTGGCCGAGGTCTTCCCCGACGTGCCGCGCCTGGCGGTCACCGCCACCGCCGACGCCCGGACCCGCGACGACATCCGCGCCGAGCTGCGGCTGGAGAACGCCCAGGAGTTCGTCGCCAGCTTCGCCCGCCCCGAACTGGCCCTATCGGCCGAACGCAAGCGCGGGGCCGGCCACAAGCGGGTGCTGGAGCTGATCGAGGCCCGACCCGACCGCTCCGGCGTGGTCTATGCCGGCTCCCGCGACGGGGTCGACAAGCTGGCCGAGTCCCTGCGGGCCGCCGGCACAAACGCCCTGGCCTATCACGCCGGCCTCGACAAGAACGTGCGCGCCGATCGGCTGGAGACCTTCCTGGAGGCCGACGCCGCGGTGATGGTGGCCACCATCGCCTTCGGCATGGGGGTCGACAAACCCGACGTCCGCTTCGTCATCCACGCTGATCCGCCCGCCTCCATCGAGGCCTATTGGCAGGAGATCGGCCGGGCCGGCCGCGACGGCGATCCCGCCGAGGGCATCACCCTCTATGGCGCGGCCGACATGGCCTGGGCCTACCGCCGCATCGACGGCCGCGAGATGGACGACACGGTCAAGGCCGTGCAGCGGCGCAAGGTCGGCCAGTTCTACGCCATGCTGGACGGCGCCAACTGCCGCGCCGCCGCCGTGCGCCGCTATTTCGGCGAGGAGGGCGTGGCCCCCTGCGGCCAGTGCGACCTGTGTCTCGCGCCGCCCGAGAGCATCGACGCCACCCAGGCGGCCCAGAAGGCGCTCTCGGCGGTCCACCGCCTGGGGGGCCGGTTCGGGCGCGGGCGGCTGGTGGAGCACCTGCTGGGCAAGACCAAGGAGCCCTCCAGCTTCGAGGCGGGGCTGACCACCTTCGGCATCGGCCAGGAGTTCAGCACCAATGGCTGGCGCGACCTGCTGGACCAGCTGCTGTTCGACGGCCTGCTGAAGGAGGACCCCAATGACGGCCGCCCGCTGATCGGCCTGGGAGATCCGGAGGGGGTGAAGGCGGTCTATCGCGGCGAGCGCCGGGTGGGTCTTCGCAAGGCGCCCGAGGAGCACGATCCCACCACCCGCTCCGGCCGGCCGCGCAAGCGCCGTGAGTCCGCGGCCATCGACGTCGCCGACGCCGGCCTGTTCGAGGCCCTACGCTACTGGCGGGCCGGGGAGGCCAAGCGCCAGCACGTGCCCCCCTATGTGATCTTCCCCGACCGCACCCTGATCGAGGTGGCCCAGACCAAGCCCGGCTCCCTGCCCCGCCTGGCGGCGGTGTCCGGCGTCGGCGAGAGCAAGCTCGCCCGCTACGGCGAGGCGGTGCTGGAGGTGGTTCGGGGGTTCGAGGCTTAAGCCGCTCGCACGCCGGCGGACGCCGCGTCGGGTTCGCGCTGGGTGATGGCGCCGTACCAGCCCAGGCCCTGATAGGTCTCGTAGCCGGGGGTGAGCGCGTAGCCGACGGTCACCCCGTCGCGGGCGTAGCTGCCCATGCCGGTGGCGTCGCCGGGCAGGCGGAAGGTTTCCTCCAGCTCGCCGCGCTTGTCGGAGGCCGCCAGGATGCGGCCGCTGTGATCCAGCAGCAGGACCCGCGAGCGGGCCCGCTCGTCCTCGGTGAGGCGCACCCCATCCACCACCGCCTGGGCCTGGGGCTTCCAGTCGAAGTGGATGCCCAGCACCCCGATCACCTTGCCATCGGCCAGACCGTCCTGGCGGATGGCGGTGGCGTAGGTGGCCACCGGGGCATTGTGCAGCGCCGCCACCCGCTCGATGTCCCAGGCCACGAACTCATCTCCGGAAACCGTCTTCATCGCCTGCTGGAACCAGCCGGCGCCGGCGACCGACAGGCCCTGGGTCTGCGGATAGGTCTGGGGCCGCCCGGTGGCCAGGACCTTGCCCCGGGCGTCGCAGATCCACAGGTCGAGATAGACGGTATAGGCGTCGAGGATGACCTTGAGCCGACTGCTGGCGTGGCGCGCGGCCTCCAGCGTCGGATCGGCGCAGCAGGCCACCACGGCGGAATCGGTGGCCCACCAGCGGACGTCGCAGGTGCGTTCATAAAGGTTGCGGTCGATGATCTCGATGGCGTTGAGCGCCAGGTCGGCCAGACGCTGGCCGCGCAGGTGGTCGAGGATCGCCCCGCCCACCGCCGAAAGCTCGCGCAGATCGGCCCGGACCTGGCTCTCAAGGGCCTGGGCCACCTCGTCGATCTCCTGGGAGATGCGCTTGAACTCCTCCGACACGATGGCGAAGGCCTTGCCCGCGTCGCCGGCGCGGGCGGCGGTGATCAGGGCGTTGATCGCCAGCATCTTGGCTTCGCGATTGATCGAGGAGATCTCGCCGATCTTGGCGCCGGCGACGGACGACAGCCGCTCGGAGAGCTCCAGAATGCGTTCTGGGACCAGGGCGCCGTCGGTTTCAGCCAAACCGCATCCTCTCGCGCCGAAGCGCCATACTGACGGAACGATCCGGACATGCGGACACGATCCCTGAGTCGCGGCGACCAATTTAAGTGTCGCGGGCGCCTGCGCCGGCGCATTCTCGCGCCGAAGCCCCCGAAATTCCTAGATTTTGAGCAGCGCCTGCCCGGTTTTTAGGCGGGCGCCAGGAAGACGTAGCGCTGATAGGGGTCGGCCAGGGCCCAGTCGGCGCCCTCGATTCGCCAGTCGCGATAGGTCCGCGCGATGAAATCCAGGGTCATGGAGGTGTCGCCATAGGTGGCCTCCCCCTCCACGGTGTCGCGGCCGTGGGGAGCGAAGGCGAAGCCCTCCGCGGCGTGGCGGGCCTGATATTCGGCGGCCCGGGGCGCGTAGTCGGGGTTCACCACCCAGTACTCGGCCGGCCGAATGGTGATGGCCAGCAGGCCGTCCGGGGCGATGTGCTTGCGCAGGGCGCCGAGCGCCGCGTCGGTGGCGTTGCGCGAGGTGTGGGTGAAGACCGAGAAGGCGAACATCACGTCGAAGGCGGCTTCCGGCGCCGGCAGGCTGACGGGCAGGTAGTCGGACTGGGCGAGATTGCCCGCCAGGTTCGCCTCGCGGCAGAGGTTCACCGCCAGGTCCCAGGGGTCCAGGGCCCAGATCGCCTCGGGATTGCTGAAATAGTAGAGCAGCCGGGTCATCCGCCCGTAGCCGCAGCCATAGTCGAGGATCTTCGCCCCCGAGAGCGAGCGGTTGCGCAGGGCGGCGTAGTTGTAGGCCAGCGCCCGGATGAAGCTGACCGTGGGCTTGAGCAGGGACAGGCCCGCGTCGCCGGTGAAGTTGCGCTGGGTCTCCTCGCTGGCCATGCGGGGCAGCAGGGCCGACAGGGCCGGCAGGTCCTCGCGGGGCAGGTCGAAGAGCAGCATGCCGAAGGCGTCCAGCGACAGCTTCCCGCGCAGGAAATCCAGCACCTCGTTGACGGTCGCGCCGCGGGCGGCGAGGCCGTCGGCCTCCGCCACGATCCTGGCTTCATCGATCAGCAGCACGCAGAAACTTTCGCTAGGCGGCGAGACGCCGCGCGGAGAGCCCGTTTGCCCAAACCGCGCGGCGGTTACAAGTCCGGCTTAGACGTCGACCTCGGCGTCCAGGGCGTTCTCCTGGATGAACTCGCGGCGCGGCTCCACCAGGTCGCCCATCAGGCGGGTGAACATGTCGTCGGCGTCGTCGGCGTGGTTGACCCTCACCTGCAGGAGGGTGCGGGCGTCGGTGTCCAGGGTGGTTTCCCAGAGCTGCTCGGGGTTCATCTCCCCCAAGCCCTTGTAGCGTTGGATGGCCAGGCCCCGGCGGCCGGCGTCCATGATCGCGCCGACCAGGTCGAGGGGCCCGCGCACCGTGGTGACCTTGTCCTTGCGGGTGAAGACCGCCGGGCCCGCGAAGGTGTCGGCCATGGTCGCGGCACGCTCGGCAAGGCGGCGGGCGTCGGCGGCGTGCAGAAGCAAATCGTCGAGCACGACGCGCTCGGAAACCCCGCGCTTGACCCGGCTGAAGACGAAGCCGCCGGCCGGGCCCGCCTCGCCGGTCCAGGAGCCGTCGCTTTCCTCGGCATAGAGGTCCAGACGCTTGGCGGCGGCGTCGATGTTGGTCCCCTCGGCCAGCAGGCCGCCGAGGGCCGCCTGTTCGATGGCGAAGGCCGGCGCCCGCGACGACAGGCGTTCGATATTGGCCTTGGCCGAGCGGGAGGTCTGGATCAGGGCCAGCAGGTCCTGACCGGCCAGGCGCTCGCCATTGGAGAGGTCCAGGGTCGCGCCCTCCAGGCCTTCGTTGACCAGGTAGGTCTCCAGGGCCGGATCGTCCTTGAGGTAGGTGATCGACTTGCCCTTGGCCGCCTTATAGAGCGGCGGCTGGGCGATATAGAGGTAACCGCGCTCGATCACCTGCGGCATCTGCCGGTAGAAGAAGGTGAGCAGCAGGGTCCGGATGTGGGCGCCGTCGACGTCGGCGTCGGTCATGATGACGATCTTGTGGTAGCGCAGCTTCTCGATGTTGAAGTCGTCGCGGCCGATGCCGGCGCCCAGCGCCGTGATCAGGGTCCCGATCTGGTCGGACGACAGCATCTTGTCGAAGCGCGCCCGCTCGACGTTCAGGATCTTGCCGCGCAGCGGCAGGATGGCCTGGTTCTCACGGTTACGGGCTTGCTTGGCCGAGCCGCCGGCGGAGTCGCCCTCGACCAGGAAGACTTCGGACTTGGCCGGGTCCTTCTCCGAGCAGTCGGCGAGCTTGCCGGGCAGCGAGGTGATGTCGAGCGCCGACTTGCGGCGGGTCAGTTCGCGGGCCTTGCGCGCCGCTTCACGGGCGGCGGCGGCCTCGGCGATCTTCTGGACGATCATCTTGGCTTCGTTGGGGTGTTCCTCGAACCAGGTCGAGATCCCTTCCGAAACCAGGTTTTCCACCGCCGGGCGCACTTCGGACGACACCAGCTTGTCCTTGGTCTGGGACGAGAACTTGGGGTCGGGAACCTTGACCGACAGCACGCAGGTCAGGCCTTCGCGGGCGTCCTCGCCCGACAGCGAAACCTTCTCGCGCTTGGTCGCGCCGGAGCTTTCGGCATAGCCGGTGATGATGCGGGTCAGAGCCGAGCGGAACGCGGCCAGGTGGGTGCCGCCGTCCTTCTGCGGGATGTTGTTCGTGAAGCAGAGGACGTTCTCGTGATAGCCGTCGTTCCACCAGAGCGACAGGTCCAGCTCAACGTTCTCGCGCTTGCCGCGGATCACGATGGGCGCCTTCAGGATCGGGGTCTTGGCCTTGTCGAGGTGGCGCACGAAGGCCTCGATGCCGCCTTCGTAATGCAGGATCTCCTCGTAGGGCTCGGCCTCGCGGTTGTCCTTCAGCCAGATGGTGACGCCGGAATTGAGGAAGGCCAGCTCGCGCAGGCGATGCTCCAGGGTCTTCCGGTCGAACTCGATGAAGGCGAAGGTGTCGGTCGAGGCCATGAAGGTGACCTCGGTCCCCGACAGGAACTCGCCGTTTTCGCGCAAGGGCGCGTCGCCGGTGACGATCAGGGGCGAGACCGCGTCGCCGCGGCGGAACTCCATCTCGTAGGCCTTGCCGCCGCGATAGATCTTCAGCCTCAGCCAGTCCGAGAGCGCGTTGACCACCGAGACGCCCACCCCGTGCAGGCCGCCGGAGACCTTGTAGGAGTTCTGGTCGAATTTCCCGCCGGCGTGCAGCTGGGTCATGATGACCTCGGCCGCCGAGACGCCTTCGCCCTCGTGGATGTCGGTGGGGATGCCGCGGCCGTCGTCGGTGACGGTGACCGAGCCATCGGGGTTGAGGATCACCTCGACCCGGGTCGCCCAGCCGGCCAGGGTCTCGTCGATGGCGTTGTCCACCACCTCATAGACCATGTGGTGCAGGCCCGACCCGTCGTCGGTGTCGCCGATGTACATGCCCGGGCGTTTGCGCACCGCGTCCAGGCCCTTGAGGACCTTGATGGACTCCGCGCCGTATTCGGCTTGGCCGGCGTGTTCGCCCTGCTCGGGCGAAGTGTCGGGGATCTGCGTTTCGTCAGTCATTCGGTATCCAGAATCGTCAGGCTGGAGCCATCCACATGGACGCCCTGGGCCCGGCCCTTCAAATCTTCGAACAGGTGCTCGTCCGTGCCGGTGAGGAAGGCCTGGAGCTTGAGCGCCGTGATCTCGTCGAACAATGCGGCCCGCCTGCGGCGGTCCAGGTGCGCTGCGACTTCGTCTAGCAACAATATAGGGTTTGGTCCTGATTCTGCACGTGAAAGACGCGCCGCCTGCCCCAAAACCAGGTTCAGAATCAGGGCTTTCTGCTCCCCGGTGGAGCATTCCGCCGCCGGACGGTCCTTTTCGGCGTGGATCACCGCCAGGTCCCCGCGGTGGGGGCCGGTGAGCGCCCGCCCCGCGGCCGCGTCCCGCTCCCGCGCGCCGGCCAGGGCCTGGACCAGGCGGGCCTCGATCTCGGGGACCTCGACGCCCTCCAGGGCCATCTGCTCCCAGGCGCCGGTGAGGCTCAGCCGCGCCTGGGGGAAGGGACGATCGCCACGCTCGTCGATCTCGCTTTGCAGGGCCGACAGCGTTCTTGCACGGGCGGCCGCCATCAGGGCCCCGGCCTCGGCCAGCCGGGCCTCCAGCGCGCTCAGCCAGTCGGGATCGGCGGGGCCATCGGTGAGCAGGCGCATGCGCTCGCGCTGGGATTTCTCATAGGCCGAGGCGTGGGCGGCGTGGGCTGGCTCGGCGGCGAAGACCAGGCGGTCGAAGAACCGCCGGCGATCACCCGCGCCTTCCAGGAACAGCCGGTCCTGGGCCGGCGTCAGCCAGACCTGGCGCTGGTGGTCGGCCAGGCGCCCGGGGGGCACGGGCTCGCCCTCCAGCCGCACCGTGCGGCGCGCCGCGCCCGCGGTCTCGGTTCCGGTGCCCAGCCGCACCGGATCGCCGTCCAGCTCGATGGTCGCGGCCACGGCCCAGGCGCGCCCTTGCGTCTCCCCCGGCATCCGACGCCCCACCTCGGCCAGGCTCGCCCCGCGCAGGCCGCGGCCGGGGGTGAGCAGGCTCACCGCCTCCAGCAGATTGGTCTTCCCCGCCCCATTGGGCCCGATCAGGAACACCGGCCGCCCGTCCAGGGGCAGCTCGGCGCGGCCATAGGAGCGGAAGTCCGTCAGGGTCAGGCGGGTAAGGGCCGAGCGGGTCACGGTGGGGTCTTACAGGGTTTCGCGGCCGGGGGCGAAGGCTGAGGCCTATGGCGCGCCGCGAGCCCCATGGCTAAGCTCGCGACAGGCGTGTTTGGGGGATCCATGCGGACACTTGGTTGCATCGTGACGGCTGCGGCCCTGGCCGTCGCGTCGGGCGCCCAGGCTCAGAAGGTGGTCAATCCCGACTGGCTGGAAAAGCCCAGCGGCGCGGACATCGCCGAGCACTTCCCCAAGCTCGCCCAGATGCTGTCGATCGAAGGCCGGGCGCTGGTCGCCTGCGAGGTCAGCGCCAAGGGCTTGCTGGATAGGTGTTCGGTGGTGTCCGAAGCCCCGGTGGGGCTGGGCTTCGGACCGGCCGCCCAGGTCCTGGCCAAGACCTTCAAGATGACGCCCAAGACGGTGGATGGAAAACCCGTGGCCGGTGGTGAGATCCGCATCCCGATCCGCTTCACCCTGCCGCCCGCTCCGCCGGTCGCCAAGCTGACCGCCAAGTCCGATGTGTTTGGCGCGCCCTCGGCCCAGGCCCTGGAGACGGCCCGGAAGATCGTCCAGGCCCAGGACCTGTCGAGCCAGGGCCGGGTGCAGTTCGAGGTCGGGATGATGCCCCTGATGGAGGCCAAGTGGCCCGGGGTCGAGGACAAGACCCGCGACGACGGCATCGAGGCCCTGCGGGCCGGCTTCGCCAAGTTCTGGGAGGCCTTCGAGACCGACCTGGCGGGCGCCTACGCCGGCGCCTTCAGCGAGGCCGAACTGACCGACATCGCCGCCTTCGTGACCTCGCCGTCGGGTCGCGCCTTCACAGCCCGGCAACCGGAGATTCTGCGCGGCATGCAGGCCTCGGTCGCCGCGAGCCTCAAGGCCGGCTCGGAAGCCGCCCGCACGGCGTTTTGCGCCCAGCATCCGTGCTCGGCGGCTCCGCCGCCGGCTACACCCTGAGCGGCATCAGGACGTAGCGGACGTCGGGGTCTGTGGGGTCGAGAACGAGCGCCGGGTCGTTGGGGCCGCCGAAGCGGAACTCGGCCAGCTCCGCGCCGATCTGGTCGGTGACGTCCAGCAGGTAGCGGGCGTTGAAGGAGAGCTCGAAGGCCTCGCCGGAATAGTCGACCTCGATCTCTTCCACCGCCTGGCCGGCCTCCATGTTGCGGACCGTCAGGATCACCCGGCCCGGCTCGATGGCCATGCGCACAGAGCGGCTCTTCTCCGCCGAGATGGTGGCCACCCGGTCCACGGCCTTGGCGAACAGCTTGTTGTCCACCATCATCACCCGGTCGTTGTCGCGGGGGATGACCCGGACATAGTCGGGGAAGTTGCCGTCGATGACCTTGGAGGTCAGGGCCGCGCCGCCGAATTCGAAGCGCACCTTCTGGGGGCTGACCGCCAGGTCGACGCTCTCGCCGGCGTCCTCCAGCAGGCGCCGGGCCTCGTTGACCGTCTTGCGGGGCACGATGACGCCGGGGGTTCCGGCCGAGCCCTCCGGCGCGATCATCTCGGCGAGCGCCAGGCGGTGGCCGTCGGTGGCCACGGCGCGCAGCTTGGCCACGCCGCCCTCCACCACCGAGTGCAGGTAGAGGCCGTTGAGATAGTAGCGGGTCTCCTCGGTGGAGATCGCGAACTTGGTCTTGTCGATCAGGCGGATCAGGTCGCCGACATCGACGCCGATGCGGTTGGACAGGCCGTCCGAGGACATCACCGGGAAGTCGCCGGCCGGCAGCACCGGCAGATTGAAGCGCGAGCGCCCGGCGGCCACCGTCAGGCGCGGGTCCTCGCCGGTGAAGGACAGCGACACGTCGGCCCCGTCCGGCAGCTTGCGGACGATCTCGTAGAGGGTGTGGGCGGGCGCGGTGATCTGGCCCGGCTGCTCCACCTGGGCGAAGGCCTCGTCGATGATCTCCATGTCGAGATCGGTGGCCGAGAAGGTCAGGCGCTCGCCCTCGGCCGAGAGCAGCACATTGGAGAGGATCGGGATGGTGTTGCGGCGTTCCACCGCGCTTTGCACATGCCCGAGCGCCTTCAGAAGCGCCGCCCGCTCGATCGTCAATTTCATGGTCAGTCCGAACCTGTGGCCAACGGCGCGCCCATGCGCCGCCGCCCCCCGAGAGGAAGGGACTTGCGACTTTAACCGAATTGCCGCCGTGCGGAAGAGGGACCGGCGCCCTGGCTTGGAGAAGTCGAAGATATGTGACCTCAGGTCGCGGCGCGGGGCTCTGCGCAGGTGACCCGGAGGCCTCCGACCCCTATCTTGGGGGCATGACCGACACGCCGATCGCCGACGCCCCGCCGCTGCCCGACCTGCCCCGCGACAACACCCAGGACGGGCCGGCCGTCCGACTCTATCTGGTGGACGGGTCGGGCTTCATCTTCCGCGCCTTCCACGCCCTGCCGCCGCTGACCCGCAAGAGCGACGGCCTGCCCATCGGGGCGGTCTCGGGCTTCTGCAACATGCTGTGGAAGCTGCTGGTGGACATGAAGGCCCAGGCCGACGCCCCCACCCACCTGGCGGTGATCTTCGATCACTCGGAGAAGACCTTCCGCAACAAGCTCTACGACAAGTACAAGGCCCACCGCCCGCCGCCGCCCGAGGACCTGATCCCGCAGTTCCCCCTGGTGCGGGAGGCGACGCGGGCCTTCGGCGTGCCCTCCCTGGAGCTGCCAGGCTACGAGGCCGACGACCTGATCGCGGCCTATGCCTGTAAGGTGCGCGACATGGGCGGGGAGGTGCGGATCATCTCCTCCGACAAGGACCTGATGCAGCTGGTGGGGGACCGGGTGTTCATGATGGACACCATGAAGAACCTGCTCATCGGCCGCGAGCAGGTGATCGAGAAGTTCGGGGTGCCGCCGGACAAGGTGGTGGACGTCCAGTCCCTGTGCGGCGACAGCGTCGACAATGTGCCCGGCGCCCCGGGGATCGGGATCAAGACCGCCGCCCTGCTGATCAACGAGTATGGCGACCTGGACACGCTGCTGGCCCGCGCCGGTGAGGTCAAGCAGGACAAGCGCCGCCAGACCCTGATCGACTTCGCCGACCAGATCCGGCTGTCGCGGGAGCTGGTGCGGCTGGACTGCGACACCCCCCTGCCCTCACCCCTGGAGGACCTGGTGGTGGCCGAGCCGGAGGCCGCCATCCTGGCCGCCTTCCTGGAGGCGATGGAGCTGCGCACCCTGGGCCGCCGCGTGAACGGCGGCGGCGGCGGGGCGACGGCTCCGGCCGCGCCGGCCACGCCGGCGGCCAGGCCCGAGGCGCCCGCCCAAGCGCCCATCGACACCGCCAAATATGTCTGCGTGCGCGACCTGGAGACCCTCGACGCCTGGATCGCCAAGGCCCGGGCCGTGGGCGTCATCGCCTTCGACACCGAGACCGATTCGCTCTCCTCGGCCAATGCCGGCCTCTGCGGGGTGTCCCTGGCCGTCGCGCCGGGCGAGGCCTGCTACATCCCGGTGGGCCACGAGCATGAGGGCGGGCTGGAATTCGACGCCCCGGCCGACCTGACCCAGATCCCCCACGACGCGGTGATGGCGCGGCTCAAGCCGCTGCTGGAGGACCCCTCGGTCCTGAAGGTGGCCCAGAACGCCAAGTACGACCTGGCGGTCCTGTCGCGGCAGGGGATCGATGTGGCGCCCATCGAGGACACCATGCTGATCAGCTACGTGCTGGAGGCGGGCCTGCACAAGAGCCACGGCATGGACGAGCTGTCCAAGCGCTGGCTGGGCCACGAGCCCATTTCCTTCAAGCAGGTGGCCGGGACCGGCAAGGCCCAGAAGAGCTTCAAGCACGTGCCCCTGGAGCCGGCGACCTGCTACGCCGCCGAGGACGCCGACGTCACCCTGCGCCTCTACCAGATCCTGCGTCCCAAGCTGGCCGCGGCGGGCCTGCTCACCGTCTACGAGACCCTGGAACGGCCCATGCCGCCGGTCCTGGCCCAGATGGAGTGCGAGGGAATCCGGATCGACCCCGACCAGCTGGCCAGGCTCTCCCACGATTTCTCGGTGCGGATGACCGAGCTGGAGGCCCAGGCCCATGCGCTCGCCGGCCGGCCCTTCAACCTCGGCAGCCCCAAGCAGATCGGCGAGGTGCTCTATCGGGAGATGGGCCTGGCCTCGAAAAGGACCACGGCCACCGGGGCCCAGGGGACCGACGCCTCCATCCTCGAGGAGCTGGCCGCCCAGGGCGCCGAGCTGCCCCGGGTGCTGTTGGACTGGCGGCAGCTCTCCAAGCTGAAGGGCACCTATACCGATGCGCTCGCCGCCGCCATCTCGCCGCGGACCAACCGCGTCCACACCTCCTACGCCCTGGCGTCGACCACCACCGGGCGGCTGTCGTCGTCGGACCCCAACCTGCAGAACATCCCGGTCCGCACCGAGGAGGGCCGCAAGATCCGCAAGGCGTTCATCGCCGAGCCGGGGCACGTCCTGGTGAGCGCCGACTACAGCCAGATCGAGCTGCGCCTGCTGGCCCATGTCGGCGACATCCCGCAGCTGAAGAAGGCCTTTCTCGACGGCCTGGACATCCACGCGGCCACCGCCTCGGAGATGTTCGGCGTGCCCATCGAGGGCATGCCCGCCGAGACCCGGCGCCGCGCCAAGGCGATCAATTTCGGCATCGTCTACGGCATCTCGGCCTTCGGCCTGGCCAACCAGCTCTCCATCCCGCAGGACGAGGCCGGGGCCTATATCAAGACCTATTTCGAGCGCTTTCCCGGCATCCGCACCTATATGGACCGCACCAAGCAGGCCGCCCGCGCTCAGGGCTTCGTCACCACCGTCTTCGGGCGGAAGGTCAACATCCCGGCGGTGTTCTCCAAGTCCCAGGCCGAGCGGGCCTTCGGCGACCGGGCGGCCATCAACGCCCCGATCCAGGGGGCGGCGGCCGACGTCATCCGCCGGGCCATGATCCGCATGCCCGCGGCCCTGAAGGCGGCGGGCCTTGAGGCCCGCATGCTGCTGCAGGTGCACGACGAACTGGTCTTCGAGGCCCCCGAGGCCGAGGCCGACGAGCTGATCAAGGTCGCCAAGCGGGTGATGGAGCGGTCCGCCGAGCCGGCGGTCTCGCTCTCGGTGCCCCTGGTGGTGGAAGCCCGCGCCGCCAAGAACTGGGACGACGCGCACTAGACACCGAGCGTCATCCCGGTTTCCGCGCCCGCGGACGATCAGGCCCATAGGCGTCGATCTCTCCGGAGGGGAACTCGGGGCCCGGGCTGACGTTCCCGCCCCAGCGCCGCTTGGGCGCGGGGCGTGCGTCGTGACCACCACCGCCAATGAACCGTCGGCCACCGCCTTCGCCCAGGTGCGCGACTGGCTCGGCCGGGCGCCCTGGCCGGCCCTGGCCGAGCTCGCCTGCCGGGCGGGCTATCTGGCGCGGGGCTTCATCTATCTCAGCATCGGCGGCATGGCCGTCCTGGCCGCCCTGGACCTGACCCCCCGGGCGCAGGGCTCGCGCGGGGCGCTAGAGGCCTGGGCGCACTGGCCCTTCGGGGTGGTGCTGCTCTGGCTCACCGGGCTGGGGCTCTACGCCTTCGCCGGCTGGCGCCTGCTGCAGTCGGTGTTCGACGCCGACCGCCAGGGGACCAGCCTGAAGGCCATCGGATCGCGGATCGGCCAGGCGATCAGCGGGGTGGTCTATGGCGCCCTGGCGGTCTCGGTGTTCGGCCTGATCGACGCCCTGGAGGACCTCACCGAGGCCGACGACCAGGCCAAGACCCGGCAGGCCGTCGCCGCGGTCCTGGCCCTGCCCGGCGGCGAGCTGCTGATCGCCGCGGCGGGCCTGTTCATCCTGGGCGCCGGGGTGGGCAATATCGTCCAGGTCTTCGGCCGGGATTTCTGCAAGCCCCTGGCCTGCGACGAGACCATCCGCACCTGGGCCCCCTGGGTGGGCCGGGCCGGCTATCTGGGGCGGGGCCTGGCCTTCCTGCCCATCGGCGCCCTTATGCTGGCGGCGGGGATCAAGGCGCGCAGCGAGCAGGCCGCCGGCATGGGGGGCGCCCTTCAGCTGCTGGAGGGCCAGCCCTTCGGCGACGCCCTGCTGACCCTGGTGGCGCTCGGCTTGATCGCGTTTGGGATCTTCGCCTTCATCGAGGCCCGCTACCGCCGCATGGCGGTGGATCACCTGATGGGTTAGGCCGCCGAGCGCACCGCGCGGGCCTGCAGAATCCGGTGGCCGTTGTCGTCGAGCCGCACGGCGGTCAGCAGGCCGGTGGCGTAGGCGCCGGTATCGACCCCGATCCGGCGGCCGGTGATCTGCGGCTCCTCCATCGGGGTGTGGCCATGGACGATGATCTTCTCGAACTTGGCGGTGGACTGCAGGAACTCCGCGCGGATCCACAAGAGGTCGCGCTCCACCTGGCGTTCCAGGGGCACGCCGGGTCGGACGCCGGCATGGACGAAGGCGTAGTCGCCGACCGTCAGAATCAGCTCCAGGGTCTCGTAGAAGTGGGTGTGGGCCGGCGGCAGCACCTTGCCGAAGGCCAGGCGGGCGGTCTCCCAGGCCTCGGGATCGGTGCGGGTGGCCGGGGGCTGGACGCCGTAGGAGGCCAGGGTCGCCGATCCGCCATGCTCCACCCAGGTCTGGCCGAAGCCCGGCTCGTCGCGGAACTGCAGCAGGGCTTCCTCGTGGTTGCCCTTCAGGGCGCGGACCTCGAAGGCGGGTTCGGCCTGAAGCCTCAGGATGCGATCGATCACCTGGGCCGAGGCCGGACCCCGGTCCACATAGTCCCCCAGCAGGATCAGCATGGGCCGCTCAGCCGGCGCCGAGGCCAGGACGTCCTGGGCGATGGCGTGCAGCAGGGGTTCGAAGGCGTCGAGCCGGCCGTGGATGTCGCCGATGGCGTAGACCAACCGCCCGCCGGTGGAGGGCGGAGCTTCCGGAGTCTTGCGGCCGAACAGGCGAGAGAACAAGGGCGGGCCTTCTGGGTTGGACTCCCACCTTAGGTAGGGTGGGCGGGGTCTTCAACGCGGAGACGACCGGAAAGACCCGTCCGCCCCGCAACGGGTCAAGCTAGAAACCGGTTCGGGCGGATTTTTGGCCGGACGCGGCGAAACCCTGGTCCTTGGGGGTGAACAGGCCGTTGGACTCAGGGGCGGACAAGCCCCCGCGGGCCCTGGCACCCGATCCAGCCGGACGCCGCGCGGCGATAGATCCGCAGGCCGTAGGTCCCCGCAGGCAGACCCTCGACGCTGAGGCTGGCGGAGAAGCCGCTGGGCTGGGCGACGGCGCGCTTGAAGGCGGCGGCCACGTCGGGCCGCGCCTGGTCGATCGGCAGGGGCTGGACGAAGTCTCCCGCCGGCCCGGTGAGGCGCACGGCCCCTTCCGTGGGGCTGGCCTTGACCGACAGGTCCGAGATCCAGCCGGCGACCACCAGGCCGCGGGCATCCAGCAGGGCCTGGTCGACATTGCAGCCCGGGGTCGTGGTCGCGGAGTCCAGCCCCGTGAAGGCGGCTCCGGCCCCGGCTACCGGCGCGAACCGTCCCCGCGACGGGGCCGAGGGCGCCAAGGGGCCGTGAGCCGGAGCGTGCGGCAGGACGGCCTCGATGCGGGCCTCGGCGGCCTCCGACACCGCGGGCGAGCCGCGCATGACGAAGCCCAGGCCGTGCTCCTGCACCTCCAGCATGACGACGTCCGGCTGGAACCGGTCGATCAGGTCCTGGCGCCAGAAGCCGTCGTCGATGTGGGTCAGGATCACCCGGCTGAAATGCCCCAGCAGGAAGGGGGTCAGGGCGTTTGAAAACGAATCCCGGGTCAGCAGCAGGGTGGGCTTGCCCGCCTGGCCGGTGTCCAGCACCTGGGGCGCGGTCCAGCCCCGCTTTTCCGAGAGCCAGGTGGTCCGATAGCGGCCGGCGGCGGGATCGACATAGCCGCGGTAGTGGATCGGCACGAAGCTCGCCACCCCCAGCATCAGGGCGAGGTCGCGGGGCGGATTGACCCCGTTCACCACCGGCCGGAAGTCGCTGAGGGGTCGGGTCTGGGCCTCCAGGCCCTGGGCGCGCAGGCGGGCCATGATCTGGGCGTAACCGGCATAGGCGGCGTCGCCGGTCCAGTGGGTGTCGTGGCGGCTGAAGGCCGGCACGCCCGCGGCCTTCACCGCGGCGACCGCGTCGTGCAGGTGGACCACGTGGCCGGGCTCGGTCCGGGCGGCCAGCTGCGCCAGGCGCAGGCTGGTCCGGCGGGGATTGGGGCCCTCGTACCAGTCGGGGCCCAGCTCGGGATAGAGGGTCTCCTTGGCCGGGGGGACCACCACCAGATAGGGGCGCCCTTGCAGGGCCTCGATGCGGCCCGACAGGCCCCGCAGCCACTCGGCGGCCTGGGCGTCGTCCAGGGCGCCGACTCCTCGGGCCGGACCCAGGCGCGAGCCGTCATTGTAGAACAGCCAGCCGTCGCGGCCGGCCAGCACCCGCTCCGAGCCGCTGTCGCCGATCTGCAGGCGGGCGAAATTGAGATAGCCGATCAGGAAGGCCCGGGCCGGGAAGCGGTCGGCGACATAGGCGTCGGTCTGGTGGCGCAGGTCATCCAGGCCCGCCAACCCCGTCCAGGCCGGCGGCCCGGCCAGGACCCTGCCCTCCTGGAGTTGGGGCGGCTTGGCGAGATGGGGCAGGAGGAAGGCGGCGGCCATCAGGACCAGGATGATGGCGATCAGGCCTCGGCGCGGGATCGGGGTGTCCATCGCCTCAGAACCGGAAATAGAGGAAGGGGTTGAGGGTCGAATTGACCAGGACCGCGATGCTGACCACGAAGCCCGCCGCCAGGACTGGGGTCGGCAGGACATGGGCTCCGCGGGTGTCCAGGTGAGCCGGCAGGCGAGGCGAGGGGGCGTCGGAGCGCCGGGCCTTCAACCACCCCATCAGGGCCTGCAGGGTCGGGACCGCGAAGACGATCCCGGCGGCGAAGGCGGCGATCACCTCGGTGTCCAGCAGGTGGCGCAGGGCCACCCCCAGGGGCTTGAATCCGTGCGGATCGAACATCGCCGACAGATAGGCCAGGGCCTGGGGCAGGTCGGCGGCGCGGAAGAACACCCAGCCCACCATCACCACCGCCACGGCGTAGAGGTGGCGCAGCGGGCGCGGCGCGGCTTCCAGCACGCGCCCGAAACCGAACCGCTCCAGCATCAGGAAGGCCCCGTGATAGAGGCCCCAGACGATGAAGCTCCAGGCCGCCCCGTGCCAGAGGCCGGTGAGGAAGAAGACGATCAGCAGGTTGCGGAGGGTCCTGGCCTGCCCGCCCCGGTTCCCCCCCAGCGGGATGTAGACATAGTCCCGGAACCAGGAGGACAGCGACATGTGCCAGCGCCGCCAGAAGTCGGTGAGCGAGGTCGCCGCATAGGGGTGGTCGAAGTTCTTCGGGAAGGTGAAGCCCAGCATGAAGGCGAGACCAATCGCCATGTTCGAATAGCCGCAGAAGTCGAAATAGATCTGCAGGGTGTAGGCGAGCGTCCCCAGCCAGGCCGCCGTGGCCGAGAGGGTTCCGGCCGCCAGGCCGAAGGCGTGATCGGCCACCGGGGCCACGGTGTTGGCGATCAGCACCTTCTGGCACAGGCCGACGATGAAGTACTGGAACCCCAGGCCCACCCGGCCCGAGCCCCTGCGGTCGGCGTGCAGCTCTTCGGCGATGTCGGCATAGCGGACGATGGGCCCGGCGATCAGGTGCGGGAACATCAGGATATAGGCCGAAAACCGCGCCAGGGAGGTCTCCGCCGGCACGGCGCGGCGCCAGACGTCGACGGCGTAGCTGATCAGCTGGAAGGTGAAGAAGGAGATGCCCAGGGGCAGGCGGTGGGTCAGCTCCGGCAGGGGCGATCCCGGCAGGACCTCATTGAGGCTGTGAGCCAGGAAGCCTGAATATTTGAACCAGGCCAGGACCCCCAGATCCAGCACGATCACGGCGGTCAGGATCAGGCGGCGCCGGGCGGGCGCCTGGGCCCTATCCATGGCGCGGGCCCCGGCGTAGTTGGCGCCGATCAGGGCCAGCAGCAGGAAGACATAGGCCCCCTCGCCCCAGACGTAGAAGGCCACGCTGCCGGCCAGCAGGGCGCCCGTCCGCCATCCGCTGACATAGTAGCCAAGCAGGAAGACGGGCAGAAAATAGAAGATGAAGATGATGGATGAAAAGACCATCCGCCCCCCGACGCTGGCAGTCGGGGTTTGTCGCAGGCCTGACCCCGGGGGGCAAGTCGACGCCCGTCAGGCTGTCGGAAGGTTCCTGGTGGAGCCGAGCGGAATCGAACCGCTGACCTCCTCATTGCGAACGAGGCGCTCTACCATCTGAGCTACGGCCCCAGGAGGCGCGGAATAAGCGTTTTCAGGCCCCTCGTGTCAAGCCGCAGAAATGCGCGATGGCGACACAGCGCCTTGCCAGTGACATAGGAGCCCCTTTAAACGGGGCCCATGGGCAGCTTCCTCTACTTCATCGTCAATTCGCTCCTGGGCCTGTTGATCTTCGCGATCTTCGCCAACGCCATCATCTCGTGGCTGGTGGCCTTCGACGTGATCAACCTGCGCAACCAGGTGGTCTACAACATCGCCAAGTTCCTGGACGCGGTGACGCATCCGATCCTGGCGCCGTTCCAGCGGATCATTCCGCCGCTCGGCGGGGTGGATATCAGCCCGATCATCGTCCTGCTGATCCTGCAGGGGATTAAGTCCTACCTGCTGCCCATGGCGTTCGGGCCCCTCGTCGCCCTGATGGGCTGATGCGCCTGCCCGTCCGGGTCACGCCCAAGGGCGGCCGTGACGCGGTGGACGGCTGGGCCACCGATCCCGAGGGCCGGGCCTATCTGAAGGTCAGGGTGAGCACTGTCGCCGCCGAGGGCGCGGCCAACGCCGCCGTGCTCGTGCTGCTGGCCAAGACCCTGAAACGGCCGAAGTCGGCCCTGCGCATCCTCTCCGGCGAGACCGCGCGGGTGAAGATGATCGAGGTGGCCGACGCCACCGAGGCGGACTTCGACGCCGCCTTTGGCCCCCGGCCGGGGAGCGCTTCAGGCAAAGCGGGAACCCCGCCCGGAAGCGCGACCAAGCAAGAATCCTAGGGCGTCAGCCCTAGACCCTGACCGTTTCAGATGGCTTCATCTGAAACGGTCAGGGTCTAGATTCATAACAGTAGAGCACGTCGGGCGGCGGAACCGGTATCCACTTCCGCCTGACGTGCTCTAGGGATTGTAGGCCCGCTCCCCGTGGGCCGACATGTCCAGCCCCTCGTCCACCGCCTCGTCCCCGGCCCGCAGACCCGTCGTGCGGCGCACCACGAAGACCAGGACCAGGGTGGCGATCCCCGACCAGGCGCAGACCGCCGCCACGCCGATCAGCTGGGTCAGGGCCTGGGACCCCATGGTCATGCCCGGCGCATAGCCCGCCCCGCCGAGACCGGCGCTGGCCAGGACCGCCACCAGCAGGGTCCCCAGGATGCCCCCCACCCCGTGGACGGCGAAGACGTCGAGGCTGTCGTCGATCTTCAGGCGGTGCTTCACCAGGTCCACGGCCTGGTAGCAGATGAGCGAGCCAGCGGCGCCCAGGATCACGCCCCCCAGGGGGCCGACGAAGCCCGACGCCGGGGTGACGGTGGCGAGGCCCGCGACGACCCCGGTGACCAGGCCCACCATGCTGGGGCGTCCGAACCGCTTCCATTCGATGGCGGCCCAGACCAGACCGGCCGTCGCGGCCGAAAGGTGGGTGGCGATGAGGGCGGCCCCGGCGGCGCCGTCGGCGGCCAGTGCGCTGCCGGCGTTGAAGCCGTACCAGCCGACCCACAGCATGCCGGCGCCCATCATGGTCATGCCCGGATTGTGCGGCGGCGATAGATCGCGCGGAAAGCCCTCGCGCGGGCCAAGCCGCCAGGCGATCAGCAGGGCCGAGACCCCGGCCGTGGCGTGGACCACCAGGCCGCCGGCATAGTCCATGACGTGCAGGCCCGCGAGCCAGCCGCCGCCCCAGACCCAGTGGCAGACCGGGGCGTAGACCACCAGCAGCCAGAGGCCGGAGAACAGCAGGACGGCGGAAAACTTGATGCGCTCGACGAAGGCGCCGACGATCAGGGCCGGGGTGATGACGGCGAAGGTCATCTGGAAGGCGAAGAAGACGCTCTCCGGCAGCTTGCCCACCACCGCGTCGCGGCCCACCGAGACCAGGCCCAGCTTGGCCAGGTCGCCGATCAGGGGCGCGGTTCCGGAAAAGGACAGGCTGTAGCCGGCCAGCAACCACAGCACCGAGGCCAGGCAGGCGATGGCCACGCAGTGGGTCATCACCGAGAGCACGTTCTTGCCGCGCACCAGGCCGGCATAGAAGAGAGCCAGGCCCGGAAGGGTCATGAACAGGACCAGCGCCGTGGCGCTGAGCACCCAGGCGGTGTCGCCATGATCGATGGAGGGCGCGGCGCCCTGCGCCAGGGCCGGCGAGGCCAGACCCACGCCCAAGATCAGCGCGCCCAACCGCGCCAGCGTCCGAACCGTCATGCCCGCTCCCCCGAGTCCCCAAGCTGGGACCCTGGCTACAGCAGACTCTGCCCGTTGTGCAGGCAGAATTTTTCGGACGGCGCGTAAAAAGCGGGCAGGAAGCCTAGGCGGCCAGGACGATGGGCTCGGCCGGCATGACATTGTCCAGGGACAGCAGGCTGACGATGCCGGTGTCTGTGGTCATGACCCCGTTGACATATTGCAGGGAGTCGAAGGTGCCGACGTCCGGCGGGGTCTGGATCAGGCCCTCGGTCACGGTGAGGATGTCGGAGACCGCGTCCACCACCAGGCCCACCTGGGCCTCGCCGATCTGGGCCACCACCACCACGGAGGAGGCGTTGGGCTCGGCCGGACCCAGGCCCAGACGCGAGCCCAGGTCGATCACCGGCAGGATGGCGCCGCGCAGGTTCATCATCCCGAGCACGTGGGGCGGGGCGTGGGGCAGGGGGGTGGCGGCGGTCCAGCCGCGAATCTCGCGGACGGCCATGATGTCGATGGCGTAGGCCTGGTCGCCGATACGGATCGAGATCAGCTCCGCGCCGGGCTGGGGAATATGCGAGCGGTCCATGCTTAGAATTCTCCCAAGCGTTGCCTTCGAGGGGTCGAGACTCGCCGCGCGGCGCCCTTTTTGGGCGCGCTGCCGACGAGGCCTGCTCAACCTCGATCGCCTTATCCCACGGAACCCACTCGATTTAATTAACAGCGAAGGTTACCGGGATCTGCGCGAGCCGGTCGGGTTGCGCACGCGGTCCGGCCGCGCCTAACCTTGTCCAATGACGCGCAATCCCCGCCAGGACCTGGCCGCCCTGATCGGCGAGGCCCGCCGCATCGTGGCCTTCACCGGGGCCGGCATCTCCACGGAGTCCGGCATCCCCGACTTCCGCTCGCCGGGCGGGGTCTGGAGCAAGATGAGCCCGATTCTTTTCCAGGACTTCGTGGCCGATCCCGACAAGCGCCGGGAAGCCTGGACCCGGGCCTTCTCCGGCCGGGCCGGCTGGGTCGGGGCCTCCCCCAACGAGGGCCACTACGCCCTGGTGCGGCTGATGGAGCAGGGCAAGCTCTCCAGCGTCATCACCCAGAACGTCGACAACCTGCACCAGGACTCCGGCATCCCGGCAGGCCGCGTCATCGAGCTGCACGGCAACGCCAGCTACGCCGCCTGCCTCGACTGCGGCCTGCGCCACGAACTGGCCGACCTGAGGGCGCGGTTCGTGGAGACCGATGAACTGCCGGCCTGCCGGGCCTGCGGCGGGATCGTGAAGACCGCCACCATCTCCTTCGGCCAGCAGCTCAAGCCCGACGTCCTGAAGCGCGCCGAGCGCGAAAGCCTCAACAGCGACCTGTTCCTGGTGCTGGGCTCGTCCCTGGTGGTCTATCCGGCCGCGGCCCTGCCCCAGGTGGCCAAGCGCAACGGCGCGGCCCTGGCCATCGTCAACCGGGAGCCCACCGAGCTGGACGACCTGGCCGACCTGGTGCTCAACGACGAGATCGGGCCGGTGATGAGCGAGGTCGCCGCGAGCCTCTAGACCTCTGTGGTCCTAGGCTGGCTTGACCGGGCGGGCGCGCAGCTTGGCCGGCGGCGGGTCGGCGCGGAAGTCCCCCACCAAGCCGATCTTGGCGTTGCAGGACGGGCAGCGGATCACGACGTCGTCGGCCAGCGCCTCGCCCACATTGAAGCCCGCCCCGCAGGGCTTGCACTTCCAGGCGAAGGTCTGAACCGGCGGAGGCGGCGGAGGCGGAGGCGCCTTGGGTCGAATCGGCTCCGGGCCCAGGGGCCGCGTCGGCGGATTCTTGAGGCTGAGAATCTTGCGGGGTCGGGGTTCGTCGGTCATGCGGCGCTTCGGGATCTGCAGGCGACAGGCGCCGCGTCGGGGTCCGAACTAGGCCTCTTGCCCAGGCGGGGCAAGCCGCGCGCGACGCCGCGCCGCAAGGCCCGCGCGATCGGCGGTGAATTTTTAACGCTCATCGCCTAGAATCACCCGAATTCGCCGTGGAGACCTGCGCCATGCTGACCCCCGAATGCTGCCGCGCCGGCCGCGCCCTGCTCGACTGGAGCCTCAAGGACCTGGCCGAGAAGTCGGGCGTGGCCTTCACCACCATCTCCCAGTTCGAGAACGGCCGTCCCGCCCACGGGACCACCCAGCAGCGCCTGGCCCAGGCCCTGGAGCGCAACGGCGTCAAGCTGATGGTGGAGGACGCCTGGATGGGCGCGGTGCTGGTGCGCCGGGGCTAGACCTCGACCCCGGCCTCCCGCATCAGCCGCACCAGACGCCTGAGGAGGGTGGCGTTCTGCTTGGCCATGGCCAGCACCATCTCCGGATTGCGGGTCTCGTTGGCGCCCACCAGCCCGTCCTCGGTGTCGATCAGGGAACCGGCGTCGATCAGCTTCTGGATGCGCCGCCGCGCGGTCTCGTAGGAGAGGCCCAGCGACAGGGCCACGGCGTTGCGGCTGATGGGCCGCTTGATCTCCATGGGCTCGGGCTGGTCGATGCCGCCATACCGCAGGGACAGGGCGGGGTCGGCGTTGAGGTGGGCCACATTGGCCACCGCCACGGTCGACAGGATCAGGGCGTCGAGGGGGTCGTGGGTCCCGCCGCGCAGGACCGCGCTGTAGATCGAGATCACATAGTCCATGGACAGCCGGGAGATCAGCCGGATGTGCCGGGGGTCGTCCATGTGCCGAGTCCGTCGCGGGGGGTGGGAAATCCCTGACGTGATTCGCCGGCGCGGGGGACGCCTGGATTTGCGGATCGGAAGGGAGGGTGGTGCCGCTTAGGTGACTCGAACACCTGACCCCATCATTACGAATGATGTGCTCTACCAGCTGAGCTAAAGCGGCCTAGACCTCGCGGATCGGCGAACCGGTCCGCGCGGGAGCGCCTATTTAGCTGCTCTCGGCGCGCTCGCCAAGCGGCGTCGGGCCTGGGGACGTCTCTGGCCCACCGGCGGGGGCGGCGGGGGTTCGGGCGGCTCGTCGTCATAGAGGCCCTCGTCCCCCTCATAGGGCGGCGGGGCGGCCTCCTGGGCGGCCAGGAAGGGGGCGCTGTCGGCATAGGCGATGGGCAGTTCCGGCAGCTCGCTCATGGTCCGCTCGGCCCGTTCGTGGCGCGGGTGGATCAGTTCGCCGGTCTCGGCATAGGCCGCGGTGAGGCGGGCCCAGTCGGCGGCCTGGTAGGCGAAGGCCTGGCCCTCGGGGTCCAGGTCGCTCCAGTCGGCCTCCTGCGGAGCGCCGACGCCGCGCGCCATCCAGACCCGGGCCTCGTCCGGCTGGCCGGCGGCGAAGGCCACCCGCGCCATCAGGCCGGCGATGCGGGCGGTGACGGGTTCGGCCTCCAGGGTCTTGGCCGCCTCGCGGGCCCGGGCGGGGGTCCCGCCGATCAGGGCCTGCTCGACGAAGAGGATGCGGCTCTCCCGGGCGTCGGGGTTCAGCCGCGCCAGGTCGCTGAGCCGCTCGGCCCGCTGGCGTGGGGTCTCGCTGGTCTTCAGGTCGCGATAGGCCAGCCACAGGGCCGGGTGGGGCGCCACCTTCCAGGCGGTCTCGATCACCTGGGCGGCGCGATTGGCCTTGCCCTCGCCCGCCAGCAGGCGGGCGGCCATCACCACGCCCGGCGCGAAGCCCGGCTGCAGCTTGGCGGCCTCCGCGGCGTAGTCGGTCGCCTGGCTGCGCGCCTTGGGGTCCAGGGATGTCTCGAGCTGGGCGGCCGAGGCGGCCAGCAGGGCGGCGCGGGCCCGTTCGGCGACGATGGGGGAGACGATCTTGCGGTCCAGGGCGGTCTTGACCAGGTCGAGCGCCCCGTCCCAGTCGCCCACCTCCAGCCGCGCCTCCAGCAGGGCGCGCCAGGCCCAGCGGGCGGTGCGGCCCTGGCCGAAGGCCTGCTCGGCATGGCGCACGGCCCCGGCCTTGTCGCCCTGGGCGAGCGCCAGCTGCATCAGGCCCCGGTGACCGGCCAGGCGCATCTCGGGAAAGCCCAGCATGGCCGAATAGGCGGCCTGGGCGGCGATGGCGTCACCGGCGGCCTCGGCGGCCTGGGCGGCCAGGACCCGGACCAGGCCGGGCGCCTCGTCAGCCAGGTCGGCGGCCTTCAGGGCCAGGCGGCGGGCCTCCGAGCCGTCGCCGGCGGCGGCGGCCAGGAAGCCGCGGGTCAGGGCCTCGTTGGCCTGGCGGCGGCGGGCGTCGGCCCGGGCCCGCTCGGCCCGGCGCGGCGCCTCCATCACCCACAGCAGCAGCCGCCAGCCGATCATGGCGCCCAGCGCGCCCATCAGGGTGATCAGCACCATGGCCGCGGCGGTCATGTCGGCGCGCCAGCCCAGCCAGACGATGCTGGCGTGGCCGGGCTCGCCGGTGACGGCCAGGATGGCGGTGGCGGTCGCCACCACCAGGAAGATGACGATGGCGGTGCGGATCATGCCCCGCTCCGGGCCAGCCGGGCGAGGTCCTCCAGGGCCTGGACGCGGACGGCGGAGACGCGGCGGTCGATATCGGCCCGGTTCTCGGCGGCGGCGCGCCAGGGGGCGATGGCCTCGCGGCCTGCCGGCGGCAGGCCGTCCAGGGTCTTCAAGGCGTGGTCGAGGTCGCCCTCCTCCACCTGGCGCTCGGCCCGGGCCAGCAGGGCGTCGATCCCAGCGCCCGGGACATCGCCGACCTGGCGCAGGGTGACCACCCGCGACAGGGCCGCGGCCAGGCGGGCGCCGAGGCCGGCCCCCTCGCCCGGCGCGCGGGCGGCGCCGGCGGCGCGGGCGGCGTAGTCGGGGAAGCTGGCGGCCAGGGCCGCGCGGCTGGGGGCGCCGCGTTCGGCGATCCGGCGCAGGGCGCGCAGCTCGGCCGAGGGGGGCGAGACCGCGTCGAGGGCGGCCAGTTCGTCGGCGAAGGGGCGTGAGCTCTGGGACGCCTCCATCAGGGCCGCCGCGGCGAGCGCCGAGGCCGCCGCCTCGGCGGTGCGCGACTGCTCGGCCTCCAGGGCCTCGATCCGTTCGGTGAGCCGGACCACCGCCTCCGACGTCGGGGGCGCGCGCGCCTCATCGGCGAGCGGCAGGGTGGTCTCGGTCGCCGCGGGACCGCTGGCGGGCGCGGCCAGGGGAACGGCGACGGCGCTGGCCGGGGCCTGCGGCTTGGCCGGGAAGAGCTGGGGGCCGAATCGCGAGATGCCGAAGCCGGCGAGGATGCACAGCACCCCGAACGCGATCAGGGCCCAGAACCCGGGTCCCATGAGCCTCGATCGGCCATAGGAGGCGGGATCCCGGGGGGCCGAAAGTTCGACGGGGTCCGGAGCTATGCTCATGGCTTAACGGTCTATCAGATTAAGCAGCGCCGCTTCGAGTGGAAAGGGCGCGAACACCTTGGCCGAAAGCTTGGTGCGCGCGAGCGGCTTCATCACCGCCTTGGACAGGCAGAGCGCCCGGAGCTGCGGCAGGGGGTGGTCCTTCAGCAGGTCGGCCAGCACCTTGGCGGCCTTGGGGGAGTGCAGCAGGACGGCGTCCAGGGTGGGCAGGACCTCCAGCATCTCCGGCGTCAGCTGGGTCGGTCCGGTGTCGTAGAGGATCAGGCGGCGCGCCTCGACGCCGTGCTTTTCCAGGGCGCTCACCAGGTCGCCGGCCGGTTCGGCGGCGCCGGGATGCAGCACGCAGCCCTTGAGGTCGCGCTTGCGGGCGGCGATGCCCTCGGCCAGGGCCTCGACGTCCCCGTCGGCCGACAGCACGTTCTTGAAGCCGGCCGCGCGGACCGCCTGGGCGGTGGCCGAGCCCACGGCGAACACCCGCAGGGAGCGCTCCGGCGTGGCCTCGATGAAGGCGCGCACCCCGTTGGCGCTGGTGAAGGCCAGGGCGCAGACGCCGGACAGGTCGATTTCGACACCCTCGACCGGCCGCACCTCCAGCAGGGGAGCGACGAAGGCCTCGTGGCCGAGGGCGCGCACGCGGGCGGCGGTGGCCTCGGCGCCCGGCTGGGCGCGGGTGATCCAGATCTTGCGGCTGCTCATCGTCCGACTACGGTTGAGCGAAGCTTGGCCTTAACGCAACCCTGGGCGGTCATCATGTCGCGTGCAGGGCGAGCAGATCGCCGCCCTCCTCGAGCACCTGGGCGCCCAGGGCCAGGCCGAGCTCCCGGGCCACGGCCACGTGGTCGCCGGACAGGACGGCCTCGCCCTCGCGGCGGAAGCGGTGGATCCCGTCGGGGGACAGGGCCTCGACGATCAGGTGGATGCGGCCCCCCAGCAGGCGGGCATGGGCGCCGATGGCGGTCTTGCAGGACCCCTCCAGGGCGGCCAGGGCCCCGCGCTCGGCGGCCACGGCGACGGTGGTGCCGGCGTGGCGCACGGCGTCCAGCCAGGGCAGGCCGATATCGGCCTCGCGGGTCTCGATGGCCAGCGCCCCCTGGCCCGGGGCCGGCGGGACCTCGATGGGATCGATCAGGCTCTTGGGCAGATGGCCCAGGCCCAGGCGGTTGAGGCCCGACATGGCCAGCAGGATGGCGTCGGCGTCCCCGGCCTGCAGCTTGGCCAGGCGGGTGTCGACATTGCCCCGCAGCATCTGGACGTCGAGGTCCGGGCGGCGGTGCAGGGACTGGGCTTGTCGGCGGAGCGAGGCGGTGCCCAGGCGCGCGCCCTGCGGCAAGTCCTCCAGCCGGTCGGCCTTGAACGACAGGAAGGCGTCGCGGGGATCTTCCCGCTCGGGGATGGCGGCGATGGTCAGGCCCTGCGGGCAGACCGCCGGCATATCCTTCAGCGAGTGGATGGCGCAGTCGATGCGCCCCTCCAGCATCGCCTCCTCGATCTCCTTGGTGAACAGGCCCTTGCCGCCGATCTCCAGCAGGCGGCGGTCCTGGACCCGGTCGCCGGTGGTGGTGATGATGATCAGCGGGGCGACCCGCTCGGCGTCCTCGGGGGGCGCCCCCAGGGCCGCGGCGATACGGCGTTGCATCATGCCGGCCTGGGCCAGCGAAAGCTTGGAGCCGCGGGCTCCGATCCGGACAGGTTGCGTGGACACGGCGGGAGGGCTACCTCGGCGGGGACTGAGCCGTTGGCTACAGGACGGAACCCCAAGCCGCAACGCAGATGACCGACCTTACCCTCCTGGGCCTCGAAACAAGCTGTGACGAAACCGCCGCCTCCGTGGTCCGGCGGTCCGGCGACGGCCGCGTCGAGGTGCTGTCCTCCGTCATCGCCAGCCAGATCGCCGCCCACGCCCCCTATGGCGGGGTGGTGCCCGAGATCGCCGCCCGGGCCCACGTGGAATCCATCGACGCCATCGCCGCCCAGGCGATGAGCGAGGCCGGCGTGACCTATGGCGACCTCTCCGGGGTGGCGGCCACCGCCGGCCCCGGCCTGGTGGGCGGGGTGATGGTGGGGCTGGCCTTCGGCAAGGCCGTGGCGCTCGCCCGCGGCCTGCCGCTGATCGCGGTGAACCACCTGGAGGGCCACGCGGTCTCCGCCCGCCTGGCCGCCGACATTCCCTATCCCTTCCTGCTGCTGCTGGTCTCCGGCGGGCATTGTCAGCTCCTGGCCGTGGAGGGCATTGGCGCCTGCAAGCGCCTGGGCTCCACCATCGACGACGCCGCCGGCGAGGCCTTCGACAAGATCGCCAAGAGCCTGGGCCTGCCCTATCCCGGCGGTCCGGCCCTGGAAAAGCTCGCCGAGGGCGGCGATCCCACCGCCTTCACCCTGCCCCGCGCCCTGCTGGGGCGGCAGGGCTGCGACTTCTCCTTCTCCGGCCTGAAGACCGCCGCCGCCCGCCTGGCCGAGACGATCACCAGCGAGACCGAGCGGAAGAACCTGGCCGCCTGCGTCCAGACCGCCATCGCCCGCCAGCTCTCCGACCGCACCGACAGGGCCATGGCCGCCTACGCCCTGACCCGCCAGGGCGGCGACCTGCGGTTTGTCGTCGCCGGCGGGGTGGCGGCCAACGGGGCGGTGCGGGCCAAGCTGCAGGAGACCGCCAAGGCGCGGGGCTTTTCCTTCGACGCCCCGCCGCTCGCCTACTGCACCGACAACGCCGCCATGATCGCGCTCGCCGGCGCCGAGCGTCTGGCGCTCGGCATGACCGATCCCCTGGACGCCCCGGCCCGGCCGCGCTGGCCGCTCGACGCCGCCGCGGCGCTCGCCAACCCCACCCACTCCTACGGTCGCAAGGGCGCCAAGGCATGAGCATGAAGACCGCGGGCGTGATCGGCGGCGGCGCCTGGGGCACGGCCCTGGCCCTGGTCTGTGGCCGGGCCGGCCTGAGCACCACGCTGTGGGCCCGCGAGCCCGAGGTGGTCGACGCAATCCGCAGCAAAGGGGAGAACAGCGTCTTCCTGCCCGGCATCAAGCTGGAGCCCGCCTTCGCCGTCACCGGCGACTTGGCCGACCTCGCCGCCTGCGACCTGATCCTCAACGTCACCCCGGCCCAGCACCTGCGGGCCAGCCTGAAGGCCTTCGCCCCCCACGCCCGGCCCGGCGTCCCGATCCTGCTCTGCGCCAAGGGGGTGGAGCAGGGGACCCTGAAGCTGATGACCGAGGTCCTGGCCGAGACCCTGCCCCAGGCGGCCCCCGCCGTGCTGTCGGGTCCGAGCTTCGCCGGCGAGGTGGCGCGCGGCCTGCCCACCGCCGTGACGCTGGCCTGTCCCGACGAGGCCCTGGGCCGCGCCCTGGCCGAGGCCATCGCCAGTCCCCTGTTCCGCCCCTATGTGGCCACCGACATGGTGGGCGCGGAGATCGGCGGCTCGGTGAAGAACGTGCTGGCCATCGCCTGCGGGATCGTCGAGGGCCGGGGCCTGGGGCGCAGCGCGCACGCGGCCCTGATCACCCGCGGCTTCGCCGAGCTGACCCGCCTGGCCCTGGCCCTGGGGGGGCGGGCCGAGACCGTCGCCGGCCTCTGCGGCCTGGGGGACCTGGTGCTCACCTGTTCCAGCGCCCAGTCGCGCAACAACCGCATCGGCCTGGCGCTGGGCCAGGGGATGAGCCTGGAGGCGGCGCTGGCCAGCCTCGGCGGCGCGGTCGCCGAGGGCGTGGCCTCGGCCCCGGCGGTGCGCGATCTCGCCGCCAAGGTGGGGGTGGAGATGCCGATCTCCGACGCCGTCGCCGCCATCCTGGCCGGGGAGGCCGATCTCGACACGGCCATCGCCGGCCTGCTCTCCCGTCCCCTCAAGGCTGAACGCTAAGGAATCCCATGGCCCTCTTCGTCCTGATCTGCCTCGACAAGCCCGACTCGCTGGACCTGCGCATGGCCACCCGGCCGGCCCACCTGGCCTATGCCGGGACCTTCAGCGACGTGGTGAAGCTGGGCGGGCCGATCCTGGACGACAAGGGCGACATGGCCGGCTCGCTGATCATCCTGGAGGGCGAGAGCGAGGAAGCGGCCCGGGCCTTCACCCGCGACGACCCCTACAGCCTGGCCGGCCTGTTCCAGAGCGTCCAGATCCTGCCCTTCCGCGCCACCGTCGGAAACCTGTGATCCGCGAGGAGCCCGACAATCCGGCCCGGCCGCCGGCCGGTCAGTATCTCTGCGCGCTGGCCGACCTCGCCGATCCGGGGGCCAAGGGATTCCGGTTCCGCAACGACCGGGCCCTGTTCGCCGGCTTCGTGGTGCGGCAGGGGGACCAGGTGGCCGGCTATGTCGATTCCTGCCCGCACAATGGCTGGCCCCTGGCGGTGATGGACGACCGCTACCTGACCCGAGAGGGCGACCGGATCCTCTGCTCGGCCCACGGCGCCATGTTCCGCCCCGCCGACGGCCTCTGCGTCGCCGGCCCCTGCGCCGACGACCACCTGCGCCCCTGGCCGGTGACGGTGGCGGACGGCGAAATCCTCACCGCCTGACTCTTCCTTAACCCAGGACGGCTAAGCCATCCGGGCCGAGATTTGAGGAGCCTGCCATGGCCGACGCCCTTCGCGCCCTTGCGACCATGAACCACCGGTTCGCGCCGCAATTCGCCAAGACCATGCTGGCCACGCCGCGCGCCGACGAGGATGCGCAGGCCTTCGCCCGCTATTGCAAGGCCAGGGGCTTTGAGTTCACCGAGGGTTGGGCCGATCAGAACATCCCCTTCGTCTCCCCCCTGCTGCGGGACTTCGCCAAGAGCCGCGGGGTGATCCGCTACATGGAGATCGGCGCCTATGAGGGGCGCAACCTGGCCTTCATGGACTGGCTGCTGCCGGCCAAGCTGGATGTCACGGTGATCGATCCCTGGTTCGACGAGGACCTGAACCCGGAAGAGAAATACCACGCGGTCGAGCCGCGCTTCGCCCGCAACACCGCCAAGCTCGGCTTCTCCAAGCTGACCACCCACAAGGGCTTCTCCACCTACGAACTGCCCAAGATGCTGGAGCGGGGCGAGGCCTACGACCTGATCTATATCGACGGCTCCCACACCGCCTGGGCGGTGGGGGTGGACCTGGCCTACTGCGCGGCCCTGCTGGAAGTCGGTGGAATGCTGGTGCTGGACGACTACTGGCACCACGAGAGCGAGATCGGCGGGCCGGGCGTGAAACAGGCGGTCGATCACTTCCACGGAGTCTTCCACCGCTACTTTGACATCACCGCGGTCTATCGCCAGGTGGCCTTGACCAAGGTCAAAGAAATCCCGCGCTGATTACTGCCAAGCTTTCCTGAGGGCTTGCTCTGCGGTGTCGCCGCGGAGTCGCGAACCGTCCCTGACTGTTTGGGCGGCGCCTCACGCATAGTTAATGCAAAATAAAAGAATCCTGGTGGCGCGATCCCCGTTTCGGGTTTATGGCGTCCCACTTGCATTTGCTGCGGTGCACTGTCCCAGGAGAAGACATCACGTGTTGAACCGCTTCCGTCATCTCTCGCAGCTCCTCTCGAGCCGCCTGCCGCGACGCGACGCGATCCACCTCGTGGGCGTGGAGCTGGGCTTGGCGGCCGCGCTCACAGCCGGTCTCGCCTTCGCCGCGGCCCCGGACGGCCGCAACGCGCGCCTCGCCCGTCTGACCGGCGGCGAGATGTCGGCCCAGGCCTTCGCCCGCCTCACCTCCGGCATGGATCCCGCCATGCTGACCCTGGCCAGCCGGGTCGAGCCCCGCATGGGCGGCGTCCTGCAGAAGGCCGGTGGGATGATCGATCCCGACGCCCTGCCGGAAGGCGCCGCGGCCGACGCCGCCGTCATCCGACTGCAGGACCTCGATCCCGACCAGGCCCGCGCCTGGAACCTGGCCAACCCCACCTCGGCCCTGCCCAATCCGGCCGCCCGACCCTTCAAGCTGAAGACCGGCGGCGTGCTGGACGAGGCCCGGGCCATCGATTGCATGACCGCGGCCATCTATTACGAGGCGGCCTGGGAAAGCCTGGACGGCCAGCGCGCCGTGGCCCAGGTGGTCCTCAACCGCATGCGCCACCCGGCCTTCCCCAAGACGGTCTGCGGCGTGGTCTTCCAGGGCTCCAACCGCACCACCGGCTGCCAGTTCAGCTTCACCTGCGACGGCTCCATGAACCGTCAGCCGCAGGAAGCCGCCTGGCTGCGGGCCCGCAGCGTCGCCTCGGCCGCCCTGAACGGCTTCGTGATGCGCAAGGTCGGCACCGCCACCCACTATCACGCCAACTACGTGGCCGCTTACTGGAGCCCCAGCCTGGTCAAGGTCGGGACCATCGGCGCGCACATCTTCTATCGCTGGACCGGCGGCTCGGGCCTGCCGCCCGCCTTCTCCGGCAAGTATCTCGGCACCGAGGCCGAGGGCATGCAGATCGCCGCCCTCGACCGCTACGCCACCACCCCGAAGATCGACGCCTCGCTGACCAAGGATTCGGTGGAGGAAGCCCTCCCGGTGGAGGAGGCCGTGCTGACCAAAGCCCCCAAGGGCGCCGACGGCAAGTCGCCCAGCGGCGGCCATGAGGCGCCCGTCGCCAAGGCCGAGGAGTTGATCACCGTGGCCGACGCCGCCAAGGACGCCGGCGCCCTGCTGAAGGCCGAGGACCTCGACTGGACCGGCCAGCCCAAGAGGAAGGGCCCGCCGCGCCTGGCCATGCCCGGTTCGATGTTCTAGGGGCGGAAGCCTCCGGCGCCACCTGGCGGGTGATCTCGCCAGGCCGCCCAATCCATCGTCATCCCGGGCGACCCGCAGGGGAGACCCGGGATGACGGGATTCTTGCGAAGGCCTAGCTAGCCCGGCGCGACCTCCGCCGAGAAGGCGTTCACGTCCTCGATCAGGCCCGCCGCGGCCGTCGACACCAGTTCGCCGCCCTTTTCCGGGGTGGCCAGCGCCGGGTCCGACCCCATGCGGCCGTCCGGATAGCGGGCGCGGAAATCCAGGGCCTCGCGGATCGGGCCGGTGGGCGCGATCTGGGGGGCGTAGTTGGCGCTCTTGATGTGGTCGGGATAGGCCCACTGGGTCACCGCGACCTCCGAGGGGGTCGCATGGCTGCCGTGGCCCACGGGGAACTGGCGGTTGGCCACCGCCATCACCCCCTTCAGCTCCCACCAGTTCTTCAGCTTCAGGGAAAAGCCGCGCGGGCGGCCGGCGAAGCTCGCCTCGGCATAGAGTTCCGAGAAGGCCGCCTCGATGGTGGCGACATTGCCGCCGTGGCCGTTGAGGAAATAGATCCTCTCAAACCCGTGATGCCCCAGGGACCGGCACCAGTCGCCGATGGCGGCGATGAAGGTCGAGGGCCGCAGGGAGATGGTGCCCGGGAAGCCCAGGTGATGCTGGGCCATGCCGATGTTGAAGGTCGGCCCCACCAGGATGTCGCCGGTCTTCTGGGCCTCGTGGGCGATGATCTCCGGGCACAGCCAGTCGGTGCCCAGCAGGCCGGTGGGCCCATGCTGCTCATTGGACCCGATCGGGATCACCACCGTCCTCGAGCGCGTAAGGAAGGTTTCGATCTCGGGCCAGGTGGAGAGGTGCAGCAGCATGAAGCGGTCCTGGGCTGGGAAATGACGTCCCATCCCACATAGTCGGTTCCCGCCCGCCCCGTAAGCGGCTGCGGCGCTAACGCCGGCGCAGGATCATCGGCAGCCCGCCGCGCGGGCGCATGGTGATCTTCTGGAGGATCTCCACCTGGTGGCCGGGCTTCAGGGCCAGGCTGTAGCGCTGGGCCAGGGTGGCCAGGATCAGCAGGGTCTCGGTGGTGGCCAGCGCCGCCCCGATACAGACCTTGGGCCCGCCGCCGAAGGGCATGTAGGCGAAGCGCGGCCGCTCGACGCCCGGGGCGAAGCGCTCGGGATCGAACCGGCCGGGGTCCGCCCACAGGCTCTCGTGCCGGTGCTGAATCCAGGGGGCGACGGCGATCATCCCGCCCTTGGGGATCTTCACCCCGCAGATCTCGTCGGCCTCCAGGGCCACCCGGGTGGAGAGGCCCGGGGCGGCCGGATAGATCCGCAGCGCCTCGTCCACCACCATCCTGGCGTAGGGCAGGTCGGCCAGGTCCTCGTGGCCGGGCGTGCGGCCGTCCAGGACCTGGTCGAGCTCGGCGTGCAGGCGGGCCTCCACCTGCGGGTGCTGGGAGAGCAGGTACCAGAGCCAGCACATGGTGGCCGCGGTGGTCTCGTGGCCGGCCAGGAAGATGGTCACCACCTGGTCGCGGATCTCCTTGGGGCTCATGGCCTGGCCGGTCTCCCCGTCGCGGGCGGCGATCAGCCGGGCCAGCAGGTCCTGCGGCCCACCCTGCGGATCGGCCTGGCGCTGTGTGATCATCCGGGCGATGGCGGCGTCCAACTCGGCGAAGATGGTCTCGATCCGCCGTTCGCGCGCCTTGAACCGCGCCTCGCCCACCACCGGCAGCAGGTCGAGGATATTGAAGTCCAGCTGGTCCATGGCCCGGCTCATCGCCCCGCGCACCACGCCTGCGACATCGGCGCTATCGGTGGAGAACATGGTCCTGGCGATGATCTGCAGGGTCAGGTCGGTCATGGCCTCGGCCACGTCGATCTCGGCGCCCTCCGGCGCCTGATCCCAACGTCCGCGGAAGGCCTCGGCGCAGGCGGCCATGGTCGGCGCGTAGGAGGCCACGCTGGGGGGCGAGAAGGACGGCGCCATGGTCCGTCGATGGGCGCGCCAGACCTCGCCGTCGGTGGAGAGCAGGCCATCGCCGAACATGGCCGAGAAGAACCGCCGCTCGCGCTCGGTCTTCGGATAGTTGGCGACATGATCCAGCAGAATTCGCTTCACCCCGGCCGGGTCGCTGACCACGTAGAAGCGCTGGCCGCCCACGGTGGGGACCTTGAGCACCGGCGCCCGGTAGGCCTGCGGCGGGATGGTGGGGAAGGGGTGCTTGCGCAGGGCCTTGTCCAGGCCAAACAGCGGCATGCGGCGCGGCGGCGGATCGGACCCCACCAGCTTCGGCGACATCTCGACGGCGGTCATGGCGCGCCCTCCCAGGCTCATTTAACGTCGTTAAGCTGAGCCTACCCCCGCGAAGGAGATTTACAACGTTAAATGAATGACAGAATGACGGGCATGGTCTCCCGCGTCCCGTCCAAGGCCCGTCCGCAGCTCAGTCCCGACCTGGTGGTGGAGGCCGCGGCGCGGGTCCTGGAGCGCGAGGGGATCGAGCGCCTGACCATGCGGGCGGTGGCCGCCGAGCTGAACGTCCAGGCCCCGGCCCTCTACTGGCACTTCCCCAGCAAGGACGCCCTGCAGGTGGCGCTCTACGACCACCTGATGGCCGACCTGACCTTCACCCTGGACGGGCGGGACTGGCGCGAGGACATCTACCGCATGGCCCAGCAGCTGCGCCGCCACCTGCTGGCCCGGCGCGACGTGGCCAAGCTGCTGCCGCACGGCTTCTTCGTCGGCCCCAACATCATGGCCCAGGCCGAGATGATCCTGGCGATCCTGATGCGGGCGGGCCTGTCGCCCAAGGACGCCGCCTACGCCATGAGCACGGGATTTTCCTATGTGGTGAGCTGGGCGGTGGGGGAGGCCGAGCTGCGCGCCCGCCAGGCGACCGGCCACGACGGCAATGACGACCTGGCCAAGGCCATGCTGGCCACCGGCGCCTATCCCCACTTCGCCCAGGTGATGAGCGCCTTCGAGGTGGGGGGCGATGTCGACGGCCAGTTCGCCTTCGGCCTCAACTGCCTGATCGCCGGCTTCGAGCAGCTCATTCCGAAACGCTGATTTCTAGCCGAGCCTGTTGCGCCGACGTGGCGCCCTCCGCATAACTCGCAGCCAAGATTTGATGGGAGTGTGAACGGTGAGCGAGGGCGAAGTTTTCCCGGTTCCCGCGGCCTGGGCCAAGCGGACCAAGATGAACGCGCAGGCCTATGAGGCGGCGGTTCAACGCGTGGAGACCGACCCCGACGGCTACTGGCGCGACGTCGCCGGCCGGCTCGACTGGATCAAGCCCTTCACGGAGGTGAAGGACACCTCCTTCCACAAGCATCCCTTCCATATCCGCTGGTACGCCGACGGCGTGCTGAACGTCTCGGTCAACTGCCTGGACCGGCACCTGGAGGCCCGCGGCGACCAGGTGGCGATCATCTGGGAGAGCGACGAGGGCGAGCCCTGGGACAACCTGACCTACCGCCAGCTGCACGCCGAAACCTGCCGCATGGCCAATGTGCTGAAGGCCAAGGGCGTCCAGAAGGGTGACCGGGTCACCATCTATCTGCCGATGATCCCCCAGGCCGCCGTGGCCATGCTGGCCTGCGCCCGCATCGGGGCGGTCCATTCGGTGATCTTCGGCGGCTTCTCCCCCGACAGCATCGCCGGCCGCATCCAGGACTGCGACTCCAGGATCGTCATCACCGCCGACGAGGGCCTGCGGGGCGGCAAGATCGTGCCCCTGAAGCGCAATGTCGACGAGGCCCTGGAGCAGTGCCCGGGCGTCACCGACGTCGTCGTGGTGCGCCGTACCCGGGCCGACGTGCCGATGAAAGCCGGCCGCGACGCCTTCTATTCGGACCTCAAGCAGAGCGTCGCCGACACCTGCGAGCCCGAGCCGATGAACGCCGAGGACCCGCTGTTCATCCTCTACACGTCGGGGTCGACCGGGAAGCCCAAGGGGGTGCTGCACACCACCGGCGGCTATCTGGTGTGGGCGGCGCACACCCACGAACTGGTCTTCGACTACCAGCCCGGCGAGGTCTTCTGGTGCACCGCCGACGTGGGCTGGGTCACCGGCCACTCCTATGTGGTCTACGGACCCCTGGCCAACGCCGCCACCTCAGTGATGTTCGAGGGCGTGCCCAACTATCCGACCAATTCCCGGTTCTGGGAGGTGATCGACAAGCACAAGGTCAACACCTTCTACACCGCCCCCACCGCCATCCGCGCCCTGATGCGCGACGGCGACGCCCCGGTGAAGAAGACCTCGCGCAAGTCCCTGCGCCTGCTGGGCACGGTGGGCGAGCCGATCAATCCCGAGGCCTGGCTCTGGTACCACCGGGTGGTGGGGGACGGCCGCTGCCCCATCGTCGACACCTACTGGCAGACCGAGACCGGGGCCTGCCTGGCCTCCCCCCTGCCCGGCGCCACGCCGCTGAAGCCCGGCTCCTGCGCCAAGCCCCTGCCGGGGATCAAGTTCGAGCTGGTGGACGCCGAGGGCCAGACCCTGCACGGGGCTGTCAGCGGCAACCTGGTGATCACCGACTCCTGGCCCGGCCAGATGCGCACCGTCTATGGCGACCACCAGCGCTTCTTCGACACCTATTTCTCCACCTATGCCGGTAAATATTTCACCGGCGACGGCTGCCGCCGGGACGAGGACGGCTATTACTGGATCACCGGCCGGGTGGACGACGTGATCAACGTCTCCGGCCACCGCCTTGGCACCGCCGAGATCGAGAGCGCCCTGGTGAGCAACGAGAACGTCGCCGAGGCCGCCGTGGTCGGCTTCCCGCACGACATCAAGGGCCAGGGCGTCTACTGCTTCGTGACCCTGAAGGCCGAGGTGGTCCCCACCGACATCCTGCAGGCCGAGCTCAAGGGCTGGGTCCGCCGGGAGATCGGGCCCTTCGCGGCGCCCGACGTGGTGCAGTTCGCGCCGGGCCTGCCCAAGACCCGCTCGGGCAAGATCATGCGCCGCATCCTGCGCAAGATCGCCGAAAACGACCTCTCCAACCTGGGCGACACCTCGACCCTGGCCGACCCGTCGGTGGTGGACGACCTAGTGAAGAACCGCGTCGGAAGCTGAGGGCGGGCCCGCGGCATGCGCCTGGCCCTCGCCCTCGCCGCCCTCCTGGTCCAGGCCTCTCCGGTCTGGGCCTGGGAGCCGCCGGGCCAGGTCCTGTCGCAGCTGACCCGGGGCCAGACCTATGTGGAGGTCCGTCCCGATCCGGACGGCGCCTCGGGCCTGATCCGCGCCGGGGTGGAGATCGCCGCCGCGCCGGAGGTGGTCTGGGCGGTGCTCACCGACTGCGATCTCGCCCCTCGCATGGCGCCCAGCCTCAAGAGCTGCCGGGTCCTGGAGCGCGATCCGGCCGGACGCTGGGACATACGCGAACAGATCGCCCGCCCCGGCCTGATGCCCCGGTTCCGCAGCGTGGTGCGCTCGGATTTCGATCCGCCGAGGCGCCTGCGCTTCAAGCGCACCGACGGCGACCTGAAGGTCCTGGAGGGCGAGTGGCGGCTGATCCCCCTGCGCGGCGGCCGGGCCACCCGCGTGGTCTATGAGAACCGCGCCGCCAGCCCCTATGCGGTCCCTGGGACCCTCGCCCGCCTGGCCCTGCGCCGCGACGTGCTGATGGCCCTGGGCGCCCTGAAGCGGGAGAGTTTGGCGCGGGCGGCCCCGGCGGGCTAAAGCCTTCCCATGAGCCCCGACCTGCCCGCCGCCCTCCGCCTCGCCGCCGACCGCCTGCTCGACGGCGTCTCCCGCAAGGGCCTGGCCGAGCGCTCGGCCAGGATTTCGAGCGGCTATCGCGGCGGCGAGACCTCCAAGGTGGTGGTCACCGACGAGGCCGACGCGATCGCCTATGTGCTCTCGCGCCTGCCGGCCACCTACGCCGCCTGCGCCTATGTGCTGGCCGAGGCCCGGCGGATGGCGCCGGACTTCGCGCCGGCCCGCCTGCTCGACGCCGGCGCGGGCCCCGGCGGGGCGAGCTGGGCGGCCCTGGAGACCTGGCCGGGCCTGGGGTCGGTGACCCTGCTGGATTCCAGCCGCCCCTTCCTGGACATGGCCGCCAAGCTGGCCTCCGAGGGCCACGGGGCGCTCAAGGACGCGAAATTCTTACGCGGCGACCTCACCGCGCCGGCTGCCGACTGGCCCCAGGCCGACCTGGTGATCGCCAGCTACGCCCTGGCCGAAATCCCGGCGGCGCGTCAGGCGGAGACCGTCTCCGACCTGTGGGGCGCGACCGACGGGATGCTGGCCCTGGTCGAGCCTGGAACCCCGGACGGCTATCGCCGCATCCTGGCCGCCCGCGAGACCTTGATCGCGGCCGGCGCGACCCTGCTGGCCCCCTGCCCCCACGCCCTGGCCTGCCCGCTGACCCCGCCGGACTGGTGCCATTTCGTCCAGCGCCTGCCGCGGTCCCGCGACCACCGCCTGGCCAAGGGCGCCGACCTGCCCTTCGAAGACGAAAAATTTATCTACCTGGTCGCCGCCCGGGCCTCGGTGAGCGCCCGGACGCCCACCGCCCGCATCCTGGCCCCGCCGCGCACCGCCAAGCCCGCCATCACCTTCAAGCTCTGCACGCCGTCGGGGACCGCCGAGCTGGCCGACGTCCCCCGCCGCGACAAGGCCGCCTACGCCTGGGCCCGGCGCCTCGACTGGGGCGACGCCCTTCCCTGACGGGAGGGGCCTGTGACAGACTGGACCCACCGATCCATCACATTGCGTGATCGGTGAATTTTTAGCTTTTTCAAATTCCAGAATGGGAGGGCGACATGCCCGTCAGCCGCGAAATCCACCTCATCGAGCGCCCCAAGGGCATGCCCACGGTCGACCAGTTCGCGGTCGTCGAAACCCAGGTTCCCGACGCCGCCGACGGCGAGGTGCTGGTGCAGAACCTCTATATGTCGGTGGACCCGGCCATGCGGCCGCGCCTGACCGCCGGCCAGGCCCTGGGCGAGGCCATGATGGGCGGGGCCCTGGGCCGCGTCGTCCAGTCGAAGAACGGGGACTTCGCCGTCGGCGACCTGGTCTCCAACCGCCTGGGCTTCCGCGAATACTTCACCAGCGACGGCAAGGGCCTCACCAAGCTCACCCCCGATCCGGACCTCTCCCTGACCGTCCACATGCACGCCCTCGGCATGACCGGCTTCACCGCCTATGGCGGCCTGCTGCACATCGGCGCCCTGAAGGACGGTGAACAGGTCTTCGTTTCCACCGCCGGCGGGGCCGTGGGCTCGGTGGCCGCCCAGATCGCCAAGATCAAGGACTGCTACGTGGTGGGCTCCACCGGCAGCGCGGAGAAGGCGGCCTGGCTGAAGGACGAGGTCGGCCTCGACGCCGTCATCAACTACAAGGACGCCCCGATCCGCGGCCAGCTGGAGGCCGCCACCCCCAAGGGGATCGACGTCTATTTCGACAATGTCGGGGGCGATCACCTGGAGGCGGCCCTGCGCCGCATGAACACGCTCGGCCGCATCCCGGTCTGCGGCTTCATCTCCGGCTACAATTCCGGCCACTCCAACGTCTCGAACCTGTCCAACATCATCTATTCGCGGGTGATGCTGCGGGGCTTCGTGGGCACGGACTTCATGCACATGTACGCCGACTTCCAGCGCGACATGGCCGGCTGGCTGAAGGACGGCCGCGTCAAGTACCAGGAGACCGTCCTGGACGGGATCGCCAACGCGCCGGCCGCCCTGATCGGCCTGATGGAAGGCCGCAACGCCGGCAAGATGCTGGTGAAGCTAGCGGAGTAGGACTGGGTTCCCCTCCCCCAGACGCTTCGCCAGGGGGCGGAAACCTATTCAACCCGTCTTCGGGAAGGCCACCACCGCGGCGGCCTTTTCGGCCTTCATGGCCGCGCCCTGGGCTTCCAGGGTGCGGCGCAGGGTGGCGACGTGGGGGACGATGAAGTCGATGAAGGCCCGCACCCGCGGGGTGTCCTTCAGTTCGGCCCGGGTCACCACCCAGGCGCTGGCGCTCAAGTCGGGGATCGGCGGCCAGATCTGGATCAGGTCGGGGTCGAGGTCGGCCAGCAGGCAACCGATGGGCGCGATGCCCAGGCCCGCCTTCACCGCCAGGTTCAGATTGGTCATCGAGTTCGAGGAATGGGCCGGGACCGCGCCGGGCACCTGCTCGAACATCCAGCGGGTTCCCGGCAGCGCCAGGCGGCCCCCCTCCCCGCCGATCAGGTCGTGCTGGCGCAGGTCCTCCAGGGTGGCGGGCACGCCGCGGCGGGCGGCGTAGTCGCGGCTGCAATAGAGGGCGAACTCGAAATCGGCCAGCTTGCGGGCCACCAGGTCCGACACCGTCAGGGCCTGGCCCGCCCGGATGGCGACGTCGGCCTCGCCGGCCGCCAGGTCGAGGGGCAGGTCGCTGAGGATCAGATCGACCTTCACGTCGGGATAGAGCTCCCGGAATCCCACCAGGGCCGGGGTGATGGCCAGGTTGGCGAGGATCTCGGTGGAGGTGACCTTCAGCGTCCCGGCCAGGCCGCGCTGGTGGGCGCCGGCCCGGTTGGCGAAGGCCTTGGCGGAAACCTCCATCCGCTCGGCCTCGGCCAGCAGGTCCTCGCCGGCCTCGGTGAGCCGGCTGCCGGCCTGGCCGCGCTCGAACAGTTTCAACCCCAGGGCCGTCTCCAGGGCCTCGATGCGCCGGGCCACCGTGGTCTGGTTGATCTTCAGGGTCCTGGCCGCGGCCAGGGTCGAGCCGCCGCGGGCGACGGCGAGAAAGGCCTTGAGATCGTTCCAGTCGAACATCGCCCCATTCTGCATTTCCGCAGAACCTTCCTGCAAGACCGCTGATTGCTGACCCACGTTCGTCGAACTAAACCCCGCCCCCCGCAACCCTGACAAGAACAAGACGCCCCGATGAAACTCTATTGTGACCCGATCTCCACCACCTCGCGCCCCGTGATGCTGTTCGCCGCCGAGGCCGGCATCCCGCTGGAGCGGGTCCATGTGGACCTGATGACCCAGGCCAACCGCGAGGCCGCCTATCTGGCGGTGAACCCCAACGGCGTGGTGCCCTTCCTGGCGGACGGCGATTTCGCGCTGGGCGAATCCTCGGCGATCCTGAAGTACCTGGCCGACAAGGTCGGCTCGCCCGCCTATCCCACCGAACTCAAGGCCCGGGCCCGGGTCAACGAGGCGCTCGACTGGTTCGCCACCAATTTCCACGAGTACTTCTGCCTGTTCACGGTCTATCCGAACTTCGGCATCCCACACGGGGTGGACCCCGACCTGGCCCAGGCCATGGTGGCCTTCGGGACCGAGCACGCCCCGCGCTGGCTGACCGTGCTGGACCGTCACATGCTGGGCGACCGGCCCTTCGTCTGCGGCGGCGAGATCAGCCTGGCCGACTATCTCGGCTCGGCCTTCGTGACCCTGGGCGAGGCCTCGAGCTTCGACTTCAGCCCCTATCCCAACATCCAGGCCTGGATCGCGCGGATGAAGGCCCTGCCGTCCTGGGACGCCACCTATGCCGGCTTCAACGGCTTCGTCTCGGCCCTCGGCCAGGCCAAGGCCGCCTAGCCCCCCTCCCCATCCCCCTTCTGGAGACCCGCCGCGGACGCCGCGGCGGGCGGAGACTCCTGTGTCCTTCATCCAAGCCAAACCCCGCGCCACCCACGACTTCTACGCCCCGATCCACAAGGGTATCCGTCTGGGCCTTTGCCAGATGCTGACCCGCCTGGGCGCCGCCGACGCCGGCGACGCCGACCTGCCCCAGCTGCTGGCCGACCTGCGCGCCCAGCTGCGCCTGTCGGAGCAGCACCTGGTCCACGAGGACGCGGTGATCCACACCGCCCTGGAGGCCCGCGCCCCCGGCTCCACCTCCCGCCTGGCCCAGGCCCACGAGCATCACCGGGCGACCTTCGAGGACATCGAAACCCTGGTCTGCCGCATCGAACACGCCGAGGGGCCGGCTAAGACGCCCCTGCTGCGGGCGCTCTATCTGCGCTTCTCGCTGTTCGCCGCCGACGACTTCGCCCACATGGCCGAGGAGGAGCAGCTGATGCTGCCGATCCTGCAGAGCCTGTTTTCCGACGAGGAGCTGATGGCCCTGGAGGACGCCATCGTCAGCCAGATCCCGCCCGAGGAGATGGTGGCCGTGGCCAGCCTGATGATTCCGGCCGCCACCCGCGCCGACCGCATCGGCATGCTCAGCGCGATGCGCGCCAATGCGCCCGCCGAGGCCTTCGGCGCCATCCTGTCGGTGGCCGTCCGACCCAACATCTCGGCCGACGACTTCGCCCACCTGAGCGAGGGGCTGGGTCTGGCGGCGTAGAACCCTGAAGATCGTCATGGCCGGGACAAGCCCGGCCATGACGATCAGGTTGGGGAACGGCTTTCCATGACAATCCCGTAAGCTTCCCTCGCGCGTCGCGGGTGCTAGGTTCGCGGTGACCCAGCCCCTTCGAGACGCGTCCATGTTCCGCACCTTCGCCTGCGCCGCCGCCCTGAGCCTGGGGCTCGCCGCCACCGCGCCCGCCTTCGCCGCCGACACGGTTCCGCCGATCGCCTACAAGGAACGGACCCTGGCCAATGGGCTGAAGCTGTACACCTCGCTGGACCGCGCCACGCCGAACGTGACGGTGCAGGTCTGGTACGGCGTGGGGTCGAAGGACGACCCGCTTGGCCGCTCGGGCTTCGCCCACCTGTTCGAACACATGATGTTCAAGGCCACCAAGGACTTCCCGGCCGAGAGCATCGACCGCTTCACCGAGGACGTGGGCGGGATCAACAACGCGTCGACCTATGACGACTTCACCAACTATTACGAGGTGGTGCCGGCCAACCACCTGGAGCGGCTGATCTGGGTGGAGAGCGAGCGGCTGGGCTCCCTCGTGGTGGACGAGGCCAACTTCAAGTCCGAGCGCGACGTGGTGAAGGAGGAGCTGCGCCAGCGGGTCCTGGCCAGCCCCTATGGCCGGCTGTTCGCCCTGTACCTGCCCAAGGCCAGCTACACGACCCACCCCTACAAGCGGCCGGGGATCGGCTCCATCGAGGAGCTGGACGCCGCCACCATCGACGACGTGCGCGCCTTCCACGCCGCCTATTACCGGCCCGACAACGCCGCCCTGATCGTGGTGGGCAATTTCGACGAGAAGGCGCTGAACGCCTGGGTCGACAAATATATGGGCCCGCTGAAACCCCCGGCCCAGCCGCTGGCGCGCGTCACCGCCGTCGAGCCGCCACGCACCGGGCCCGGGGTCTATACCGGCTACGGTCCCAACGTCCCCCTGCCCGCCGTGGCCATCACCTGGTTGGGCCCCAAGGCCGCCGACCCGGACGCCCCGGCCCTGAAGGTGCTGGACGCCATCCTGTCCTCGGGCAAGTCGGCCAGGCTCTATGACGCGCTGGTCTACGACCAGCAGATCTCGGCCCAGGTCTTCTCCAGCGCCGACCTGCCGCAGCAGCCCGGCATGTTCATGGTGGGCTCGATCATGGCCTCGGGCCACACCATCGACGAGGGCGAGAAGGCCCTGCTGGCGCAGGTGAAGCGTCTGCGGGACGCGCCGCCCACGCCGGCCGAGCTGTCGGAGGCCAAGAACGAGCTGGTGGCCGGCAAGCTTCGCGAGCGGGAGACCATCGACGGCCGCGCCTTCGCCCTGGGCTACGCCCTGCGCACCGAGGGCGACGCCGCCCAGGCCAACAAGGAACTGGCCGAGCTGCAGGCGGTGACCGCCGCCGACGTGCAGCGGGTGGCCGCCAAGTACCTGGCCGACGACCGGCGGATGACCATCCGCTACCTGCCGGACTCCGACCGGCCCAAGGGCGAGGTCGCCGCCGCCGAGACCGCCCCCGTCGTCGCCTCGGTGAAGTATGCCGGCCCGGTCAGCGAACTGGCCCCGGAAGGCCAGCGCGTCGCCCCGCCGCCGCTCGCCGAACCCGTCAGCCCCGTCCTGCCCAAGCCCGCCGAGAAGACGCTGGCCAACGGCCTGCGGGTGATCGTCGCCCAGTCCACGAAGTTGCCCCTGGTGACCGCCGATCTCACCGTGAAGACCGGCGCCTGGGCCGATCCGGTCGGCCTGGCGGGCGTCGCCAACATGACCGCCGGCATGCTGACCGAAGGGACCAAGACCCGCAGCGCCCCGCAGATCGCCCAGCAGACCGAGGCCCTGGGGGCGACCCTGGAGTCCGGCGGCGGCCAGGAGAGCAGCTCCGTCACCCTCAATGTCATGCCGGGCAACCTGGACGCCGCCATGGCGATCATGGCCGACGTGGCCAAGAACCCGGCCTTCGCCAGCGAGGAGCTGGAGCGCCAGCGGGCCCAGACCCTGGACGGCCTGTCGGTGGCCTATCAGGAGCCGGGACAGCTGGCGTCCTTCGCCGCGGGCCCGACGGTCTTCGCCGGCACCGCCTTCGGCCATGTGGCCGGCGGCACCCCGGCCTCGGTGGCCAGGTTCGCCACCGGCGACCTGGTGAAGCTGCACGACGCCTACTATCGGCCCGACAACGCCATCCTGATCCTCACCGGCAAGATCACCCCGGCCCAGGGCTTCGCGCTCGCCGAACGGACCTTCGGCGACTGGAAGAAGCCGGCGACCGCGACCCCCGCCGCGCCGACCATCACGCCGGCCGCCAAGCCGCGGGCCATCGCCATCGACCTGCCCGGAACCGGCCAGGCGGCGGTGAGCGTGGCCGGCCCCTCCATCCCCCGCAACGACCCGGCCTACTATCCGGGCATCGTCACCAACACCGTGCTGGGGGGCGGCTACTCGGCCCGGCTGAACCAGGAGATTCGCATCAAGCGCGGCCTGTCCTACGGCGCCAGTTCGTCCCTGACGCCGCGGCGGACCACCGGCCTGTTCCGCGCCGCGGCCCAGACCAAGAACGAGTCCGCGCCCCAGGTGCTGGACCTGATCCTGGCCGAGATGAAGGGCCTGACCTCGACCCTGCCCGGGGCCGACGAACTGAAGGCCCGCAAGTCGGTGCTGATCGGCGGTTTCGGCCGCCAGCTGGAGACCACCGACGGCCTGGCCGACATCCTGGGGAACCTCGCCCTCTACGGCGTGCCGCTCACCGAAATGAACGCCTATACGGGCAAGGTGGAGGCGGTGACCGGGGCCCAGGTGCAGGACTTCGCCAGGACCAAGCTTGATCCGGCCAAGGTCAGCGTCATCGTCGCCGGCGACGCCAAGAGCTTCGCCGAGGGTCTGAAGACCCGCCGCCCCGACCTGGAGGTGATCCCCGCCGCCGAGCTCGATCTGGACAGCCCCAGCTTGAGGAAAGCTGCTAAAGCCCCCTGATGGGATTTCACTTCGACGCCCTGTCGCTGTTCGGCCTCGCCGCCGTCTGCGCCAGCCTGTTCTGCTACATCATGGAAAGGCGAAGCCCCTGGTGGACCCTGGGCTTCGCCTTCGCCAACTTCGCGGCCTCGTCCTACGCCTTCCTGCAGGGCGCCTGGCCCTTCGGACTGATCGAGATCTTCTGGGGCCTCGCGGCCCTGTGGCGCTGGTGGGATACGCGGGCGGCCTGACCGGAGCTAGTGCCGGAAGACCCGCACCCCGGTGAAGACCATCGCCAGGCCCCGCTCGTCGGCGGCGTCTATGACCTTCTGGTCGCCGATGGAGCCACCCGGCTGGATCACCGCGGTGCAGCCGGCGTCGGCGGCCTGGATCAGGCCGTCGGGGAACGGGAAGAAGGCCTCCGAGGCGCAGGCCGAGCCCTTGAGGTCCAGGCCGAAGTCGGCGGCGCGCAGGGCGGCGATGCGGGCGGAGTCCTTGCGGTTCATCTGGCCGGCGCCGACCCCCAGGGTTTGCCCCGCACGGGCATAGACGATGGCGTTGGACTTGACGTGCTTGGCGATGGTGAAGGCGAACAGCATGTCGCGCACCTCCGCCTCGGTGGGCGCGCGCTTGGTGACGACCTTGAGGTCGGCGGCCGTCAGCCGGGCGTCGTCGCGGCTCTGCACCAGGAAGCCGCCGGACACCGACTTGAAGGTGGTCCCGGCCGCCAGGGGGTCGGGCAGGCCGCCAGTGGTCAGCAGGCGCACGTTCTTCTTCTTGGAAAACAAGGCCACGGCGTCGGCGTCCGCGTCGGGCGCGATCACCACCTCGGTGAGCAGCTTGAGGATCTCGGTGGCGGTGGCGGCGTCCAGTTTCTGGTTCAGGGCGATGATGCCGCCAAACGCGCTGGTGGGGTCGCAGGCGAGCGCCCTCTCATAGGCCTCCACCATGGTCTTTCCGGTGGCCACGCCGCAGGGATTGGCGTGCTTGATGATGGCGCAGGCGGGACCAGCCGCGGGGTCGAACTCGGCGATCAGCTCGAAGGCCGCGTCGGTGTCGTTGATGTTGTTGTAGCTGAGCTCCTTCCCCTGGAGCTGTTTGGCCGTCGCCACGCCCGGGCGCGGGTCGGCGAAGCGGTAGAAGCTGGCCGACTGGTGAGGATTCTCGCCATAGCGCATGGTCTGGACCAACTCGCCGCCGATGGCCCGGCGCTTGGGCGCGGTTTCGCCGAGCGCCTGGGCGAACCAGGTAGAGATGGCCGCGTCATAGGTGGCGGTGCGGGCGTAGGCGCGCGCGGCCAGCGACTTGCGCAGGGCTAGGCTGGTGGTCCCGGTGGCCTTCAGTTCGGCCAGCACCTCCTCCAGGTCGGAGATCTCGGTGCAGACGCAGACATAGCCGTGGTTCTTGGCCGCCGAACGGATCATGGCCGGGCCGCCGATGTCGATGTTCTCGATCGCCGTCTCGAAGTCGGCGCCCGCGGCCACCGTCGCCTCGAAGGGGTAGAGGTTCACATAGACCAGGTCGATGCCGCCGATGCCGTGGTCGGCCATGGCCTTGGCGTGGTCGGGGGCGTCACGCACCGCCAGGAGGCCGCCGTGGACGATGGGGTGCAGGGTCTTGACCCGGCCGTCCATCATCTCGGGGAAGCGGGTCAGGTCCGAGATATCCTTTACCGCCAGGCCGGCGCCGGCGATGGCCGCCCGGGTGCCGCCGGTGGAAACCAGCTCGACGCCGAGCTCGGCCAGCACCCTGGCGGCCTCGACCAGGCCGGTCTTGTCGGAGACCGAGATCAGGGCGCGCTTGATGGGGGCGCGGTCGGCGGGCTTGGGGAAGTCGGGGGCTGCGGGCACGGCAAATCCTTCATCGTTTCAAGGAAAATGCCCAGGCGAGCGGCGTAGGGTCCCTGCGCTCCCCGGTGGTCTCCCACCTCAGTTTCGCCAGTCACGCAGGTCGGGGTCGCTTTAGGCCGGGAGCGGCTTTCCGTCAATGCGGCGGGGGCCAGGCCTCGGCCGCGGCGAGCTTCCAGCGCACCCGCGCGCCGGCGTCCAGGCGGGCATTGCCGCGCAGGACGATCTGGTGGGTCCGCTTGGGCAGGCCGTCCTGGAAGTAGACGGAGGTCTCGACGGCCACCTCCTGGGCGTCGTTGCGCAGCCACCAGCCGGTCTCGTCCCCCTCGGCCCGCAGCAGCACGCTCTTGCCGTCGCGGGCCAGGCTGGCGCGGACATCCGGGTGGACGTGGAAGCGGACCATGAAGGGAACGAAACGGCGGCCGTCGTGGTCGCCCGCGGCGGCGTGGGCCGGGATCAGGCGGTCCTCGCCCCTCAGTTCGTCGGCGATCAGGTCCAGGAACAGCCGCCGCTCGTGGCGCAGGCCGAAGCGTGGGACCCAGCCGTCGTGGGACATTTCCAGCCACAGGGCCTCGCGGGTCTCGTGGCGCTGGGCGGCGACGGTCTCATAGGCGTCCACCAGGCGGGGGCCCAGCGCCCCGGCCCGGAAGCCGCGCAGGGGCTCGCCGCAGGCCGCGTCGCCGACGCTGACCGTGGAGGCGGCGTCGGCCAGGCGCAGGGCCTGGGGGCCGTTGGCCTCCGGCGACCAGCCGCAGGCTACGATCATCCGCCGGCCCGCCGCTAGCACCTCCAGGGCCAGGGGCTGGGCGCAGGCCGTGACGCTCCAGGGCCCTTGCGCCGGGGGCGCGCAGTCGGCCAGGATCTGCAGGCTGCGGGACTCCAGGCGCTGATAGCCGTTGCGGGCTGCCGGCGGGCGGGCGGAAGCTTCCTCGCTGGCCCGGGCGGCGGCGACATAGGGCCTGCGCCCCGCCTCGCCCCCCTGCAGGTCGGGCAGGCATCCATCGGCCAGGGTGAAGAAGCGGATGGCGCCGGTGAGCCGGTCCATGGCCCGCATCATCTCGTCGGGGGCGGCGATGCCGCGCTGGACCAGGGCCTCGTCCAGGGCCTGGAGGTCCAGCAGCAGCTCCAGGGCCGCGCGGGGGCTGCGGGAGGCGTGGCCGCCGTCGGGCTGGACGGTGATGTGCAGGGCGCGTTCCAGCCGCACCAGGCCGCGGTCGACGAGCTGTTCGCCGGCCTCGCCGGAGAGGGCGGTCCCGGCCAGGGTGGCGGCGGCCGCGCGCTCGGCGGCGCGCACCGGCCCCTCGATGCTGGAGAGCAGGTGGCGGGCCTGGCGGGCGAGATCGAGGGTGATCAGGGCGGCCTCGGCGTCGGAGGCCCGCGCGCAGAGGGTGTGGACCGCGCAGGCCAGGTTGAAGGTCCGCCGCTCCAGCACCTCCGGGGCCCAGGAGAAGCCGTTCCAGCGGCCGAACACCCGGCTCCAGTCCAGGGTCAGGCGCAGGCCCTCGGCGGCGCCGGCCTCGCCGGTCGCCAGCAGGTCGGGCATCCAGTCGAAGCGGTGCAGGAGGGCGGCGAAGCGGCGGGTGGGGCTGGGGCGGTCCCAGGGATCGCCGCGGGTTCCGGTCTCCAGGGTCGCGCCGCCGAACACGAAGCGGCCGTCCAGGATGCGGCGGCCGGCCTCCGGATCGACCGGGCGCGGATCGTGGGGATCGGCGGCCAGCCCCTCGGGCCGCGGCCTGGCCAGCAGCCAGCGGTGCATGGGGGTTCCGGCCCACTCCCGCTGCGCCTGGCGGCGGGCTCCCTGGGCCAGGGCTTGGAGGAAGACTCGGCCGGGCAGGCGCGTCAGAGCCGGAAGGCCGCCCGCCATGCCGGATCCTACCCGCCCTTCAGGGCGGCGATATTGGCGGCGTAGGCGGCGGGGCCGCCCTTGAACACCGCGGTCCCGGCCACCAGGGCCGTGGCGCCGGCGGCCACGCAGAGGGGGGCGGTCTCCACCGTCACCCCGCCGTCCACCTCCAGGTGGATGTCGCGGTCACCGATCATCTCCCGCAGCTTGGCGATCTTGGCGAGCTGGGAGTGCATGAACTTCTGACCGCCGAAGCCGGGATTGATGGACATCACCAGGATCAGATCGACCTCGTCCATCATCCACTCGATCACCGAGGGCGAGGTCGAGGGGTTGAACACCACCCCGGCCTTGCAGCCCAGTTCGCGGATGCGCTTGAGCGTGCGGTTCAGGTGGGGGCCGGACTCCGGGTGCACGCTGATCAGGTCGGCTCCGGCGGCGGCGAAGGCCTCCAGATAGGGATCGACCGGAGCGATCATCAGGTGGACGTCGAAGGGGATCGAGACGTGGGGCTTCAGCGCCTTCACCACGTCGGGGCCGAGGGTGATGTTGGGCACGAAATGGCCGTCCATCACGTCGATGTGCAGCCAGTCGGCGCCGGCCGCGGCCACGGCGCGGCATTCTTCCCCCAGCCTGGCGAAATCCGACGCCAGGATGGAGGGGGCGATGATCGGGGTGCGCGCGGTCATGGTCCCGACTTAACGGGGCCCGGCGCCCGGGACAAGGCGGAGTTAGGCGCCGCGGACGTAGCGGGCGACGAAGAAGCCGTCCGTGCCCCCGATGCGGTGGTGGGGCAGGATTCTGAGCGTGCCGTCGGCCCTGACGCTGGCCTCCGGCGCCCCGCCCTCGCCGGGCGAGATGGGGGCCAGGGCGAAGTCGGGATTGCGGGCCAGGAAGCCGGCCGTCTGGGCCTCGCCCTCCTCCGGCTCCAGGGAGCAGACGCAATAGACCAGGCGGCCGCCGGGCTTCACACGGCGGGCCGCGGAGTCCAGCAGCTTGGCCTGGACGCCCGCGAGCGCCGCGACATCGCCGGGCTTGGCGGCCCAGAGCACGTCGGGATTGCGACGATAGGTGCCCGTGGCGCTGCAGGGGGCGTCCAGCAGGACGGCGTCGAAGACCCGCGCGTCGCTCCAGGCCCCGGCGTCGGCGGCCACCGTCTCGGCGGTCAGGCCCAGGCGGGCGAGGTTCTCGGCCACCCGCACCAGGCGGGCGGCGGAGCGGTCGACGGCGGTGACCTCGGCGCCGGCGGCGGCCAGTTGCAGGGTCTTGCCCCCCGGGGCGGCGCAGAGGTCGAGCGCGGTCTCGCCGGGTTTCACCGCGAGCAGGCGGGCGGGGATGGCGGCGCTGGCGTCCTGCACCCACCAGGTCCCCTCGGCGAAGCCCGGCCAGGTGGAGATCTCGCCCCGCAGGGCCGAGCGCAGCGTTCCCCCCGGCAGTTCCTCGGCCTCGAGGGCGGCGAGCAGCTCCGGGGTGGCCGGCCCCTTGAGGGACAGGTCGGTGGCCGGCTCGGCGGCGATCAGGGTGGCCATGGCGCGGGCGGCCTCGGGGCCGAAGGCGGCCGACCAGCGGCTGAACAGCCAGGGCGGGGCCAGGGATTCCGGATCGGTCATGTCCGGCGGCTCGCGGGTGAGCGCCCGCAGGATGGCGTTGACCACCCCCTTGAAGGCGCGGCCCTCCTTCAGCGCGGCCACCAGGTCGACGCTGGTTCCGACGGCCGCGAAGGCCGGGGTTCCCAGGACGAAGGCCTGGGCCGCGCCCAGGCGCAGGATGTTGCGCACCACGTCGGGCGGGTCCCGCGACAGCCGCGCATCCAGGGCCCGGTCGATGGGGCCCAGGTGGCGCAGGGTAGCCAGCACCAGGGCGCGGGCGAAGCCCCGGTCGCGGGGCGCCAGGTTGCGGAAGGCCGGGGTGGCGGCAGCTTCGTCGAAGCCGGTGCGGCGGGCGAGGGCCGCGCTCAGCAGGTCGAGCGCGGCGCGGCGGGCCGGCAGGCCGGCGGCGTCAGGGGATGCAAGGTCGGTCACGCGGGCGGCGTGCCCCCAAAGCGGGCCTTAGGCAAGCCCTGACGTCGCGCGGCGCCCTAGGCGATGGCCGGCTTGCGGGCCACGCTGAGCACCGCCACGGCGAAGATCGCCATGCCCAGGACCAGCAGCACCTCGCCGCCCACCATGATCGGCACATAGGCCTTGTTCCCCTTCAGCAGGATGGCCAGCAGGGGCAGGCTGATGAGGTTGCCGAGGTTGGAGACCGCGAAATTGGTCCAGGCCAGGCGCGCCGGCGCCTGGGCGCCGGCCAGGCCGTAGAAGGTCCCCATCAGGGCCAGGGTCGCCCAGCCCAGCAGGTTGATGTGGGCGTGGACGGGCGCGAGGGTGAAATCCTCGGTGGCGCCCATGTACATGCCGAGGCTCATGCCCAGCAGGGCGTAGAGGACCGCGGCGCCGAAGAAGGCGACAGAAATCTTGGACATTTGAAACACTCCCCCGAATGTTGCGCATCCGCCCTCGCCTGACGCGGAGCGAACGCTGATCGCTCTACCTAAAATGGGTTGAACGCCATGGCAACGCTTTGCCCCGACAACTGGCGCGGGAGCCCCGGAGGCTCTAGATTGCCCCCATGGAAGACCCCGCGCCCCCGAACGCCGCCCCCGGCAAACCCCTGACCCCCGCCGCCCGCCGGGCCCTGGAGGAAGCCGCCGCCCGCCACGCCGAGGCGCAGGCCGCCCAGGCGGCGGCCGAGAACGGCGGCCCCGCCGGCCCCGAACCCACCCGCTTCGGCGACTGGGAGCGCAAGGGCATCGCCGTCGACTTCTGAACGCGCCCTTCCGTCATCATTAACCCTTTCCGCGCCAGCTTTCGCGCCTGAGGCGTGAGCGGTCGCCGCAACCGCTTGCCGGGCCTAGGTTTGTCTCCGCGAGACGTGGTGGAGACGCGGCATGTCCTGGTTAATTCGGATGGCGATGGGCCTGGCCCTGGCCTTCGGCGCGAGCGCGGCCCTGGCCGGTTGCCCCGATCGCTGCGGCGGGGGCGGCGGGTTCAACCTGCCCACCTATGGCGACGTGGCCCAGCACTACGGATATCCCAGCTGCGGAGGCTGCGCCTCTCGCCATGACGACCGGGGGTATGGCTACGGGGACCGCGGGTATGACCGCGACGATCGTTATGACGATCGCGGCCCGCCCCCCTGCCGCGGGCAGCGCTGCGGCGACTGCCGCCAGTGCGGCGAGCTGACCCTGGGCGATTTCTACTATGACGGCGGCGTCGGCCCCTATCCCGAGGGCGGCTACGGCGGGGGCGGCGGCTACGCCATGAGCGGCGGCGGCGGATTCGCCGGGGCCGGAGCCGGGGCGGGCGCCAGCGCCAGCGCGCGGGCCTCGGCCTTCGCCAGCTCCAGCAGCCATGTCAGCGTCAATATCGGCCGCGGCGGCGGGCGCAAGGGGGGCGGCGGGTGCAATACCTGCGGCGGCTACGGCCACAAGTAGGGCGTCAGATCCCCGCCATCTCGCCCGCCACGCGGATCGCGGCCTCGCGCGGGTCGTTGGCCGCGGTGATGGGGCGGCCCACCACCAGATGCGAGGCGCCGGCCTTCAGGGCGTCGGCCGGGGTGGCGGCGCGGGCCTGGTCGTTCCTGGCCGACCAGTCGGGGCGGACCCCCGGGGTCACCACCAGGAAGTCCTTGCCGCCGATGGCGCGCGCCAGGGCCGCCTCGTGCGGGCTGGCCACCACCCCGTCGCAGCCGGCCTTCACCGCCTGGTGGATGCGGCGCTCCACCAGGGACCGCGCGGTCTCGGAGAAGCCCATCTCCAGCAGGTCGGCGTCCGACAGGCTGGTGAGCACCGTCACCGCCAGGATCTTCAGGTTCGAGCGCCCCTTGCCGCGCACGGCGGCCTCCATCACCTGGGGCTCACCATGGACGGTGAGGAAGTCACAGCCTGAGTCGGCCAGGACGGCGGTCGCCCGCTGCACCGTGGTGCCGATGTCGTGCAGCTTCCAGTCCAGGAAGACCTGCTTGCCGGCCGCCTTGAGGTCGCGGGCCAGGTCCATGCCGCCGCCGGTGGCGAACAGCTCCAGCCCCACCTTGTAGAAGCTGACGGCAGCCCCCAGGGCCTCGACGATGGCCTTGGCCTCGGCCACCGTGGGCAGGTCCAGGGGGATGATGAGGCGGGGGTCGGCTTTGACCAGGGTCTCGGACATGGCTTAGCTCCGGGCAGGCGCGCGGGACCTCAGCCAGGAGGTCGGCGCGGGAGACGAATTGGGCTAAGACGCTGCAATGAGCCCGGCAGACTTCGCGGTCAACTTCTTCGTCGCCCTTTTCGCGCTGATCGACCCGATCGGCACCGTGCCCCTGTTCGCCGCGGCGACCATGGGGGTGAAGAGCAAGGATTCGCGGCTGATCGCGGTCTATATCGCCTTCTTCATCCTGTTCTTCCTGACCTTCTTCTACTTCTCGGGCCTGTCCCTGCTGGCCTTCTTCGGCATCTCCCTGCCGGCCTTCCGCATGGCCGGCGGGATCATCCTGTTCCTGCTGGGCCTGGATATGGTGCGCGGCGACATGGCTGCGAGCGTCGAGGCCGCCGACACCACCCCCGGCGAGGGCCGGGCCCATGCCCGCAAGCGCTTCGAGCGGATGATCGTGCCCTTCGCCATGCCCCTGCTGATCGGGCCCGGCGCCATCTCCACGGTGATCATCTACGCCAGCGAGGCCAAGCGCTTCGGCCTGGTGGGCGCGGCGGTGGGGGTCGGCGTCATCGCGGCCACGGCGCTGTCGACCATGCTGGCCTTCTGGGCGAGCCCGCTGATCACCCGCATGCTGGGCAAGATCGGTCTGACCATCGTGGTCCGGGTCCTGGGCCTGATCCTCTGCGCGCTGGCCGTCCAGTTCGTGATGATCGGCATCGCCGATAGCACCCACGACGTCATCCTGCGCAAGGCCGCCGCGCCCTACGGGGCGCACTGAGCGAAGTCTTCCTCCATAAAAGGGAGGGAGGGCGTCACACCTTCCGGAAGCGTGGTCCCTGCCAGGCCATCAGGGCCAAGGCCCAGTCGTCGGGGATGAGCCTGGCCAAGCCGGCGATGGCCTTGTTGGGGGCGCCGGGGACGGCGACGGCGCGGTTGGCCTCCACGGCCTCGTAGCCGGCGGCGGCCACCTCGTCGGCGCCCAGCCACAGCCAGGTGGGCGTCGAGGCGCTGATCCGCTCCCGGGTCCCGTTGGCGTCGTGGAATTCCGAATAGGTGAAGCCGGGGCAGAGCGCGCTGACATGGACCCCGGTGGCCAGGTTCTCCAGGTGCAGGCTCTGGGAGAACTTCACCAGGTAGCTCTTGGTGGCGCCGTAGAGGGTATGGCCGGCCGAGCCGGGGATCAGGCCCGCGAGTGAGGACACATTGACGATGCGGCCGAACCGGCGGTCCACCATGCCCGGCAGCACCCGGTGGGCCAGCTCGCTGGGGGCGGTCAGCATCACCTGGATCACCGCCTGCTGCTGCTCCCAGGTGGTGTCGGCATAGGTTCCGGGCTGACCGAAGCCGGCGTTGTTGATCAGGGCGTCCACCCGCCGGCCGTGGGCGGTGAGATGGTCGAGGATGGCGCCGGGGGCGGCCGGATCGGCCAGGTCGGCGGCGACGGTGAGGGTCTCCACGCCGTGGCGCAGGCGGATGTCCTCGGCCAGGCGGTCGAGCCGGTCGGCGCGGCGGGCGGTGAGCGCCACGTCATAGCCGTGGCTGGCGTAGATCCTGGCGAAGGCCGCCCCGATCCCGGCCGAAGCCCCCGTGATCAGCGCCAACTTGCGGTCCATGAAACGCCTCGCCCGTATCGATACGGTCTAGTTACGCCAGATCGGCGATCTCGTCGTCGGTCAGATCGCCCGGGACGATGGTGACCGGCAGCTTGCGGGCGCCCCACTTGACCCCCTCCTTGGCGATGGAGGCCACCAGGGGGCCGGGACCGCGGCCCTCCACGGCGGCCGCCAGGACCAGGATCTTGATGTCCGGGTCCTCGGAGACCACCTTGCGCAGGGCCGCGCGGGTGTTGTCGGCGTGCTCGATGATGAACTCGGGGGCGACCCCGGTCTCGGTGACCACGAACTGAGCCATCTTCTGCAGGGCGGCCTCGGCCTCCTCGCGAGCCTGGCGCTCGATCTCCTCCCGCACGCCCGACCAGTGCTCGAAGACGGCCGGCTCGATCACCCGCAGCAGGGCCACGTGGCCGCCGGTGGAGCGGGCGCGGCGGCAGGCGAACTTCAGCGCGGCCAGGAACTCCGGACTGTCGTCGGCGATGACCAGGAACTTGCGTTGGCTCATGGAGCGACGGTGGCTTGCTCCCGGTCCGGATGCAAGCCACCTCCGCAGCTAGGGTTTAGGCGCCCCAGAAGCCGACGAGCTTCTTCACCTCGGCGAGCGTCGGGGCGGCGGCGGCCCGGGCCCGTTCGGCGCCGGCGGCCAGCACCTTGTCGATCTCGGCAGGGTCGGCCATCAGCCGGCGCATCTCGGTCCCCACCGGCCCCAGCTTGGCGACGGCCAGGTCGGCGAGGCGGGGCTTGAAGGCGCCGAAGCCCTCGCCGGCGAACTCGGTCAGCACCTCGGCGGAGGTGCGGCCGTCCAGGGCGGCGTAGATGCCCACCAGGTTCTGGGCCTCGGGCCGATCCTTCAGCTCATCGACCGTCTCCGGCAGGGGCAGGGGATCGGTCTTGGCCTTGCGGATCTTCTGGGCCACCGCGTCGGCGTCGTCGGTGAGATTGATGCGCGCGGCGTCCGAGGGGTTGGACTTGCTCATCTTCTCGCTGGCGTCACGCAGGGACATGATCCGCGCCCCGGCGCCCTGGTGGATGGGCTCGGGCAGGGGGAAGTAGCCGGGGGCGTCGAAGTCGTGGTTGAACTTGGCCGCGATGTCGCGGGTCAGCTCGACGTGCTGCTTCTGGTCGTCCCCCACCGGCACGTGGGTGGCCTTGTAGAGCAGGATGTCGGCGGCCTGGAGCACCGGGTAGGTGTAGAGGCCGACGCTGGCCTTCTCCTTGTTCTTCCCCGACTTGTCCTTGAACTGGGTCATCCGATCGAGCCAGCCGACCCGGGCGACGCAGTTGAAGATCCAGGCCAGTTCAGCATGCTCGGTCACCGCCGACTGCGGGAAGATGGTGGCGATCTTCGGATCCAGACCGGCCGCCAGATAGGCCGCGGCGATCTCGCGGGTCTGGGCGGTCAGCTTGGCGGGGTCCTGCCACTCGGTGATGGCGTGCAGGTCAGCCACGAAGATGAAGGTCTCGGCCTCGTGCTGCATGCGGGTGAACTTCACCAGGGCGCCGAGATAGTTGCCCAGGTGCAGATCGCCGGTGGGTTTAACGCCGGAGAGCACGCGTCGTTTGCCGGCATAGGCGGCGGGAGCTTGTTCGGTCATGGGATCAGGCTTTGAAACGGAGGACGTGGGGGCGCGCGGTCGCGCGCCGCGGAAGCGGGATCAGGCGCTGCGCCATCGCCAGGAGAATGCGTCCGGATAAGCCATGGCGATGCGAATAGTCCGCGCGGACGCTTTGGGCAAGTCCGTCAGAGGTCGGGGACGGCCACGGCCACGTCGCCCTTGCGCCGCCGCAGCGCCCCGCGCACCTCCGCCGGGGTGACCCCGCCGAAGGCGAACAGCAGGACCGGATAGAGCAGGCCGCCCACCAGGGAGACCGCCAGGACGGTGATCTCCTTGGCGCCGCCGATGCCCGCCAACGGCGCTTCGATGACACTCCGGAAGTGGGTGGCCAGCGCCAGCAGAACGCCCAGCACGGTGCTGGCGGCGATCACGCGGATGATCTTGCCGGTGGCCTTGGCCGAGGGGCGATAGACCTTCTGGCGCCAGAGCAGGAGCGCCATCTGAGCCACGGTGCCCCAGGACGCGATGGCGGTGGAGATAGCGATGCCGGGGAAGCCGAGGGTGTAGAACAGCGCCACCCCGAGCACGATGTTGACCCCCACCGAGATCAACGAGAACCGCATCGGGGTCTTGGTGTCGCCGCGGGCGAAGAAGGCCGGCTGCAGGATCTTGATCAGGATGAAGGCCGGCAGCCCCCAGCCATAGTGGAAGATCAGGGCGCCGGAGGAGGCCGCGTCGGCGTGGGTGAACTCGCCGCGGGCGAAGAGGCCGTCGGCCAGATAGACCGGCATGGCCATCAGGGCCGCGGCGGCGGGCAGGCTTAGCGCCAGGGCGAAGACGATGGCCTGGTCCATGGCGCCTTGGGTGTCCTCGTGGTCCTCCAGCTGGAAGGCGGTGGAGAGCCGCGGCAGCAGGGCCACCCCGATGGCCACCCCCACCAGGCTCAGCGGCAGCTGGTAGAAGCGCTCGGCGACGTTCAGCCAGACCCGCATGCCGGCCACCTGGGAGGCCAGGATGGCGGAGATGAACAGGTTGATCTGCACGGCGCTGGAGGCGATCACGCCGGGCACCGCGCGTCGGGCCAGGGCCTTGATCTCCGGGGTGAACTTCAGGGCCTTCAGGTGGACCCGGGCGCCGGTGCGATGGGCGCCCCACCAGCAGATGGCGGCCTGGCCGACGCCGGCGATCACCACCCCCACCGAGGCCGCGAAGGCCGCCTGGGTGGGATCCTTCTGCGGCAGGACCGCGATCAGCATCACCACGTTGAGGATGGTGGGATAGAGGCCGTAGATCACGAACCGGCCCCGCGCCGTCAGGATGCCCGCGAACAGCGAGGCGATCGAGATGCAGGGCAGGTAGGGCATGGTGATCTGGGTGAGCAGCACCGCCAGCTTGAACTTGGCCGGGTCGCTCATATAGCCGGGGCTGTAGGCCATCATCAGCCAGGGCATGGCCAGCTGGCAGGCGATGGTCACCGCCACGGTGGCGGCCGCGAGCGTCGCCAGGGAGTCGGCGGCGAAGGCGTCGGCGGCCTCGCGGCCGTCGCTGGCCAGCCGGCGCGAATAGTCGGGCACGAAGGCCGCGGCGAAGGCGCCCTCGGCGAAGATCCGGCGGAACAGGTTAGGGAAGGTCAGGGCCGTGAAATAGGCGTCGGCGGCGATATTGGAGCTGCCCCCCAGGCGGGCGGTGATCACCAGGTCCCGGGCCAGGCCCATGAACCGGCTGACCAGGGTGAGCGCCGAATAGATCATCGACGAGCGGATCATCCCGCCGGGCTTGGCGGGGGCGGACGTCGGAGTCGGGGTTGGATCGCTCACCTTGGCTCTGTGCGCAGGGCCGCGCGCGCCGTCAAGGGATCAGCGCGCGACGCTGGCCCGCGCCCGTTGCAGGTTGGCGCGGCTCTTCGGCGCGGCGGCGGCCTCGCCTTCGTCGAGGGCCGCCATCAGGTCGGCCTTCAGGCTGGTCATGGCCTTGGGATCGGTGAGCTTCTTGCCCGCCGCGTCCACCACGTAGAAGGCGTCCACCGCCCGCTCCCCATAGCCGTCGATATGGGCCGAGAGGATGGAGAGGCCCGCCTCGGAGATCGGCTGGGCCAGGGCCGCCAGCAAGCCTGGGCGGTCGCGGCCCGAGGCCTCCACCACCGTCGAGACCTCCGAGGCGTCGTTGTCGAGCATGACGGTGGGGGTGATGGAGAAGGCCGCGGCGCGGCTGAAGTCGGAGGTGCGCTTGGTCTCGGTCTTCACCGGCTCGCCGCGGGCCGCGGCCTCCAGGGCCTCGGCCAGGCGGGCCAGCGCCTTGGCGTTGTCGCTGCCATAGGCCGCCCCGGTGACGTCCTGCACATAGAAGACGTCCAGGGCCTGGCCCGAGCGCGAGGTGAAGACCCTGGCGCCCACCACATTGGCGCCGAGCGCCGTCACCGCGTGGGCGAGGTCGACGAACAGACGGGGCCGGTCGGGGGCGGCCACCACCACTTCAGACGCGTTGAGGCCCGGCCGGATATGGCCCTCGGCGGCGGCGCCGGAGGTCTCGGCGCGGCGGGCCAGGATCGCGTGGCGCTGCACCTCGGCCTCGGCGAAGGAGGTGAAATAGGCGTCCTCCATGGCCTGGGCCCAGGCGGTGGCGGCGGGATCGACCGCCACCAGCCGCATGCGGGCGTCATAGGCGGCGTTCTCGTGATAGCGGCGCACGGCGGCCGCCGCGTCCGAGCCCCGGCCGCCACGGAACACGGCCTCGGTGGCGGCGTAGAGCTCGCGCAGCAGCTGGCCCTTCCAGCCGTTCCAGACGCCAGGCCCCACGGCGCGAATGTCGGCCACGGTGAGCACCAGCAGCAGGCGCAGGCGCTCGGGGGTCTCCACGATGCGGGCGAAGTCCACCACCGTGCGCGGGTCGGAGACGTCGCGCTTCTGGGCGTAGTCGCTCATCACCAGGTGATGCTCCACCAGCCAGGCCACCAGCTCGATGCGCTTGCGGTCCTGACCCAGGCGTTCGCAGGCCTGGCGCGCGGCCCGGGCCCCGGCCTTCTCCTGGCCGCCGGCCCCGCCCTTGCCGGTGTCGTGCAGCAGCATGGCCAGGAACAGGGCCTCGGGGTCGTCGATCAGCGGCATGATGGCCGTCGACAGCGGATGGTCCTCGGCGAAGCGCCCGGCCTTGATCTGGGCGATCACGCCGACGGCCCGCAGGGTGTGCTCGTCCACCGTGTAGGAGTGGTACATGTTGAACTGCATCTGGGCGACGATGCGGCCGAATTCCGGGAGGAAGCGGCCCAGGACGCCCGCCTCGTTCATCAGGGTCAGCGTCCGCTGCGGGTCGCGGCCCCGGGCCAGGATGTCCAGGAACACCTTGGCCGCGGCGGGATCGCGCCGGGTCTTCGACGTGATCAGCGGCAGGGAGCGGGTGGCGGCGGTGAAGGCGTCGGGATGCAGGTCCAGGTTCCGCTGATCGGCCAGGCGGAACAGGCGCAGCAGGTTGATGGGGTCGGCCTCGAAAATCTCGGGCCCGTCGATGTTGAGACGGCCACCCTCCTCGTGGAAGCCGGGGTCCAGCACCTTCTTGCGCGACTGGCCCCGGCCCGGCAGCAGGCGGGAGATGCCCCTGGGCTGTTGCTTGACCCGCTCGGACTCCAGCTTGGCGGCGAAGACCCGGGTGAGCGCGCCCACCTCCTTGGCGATCAGGAAATAGCGCCGCATGAAGCGCTCGACGGCCGGCGCGTCGCCGCGGTCGCCATAGCCCATGCGCCGGGCGATCTCCGGCTGCAGGTCGAAGGTCAGGCGCTCCTCCGGGCGGCCGGTGGCGAAGTGCAGGTGGCAGCGCACCGCCCAGAGGAAGTCGAAGGCGCGCAGGAAGGCGGCCACCTCGCGGCGCTCGAACATCTCCAGGTGGACGATGCCGTCCATGCGGGCCTGGGCCGAGGGGTTCAGGTACTGGGCGATCCAGAACAGGGTGTTGAGGTCGCGCAGGGCGCCCTTGCCCTCCTTGACGTTGGGCTCCACCAGGTAGCGGGTGGCGCCGGCCCGGTCGTGGCGCTCGTCGCGCTCCTTGAGCTTGGCGGCGACGAACTGGGCGCCGGTGCCCTTCACCACCTCGGCGGCGAAGCGGCGGGTCAGCTCCTCGGCCAGCTTCTCGTCGCCGGTCAGGCGTCGGGCCTCCAGGATGGAGGTGCGGATGGTGAAGTCTTCCTTGGAGAGCCGGATGCACTCCTCGACCGTGCGCGAGGCGTGGCCGACCTTAAAGCCCAGGTCCCAGAGGGCGTAGAGCATGTATTCGATGACGCTCTCGGCGTGGGCCGTCTGCTTGTAGGGACGCAGGAACAGCAGATCGAGGTCGGAGAAGGGCGCGAGCGTGCCGCGCCCGTAGCCGCCGACCGCCATCAGGGCCAGGCGCTCGCCCTCGGTGGGATTGCGGGCCCGGAAGACGTGGACGGTGGTGAAGTCGTAGAGGGCGGTGACCACCTCGTCGGTGACGCCGGAGAGCAGGCGGGCGGTCTCGATGCCGCCGGCGCCGTTCTCCAGCCGCTCCTTGGCGATCATCCGGCCGCGGAACAGGGCCTGCTTGAGGATGTCCAGGGCGCGCCGCCGCTGCTCGGCCTCGTCGCCGGCGGCGTCCAGGGCCGCGGCGGAGAGCTGGGCGCGCAGCCGGATTCCGTCGACGACATATTCCAGGCGCGTGGGACGCAGGCGTGGCGGCATGGGGGGCCCTTGGGGAGACGATCCCCGACATATAGGGCCGCGCCGCCCCCCGGGCGAACCCCGCACGGAGCCGCGGTCAAAGAAAAAGGCCGGCGCCCGTGAGCGCCGGCCTTCCTGCAATCGGATGGAGCTTGCGCGGCTTAGAGCGCGGCGAGCTTCTCGCGGGTCACCTTCAGGGTGTCGCGGACGCAGCGGCTGTAGGCGCCGAGGATCATGGTGTCGCCCGCGGTGTCCTTCAGGCAGACGGTGCGGGCCGCATCGGCGATGTCGGCGTTGATCTGGTCGGCGGACTTGCCGGTCAGGGAGACGCGGACTTCGGTGGCGCTGGCCGAGGAGGCGAGGAGGGCGGCGGCGGCGGCGATAACGGCGATGCGGATCATGTTCTAATCTCCTGCGGCGCGGAAAATGGGGAGGAGGCCCGCGCTCGTCGGAGGTGTTTTTGTACCCTGGCGCTTAAAAAATGGTGCAGCGCGATGCTTAATATTTTGCGGCGCACAATTTCCACCTGCGGCAGGGCGCCGCAGGTCAGGTCAGGAGGCCCTTGAGCCGGTAGAGGGCCGCCATGGCCTCACGGGGGCTCATGCTGTCGGGGTCGAGTTCGGCGACGGCCGCATCCACCGCGCTGGGCCCCGAGCGCTCGGCGAGCCCGGGGGCGCTGGCGGCGAACAGGGGCAGGTCCTCCAGATGGGCCGGGGCGCCGGTCTCCCGCTCCAGGCGCTCCAGCACCTCGCGGGCGCGGATCACCACCGGGGCGGGGACGCCAGCCAGCTTGGCCACCTGCACGCCGTAGGAGCGGTCGGCGGGGCCGGGGCCGGCCTCGTGCAGGAAGATCAGGTCGCCGTTCCACTCCTTGGCCTTCAGCGACAGGTTGGCGACGTGGGCCAGCCGGCCCTCCAGCACCGCCAGCTCGTGATAGTGGGTGGCGAACAGGCCCCGGCAGCGGTTGGTCTCGTGCAGGGCCTCGGCGCAGGCCCAGGCGATGGCCAGGCCGTCATAGGTGGCCGTGCCCCGGCCGATCTCGTCGAGGATGACCAGGGAGCGCGGGGTGGCCTGGGTGAGGATGGCGGCGGTCTCCACCATCTCGGCCATGAAGGTCGAGCGGCCGCGGGCCAGGTCGTCGCCGGCGCCGACCCGGCTGAACAGGCGGTCCACCACCCCGATCCGCAGGCTCTGGGCGGGCACGTAGCAGCCCGACTGGGCGAGCACGGCCAGGAGCGCGTTCTGGCGCAGGAAGGTGGACTTGCCGGCCATGTTCGGCCCGGTGACGATGGCCAGGCGCGGGCCCACGACCCCGGCGCCGTCCAGGCGGCAGTCGTTGGGGGTGAAGGGCTCCCCGGCCCGCTTGACCGCGGCCTCCACCACCGGATGGCGGGCGGCGACCGCCTCGAAGGCCGTGGAGCGGTCGATGATCGGGCGCGTCCCGCCCACGTCGTCGGCCCATTCGGCCAACCCTGCGGCCACGTCCAGGCGGGCGGCGCCCTCGGCGGCGGCCTGGATGGCGGCGGCCACGCCGATCGCGGCCTCGCGCCAGGCCTCGAAGGTGGCCACCTCGATGGCGAGCGCCCGCTCGGCGGCCTGGGCGATCTTGGCGTCCAGCTCGGCCAGCTCCACGGTGGTGAAGCGCACCTGGTTGGCCAGGGTCTGGCGGTGGATGAAGGTGGCGTTGAGCGGCGGCGCCATCAGGGGCTCGGCGGCCTTGGCCGTCGTCTCGACGAAATAGCCCAGGACGGCGTTGTGGCGGATCTTCAGGGCCACGCCACTGTCGGCCTGGAGCTGGGCCTCCAGTTGCAGGATCACCCGGCGGCTGTCGTCGCGCAAAGCCCGCGCCTGATCCAGCTCCGGGCGGACCCCGGGGGCCACGAAGCCGCCGTCGCGGGCCTGGGCCGGGAGGTCGGTCCCCAGGCCGCCCTCCAGCATCTGGCGGAAGGCGCCCAGGTCGAAATGGTCGTGGGCGTGCAGCACGGCGAGCGCGCTTTCCACCTCGGCGGGGGGCGGCGGGTCGAGGGGAGCCGGCGCGCCGGAAAACAGGCCGACGATGGCCTCGCCCCGGGCCAGGCCGTCGCGCAGGCAGCCGAGGTCGCGCGGGCCGCCGCGCCCCAGGGCCAGGCGCGACAGGGCGCGCGCCATGTCGCCGAGGCCCTTCAGCTCCTCCCGCAGCTTCTGGCGCAGGGGGCGGCGCTCGACGAACCAGCCGACGGCGTCGAGGCGCGCCTCGATGGCGTCAGGGTCCAGCAGGGGCCTCGCCAGGCGGGCGGCCAGCATCCGGGCGCCCGGAGCGGTGATGGTGCGGTCGATGGCGCCCAGCAGGGAGCCCTCGCGGGAGCCCGACAGGCTCTTCTCGATCTCCAGGCTGGTCCGGGTCGCCGGGTCGATGGCCATCACATCGGCCTCGCCGGCCCGGCGCGGGGCGGTCAGGGCCGGCAGGCGGCCGGCCTGGGTCGTCTCCAGGTGGGCGGCGATCAGGCCGAGCGCCGAGATCTCGGCCCCCGACAGGGTCCCGAAGCCGTCCAGGGTCTCGACGCCGTAGAGCCGCTTCAGCCGGGCCTCCGACGCGGCGGGTTCGGCCAGCGCCGAGGGCATGGGCTGGATAACCCCGCCGGCGCTGCGCAGGGCGGTGTTCATGCCTTCATCGGCAAACAGCCGGTCGGGGACCAGGATCTCGGAGGGCCCGAGGGCGGCGAGCGCCGAGGCCAGGTTCTCCCGGGCCACGGCCCAGCACTCCACCTCGCCGGTGGACAGCTCGACGCTGGCCACGGCGGCGGCCCCGGCGCGGATCGCCACGGCGGCCAGCCGGTTGGCGCCGCGCGCATCCAGCAGGCCGTCCTCGGTCAGCGTGCCCGGCGTCACCACCCGGACCACATCGCGGCGGACGATGGACTTCGACCCGCGCTTGCGGGCCTCGGCGGGGTCCTCCATCTGCTCGCAGACGGCGACCTTGAATCCGGACCGGATCAGCTTGGCCAGATAGGCCTCGGCGGCGTGGACCGGCACCCCGCACATGGGGATCGGCGCGCCGCCGTGGTTTCCCCGGGCCGTGAGCGTGATGCCCAGGGCCGCGGCGGCCTTCTCGGCGTCCTCGAAGAACAGCTCGTAGAAATCCCCCATGCGGAAGAAGACCAGCGCGTCGGGCTGGCGGGCCTTGGCCTCGAAGTACTGGGCCATCACCGGGGTGGCGCCGGCGGAGTCCGCGGAGGGGGGGATCTGGGCGTTCATGCTCGGCGCGGAGGTTAACGGCGCCCGCCGTCCGCGTCAGCCCCTTGAACAAGAGCCCGCGAGGTCCAAGCTGTGGTTAAGTCCGGGAGGTTTCCCATGCACGTCATCTTCCCCGCCGGCCCCGACGACGCCTGGGCCCTGGCCCAGGTCCACGTGACCGCCTGGCGCGAGACCTATCGGGGCCTGCTGCCGGACTCCTATCTCGACCGCATGAGCGCCGCGGTCCACGCCCGGCGCTTCACCCGGGCCCTAGTCAGCCCCGCCGAGCACGAGATCACTCTGGCCGCCGCCGACCGGGCGGGGATCGTGGGCTATGCGGCGGGCGGGCCCTCGCGCAGCCGCGCGCCCGGCGAGGCGGAGGTCACCACCCTCTATGTCCTGCGCGCCCACCAGGGCCAGGAGCTGGGCCGGCGGCTGCTGACCGCCGCGGCCCGGGTGTTCGCCGACCAGGGGGCGACGTCGCTGATGATCTCGGTCCTGCGCGACAACGTCCCCGCCCGCGGCTTCTACGAACACCTGGGCGGCGAGGCGCAGGCGCCGCGCAAGGAGCCCGGCCCCGGCGGCCTGATGTACGAGGTCAGCTACCGGTGGCGAGATATCCGCACGCTGGCCGGCTAGGCGGCGCGGCAGGCGGCCATGATGTCGGCCATGGCGGCCAGGGCTTCGCGCTTGCGGGGAAAGCGGCTGCGATAGAGGGGCTCGCCCTCGCCGGCGCGCAGGCGCAGAGCCTCGGCGAGGATGCGACGGTGTTTCGGAAACCGCTCCAGGGCCCAGCGGCCGGCCCCGGTCTTGGAGGTGATGTCCCCGGTCTCCAGGCTGTAGGCCAGCCGCGCCACCCCCAGCACGCCCCAGGCCGGCGCCCAGCCGTTCAGCATCATGATCCCCAGCGGCGTCAGCAGCCGCCGCGCCCGGCGCAGCCAGGCGGTCCAGTAGGTGTCGAGATTGTCCAGGATGGCGGCGCGGACCGCGGCCTCGTCACGCCAGATCTCGGCGGGACGCGCGCCACGCACGGCGTAGCCGTGAAGGTCCAGGGTCCGCAGGGCGATGACGCCGGGGTTGGTGGCGGGTGGCCGGGTCAGGTCGCCCGCCGTCATCCATTCGCCCTCGATCGGCGGGCGGCCCGGGAGCCGGTTATAGGCCAGCAGGGCCGCGGTGATCGCCTCCCGCTGGAGGTCCGAGAGTGGCTGGGCGGTGACGGCGAGGAAGTCGACGTCGCTGGCCCCGGGACGCCAGTCGTCCAGCACGGCCGAGCCCACCAGGTGGAAGCCCTGGACCAGGCCCGGCGCCTGGGCGTCGATCAGGCCCAGGAACACGTCGGCGGCGGCGATCGCGTCGGCGGGCGGGATCATGGCCGGCCGCGGAGGGGGCCTAGGCCCCCGTCACCTCTTCCCAGAAGCGTTTGGCCTTGCCCAGGAAGTTGGCGGACTTGGGATGCTGCTGCTCGCCGCAGAGGTCCGACAGTTCGCGCAGCAGCTCCTTTTGCCGGGCGTTCAGGCGGGTTGGAGTCTCGACGAAGAGCTCCACCACCAGGTCGCCCCGCTCGCGGGAGCGCAGGGAGGGCATGCCGCGGCCCTTGAGTCGGACGGTGCGGCCGGTCTGGGCGCCTTCGGGCACCTTGACCTCGATCTTGCAGTTCCCGTCGCAATTCTCCCCGCCCATCAGGCAGGGGGCCTCGATGGCGCCGCCCAGGGCGGCCACCGTCATGGGCACGGGCACGGTGCAGAGCAGGTCCAGGCCGTCGCGCTCGAACAGCTCGTGCGGCTTCACCGACAGGAAGATGTAGAGGTCGCCGCGCGGCCCGCCCCTCGCTCCAGCGTCGCCTTCTCCCGCAAGTCGTATGCGGGCGCCGTCATCGACCCCGGCCGGGATGCGGACCTGAAGGGTGCGCTCCTTGCGGACCTGGCCGTGGCCGCGGCACTCGACGCAGGGATCGGCGATGATCTGGCCCGAGCCGCCGCAGCGGGGACAGGCGCGTTCGACGGAGAAGAAGCCCTGGCTGGCGCGGACCCGGCCGGCGCCGCCGCAGCCGCCGCAGACCGTGGGACTGGTGCCGGGCTTGGCGCCCGAGCCGTCGCAGGCCTCGCACTGGATGGAGGCCGGAACCACGATCTCCACCTCGGAGCCGGCATAGGCCTGCTCCAGGCTGATCTCCAGGTCGTAGCGCAGGTCCTGGCCTCGGGCCGGACCGCCGCGCTGGCGGCGTCCGCCGAACATGTCGCCGAAGACGTCGCCGAACACCTCGTTGAAGATGTCGTTCACGTCGTGGAACTGGCCGTTTCCGCCACCGCCACCGCCCGAACCGTTCACGCCCGCATGACCGAACCGGTCGTAGGCCGCGCGCTTCTGGGGGTCGGAGAGGACCGAATAGGCCTCGTTGATTTCCTTGAACCGCCCCTCGGCCTCCTCGCAACCGCCATTGCGGTCGGGGTGGTGCTCCATGGCGAGCTTGCGGAAGGACGACTTGAGCGCGGCTTCGTCGCAGCCGCGCGTCACGCCCAGGATGTCGTAATAGTCCCGCATCAAATCATCAGGCGTTCAAATTGATCTTCAAGGGAGGTGGGATCGCCCGGCCCCGGCTGCAAGCCTCGGGCCAAGCGAGATCGCCGCGGCGCGGTGTCGCTCCCCACGACGACCTTTCGCAAGGAATGCGAAGGGCCGCCATGGGGCGCGAGGTCACGCGGACTTCTTGCTGTCGTCGTCGCTGACTTCCTCGAACTCGGCGTCGACGACGTCGTCACCGGCCGAGGCGTCAGGTTGCTCACCTTCGCCGCCACCCTGCTGGGCGGCGTACATGGCCTCGCCCAGCTTCATGGAAGCCTGGATGAGGGTCTGGGTCTTGGTGGCGATGCCTTCGGCGTCTTCACCTTCGAGGGCCGACTTCAGGTCGGCGAGCGCGGTTTCGATGGCCTCCTTGTCGGGACCGCCGATCTTGTCGCCGTGCTCGGCCATGGCCTTCTCGGTGGAGTGGACCACCGCCTCGGCCTGGTTCTTAGCTTCCACCAGGGCCTTGCGCTTCTCGTCCTCGGCCTTGTTGCTCTCGGCTTCGCGAACCATCTTTTCGATGTCGGCGTCCGACAGCCCGCCATTGGCCTGGATGCGGATCGACTGCTCCTTGGCGGTCGCCTTGTCGCGGGCCGAAACGTTGACGATGCCGTTGGCGTCAATGTCGAAGGTCACCTCGACCTGCGGCACGCCGCGCGGCGCGGGGGGAATCCCCACCAGGTCGAACTGACCCAGCATCTTGTTGTCGTGCGCCATGGGCCGCTCGCCCTGGAACACCCGGATGGTCACCGCCGACTGGTTGTCGTCGGCGGTCGAGAAGGTCTGGGAGCGCTTGGTGGGAATGGTGGTGTTGCGCTCGATCAGCGGGGTGAACACTCCGCCCAGGGTCTCGATGCCCAGCGTCAGGGGGGTGACGTCCAGCAGCAGCACGTCCTTGACGTCGCCCTGCAGAACCCCGGCCTGCACCGCGGCGCCCAGCGCCACGACTTCGTCCGGGTTCACGCCCTTGTGGGGCTCACGGCCGAAGAACGCCTTCACGGTGTCCACGACCCTGGGCATGCGGGTCATGCCGCCCACCAGGATCACTTCGTCGATGTCGGTCTTCTTCAGGCCGGCGTCCTTCAGGGCCATCTCGCAGGGGCCGACCGTCTTGGCGATCAGGTCCTCGACCAGGGCTTCCAGCTTGGCGCGCGACAGCTTGATGTTCAGGTGCAGGGGACCCGACGCGTTCATCGAGATGAAGGGCAGGTTCACCTCGTACTGCGTGGTGGTCGACAGCTCCTTCTTGGCCTTCTCGCCCTCTTCCTTGAGGCGCTGGAGGGCCAGCTTATCCTTGCGCAGGTCGACGGAGGTCTCTTTCTTGAACTCGTCGGCCAGGTAGTCGACGATCCGCAGGTCGAAGTCCTCGCCGCCGAGGAAGGTGTCCCCGTTGGTGGCCTTCACCTCGAAGACGCCGTCGCCGATCTCGAGGATCGACACGTCGAAGGTGCCGCCGCCGAGGTCGTAGACCACGATCTTCTTGCCGTCGTTCTTCTCAAGCCCGTAGGCGAGCGCCGCGGCGGTGGGTTCGTTGATGATGCGCAGGACTTCCAGGCCGGCGATCTTGCCGGCGTCCTTGGTGGCCTGGCGCTGGGCGTCGTTGAAATAGGCCGGGACGGTGATGACCGCCTTCTCGACCTTCTCGCCCAGGTGACGCTCGGCGTCCTCCTTGATCTTGCCCAGGATGAAGGCGGAAATCTGCTGGGGCGAGTAGTCCTTGCCCTGGGCCCGGATCCAGGCGTCCCCGTTGGGACCCTTGACGATCTCGTAGGGCACCATCTTCTTGTCTTTTTCGACCAGCGGATCGTCGTTGTGACGACCGATCAGACGCTTGACCGCGAAGACGGTGTTGGTGGGGTTGGTCACCGCCTGGCGTTTGGCGGGTTGGCCGACAAGGCGCTCCCCGTCTTCCAGGAAGGCCACCACGGAAGGCGTGGTCCGCGCGCCTTCGGCGTTCTCGATCACTTTCGGCTGCTTGCCGTCCATGATCGCAACGCACGAATTCGTCGTGCCGAGGTCGATGCCGATAATCTTGCTCATGTTCGAGTCTCTTGCTCGCTCCACTAGTGGCGGACGGTGCGTGAGGGGCCTCGTTTCCAAGCGCCCGACTTTTTCTGTCACCGTCCCCGGTTCGATCAGGGTCTCGGGCGGTTAACCTGTGCGGAAACCGCCGTCGAGTCGCGATATGGGATGGCGGGGCGTCCCCGCAAGGGCGAATGCCCTTAAAGTGTGCGGGGTCTTGTGGCGGAGCCCTCCCGCCAAGTCGCTAATATCCTTGCATAAGCTTCACCTTCATGAGGTGCGGAACCGCCGCGCGCGGCCAAAAACGCGTGTTGGAAGACCATGGCCTGCTGCTCGATATTCAACCTTGAGAAATCGCAGGTTTTCGAAAGATCGTAGGCATAGGCGCCCGGACCGTCCCCGGCCAGCAGCTTGGCCATGAGCAGATTGACCCCGGCCTGAGCCTGCCAGAGGTGGGTCAGTTCGTGGACGAACACCGCCTGCAGCGGCAGGGGCGCCCGGGCGAAGTCGGCGAGCGCCTGGACCGCCGGCCAGACGATCAGCCGTCCGAAGGGCACGAAGGCGCGGGGCCAGAGGGGAATGGCGAAGATCCGCACGGGGTCGGGGTCCAGCTCCGGCCCGAACATCTCCCAGGCCAGGGCCGCCTCCCCGGAGGTCAGGGTCCGGAAGGCGCCAGGCCTCATGGGTGCGGTTGCGTCCATCTGGCCTATATGGCGCCTCATGACCGTTTCGACGACGCAGGGCTTCGTGCTCCATCCCGGCGCCCTGTCGCCGGAGGCGCAACGCGCCCTGGTGGGCGAGGTTCTCGACCTAGCCCAGGCCGCGCCCTTCTACCGGCCGATCACGCCGGGCGGTAAGGCGATGAGCGTGGAGACCACCAATCTCGGCCCCCTGGGCTGGGTCACCGACGCCCGCGGCTACCGCTACCAGGCCACCCATCCGCGGACCGGCCAACCCTGGCCCGCCATCCCCCAGGTTCTGCTGGATCTCTGGGCGCGGCTCGCCGATCCGCTGACCCCGCCCGACGCCTGCCTGGTCAATCTCTATCGCGGCGAGGCCCGCATGGGCCTGCACCAGGACAGGGACGAGGCCGACTTCGAGTTTCCGGTGCTGTCGGTCTCCCTGGGCGACACCGCGGTCTTCCGGCTGGGCGGCCTCAAACGGAACGATCCCACCCGCTCGCTACGGCTGGCCTCGGGGGATGTTTGCCTGCTGGGGGGCGAGGCGCGCCTGTTCCATCACGGGGTCGACCGCATCCTGGCCGGTTCCTCGCGCCTGATCCCCGGCGGCGGCCGGATCAACCTGACCCTGCGGCGGGCCGGCCTCGCGGCTTAGGTTCAGTGCGGCGGGTCGCTTGGGGGCGGGGTGATGCCGTCCAGCAGGTCGCCGACCCGATCCTCGGCGGCCGGCGGGGGCGTCGCGGGCTTGGGCGCGGCGGGCTTGGCCGGGGTGGCGCTGGCGATGGTCTGGGGCGGAGCCTGGTCGGCGGCGAGATCCAGGGGGTCGGCCTCGGGCTTCTTCTCCTCGGGCTTCTTCTCCTCGACCTTGGCGACCACCACCGGCGGCGGCGGGGTCAGGACCTCGTCCCCCAGGGGCTTGGCCTCGGTGGCCTGGAGCTGGACCCCGGCGGCGGCGCCCGGGGGGCCCTCGCCCGGCAGACGCGCCTTCTCCGGCGCGCCCCGGACCCCCAGGACAAAGCCGCTCACCGCGCACAGGGCGATGAGAACGGCGACAACCCTCAGGACGCTGCGCGGCATGCTCCACATGGCGCCAAGTCCTAATGCGGATCGCGGCAAAGTGGAATCGTATCGTGAAGGAAGCGGCGTGAATCGCCGCGATCGGTCGCCGCGAGGTAAACGCCTCTTAACCACCTGGGCTCCATAGACTGGGACTTCCAGAATGGGAGGCGTGACGAATGGCGCGGGCGGCGCGAAAGACGGGTTTGGAGCTGGGGCTGCATATCGCCAGCCTGGCCTGGACCCATCCGACCACCGCGCGGCTTCGGGGCGGACTGATCGCGGCCTGCGGCGCGGCCTTCGCCGTGGCGCTCGCCACCTATAGCGCCGGCGATCCCAGCCTCAACGCCGCCTCCCCCTTCCGCGCCTCCAACGCCCTGGGCGGTCCGGGCGCCACCGCCGCCGACATCGGGGTCCAGTCCCTGGGCCTGGCCGCCGGCGTCGCGGCCCTGCTTATGGTGCTGTTCGGACTCTATCGCGCCGTCTCCCCCCACCCCGACGAGACCCGCGCCCAGGTCCGCCTGCGCGCCCTGATCGGAACCCTGGGCCTGCTGGCCCTGGCCGGCCTGCTGGCCGCCCCGCCGGCGCCCGCCGCCTGGCCGCTCGCCAAGGGCCTGGGCGGGTTCTGGGGCGACGGCCTGCTGCACGGCGTGGCCGGGGTCCTGGCCTTCGCCCGTCTGCCCGCCGCCACCCTGATCGCCGCCCTGCTGCTGGCCATCGGCGCCTTCGCGGGCCTCGGCTATGCGCTGGGCCTGCGCCGCCTCGACCTGGGCGCCGCCGCCCACTGGCTGGCCGGCGCCCTGCAGCCCAAGGCCGCCCCCGAGCCCAAGCCCGTCCGCCCCTCGGTCGCCCGCCGGGCCAGCGCGCGCGCCGCCACCACCGGCGAGGACCGCATCCCCGCCTCGGCCCTGCCGCCCATCGCCAAGCCGGAAACCGCCGCCGGCCCGCCGCAGCCAGCGGCGCCCGAGCCCGAACCCTTCGCCCCCCCGGTGGCGGTGAAGATCCCCAAGGCCGCGCCGAAGGAATCCGGGCGCGAACTGCGCGAGGCCCAGGGCGCCTTCGACTTCGTCAAGACCGGCGGCTTCGCCCTGCCCGAGCTCTCCATGCTGGCCAAGCCCAAGCCGCGGGCCAGCCAGTTCGACGAGGGCGCCCTGCGCCAGAACGCCCAGCTGCTGGAAAGCGTGCTGGCCGAGTTCGGGGTCAAGGGCGCCATCGACCAGATCCGTCCGGGTCCCGTGGTCACCCTCTATGAGCTGGTCCCCGCCGCCGGGGTGAAGTCGGCCCGGGTCGTGGCCCTGTCGGACGATATCGCCCGCTCCATGTCCGTCGCCGCCTGCCGCGTCAGCGTGGTGCCGGGGCGCAACGCCATCGGCATCGAGCTGCCCAATGCGCGGCGCGAGACCGTCTATCTGCGCGACCTGCTGGGCAGCGCGGAATACGAAAAGTCGAACTCCGCCCTGCCCATGGCGCTGGGGGAGACCATCGGCGGCGAGCCCTATATCGCCGACCTGTCGAAGATGCCCCACCTGCTGATCGCCGGCACCACCGGCTCGGGCAAGTCCGTGGGCGTCAACGCCATGATCCTGTCGATCCTCTACCGGCTGTCGCCCGATCAGTGCCGGTTCATCATGATCGACCCGAAGATGCTGGAGCTGTCGGTCTATGACGGCATCCCGCACCTGCTGGCGCCCGTCGTCACCGATCCGAAGAAGGCCATCGTCGCGCTGAAGTGGACCGTCCGCGAGATGGAGGACCGCTATCGCCTGATGTCGAAGATCGGCGTGCGGAACGTCGCCTCGTATAACGAGCGCGCCAAGGAGGCCGCCGCCAAGGGCGAGCACTTCGAACGCACCGTCCAGACCGGTTTCGACGACAGCGGCCGGCCGATCTACGAGAGCGAGCGCATTGATCCGAAGCCCATGCCCTATCTGGTCGTGGTCATCGACGAAGTGGCCGACCTGATGCTGGTCGCCGGCAAGGACGTCGAGGGCGCCGTCCAGCGTCTGGCCCAGATGGCGCGGGCCGCCGGCATCCACCTGGTGATGGCCACCCAGCGTCCGTCCGTGGACGTCATCACCGGCACCATCAAGGCCAACTTCCCGACCCGGATCAGCTTCCAGGTCACCTCCAAGATCGACAGCCGCACCATCCTGGGCGAACAGGGCGCCGAGCAGCTGCTGGGCCAGGGCGACATGCTCTACATGGCCGGCGGCGGCCGCATCACCCGCCTGCACGGGCCCTTCGTCTCCGACGGCGAGGTGGAGGCCGTGGCCAAGTTCCTGCGCGAGCAGGGCCAGCCCCAGTACCTTGAGGAAGTCACCGCCGGCGCCGACGACGAGGACGGCGAGGGCGAGGGCGGCTTCGACGACGGCGGCTCCGGCGACGACCTCTACGACCGCGCCGTGGCGGTGGTGACCCGCGACAAGAAGGCCTCGACCTCCTACGTCCAGCGCCGCCTGCAGATCGGCTACAACCGCGCCGCCTCGCTCATCGAGCGGATGGAGAACGAGGGCGTCGTCAGCCCCGCCAACCACGCCGGCAAGCGCGAGGTGCTGGCGGGTCCGCCGCCATAAGACCTCCGCTCATCCCGGCGAAGGCCGGGACCCAGATGCATCCGCCGTTTTCAGGATTGCTGGCGCAGGTCGCGACCTATGACCTGGATCCCGGCCTTCGCCGGGACGAGCGGGTTTGATGTCACCCCGCGCAGAGCGGCTTGGCCTGGCGCCGCGCCCGTGTATCTTCCGCCTCCACGAAAAGAGGCGCCCATGATCATCGAGCCCCGTATCCGCGGTTTCATCTGCACCACCGCCCATCCGGCCGGCTGCGCCATGAACGTCCACCAGCAGGTGGGCTATGTGGCCGGCAAGGGCGAGATCCCCGGCATGGCCAAGCGGGTCCTGGTGCTGGGCTGTTCGGCCGGCTACGGCCTGGCCTCGCGGATCGTGGCGACCTTCGGCGGCGGCGCCGACACCGTGGGGGTCTCCTTCGAGAAGGCGCCCAGCGAGACCAAGACCGCCAGCGCCGGCTGGTACAACAACCGCGCCTTCGAGGCCGAGGCCGCCAAGGCCGGCCGCAAGGCCGTCACCCTGGACGGCGACGCCTTCTCCGACGAGATGAAGGCCGCCACCATCAAGGCCATCGCCGACAATCTCGGCCAGGTGGACCTGGTGGTCTATTCCATGGCCGCCCCGGTGCGGACCCATCCCAGGACCGGTGAGACCTTCCGCTCGGCCATCAAGCCCCTGGGCGCGCCCGTCACCGTCAAGACCCTGAACACCGACAAGGGCGAGGTCTTCGAGACCGAGCTCCAGCCCGCCACCCCCGAGGAAACCGCCGGCACGGTGGCGGTCATGGGCGGCGAGGACTGGGAGATGTGGATCGCCGCTCTCTCCGAGGCCGGGGTCCTGGCGCCGGGCTTCAAGACCCTCAGCTACACCTATATCGGCTCGGAGCTGACCTGGCCGATCTACTGGAAGGCCACCCTGGGCAAGGCCAAGGAAGACCTCGACCGCGCCGCCGCCGCCGTCCGCGCCAGGCACGGCGACCACGCCGCCCGGGTCGTGTCCCTGAAGGCCGTGGTCACCCAGGCCTCCTCGGCCATCCCCGTGGTGCCGCTCTATGGGGTGGTGCTGTTCAAGGTGATGAAGGAGATGGGCCTGCACGAGGGCTGCATCGAGCAGATCGACCGCCTGTTCCGCGCCGTCCTGCCGGGTCCTGAGGCCCTGGACGAGGCCGGCCGCGTGCGCCTGGACGACTGGGAGCTGTCGGCGCCCGTCCAGGACGAGGTCAAGCGCCGCTGGGCGAGGATCTCCACCGACACCCTGCCCGAACTGGCCGACCTGGCCGGCTTCCGATCCGACTTCCTGAAGATCTTCGGCTTCGGCCTGCAGGGCGTCGACTACGCCGCCGAGCAGGATCCGCAGGTGGTTCCGGCGGTCGCCTAAGCCGCCACCTTCGCCCGGCTGCGTGGCGTGGAGATGCAGCCGCGGCCGGAGCTTTCCAGGAATTCGATCAGGGCCAGGGTATGGTCGCCGGCGCCGAGGCGCGCGGCGGCCAGCCGGTCCTCGCGGTCGCCATCGCCGAGGAACAGGATGCGGTAGGCCCGCCGCAGCTCGGCGATCTCGCCCGCGGCGAACCCCGCCCGCCTCAGCCCGACGGCGTTCAGCCCCACCAGCCGCGCCCGGTCCCCCTGCACCAGGCAGAAGGGCGGCGCGTCCTGGGTGACGATGGAGCCCCCGGCCACGAAGGCGTGGGTTCCGATCCGGGTGTGCTGGTGGACGGCGACCAGACCGCTGAGCTGGGCATGGTCGGCGATCTCCACATGGCCCCCCAGGGTGGCGGCGTTGGCCAGGCGCACCCCGTCCCCCACGACGCAGTCGTGGGCCACATGGGCCCCGGTCATGATCAGGCAGCGCGAGCCGATGCGGGTGGGGGCGCGGCCGGCGGAGGCGTGGACGGTGACGAACTCGCGGAACACGTTGTCGCTCCCGATCGCCAGGGCGCCGGCCTCGCCGGCCCAGCCGTCCACCTGCGGCCCGGCCCCGATGGCGCAGAACTGCAGGAAACGGTTGCCCGGGCCGATGTCGGTGGCCCCCTCGATCACCACATGGGGCCCGACGATGTTTCCGGCCGCCAGCCGCACCTGGGGGCCGATCACCGCATAGGCGCCGACCGCCACGTCCGGCGCGATCCGGGCGCCCGGGGCGATGACGGCGGTGGGGTGGATCAAGCTCATGTCCCGACCCTGGGGCCGGGGCGGGGCGACCTCAACTCAACTTGCGTGACCGATTGCGTCGGAGACCCAACACGGTAATCCTAACTCAACATCCCCCAGATAACGTTGAGGAAACGGCCCGGAGAGCCAGATGCGCGCACTGCTCGATGACGGCCTGGACGAGCTCGCGGCCAAGACCTACCAGGGCTTCCCGCTGCGGATGAGCGTCACCGCCATGGTGGCGGCCCTGGCCTCCCTGGAGCTGCCCTGGCGGGTTTGCGTCGTCTTCCTCGTCCTGCAGACCCTGTCGGAAAGCCTCTGCCTGCTGGCCTCCCGCCGGCAATATCTCGGCCTGGCGGCCAGCCCCCGCCTGCGTCTGGCCCAGCTCTCCACGGTGGCCTTCGGCTGCGTCTCCTGGATGACCCTGGGGGCCCTGCTCTGGAGCGCCGGAACCCCGGCCGGGGCGGTGATGGCCATGACGCTCTGGCTGTCGGTGATCTTCTTCGCCCAGACCCACGCCTACCAGTCGGCCCTGGGCTTCGTGGTGGGGGGCGCCCTGCCCGGCGCCGGCATCCTGGCCTGGGGCCTGCTGCTGGCCCCCAATCCGCTCAACATGCCCAAGCTGGCGGTGTTCGGCCTGATGATCCTGTCCCTGGGCTTCGCTGGCGACGCCGTGGTCCGCACCCTGGCCGCGCGGCGCAAGCTCAACGAGGCCCAGGACAGGCTGCGCACCTCCGAGGCCCAGTACCGGGTGCTGGCCAACAACATCACCGACGTCATCGCCCTCAACGACCTGGACGGCCGCCGCCGCTACCTGTCGCCCTCCATCGCCACGGCCATGGGCTATTCGGTGGAGGAGCTGTTCGCCACCCCCAACTACACCTTCCTGCATCCCGAGGACGCCGCCTGGGTGCCGGGCGAGATCGCCGACATGGTGGGGCGCGGCGGCGAGCTGACCCTGCAGTACCGGATCGTCCACAAGGCCGGTCACCCGGTCTGGGTGGAGACCAATTTCGGGCTGATCACCTCGCAGGAGCCCGGCGCCGCGCCGCAGATCATCTCGGTCTCGCGGATCATCGAGGCCCGCAAGGCCCTGGAGACCGAGCTGGTGGAGGCTCGCCGGCGCGCCGAGGAAGCCGCCGCGGCCAAGTCCGAGTTCCTGGCCAACATGACCCACGAGCTGCGCACGCCGCTCAACGCCATCATCGGCTTCTCCGGCGTCCTGCGGCGCTCCCCGCGCCTGGTCTCGGAGGACGCCCGCCACGCCGGCCTGATCCACGACGCCAGCACCGCCCTGCTGGAGCTGGTGAACAGCGTGCTGGACTTCTCCCGCCTGGAGGCCGGCGCCGTGGAGGTGGAGGCCCGGCCCTTCGATCCCGCCGCCCCGGCCCAGGCGATCGCCGCCCTGATGGCCGACCAGGCCGCCGCCAAGGGCCTCACCCTGGAGGTGATAACCCAGGGCGAGATCGCCCCCCTGCTGGGGGACGCCTCGCGCATCCGCCAGGTGCTGCTGAACTTCGTCTCCAACGCGCTGAAGTTCACCAGCGCGGGCGGCGTCACCCTCACCGTGCGCCAGGGCGAGGCGGCCAACGACTGCGGCCGGCTGCGGATGGAGGTGACCGACACCGGCATCGGGGTGAGCGCCGACCAGATCGAGCAGCTCTTCGAACGCTTCACCCAGGCCGACGCCTCGGTCTCGCGGCGCTACGGCGGCACCGGCCTGGGCCTGGCCATCTGCAAGCGGACCGCGGAGCTGATGGGGGGAACCCTCGGCGCGACCTCCACCCTCGGCCAGGGCTCAACCTTCTGGTTCGAGCTGACCCTGCCCCGCACCGACACCTTCGAGGCCGAGGACGGCGACGACGTCGAGACCCTCGACCTGGACGCCCCGCTGCGGCTGCTGGTGGTGGAGGACGTGGCGGTGAACCGCGAGCTGATCACCACCCTGCTGAGCCCCTTCGACGTCGAGATCACCACCGCCGAGGACGGGCGGCAGGCCATCGCCGCGGTCTGCGCCCAGCCCTTCGACCTGGTGCTGATGGACGTGCAGATGCCGGTGATGGACGGTCTGACCGCCACCCGGGCCATCCGCGCCCTGCCCCACCCCCACCTGCGCGGCCTGCCGATCATCGCCATGACCGCCAACGTCCTGCCCGACCAGGTGCAGAAATGCCTCGACGCCGGCATGGACGACCACCTGGGCAAGCCCATCTCCCCGGCCCGCCTGCTGGCGGCGCTGTCGGAGTGGCCCGACCGCAGCCGCGCCGCCGAGCCGGCCCAGCAAGCCAATGGCTAGGGCGATTCCCGTCTGAACCGGACCCGCTCCGGGGAACGCCAGGCTCCCTGCGCCGTTCTCCCGCCCTATTGACGCCGCGCGGCCGCTATAGGTTGTTGCGCGAAAAGGAGCCTGGCCCATGACCCGACTGACACGACGCGCCCTGGCGCTCGGCCTCGCCGCCCTGCCCTTGCCCGCGCTCGCCGCCCGTCCCGCCATCACCCCGCTGAGCGCCGACGACAGGGCCCTGGTGGACCGCGCCGCCACCTATCTGCAGGGCCTGACCGAGGCCAAGGGTCGCTTCGTGCAGACCGACGCGCGCGGAACCATGACCCAGGGCGTGGTCTATCTGAAGCGCCCGGGCAAGGCCCGCTTCGCCTATGAGGCGCCCTCGGGCCTGCTGGTGGTGGCCGACGGGGCCAATGTCTCGGTGGCGGATTCGCGCCTGAAGACCTTCGACCGCTATCCGCTGATGGCCACCCCACTCTCCATCTTCCTGGCCCGCCAGATCAAGCTCGACCGCGGCGTGGTGATCAGCGACGTCAGCCGCATGGCCGACGGCTTCTCCATCACCGCCCGCGACGGCAAGAAGCAGGCCGAGGGCCAGATCACGCTCACCTTCTCCGACAATCCCCTGGCCCTGGTGGGCTGGACGGTGAGCGACGCCCAGGGCCAGTCGACCCGTATCCGGCTCAGCGGCCTACAGCGGGCCTCGGGCCTGGCCCCGACCCTCTTCGTCCTCAACGATCCCCGACCCAAGGGCGTGGGTCGCGCCAGAATGTGACAATCAGACAACAGGCAATAAGCCGCGTGAATCTGGTTGACTTTTGTATTCGTCAGTTGCAATAATGCCACTCATGGCGCCTGTGCGAGCGGGCGTGTTCCGTGCCGGAACCTATCCCCTCCCGGCGGCGGCATGAGAGACATCACTACGCCCGGGCTTTCTCCAGTGCCCGGGCGTTTTCTTTTTCCCCCGACCCTCGTTACACCCCGCGCATGCGCCTTCGTCTCTGCACCTGGAATGTGAACTCCGTCCGCCTGCGCGCCGAGCAGGTGGGCCGCTTCGTCGACGAGCAGGCCCCCGACGTCCTGTGCCTGCAGGAGATCAAGTGCCAGGAGGCGGAGTTTCCGCGCCAGGCCTTCATCGACATGGGCCTCCCCCACATCAAGATCGCCGGCCAGAAGGGCTGGCACGGGGTGGCCATCGCCTCCCGCCTGCCCTTCGAGGAGGTCGCGCCCCTGGACGTCTGCCGCGAGGGCCACGCCCGCTGCGTCTCGGCCAAGGTGGCCGGGGTCGAGATCGCGAACTTCTACATCCCGGCCGGCGGCGACATTCCCGACCGAACCATCAACGCCAAGTTCGATCACAAGCTGGACTTCTACGAGAAGCTCACCGCCGAGATGGCGAAACGCGACCCCAAGGCGCCCCTGGCCATCGTAGGCGATCTGAACGTGGCGCCCGGTGAGTTCGACGTCTGGAGCCACAAGCAGATGTCGAAGATCGTCAGCCACACCCCCATCGAGCTCGACGCCTTCGCCAAGCTGATGGCCAGCGGCCAGTTCACCGACCTGGTGCGCGAAGCCATCCCCGACCCGCAGAAGCTGTTTTCCTGGTGGAGCTACCGGGCCGCCGACTTCCGCGCCTCCAACCGCGGCCTGCGCCTGGACCACGTGCTGATCTCGCCGGGCCTGCGGGAGGCCGCCTTCCGCTCCGGCGCGGCCGCCGCCCGCGTCCACGACGACGTCCGCGAATGGGAACGCCCCAGCGACCACGCCCCGGTGAGCGCCGACTTCGGGCTGTAGAGCCCCGTCCACGACCCTTAGGAACGGGCGCCCGCCGTCACACCCCGGCCAGGATCCCCACCCCAATTCCCAGGCCGAAGGCCATCAGCATCATGGCGCAGCCGGCCGTCAGGCCGACGCCGAAACCGTAGAGCAGGGAAAGTTGTTGTGCGGATCGCGCGCGGCGCACGGGAAATGCGGCGTTCCAGGCCTCGCGCCAGGGTCCCTTGCTCACCAGCGGCTCCATGCATCGATCTCCGGTTCAGGAGATGACGATAGGACCGGGCCGGCGCGAAAGGACCCCGTCAGGCGCCCAATCCGGGCTCAGAACTACGGCGCGAGACGGTAGCCGCCGGCCTCGGTGAGCAGCAGGCGGGCGTTGCCGGGATCGGGCTCGATCTTCTGGCGCAGGCGGTAGACGTGGGTTTCCAGGGTGTGGGTGGTGACGCCGGCGTTATAGCCCCAGACCTCGGCCAACAGCTCCTCGCGGCTCACCGGCTTCTCGCCGGCCCGGTAGAGGTATTTCAGGATGTTGGTCTCTTTTTCCGTCAGCCGGATCTTCTTCTGGTTGGCGTCCACCAGCATCTTGGCCGAGGGCCGGAACTCGTAGGCCCCCAGGTGGAAGACCGCCCCCTCCGACTGCTCGTGGCTGCGCAGCTGGGCGCGGATGCGGGCCAGCAGGACGGCGAACTTGAAGGGCTTGGTGACGTAGTCGTTGGCGCCGGACTCCAGGCCGCGGATGGTGTCGTCGTCGGTGTCGGCCGCCGTCAGCATGATCACCGGGCAGGTGACACCCTTGGAGCGCATCACCTTGCAGGCCTCGCGGCCGTCCATGTCGGGCAGGTCGACGTCCAGCAGGATCAGGTCGGGCCGCGCCTCCACGGCCTGGCGCACGCCGTCGCCGGCGGTGGCGGCCTGCAGGGCGGCGAATTCTTCGTGCAGTTCCAGTTGCTCGGCGAGTTCGCCGCGCAGATCATCATTGTCGTCGACGACGAGTAGGGTCTTGCGTTGGGCCATGGGCGCGAACATGCACCGTGTCGGGCGCCAGCGCCAACCGCTCAGGGGGATTGAAGCGTGCTGTTCACGGCGATGTCAGACGGGCGCTTCGATATCGGGGGCCGCGAAACCCGTTGCGCCCTGGGCCGGGGCGGGGTGATCGCCGCCGAGGACAAGCGCGAGGGGGACGGCTGTTCGCCCCTGGGGGTCTGGCCGATCCGCCGGGTGCTCTACCGCCCCGACAAGATGCCGCCGCCGGCCACCGCCCTGCCGATCCAGGCGCTCACGCCCACCGACGGCTGGTGCGACGCGCCGGGCGACCCCAACTACAACCGCCCGGTCACGCTGCCCTACCCGGCCAGCGCCGAGGCCCTGTGGCGCGACGACAAGGTCTATGACTTCATCCTGGTCCTGGCCCACAACGACGATCCGGTGATCCCCCTGATGGGCTCGGCCATCTTCCTGCATGTGGCCCGCCCGAACTGGGAGCCCACCGAGGGCTGCGTGGCCCTGCAGGCCTGGGACGTGCTGGAGCTGATCGCCAAGGCCCAGCCGGGCTCGGCCATCTCCATCGTCGACGTCAACCCGCACCCGTTCCTGGACGCGATGGAGCATATGGACAGGGCGCGCAGACCGGAGCGGCCGACCCTGCGGGTCTCACCCCCGGGGACCAAAGAGGGCTGAGCCCACCCGCACGCTGGTGGCCCCGAACCGCACGGCGGTCTCGAAGTCGTCGCTCATCCCCATGGAGAGCTTCGAGATCCCGTTGCGGGCGGCGATCTTGGCCAGCAGGGCGAAGTGGGGGCCTGGCGGCTCGTCGGCGGGGGGGATGCACATCAGGCCCTCGATGGTCAGGCCATGGGTCTCGCGGCAGGCCCTGATGAAGGCGTCGGCCTGCGAGGGGATCACGCCGGCCTTCTGCTCTTCCTCGCCGGTATTGACCTGGACGTAGAGCCGGGGCGCCTTGCCCTGTTTGGCCATTTCGGCGGCCAGGGCGGCGGCCAGCTTCTCGCGGTCCACCGTCTCGATGACGTCGAAGAAGGCCACGGCCTCCTTGACCTTGTTGGTCTGCAGCGGCCCGATCAGCCGCAGCTCGATCCCCTCGCGGCGGCCCTCCCAGGCGGCCATGGCGTCCTGCACCCGGTTCTCGCCAAACACGGCCTGGCCGGTCTCCAGGATTGTCGCCACCCGGTCCCAGGGCTGTTGCTTGGAAACCGCCACCAGGGTCACATCGCCGGCCGCGCGTCCGCAGGCCTTCGCCGCGAGCGCGATGCGGGCCAGGATGTCGGCGCGGGCGGCGGCGGGATCGAAGGAGCGGGTCATAGGCGGGTTCTGGACAGTGGCGCGGACGGGGGCCTGCTTACGGCGGCGCGCGGGCCAGCGGAAGCCCCTGCCCGCCCTGCTCCATTTCACCGACCCCATTCGAACCCCCGATCCGGAGGCGATCGCCGCCCGCCTGCCGAGGGGCTCGGCCATCGTCTACCGTTCCTTCGGGGCGGCCGACGCCGTGGCCGTGGCCCTGCGCCTGAGGGCCATCGCCCGCCGAAGGGGCCTGACGCTGCTGATCGGGGCCGACGAGGCCCTGGCCGCCAGGGTCGGCGCCGACGGGGTCCACCTGCCCGAGCGCCTGGCCCACCGCGCCGCCCGCATCCGCGCGCGGCGCCCGGCCTGGCTGATCACCGCCGCCGCCCACGGGGCCAGGGCGGCGCGGGCCCCGGTCGACGCCGTGGTGGTCTCGGCGATCTTCCCCTCGGGCAGCGCCTCGGCGGGCAAGCCCCTGGGGCCGATCCGACTGGCGCAGATCGTCAGGCTGTCCCGCAGCCCGGTCTACGCCCTGGGCGGCGTGAACGCGGCCACCGCCGCGCGGCTCTTGGCCACGGGGGTCGTGGGGATCGCAGGGGTCGAGGTGTTCGCGAGCTGATCTCCTCTCCCCGCGCCGACGCTCACCACCTGGCCGAAAAGCCCCCCTCACCCTGCCCTCTCCCCCCGAAGAGGCGGGGGGAGAGGCGGTGGAATCAAAAAAGCCGCCCGGAGGCGGCTCGTTTGTTCAGATCTGAAGAGACCCTTAGAACTTGAAGGCGGTCTCGAGGCGGACGCGCGGCGCGCCGTCCTGGGGCTGGGTCTTCTTGTACATGGGGGTTTCCCTTTCCCCCAGGGCCACCGCGCCGCCGACCCGCAGCGACGGCGTCACGCGGAAATAGGCGCCCGCCTGGACGTCGTTCCATTGCGCGTCGCGGCCGTCCGGCTGCTGCAGATTGAGCGTGATCCCCCAGCGCCCCTTGCGCGCGTCGAACTTCAGCGCCTTGGCCGCCTGGGGCGGGGCCAGCGTCGGAGTCTCATTGCGCACGGTGAAGTCGGTGGTCTTCTTCGTCGTCTGGGCATGAGCCATCGATCCGGCGCTCGAGATGAGCGCCGCGCCGACCAGCGCCATGACCGTCCGATTGAACATAACCACCTATATGGCCCCTAAGCCCCGGCCCCGCCATGAGAGGCGTGACCGTTGATGCGATTAAAGTCGCGCAACGGGCGAGGTCAACACGTCAACGCGCCGCAGGGCCGGTCTGTGGACAGATCGTTGGGCGCCTGTGGCGGCAGGGCCACGCGATTCCTGTTTGGCGCCGCTCCGGGCGTTGTTATAGAGGCATCCGGCGCGGGGGCGGCGACGCGGCGAGATACCGACGCGAAACAGCGACTGGGAGCGGATATATGCCGTTTGTGCGTGGAGTATGGATGCGTGGCGTGGCCGCGGGGGCTCTGGCTCTCAGCCTTTCGGCGCTCGCGGCCTGCTCGAGTGGTGGCCCTAAGACCTTCCAGACCCAGGAAGAAGGCGGTTTCCGGTTCGGTTTCGGCGGACGCGGCAAGTCGGCCCCGAGCGGCGAGCAGCCGACCATCGGGGTCAACGGCTATCTGTGGCGGGCGACCCTCGACACCCTGGCCTTCATGCCCCTGGCCTCCGCGGACCCTTACGGCGGCGTGGTGATCACCGACTGGTACATCAATCCGGAAAAGCCCGACGAGCGCTTCAAGTGCACGGTCTATATCCTGGACGCCCGCCTGCGGGCCGATGGCCTGAACGTGGCGGTCTTCAAGCAGGTCCGCGACGGCGCGGGCGGCTGGGTGGACGCCCCGTCGGCCGGCCAGACCGAGACCGACATCGAAAACGCCATCCTGACCAAGGCGCGTCAGCTTAAGCTCTCGAACATCCGGGGCTAACCCCCGGGCGCGTTCGGGGATCTGACAAATAACCGGGCGCGCCGAACTCATCAGGTCGGCGCGCTCTCGGCGTGTCCGGCCGCTTCCCTTCCTCAGTGAAAGCGCGCTAAGCCCCCGCCATGGCCCGGTACAATCCCAAAGAAGTCGAACCCAAGTGGCGCAAGGCCTGGGCCGACGCCGACGTGTTCCGCGCGGAGATCGATCACGCGCGGCCGAAATACTACGCCCTGGAGATGTTCCCCTATCCGTCGGGGAGCCTGCACATGGGCCATGTGCGCAACTACACGCTCGGCGACGCCAACGCCCGGTTCAAGCGCGCCCGGGGCTTCAATGTCCTGCACCCCATGGGCTGGGACGGCTTTGGCCTGCCCGCCGAGAACGCGGCCATGGAGCGCGGCGTCGACCCCCGCGCCTGGACCTACGCCAATATCGACAAGATGCGGGCCGAGCTGAAGCAGCTGGGCCTGTCCATCGACTGGTCCCGTGAGTTCGCCACCTGCGACCCGGCCTATTATGGCCAGCAGCAGGCCTGGTTCATCGACCTGATGGCGCGCGGCATGGTCTATCGCCGCGAGGGCGTGGTGAACTGGGACCCCGTCGACCAGACGGTCCTGGCCAATGAGCAGGTGGTGGACGGCCGCGGCTGGCGCTCGGGCGCGGTGGTGGAGAAGCGCAAGCTGAACCAGTGGTTCATGCGCATCACCGACTATGCCGACGCCCTGCTGGAGGGCCTGAAGACCCTGGACCGCTGGCCCGAGAAGGTCCGGCTGATGCAGGAGAACTGGATCGGCCGCTCCAAGGGCCTGAAGTTCGCCTTCAAGTTCGCCGACGCCGCCCCCGAAGGCTTCGAGGCCGGGCTGGAGGTCTACACCACCCGTCCCGACACCCTGTACGGGGCGAGCTTCGTGGGCGTGGCCCCCGACCACCCCCTGGCCCAGCAGATCGCCGCCGCAGATCCCAAGGCCGCGGCCTTCATCGAGGCCTGCCGCAAGGGCGGCGCCTCGGAGGCCGAGATCGAGACCGCCGAGAAGATCGGCTTCGACACCGGCCTGACCGTGGCCCACCCCTTCGACCCCGCCTGGCGGCTGCCGGTCTGGATCGCCAACTTCATCCTGATGGACTACGGCACGGGCGCCATCTTCGCCTGCCCAGCCCACGACCAGCGTGACCTGGACTTCGCCCGCAAGTACGGCCTGCCGGTCAAGCCGGTCGTCCTGCCGCCGGGCGAGGATCCCGCCGCCTATGAGGTCGGGACCGAGGCCTATACGGGCCCGGGGACCCTCTTCCATTCCGGCTTCCTGGACGGGATGGAGATCGAGCCGGCCAAGGCCGCCGCCATCGCCCGCATCGAGTCCCAGGGCCAGGGGGAGGGCGCCACCGTCTATCGCCTGCGCGACTGGGGCGTGGCCCGCCAGCGTGGCTGGGGCTGCCCGGTGCCGGTGGTCCATTGCGACAAGTGCGGCGTGGTCGCCGTGCCCAAGAGCCAGCTGCCGGTCGCCTTGCCGCAGGACCTGGACTTCTCCAAGCCCGGCAATGCGCTCGCCCGTCACCCCACTTGGAAAGAGACGAGCTGCCCCGACTGCGGCGGGCCGGCGACCCGCGAGACCGACACCCTGGACACCTTCGTCGACAGCGCTTGGTACTTCGCCCGCTTCACCAATCCCACCGCCGCCGAGCCCATCGACAAGGCCGCCGCCGACTACTGGATGCCGGTGGACCAGTATGTGGGGGGCATCGAGCACGCCGTCCTGCACCTGCTCTATGCCCGCTTCGTCAACCGGGCGCTCTCCGACGCCGGCATGCTGGAGGCCAAGGAGCCCTTCGCGGGGCTGTTCACCCAAGGCATGGTCACCCACGAGACCTACCGCCTGCAGAACGGCGACTGGGTCGAGCCCAAGGAGCTGGAGATCACGGCGGAGGGAAACACCCGCCGCGCCGTCCGCGTCTCCGACGGCCAGCCGGTGATCATCGGCGACATCGAGAAGATGTCGAAGTCCAAGCGCAACACCGTGGCGCCCGGCGACATCTTCGAGGTCTACGGCGTCGACGCCGCGCGGCTGTTCGTGCTGTCGGATTCCCCGCCCGAGCGCGACTCCATCTGGTCCACCTCCGGGGTCGAGGGCGCCTGGCGCTTCGTCAACCGGGTCTGGGCCGAGTTCGACGCCCAGCCGGAGACGGTCGCGGCCGCCGATATCGCCGCCGACCCCAAGGCCGTGGCCCTGCGCATCGCCACCCACCGCACCATCAAGGCGGTCACCGAGGCGGTGGAGGGCTTCCGCTTCAACTCCGGCATCGCCCGCCTGTACGAGTTCCTCAACACCCTGAAGGCCGCCCCCGTCGAGGGCGCGAGCCCCGCCCTGCTGGCGGCCCGCGCCGAGGCCCTGTCGGCCTTCGCCCGCCTGGTCTCCCCCTTCACGCCGCACCTGGCGGAAGAGGCCTGGGCCCGCATCGGCGGGACGGGCATGGTGGTGGCCGCCCCCTGGCCGGACTTCGATCCCGCCCTGACGCAGGACGCCGTCCGCGTCCTGCCGGTCCAGGTCAACGGCAAGCGCCGGGGGGAGATTTCCGCCCCGGCCGGCGCCGAACCGGCCGAGGTTGAGAAGATGGTGCTTGACGATCCCGAGATCGCGCGGCGCCTTGAGGGCCTCACCATCCGCAAGGTGATCGTGGTGAAGGATCGCATCGTCAACATCGTGGCAAACTGAGGCACATGGCTCGCATCGCACGCACCGGCGCCCTGGCGCTCGCCGCCCTCGCCCTGGCGGCCTGCGGCTTCACGCCGCTCTATGGCCGCCCCGGGGTGGGGACCACCCTGTCCTCGGTGCAGGTCTCGGCCCCCACCGGCCGGGCCGGCCAGCTGATCCGCGAGCACCTGGACGACGCGCTGGCCCGCGATTCGGGCCTCAAGCCCCAGTACCGCATGGACCTCCAGCTCTCCGAGCAGCGCTATCCCCGCGGCATCCGGGTCGACAATGTCGCCACCCGCTACGAATACGTCCTGGTGGCGGCCTACACCCTGGTGGCCCTGCCCTCGGGCGCCGCGGCCAAGGTCGGGCGGGTGCGGGTGGAGGTGACCTACGACTCCGCCGACCAGCCCTATGCCTCGGTGGCCGCCCAGCAGGACGCCCAGGACCGCGCCGCCGGCGAGGCGGCCCGCAAGATCGAGCTCGAACTCGCCACCTGGCTGGCCGGCGCCAAGTCGTAAGGGTTCCGCGATGATCCTCGCCAAGCGGCCGGACATCGAACGCTTCCTCGGCGCGCCCGATAAGACTGTTCGCGCCGCCCTGATCTATGGCCGCGACATGGGCGTGGTGCGCGACCGCGCCAACCAGCTGGCGCTCAAGGTCTGCGACCGGCCCGACGACCCCTTCGACGTGGCCCTGCTCACCGATGGCGACCTGGACGGCGACGGCGCGCGGCTGGAGGGCGAGCTGGCGGCCCAGTCCCTGATGGGGGGCCGGCGACTGGTGCGGCTGAAGTTCGCCACCGAGAAGCAGGCCCTGGACCGCATGACCGCCGAGGCCCTGACCCGCCACGCCGCCGGCGAGCTCAACCCCGACGCCTTCCTGCTGATCGAGGCCGGCGCCCTCGACCGCAACTCCGCCCTGCGCAAGGCCGCCGAGAAGGCGCCCGGCGCCGCCACCATCCCCTGCTACGAGGACGAGCCCGGCGACATCGCCCGGCTGGTGCGCGACCTGCTCTCCAAGGACGGGGTGGGGCTGACCTCCGAGGCCCTGCAGCTCTTCGTGGCCCGCATGCCCAAGGAGCGCGGCGTCTCCCGCCAGGAGATCGAGCGGCTGGCCCTGTTCCTCGGCCCGGGCAGCGGCGTGACAGCGACCCCAAAAGACCTGGAGGACTTCCTCGGCGTCGAGCCCGAGGCCTCCCTGTCCGACGCCGCCGCCGACGCCTTCGGCGGGCGCCTCGCTGAGGCCCAGGCCGGCCTGCGCCGCGCCGCCGCCGAAGGGGAGGGGGGCCCCGCCGCCGTCCGCGCGCTGGGCATGTATCTGGGCCGCATGCGCCGCACCCTGACCCTGGCCAAGTCCGGCGCCGGCCTGCAGGAGGCGGCCAAGGCCTCGGGCGTGTTCTGGAAGAGCGAGCGGGAGTTCCTGCGCCAGGCCCGCACCTGGACCCTGCCGGAACTGGACCGCATCCAGCCCGAGGTGTTCGCCGCCGACAAGGCGTGCAAGACGGCGGGCTCTCCCGACGCCCTGATCGCCGAACGCCTGGCCCTGCAGATCGCCGGCCGGGCCAAGCGCCTGGGTCTATGAAAAGAGCCTAAAACGGCCCTTTGCGCCGCCTGTCGTGTGCGTCGAATAGGCTATATTTTAGAACGACTTACGCCAATTTCGCCGAAACCATCCACAGGATGGCGTTTCGCCGTCGTCCAGGGATACGGACGATCGCCCCGCTGTGCGCCACAGGGCCAATTTCAGTCTGGCGGTTTTCGGACCTACGCCCGCGTCAACCGCCGGCAGACCTCGTCGAGCTGTTCCAGGCTGGCATACTTCACCCGCAGCTCGCCGACCCCGCCCCTGTCGATCACCTCGACGGTCAGGCCGAGCGCCTCGGAGAGGTCGACCTCCAGGGCCTGGGTGTCGGTGTCCTTGACCGGCGCCGGACGGGCCGCCCTGGCGGGGCTCTCGCCGGCGGTCGCCTTGCGGGCCAGCTGTTCGGTGTCGCGCACCGACAGGCCCTTGGCGATGACGATCTCGGCCAGGGCCTGGGGGTCGGGGGTCCCCAGCAGGGCGCGGGCGTGGCCGGCGGTGAGCTGGCCGCTCATCAGGTAGTGCCGGACCATCTCGGGTAGGGCCAGCAGGCGGATCAGGTTGGCGACGTGGGAGCGGCTCTTGCCCACCGCGTCGGCCACCTCGGCGGCGCTGCGGCCGTGGACCTCCACCAGCTGCTGGTAGGCGTTGGCCTCCTCGATGGGGGAGAGCGCCGTCCGCTGGACGTTCTCGATGACCCCGATCTCCAGCATCTGGATATCGTTCAGCTCGCGGACCAGGGCCGGCAGGGCGTGCAGCCCGGCCTTCTGGCTCGCGCGCCAGCGGCGTTCCCCGGCCACGATCTCGAAGTGGCCGTCCATCTCCGGCGCCGGCCGCACCAGGATCGGCTGCAGGACGCCCTTCTCGCGGATGGAGGCGGCCAGCTCCTCGATCTCCTCCTCGGGGAAGACCCAGCGGGGCTGCTTCTCGTTGCGATGGATCAGCTCGATGGGGATGTCCCGCAGGCCGCCGGCGGCGCCCGCGGTGACCGGCGTCTCCTCGACCTCCCCCAGCAGGGCCGACAGCCCCCGGCCCAGTCCGCGTTTCTCGACCATCATTGTTTCCTCACGCGGCCTTGGCGCGGCGATCGCGCTCGCGCAGCACGACTTCGCGGGCGAGCTTCAGATAGGCCTGGCTCCCCGCGCACTTCAGATCATAGACCAGCACCGGCTTGCCGAAGCTGGGGGCCTCGGAAACCCGCACGTTACGCGGGATCACGGTGGCGTAGACCGTGCCGCCGAAGTGGGCGCGGACGTCCTTGGCCACCTGTTCCGACAGGCTGTTGCGCCGGTCGTACATGGTCAGCACCACCCCCTGGATCTCCAGGTTGGGATTGAGGCTGCCCCGCACCAGCTCCACCGTCCGCATCAGCTGGGACAGGCCCTCCAGGGCGAAGAACTCGCACTGCAGGGGCACCAGCACCGCGTCGGCCGCAGCCATGGCGTTGACCGTCAGCAGGTTCAGGGACGGCGGGCAGTCGATCAGCACATAGGTATAGGCGCCCGACTGGCGGATCGGGTCGATGGCGTCGCGCAGCTTGAAGGAGCGGCGGGCCTGCTGGCCCAGCTCCAGCTCGACGCCGGAGAGATCCGCATGGGCCGGGACGATGTCCAGGCCGGGCAGGTCGGTCGGCACGATGGCCGCGGTGAGGGGAGCGTCCCCCATCAGCACGTCATAGAGGGTGGTCTTGCGCTTGGAGTGGGGGATGCCCAGGCCGGTCGAGGCGTTGCCCTGGGGATCGGAGTCGATCAGCAGCACCCGCTCGCCGACCGCGGCCAGCGCCGTGCCCAGGTTGATGGCGGTGGTGGTCTTGCCCACGCCGCCCTTCTGGTTGGCGACCACCAGGATTCGCAGCGCCCGGAAGGGTTTCGGATCAGCGGCCACGGCTCAACGTCCTTACGCGTACGATGCGCCCACGCGCATCACTGAAGCTGGGCAGGACATCCGCCTCGAACTTCCAAGATTTGGTAGCCTCTTCCAATTCGACCGCAACATCTTGCCCCTTGAGGAACAAGGCGGTCGCGCCGCGCTTCAGGTAGGGCTGGGCATACCCAAGCAACCGGGTCATCGGGGCGCAAGCCCGGGCGGTGACGATATCCACAGTCAGGGACAAGTCCTCCGCACGAGAATTGTGAACGGTGGCCGGCAGGTGGAGACCCTCCACCACCTCGGTGAGGAAGCGGCAGCGCTTGGCCATACTTTCCACCAGGTGCATGTGGAAACCGGGACGGTGTTTGTTGAGGATCGCCAGCACGATGCCCGGCAAACCTGCGCCCGCTCCGAGGTCGGCCCAGGTCAGCGCCTCGGGGGCCAGGGGCAGGATCTGGGCTGAGTCCCAGGCGTGCCGCGACCAGAAGATTTCCAGGGTGGAGGGCCCCACCAGGTTCATCCGCTGGTTCCAGTCCTCCAGGTATGACTGGTATTGCCGAAGGTCGTTGATGACGCTCTCGTCGGCGCCGGTGGCCAGGGCGAAGTCGGCGGCGTCGGCCACCTCGACGGGTGTGACCTCGGTCGGAAGGGTGTCGGTCATCAGGCGGCCCTTCGGCGGACATGGGCCAGCAGGGCGGTGAGCGCGCCGGGCGTCACGCCTTCGATTCGCGCAGCCTGGCCCAGGGTCAGGGGACGGATCGCCGTCAGCTTGTCGCGGACCTCGTTGGAAAGGCCGCCGACGCTGGCATAGTCCAGCTCGGCGGGCAGGCGCAGGTTCTCGTCGCGCCGGAAGGCGGCCACATCGGCCTCCTGGCGGTCCAGATAGCCGGCATAGGACGCATCGATCTCGATCTGTTCGCGCACCTGCGGGTCCCAGGCCGAAATCTCCGGCCAGATGACCGCCAGCTCCTCGAAACCGATGGTCGGATAGGCCAGCAGCTGGGTCAGGTCGCGGCGCTGTCCGTCGGCCTTGACCGGCAGGCCGGCCTTGGCGGCCTTGTCGGGGGTCAGGGTGAGCTCCGCGGCGCGGCCGCGGGCCTGCGCCAGGGCCCTGGCCTTTGAATTGTAGGCGGTTTCACGTGAAACACCGACACAGCCCAGGGCCACGCCCTTGGCGGTCAGCCGCTGGTCGGCATTGTCGGAGCGCAGGGTCAGGCGGAACTCCGCCCGGCTGGTGAACATCCGATAGGGCTCGGTGACGCCCCGGGTCACCAGGTCGTCGATCATCACCCCGATATAGGCTTCGTCGCGGCCGAACACGGCGGCGTCCGCGCCGGAGGCGGCGCGAGCGGCGTTCAGCCCAGCCACCAGGCCTTGGGCGGCGGCCTCCTCATAGCCCGTGGTGCCGTTGATCTGGCCGGCCAGGTAAAGGCCCGGCAGCCGCTTGACCTCCAGGGTGGCCGAGAGCTCGCGGGGATCGACATAGTCGTACTCGATCGCATAGCCGTGCCGGCGGACCTGGACATTCTCCAGGCCGACGATGGTGCGCAGGAACAGGTCCTGGGTCTCCGCCGAGACCGAGGTGGAGATGCCGTTGGGATAGACCGTGTCGTCGTCCAGGCCCTCGGGCTCCAGGAAGATCTGGTGCGCGGTCTTGTCGGCGAACCGGACCACCTTGTCCTCGATGGAGGGGCAGTAGCGCGGCCCCCGCCCATTGATCCGTCCGCCATAGACCGCCGACTCGTTCAGCCGCTCGGCGATGATCCTGTGGGTCTGCGCATTGGTGTAGGTGATGCCGCAGGCGATCTGCGGCGTGGTGATCTTGTCGGTCAGGAACGAGAAGGGGGAGGGGACCTCGTCGGCCGCCTGCATCTCCAGCTTCTCCCAGGCGATGGACGACGCTGCCAGCCGGGCCGGGGTGCCGGTCTTCAGCCGGCCCATGTCCAGGCCCAAGGCATAGAGCCGGTCCGACAGCCCGATGGCCGGCGCCTCGCCCACCCGTCCGGCGGGGATGCGCTGCTCGCCCTGATGGATCACGCCCTTCAGGAAGGTGCCGGTGGTGAGCACCACCCGCCCGGCGGAATAGATTTCACCGCTTGCGCCCACCACGCCCGTGACCTGGCCGTCCACCACCAGCAGGTCCTCGACCGCCTCGGCCTTGATCGTCAGGTTGGGGGTGGCGGCCAGCTCGGCCTGCATGGCCTCCCGATAGAGCTTGCGGTCGATCTGGGCCCGGGGCCCGCGCACGGCGGCGCCCTTGGAGCGGTTCAGCAGCCGGAACTGGATCCCGGCCTTGTCCGCCAGCCGGCCCATGACCCCGTCCAGGGCGTCGATCTCGCGCACCAGGTGGCCCTTGCCCAGGCCGCCGATGGCCGGATTGCAGGACATTTCGCCGATGGTCTCGAGCCTGTGGGTCAGCAGCAGGGTCCGCGCGCCGAACCGCGCGGCCGCCGCCGCCGCCTCGCAGCCCGCATGGCCGCCGCCGATGATGATCACGTCCCAGGAGGCCACGCCGAAACTCCGCATCCGCGCCATATGGGCGGGGGGTTCCTATAGCGGAAGGGGCCGGCGGTTTCACGTGAAAGAGTCTTACCGCAAGGCGCTTGCGAGCCTCCTCCTCTCCCCATTCATGGGGAGAGGGTGGGTGAGGGGACGCGCAGCAAGGCTGCGCATTCCTGCGGTGGACCAATACCGGCGCTTCAGAAAGAGCCCTCACCCTACCCTCTCCCGCGAGCGGGAGAGGGGGTGTCAGCCGTGTTTCACGTGAAACACCTTATTTTCCAATGCAGAAGGTCGCGAACACCCGGTCCAGCACATCCTCCGGGTCGATGCGGCCGGTGATGCGGTCCAGGGCCCGGCCGGCCAGTCGCACATCCTCCGCCGCCAGTTCCGGCGATCCCTGGACCAAGAGGGCGTGCTCCAGCCGCGCCAGGGCCTCACCGAGCAAGTCTTTGTGACGCAGCCTGGTGGCGGTGGGGGGCTCGGCGCCGGAGAGGCGGTCGACCACGTGGTCGGTGAGGGCCGCCAGGATCACCCCCACATGGCCGGTCTCCCGGGCGCTGATGCGGTGCATTTCAAGCTCAAGCGCCCGGGCTTCCAGCAGGGCCCGCCCCGTATCGTCGCCGGGGGGCAGGTCGCACTTGTTGATCACGCAGAGGTCGCCCGCCCGCAGCTCCGCCGGCGGCGGGTCCACGACCGAGGACGCGCCGTCCACCACCCAGATCCTCAGGTCGGCGCTGTCGGCCCAGGCCCGCGCCCGGCGCACCCCCTCGGCCTCGATCTCGTCGACGGTCTCCCGCAGGCCGGCGGTGTCGGCCAACAGCACCTTGTAGCCCGCCAGCCGCATCGGAACCTCGATCACGTCCCGCGTCGTCCCCGGGGTGGGGGTGACGATGGCGGCCTCGCGGCCCGCCAGGGCGTTCAGCAGGGTGGACTTGCCGGCGTTGGGCGACCCCACCAGGGCGATGCGGAACCCCTCCCGCACCCGTTCGCCCCGGTCGACGTCGGCCAGGGCGGCGTGCAGCTGGCCCACCAGGCGTTCGAGATAGGGTCGGGCCCGCTCGGCCACCTCGGCGGGGACCTCCTCGTCCGGAAAGTCCACGGCGGCCTCGAAATTGGCCAGGGCCTCGATCAGATCGGCCCGCCAGCGCTGGTGGGCGCGGCCCAGCGCCCCCTCCACCTGGTCCAGGGCCTGACGGCGCTGGGCCTCGGTCTCGGCCTCGATCAGGTCGGCCACCCCCTCGGCCTGGGCCAGGTCCAGCTTGCCGTTCTCGAAGGCCCGGCGGGTGAACTCCCCCGGCTCGGCCAGCCTCAGGCCAAGCGCGCTCAAAGCTTCCAGAAGCGCGGCCACGACCGCGGGGCCGCCGTGCACGTGAAACTCCGCGCTGTCCTCGCCGGTATAGCTGGCCGGCGCCTCGAAGCGCAGCACCAGGGCCTGGTCGATCGCCGCGCCGCGCGCGTCCCGCAGGGTGCGCAGGGTGGCTGTCCGCGCCCGTGTCACCCGTCCGGACAAGGCCTTGACCGTGGCCCGGGTCGCGGGTCCGGACAGCCGGACCACCGCCACCGCCGCGCGGCCGGGCGCGGTGGCGGCCGCGTAGATGGTGTCGGTCATTTCGGGCGGTTGGCGGCGCCCATGCCCATGTCCACCGCGGTGGACATCAGCTTGCGGAACTGTTCCTGGGCCCCGACCCCGAAGGCGGTCCAGTTCTTCATCAGCTCGTCGGGAGAGAGCATGTTGATATTGGCCGTCATCCGGCTCTGCATCTCCTCCACCAGCTTGTCGTTCAAGGCGGTGACGTCGGGCAGGCCCATGAAGGTGCGGGCCTCGATGGGGGTGCAGTCGATCTCGATGGTCATCTTCATGGCGGGCCCTTCCTGGACGCATTAGTTATGGCCGGTACTGGCCACCGCACGCTAGTAGCCAACACAACGCAAGAGAAACGGAGCCTTCCATGGCTGGCGAAACCCTCACCCTGACCACCGAAGACGGTTCGTTCACCGCCTATGTGGCGCGGCCCGCCGCCGCCAAGGCCCCGGCCATCGTGGTCATCCAGGAGATCTTCGGGGTCAACGCCGTCATGCGCGAGATCGCCGACGGCCTGGCCGCCCAGGGCTACCTGGCCATCTGCCCCGACCTGTTCTGGCGGATCGAGCCTGGGATCGACATCACCGACAAGTCCGAGGCCGAGTGGAAGAAGGCCTTCGAGCTGTTCAACGCCTTCGACCCTGACGCCGGGGTCAAGGATATCGCCGCGGTCATCGACCACATCCGCGCCGATCCCGGCTGTTCGGGCAAGGTCGGCGCGGTGGGCTATTGCCTGGGGGGCATGCTGGCCTTCCTCACCGCCACCCGCACCGACTGCGACGCCAGCGTCGGCTATTACGGGGTCGGCATCGAGAGCCGGGTGGCCGAGGCCGACAAGCTGGAGCGGCCGCTGATGCTGCACATCGCCGAGGAGGACCAGTTCGTCCCCAAGGAGGCCCAGGCCGTCATCCTCCAGGCCCTCAAGAACCACGCCCACGTCACCATCCACACCTATCCCGGCTGCGACCACGCCTTCGCCCGCCACGGCGGGGAGCACTACGACGCCGATGCGGCCCGCCACGCCAATGGCCGAAGCCTGGCCTTCTTCCAGCAGCACCTGGACTAGGGAGGCTCCGATCATGCGCGCCATTCGTATCGAGGCTGTCGGCGGACCCGAGGTCCTGCAGCTGACTGAGGTTCCCAAGCCCGAGCCCAAGGCCGGGGAGATCCTGATCCGCAACCAGGCCATCGGCCTGAACTTCATCGACACCTATCACCGCTCCGGCCTCTATCCCCTGCGGCTGCCCTCGGGCCTGGGGATGGAGGGCGCCGGCATCGTCGAGGCGGTAGGGGAGGGGGTGACCCGCTTTTCCGTCGGCGACCTGGCCGCCTACGCCTCGGGGCCGATCGGCGCCTATGCCGAGTTCCACGCGGTGAACGCCGAGCGGGCCGTCAAGCCGCCGGCCGGGATCGACGCCCAAGTCGCCGCCGGCGCCCTGCTCAAGGGGATGACGGCGGAGTTCCTGCTGCGCCGCTGCCATGAGGTGAAGGCCGGAGAGACCATCCTCGTTCACGCCGCCGCCGGCGGCGTCGGCTCGATCCTGGTCCAGTGGGCCAAGGCCCTGGGCGCCACGGTGATCGCCACCGCCGGTTCGCCGGAGAAGGCCGACCGCGCCCGGGCCCTGGGCGCCGACCACGTCATCCTCTACCGCGACGCCGATGTCGCCGCCGAGGTGCGCCGCATCACCGGCGGCAAGGGCGTGCCGGTGGCCTATGATTCCGTGGGCGCCGCCACCTTCGAGGGCACCCTGGGGAGCCTGGCCAAGCGCGGCCTGTTCGTCTCCTTCGGCAACGCCTCGGGCCCGCCGCCGGCCCTGGCGCCGGCCCGACTGATGCTGGCGGGATCTGTGTTCCTCACCCGCCCCACCATGGGGGACTACCTGCTCACCACCGCCGAGCTGGACGCCTCGGCCGCCGCCCTGTTCGACGTCATCAAGTCCGGCAAGGTGAAGATCGACATCGGCCAGACCTTCCCCCTGGCCGAGGCCCGCCGGGCCCACGAGGCCATGGAGGGCCGCGACACGGTGGGGGCGAGCCTGCTGATTCCTTGAGGGTGGAGATGCTCCCCTCCTAGGGGGACTATCCGTCCCCCGGCTTCCAGCCCCAGGCCTGGGTCACCCGCGGCAGGCTCATGAACACCGTGGGGTCGTCGCGGGCGCGGACCAGGTCGGAGATGTCATCGATCAGGGTTTCACGTGAAACACCCATCATTTCAACAGCTTCGGCGATTCCAGCCAGGGTGAGGGCGGCCATGGCCTTCACCGGGCCGGTGAGCCCCGCCGGCTGCACCAGGCGGGCGTCGACATTGCGGAAACCGCCGCGCCCCAGCAAGCCCGGCAACTTGGGACCGATCTCCGGATCGGCGCCGCGCCGGTGGGCGGACCCCACATACCACTGCACATAATGCCTGAAGCTCAGCCGGCTGGGCTCGCACAGGTGGGCGGAGAACTCCACGTCCTCCACCACCAGCAGGCCCCCGGGGACCAGGGCCCGCAGGAAGGTGGCCACCGCGGCCGCCGGATCGGTGAGGTGGGAGAGCAGGAAACGGGCATAGATGACGTCGAAGGGGCCCAGGTCCTCGGCCCGCTCGAAACCCCCCACGTGGAACGCGGCGTTGGCCGGGGCGTCCTGGCCGGCCATGGAGATCTTCACCTCGTCGAGGTCCAGGCCGATCACCGCCCCCGTGGTGCGGGTCGCCAGGTGACGGGTGACGTCGCCGCCGCCGCAGCCGGCGTCGAGGATCCGGGCCTGCGGCGGAATGTCCATCAGATCCAGCAGGGCGCCGGTGGCCTCCGCCATCGCCTGGGAGAGGACCGAGAGCCGGGCGGCCCCAGCCACCCCGCCGGCGATGATGTAGCTCTCGGTCACGGGACAGCGTAGGCGCGCTGATAGGCCGGGCGGGCCTTCATGCGCGCCTCATAGGCGAGGATTTCGGGCGGGATCAGGTCGGCGGCG